>JBEKRR010000001.1:0-148968 GCA_049518555.1 Acidobacteriaceae bacterium
TCCCTTGGCGACGGTCAGTGCGTAGACGGGCAGCTCACGGGTCTCGCGGTGGGTGGCCAGCTTGAACCGTTCGGCGAGGACCTGCTGTAGCATCGCCTGGCGCTGATCGGAGTCGAGTTTGGAGAAGGAGGCAACGTCGGGCCCCGCAACTTTGGCCTCGATGTCGAAGACTTCGGAGCTGGCCCACGGTGGCTCGCCGATAATTTCGCCCTCGTGCAGCCCGTATGCTTGCAGCAGCAGCGAATGGACAGGGACGTTGGTGCCGCGGAATCCGTCGGTGGTGAACTCCGTGATGATCAGGCCGTGCGAACCAATGCTGGTCTTGTTGGGCTTGACCGAGATCACATCAAACGACGGCGGCTGAATGGAAGAGGCAGCGGGAGCCTGGGTCTGGGCGCGAACTGCCGGGGCGAGCGCGCCGAGGACGAGTGCGGTAAGGAGTGTCAATCCGCGGTTGAAATGCCTTGGAAATGCGCTGCGCGTGAACATGCGATGGGCCTCCGACCTGCCGCGTCAAGTGTACGCCGTCGGCTGGAGACAGATGCGGGTGGGAGTGACAGAGAAATCCCTCTGGGCCCTTGTTGGAGGGACAATGAGGCGAAGCCCTGCGTGCCGGTCGCCACGGCGACGTTGGTGCCCTCGGCCATGCTCGCAAGCTCGCATCTGCCCCGCCGCCACTCATTCCAGCCGGACAGAATCTTATGCGAGGACAAGAATTATTTTTTGATTGTGACCTTCGCCGTTGGCGCAATCATCATCGCCTCGCCCGTCTGCGGTGTGACCACCACATCGTGCATGGTCACGGTCGCGTAGGCAATCGACAATCCTGTCTTCGCCGCGATGTGCACATTCTTCATGGTGAGCCCCAGCACCGGAGACTCCGGCAGGCCCACAATCGTCCCCGCCGAGCCGCTTCCCGTCGCCGTCAGATTCTCGATCGAGATGTCGTGAAACTTCGGCGTCAGCCGCCCCACCGGCTCGGCCGGAACGTCGCCCTCTGGCGCAGGGTGCGGGTAGTACTCGGTAATCAGGATCGCGGTCTTCACATCCACCATCGTGATGTCCTTATACGAGATCTCCGACACATCGTTGCCGCGGTCGCGCGCCGACTTGATGCGAATTCCCTGGTCCGTCCCCTTGAAGCTGACCCTCTCCACGCGGACATTCTGCACGCCGCCCGCAATCTCGCTGCCAATCGAAATCCCATGCCCGTTCTCGAACGTGCAGTCCGTAATCGTGATGTTCCGGCTCGGCGCGTCCGGCCCCGGCGAGTTGATCGCTCCACTCTTGATCGCAATGTTGTCGTCCCCCGTGCTGGCAAACACATGGTCGATCAGCACGTTGCTTGAGCTGAACGGATCGATCGCGTCCGTGTTGGGCGACTTCGGAGCCAGAATGCGTACGTTGCGGATCGTCACATCGTCCGCATAATACGGCACAATCTGCCACATGCCCGAGTTCTGCACCGTGACGCCTTCCATGCGCACGTGCTTCGTGTGGTCGAAGAGCACGCCAAACGGCCGCGGATGGTCGTTGCCCAGAACACCGGCGTCCTTCGCTCCGACGATATAGTCCCACCAGACCTTGCCGTTTCCGTCGATCGTGCCCTCGCCCGTGATGGCCACATTCTCCGCGTTCACCGCGCTGACCAGCGGCTGCACCGTTTGGTTGCGCGCAAAGGTCACCATCGGATAGTCCGCGCGGTCGGGCGAGCCCAGCAACGCCGCGCCCTTCTCAATCTCCAGCGTGATGTTGCTCTTCAGCAGAATCGGCCCGGTGAGAAATGTTCCGCCGCTCAGACGCACCGTCCCACCGCCCGCGCTCGCGCAGTCATCAATCGCCGCCTGGATGGCCTTGGTGTCTTTGGTTACGCCGTCCGCCTTCGCGCCGTACGTCCGCGCATCGCAGAGCTTCGTGGCTGCAACGCCAACAACAGCCGCAGACGCGCTCTGCGCCATCATCCCCACAGCCAGCGCCGCCACCAAGCCCACTCCAACTGCAATCCTCATTGCATCTCCTCGCGCACGTGCGTGCTCAAACCGCGTGCTCAAAGATAGTACAGCGAAGAGTCGAGAACTGGCGTGGTCGCTGAAGCTCGCACCGTTCCCGCCGCGCATAATCTACGGCAGGCCCGCCTCGAAGGCCGCGAATCGCCGCTCCAACTCCCACTGCTCGGCCGCTTTCTCGCTCGATCCCAGCAGCAACCTGCACTTCGCCGTCGGCAGTGTCGCGGGCAATGCCGCGCCCACAGCCTGTCCCGCGCACGCCGCCTTCACGCGCGTGAAGTCGTCGGGCTTCGCCCACAGGCTCTCGCCGGGCAGAAAGCTGTGTTCCATCGAGGTCCGCGCCATCGCCTTCAGGTCGAGATAGCCCAGCCCGTACTCCATCGCCGCGCGCACGTACTCGTGTGTCAGGTCGATGCGCGAGACGCCCTCGTCGTCGGTGGAGAGCGCCACCGGCACATGCGCCGCGCGGTACTCCGGCAGCGGATGGTGCGGCGGAACAACGCCCAGAATCGCATCGTTCGAGGTCAGGTTGATCTCCACCATCACATGGCGGTCGGCCATCTCGCGCAGCAGGGCGCGCGGATTGCGCTCGTACATCACGTCGACTCCATGCCCAATCCGCTCCGCGTGGCCCAGCTCGACTGCCTCGCGGACGTGGAACTTCAATCCCTCCGGCGGCACCAGCCCCGGCGCAAGCTCGCCCGCGTGCAGCGAGATGTGCACCTTGGGATAGATGCGCTGCAGATAGTCCAGCATGTGCATCTGACGGTTGTACTCGCTCATGGAGAGGGTCGCGTCCTCGGGCTGCACGAAGTTCAGCCCAACCACATTCGCGTCCGCGCTGGCCACCTCGAAGGCAAGCAGCGTCTGCGCGAAGACCTGCTGCGGAGGATTCGCGCGCAGCACCTGATAGAGAAAGCGAATCTTCACCGCGCAGGCTGGTGCGGCACTGGCCTCGCCGCAGTGCTCGATCCGTTTGCGCGCGGCAAGCGCGTCGTCGAACTCCTTCACGTCCAATGCAACCTCGTCGCGCAGCCCGCCCGCCAGCAGCTTCGTTCGCAGCGCGTCGAGTTCGGCGCGTGAGGTCCCGGTCGCATCGCCCTCGGGATCAGGCTTCGCGCCCGCCGGCGTCGCCGGCCAGCCGAGCGAGTTCCACAGAGGAGCCAGCTCGAAGAAGCTCGGCGTCTGCATGATTTCAAGGTACTGCTCGTTCTGTGATGCCGCGCGCGTGGCCACCTCGTCCAGCCACTCGCCGGCGTGCGACTTGTCGAGCGCGCCAAATCGGTCGAAGGTGGCGAAGAACTGGTCGTGCCCGCTCACTCCCGCCGAAGCCACAAAGCCACGCATCGAGAACGCATCCACCAGCGCATCGTAGAGTTTCTGGTTCTGGAAGACGCTGGCTGCAGGCACGCTTCCATCCGCGCAGATCGGGCCCTTTGGCGGGTCCTTGGCGAGCCCCACATTCTTGGCAAAGCTTAGCGTCTTCGGATTCACGCACAGTTTGTCAGTCGCCGCTTCCTTCAGAAACGTTTCCGCGTAGACCGCGCCGGAGAGATGCATGTGCAGGTCGCCGCCCTTGGGCATTCTGGCCAGAAACGCTTCGAGGGCAAGCGCGTTGGCCTTGGCTGACATCGCCGCGTCGAAGGCGCGCACCGCGCGCTGCTCACCCCCCGTAGATCCCTGCGCAAGCAGCAGGGCCGGCATCAGTGTCAGAGTCGAAAGCAGCAACAGCGATGCAGATGTCAAAGCTCGGCTGCGTAGGGATTCAGCAACTTGGCAGATGCGGGACATGGAGGCTCACCTCTCGGTGCATCGGGAATGCAGACACCCAGCATATCGCGGTTGTCTACTGTCCGACGCGCGGCAGGTTTGGCGCAGGCAGCCGGGGTTGCTATACTTTAGCTGGATGCTTGGATCCGCCGGAGTTGACCGCGCGGACTTTTCTCGCTCTCGCCCGGGCGCTCTTGGCTGTCCCGAATCAGGCGTTTTGCATCGCCAAGGCCAGATAGCTCAGTGGTAGAGCGCGGCCCTGAAAAGGCCGGCGTCGGCGGTTCAATCCCGTCTCTGGCCACCATATTTTGAATGACTTAGCGGCTGCGACAGAACCTTGTCCAGCCGCGACCTCCGGGACGAGCAATCCGAAGACGAGATTCCATCCCAACACTGATCACTATTGTGCATTCGAGAGAACCGAGAAACCCGCTGGATATCGTTGCATCGCCGGTCCCCCATCCCTCCATGGCAATTCCCCATCAACGTTTTCGAGAGAACAGGACGAGAGTGAAGTCGCTCTGCCTGGCGCTCGTCCTGCTGTTTGGCCTGGTGCGCATCGCATCGGGACAGGCAGACCAGGGCACGATTTCGGGCGTGGTCCAGGACGCGTCCGGCGCCGCGATCGGCAATGCCGGCGTGACGCTGACCAATGACGATACAGGGCTGGTGCTGAAGAGCAACTCGAACGGCTCCGGCGTCTTTTTCTTCTCGCCGATCAAGATTGGCAACTACAGGGTGACCGCCAGTTCGCCGGGCTACGGAACCACCACGCTGACTGGCCTGACGATCAGCATGCAGCAGCAGCTTAGCGTTGTTGTCACGCTGAAGCGTGGAGCTGCGTCCGACACCACCACCACCATTGCGCCGCCGATGCAGACGCAGGAGAGTTCGACCAGTCAGACGACCGGCGCGCAATCCATCAACAGGGTTCCGCTCAGCGGCGGTAACTGGGTGTTCATCGCGCAACTGGCCGCGGGCGCGGCCCCTCCGCAGGGCTCGCACGGCGCCGGCACCGGCGACTTCAACTCCAACGGTCAGCGCGCGGAGCAGAACAACTACATGCTCAACGGCGTGGACAACAACAATCATCTGGTCGATTTCCCCACCGGCGCCAGTTTTGTGGCCCAGCCCCCGTCCGAGGGGCTTGCGGAGTTCAAGGTGCAGAGCGGCGACTATTCGGCCGAGTTCGGTCACTCCGCGGGTGCAATCATCAACACCAGCCTGAAGTCGGGCACAAACAGCGTGCATGGCAGCTTGTGGGAGTTCGTGCGCAACACGGCCTTCGACGCCAGGGACTGGAACGCGACCTCCGTGCCTGCGTACCACGAGAACCAGTTTGGCGCGGCCGTGGGGCTGCCCCTCCTGCGCAACAAGCTGTTCCTCTTTGCCGACGTCCAGGCCAATCGCATTGCCTATACCGGCGTAACCATCACGACAGTTCCATCACTGCTGGAGCGGGCCGGCAACTTCTCCGAGTTGTACAACCCCACGCTGACGGGCGCGTCCGGCCCCATCCAGCTCTATCACCAGAGTTCCAGTGCGGCGCCTCAGCCATTCCCCAATAACAATCTCGCCTCGGGTATTGCCGGGGTTGCGCCGAACCCGACCGCGCTGGCGGTCCTCAACCTGCTTCCGCTGCCGAATACCAACAACGGGCTGCTGTACAACAACTACCGCTTCAATGGCCCGTCGCGCGACGACACCACGCAGTGGGACACGCGTCTGGATTGGAACATCAACCCTAAGGACACGGCGTACTCCAGCTTCAGCTACTGGAATGAGCCATCGTACCAGCCTCCGTTATTTGGCATCCTGGCCGGCGGCGGCAACATCAGCGGCAACATCAGCGGCAGCTTCATGTTCAGCGAGACCCACATCTTTTCCCACACGCTGACCAACGAATTTCGCGTGGGTTTCAACAACATCCGCTCGCACAGGACGCAGTTCAATGCTGCGAATGCAGGCTTTGCCGCCAGTCTTGGGTTTGGCGGTATCCCCGCCGGCTATATGAACGGCGGAATTCCGCAGATTTGGTTCAGCGGCGGCGCATTCAACATCGCCAACTTCGGCAGCGGCGGATACACGCCGGGCACCGAAAAAGAGAACGTATACCAGATCATCGACAACGTCACAAAGATCGTCGGCAACCACGCCCTGAAGGCCGGAGTCAATTTTCTGAGCGTACGCTTCTCCAGTCAGGAGCCACCCTCCTCGCGCGGCAACTACTACTACACCGGTGAGTACACCAGCAACCTGAACGCCCCCAACACCGGATTTGCCGCGGCCGATTTTCTGCTGGACAGTCAGAACAGCGCGGTCCTCTCCAGCGAGTTTGTCAGCGGCCAGGCCCGCTGGTACGACAGCGCCTACGTGCAGGATGACTGGCGCATCGCCAAGAAGATCACCATCAACGCGGGCCTGCGCTGGGAGTACTTCCAGCCCTATCAGGATGTGGGCGGCTACCAGGCCTCCTACAGCATGAGCGGGCCTTCCTCGCTGAATATGGCCACCGGGTTTGGCAGCGGCTCGGCTGTTCTCCAGTTTCCCGCGGAGATCCAGAGCCATGTGCAGTCCATCTTTGCCCAGACCTCCAATGCATTCCCCAACCTGCTGGCCAAGGACAATATCGCCCTGCAGTTCAACCCCGATTCGCACCTGATTTCGGCGCAGAAGGCCAACTTCGGGCCGCGTCTGGGCATCTCGTATTCGCCGGACGCCAAAATCTCCATCCATGCCGGGTATGGGTTCTTTTACGGCGGATTGGAGAACGCCGGTTACATGCCCAACCTGGGGCAGAACTATCCCTTCCAGTTCGATTTGAACTTCCCATCCGGCAACTGTTCCGCAACCTCCTGCCCAACGGATGGGATCACCCTGGCCAACGGATTTTCCGCCATCCTGGCCCACGGGCTGGCCGGCAACGTGACCGACCTGTCCCTGCGCGGCACTCCTCCCGCGCTTACCACGCCCTACACCGAGGACTACAACCTCGCCATCCAGCGCAGCGTTGCCAAGGGCATCGTTGCCACCGTCAGCTATGTGGGCGACGCATCGCACCATTTGGGCTCTATCACCGATCCGAACAGCCCCCTGGCGCTGGAGAACCCCAGCAACAGCACGCAGAACGCCCGCCCGCTGCCCGACTTTGGCAGCACGGATTTTATCGACCACATTGGCAACAGCAACTACAACGGGATGCAGGCCAAGCTGGAGAAGAAATACTCCAACGGAAAGAGCCTGCTGGCCACCTACACCTGGTCCCACTCGCTGGATGACGCGCCTGCGCTGATGCTCTCGAGTGCGGACGCAGGATTCCGGCAGACGAACCTGGTCCCCGCCAAGGCGGAGTACTCCAACTCCACCTTCGATACCCGCCAGCGCTTCACCTTCAACGCCTTGTTTGACCTTCCCTTCGGTGCGGGACACAAGTTTCTTAACAAGAACGGTTTGCTGAACCCTGCGGTCGATGGATGGTCGCTCAACCTGACCTTCGCGGTGCAGACGGGCAACCCCTTCTCGGTGGCTCCCACCGCCATCAGCATCGCGAGTGGAGGCAAGGCGGAGGCGGTCAAAATTAACGGCCCCTACGCGAGCGGCGGCACATTCACCAGCCCCAACCCGAATATTCAGGTGGCCTGCGCCGCGGGGACCCGCACTCGCAGCAACTGGTATAACCCTTGTTCGTTTCAGAACCCGTGGAACCCCAACGACTGGACGAACGAGCCAAGCCATTACATCCCGACCGGGACCTCCGACCCGCACTATGCGGCGGCGACGCAGCCAGTTTATGTGACCAACCCCGCGTCGGTTCTCGGGTTCCTGGGCGGCAAGCGAAACGATGTCTACGGCCCGGGCTTTGAGCGCATCAACATGTCCGTCTTCAAGCTCTTTCCAGTCTTCCGCAATCAAGCCTTGCTGTTTCGCGCCGACATCTTCAATCTGTTCAACACTCCCTCCCTCGGCCAGCCCAGCGACATGACCATCGACAGCACCGGAGGGGTCATCACCGGCCCGCGCAGCTTCCAGAAACTGACTCCGGATGCGCGCTTTATCCAACTGTCGCTGAAGTACGCGTTCTGAGGCTGCCCGGCGAATCCGAGAGAGAAGGAACTGCTATCCAGTGAACCAAACGCAAAGGGACCCACAAAAGTCCCCACGGATGCCTGTGGGGACTTTTCAGCCTATCGGACTAAGTTATTGAAATGATTGGAGGCGCGGGCCGGGATCGAACCGGCGCATAAAGGTTTTGCAGACCTCTCCCTTACCACTTGGGTACCGCGCCTCGCAGGGGATGCGCTTTCGCGCACACCCGGTTGAATCAGGAAGAGTGTATCGCAGAAGGGCTGGTTTTGGAGCGGGAGACCGGGGTCGAACCGGCGACATCTTCCTTGGCAAGGAAGCACTCTACCACTGAGCTACTCCCGCTCGCACAAGTTGAAGTATAGCGGCCCGTGTAGCCTCGGTCAACGCGCCGAATACTGGGCGGACCGGATGCGGAACGCCGCTCTCGGTGTCTGCTTCCTAATTCGCCGCCTGCCCTCGGTACGCAATCCGCGGGCTGGCCACCATATCGGAGCGCCGCCGCACCACATGCGGCGTCACCACCATGACAAGCTGGTTGGTGTCCTTCTGTATGTCCTGCGTAACGGGCAACTGGAAGCCCGGCAATTCGCTCAATCCAGGGATCCCCGACATCGCAGCCGACTCGGTTTTGCTCACATAGCTCACCATCAGCACGCTCTCGCCCTCCATCACTGTGATGTCCGATTTGAATTCCCGGTTTCCCAGGATGGGGTTGCCGTCACTTGTGCTGCCTGTGAGCGATTCGATCTTCAGGTCCAGTTTCATATTGATCTGTCCCGACTTCAGGATCACCGGCGTCGCATTCAGGGTCACGCCGAGGTCCTCATAGGTGACCTGCGGAATCGTCATGCTGCTGCCGCCCGCGTACTGCGAGAGCAGGCTGGCGACGTTGACGCCGTTGATGGTTTTATTGCTCAGCGCGGAGGCCGCCGTCGACAACCCCGAGCTGTAGGTCGATGAGGTGATCGGATAGCGCGTCCCTTCGCGGAAGTTTGCGGTCTGCCGGTCTGCCACCCGCATCTGCACATCGTCGAGCGTCCTTGTGTCGGATGAATTCAAGCCCAGGTTGAACGAGATGTTCCCCGTCTCTGTGATGCCCGTCATCATGGTGCCGCCGCCGATGACCCCGATCGTGCTATTGAACAGGCTGCTCTGCACCAGTCCCGATGCGATCAGCTCGCCCGCAATCGTAAGCGCGCTGGACGTCGCGGTAATAGGTGGGTTCCCCAGGCCCTGCGCAATCGCCTGCTGCACCAGCGTCTGGTTTGCATTCACCAGCGCCGTGGCTGCCTGGTCCACGTTGTAGATGCCGGCCGCCGTGGGGATGTTCGCCCCGGTGTTGGCCATGCGAGAGGTATCCACCTCATACATCTTCACCTCGATCATCACCTCTCCGGTGGCATCCATCAGGTCCTCGAGCACACGGTTCATCGTTGCGAGGACCTCTTGCGGAGCGCGCACCACGATGCTTCCAGTGGCCACCTGAGCGGTTGCCTGCCTCACCCCGAAGATGTTGCGCGCCACGTTCGCCATATCGTTGATCTGTTCCTGCGTGGACCCCGGCAGATAGATCGTCTCCTCTACCAGGCGCTCCATGAGCAGCCGGTTCGACGGGAGGTCATGGGCGACCAGCACGCTGGTCTCGTCCACGGGCACCGCGATGACATGGGCCATCTCCATCAGCACATCCATGGCCTGCTGGTAGTTCACATTCTCCAGATCGAAATTTATGTTCTTCCGCTCCACGGAATCATCGACGATCGCGCGAATTCCGTATGCCGACGCCACATCGCGCAGCAGGTCCGGGGAGAGCCCATTCAGATGAAAGCTCTTCACCGCGTCGCTGGGAGCGAGGTGAATTGCGCCCTCCAGCTCTGGCGCCTGGATGCTCCACGGCTCACGCTCTTCGCCGCCGGAGAGCAACCGGGCCCGGTCCGCGAGCGGTCCTGGCAACGCGCCGCCAGCTTTGTCGCCGGGCTTTCCCGAGGCCTGGTCCGAAGCAATATGGCCCGAAGCCGCGTCCGGCGCTTGGGCCGCGCTCGCTGTCTTCGCCAAATCCGGCCCACTGTGCTCGATCACAATGGGATTCTCGGGGTCGATGGCGCGCGCCTGGGCGAGCAGCTTCTCCGCCTTCTGCCGGTTTCCCTCCTGCCGCGCCTTGCCCGCCTGTTGCACCAGCTCCGTCAGCCGGTGCTGGCGCGCCAGCGAGATCGCGATCGCATAATCGCGGTTCCCGGGATCCAGTTTCTGGGCACGCGTAAACTCGCGCTCGGCCCCGATCAGGTCGTCCCGCTGGAGCTTGTTCGCGCCCGCCAGATATGCATCCTCAGCCTGCCGCAGATGCCGCTTGCTGGGCGCAGTCTCCACGGGATGCGAACCGGCAGCCGCCAGCGCCGTCCCCGTCCCCGCCCCATCCGACGGCTGTGCGGGCGCAGCCTGGGCCGGCTCCGCCTGACCCGCTTCCGGCTGACTTTGAGCTGGCGGACTTTGCTGCGTCTGCTCCTGCCCCGCCGCTCCCTGCTGTGCCTGTCCTTGCTGCGCCCGATCTTGAACTGCCGCTCCCTGCGTTGCCGGAGTCTGCGCCCATGTCTTGCTGGCGGAGTTCGTGAGCGCAAAGCAGCAGAGCAACCACGCGCCCAGCCGTGGTCCGTTCCGTGTCGCACGAAGATGAACCGGGAAAGCCATGCACTGCTATCTTAGACGCGCCACGCCGCAATCCGGGGCTGCGAAGCAGCAGACCCGCTCCACGGCCCGCTCGCCGCAGGCCTCATCTGTTCTCTGTTTCTAGGCCTGCCGCCCGATCCCCGCAATCAGTATTCTCGGCCTCTGGCCAACCGCCATTCGCTGGGCCATCGCCGGCCGTTCGCTCATCACCGGCCGGCGCATTCCCTTGCGGATCTGCGCGGAGTCCAAATCCAGTTCCGCCAGCGTACGGCTGAGCGTGTTGCGATGCATTCCCAACTCGGTCGCGGCCTTGCACTGGTTGCCCTTGTGGTGCGCCAGCACTTCCAGGATGTAGCGCTTCTTGAACTGCCGTATGGCCTCCGCATAGGGAATGCCCGCACTGTGCATCTGTGTGATCAGGGTGTCCAATTCACGCTTCAAAGTTCTAACCTCGCTTGCTGGCCGCACCAGGCTGAATCCCTACTGTAGACCACTCCATGCCAATTGATCTAGTGCGGCGGATTCTTCCGGTCCGGTGAAGCCGCCCTGCTGGAAACCAGCCGCGCCGTCACAGAATCCGCTGTTGCAGGAAATCAGGTATGAGGAAGGATACATCATGCACAACGGTAAATAAATAGGGTCTCAGGACCGATTTGGAGACGACATCCGGCTGCGGCGTGAATATCGTTGCGGCCATCAGCAGAGCGATCCCGATCAGGCAGGCGCGGGCGAATCCAAACGCCGCCCCGAGGATGCGATCGAACGTACCCAGCCCAATCGTCCGCAGTTTCTTTTGCAGTACGCGGCCAGCGAGCTCAAACACCGCCACCACAACCACGATAATCACCAGGAAGGCGACCGTCCGCGCCATGTACTCCGATGTAATCCAGGCCTGGTCCCTGATCCGGTCCCCGAGGTCGGCGTAGCCCCAACTCGCCACTTCAAACCCCGCAACAAACCCGAACAGCCCGGCGATCGCGCGCACAAGCCCTGTGACATATGCGCGCACCATCGAGACGATCAGGATCGCAATCAGTACCCAGTCGAACCAGTTCAAGTCTGCAAGGTTCATGGTTGCACCTTCGAGAGGTCCACCGGCCCGGCCCGGCCCCCCATTGCATCCAGGTCGTCCAGCCCTGTCAGCAGCCGGAACGCCTCCATGTATTTCTCCCGAGTATGGGTCACAACATCCTCGGGCAGCGCAGGCGCGGGGGCCTGCTTATTCCAGCCAATGGATTCAAGATAGTCGCGCACGTACTGTTTGTCGAAGCTGGGCTGCGCGCCGCCCGGAGCGTAGCTTGCCGCCGGCCAGTAGCGCGAGGAGTCCGGAGTCAGCACCTCGTCGGCCAGCACCATCCCCACGCCGTCGATCCAGCCGAACTCGAACTTCGTGTCGGCCAGAATCAATCCCTTCGCCGCCGCGTATGCAGACGCCCTGGCGTAGATTGCGAGCGTCAGGCGGCGCAGCGCGTGGGCCATCTCGGCGCCGACCATCGCCTCCACCTGCGCGTAGGAGATGTTCTCGTCGTGCCCGCCAGTGTTGATCTTCGCCGCCGGGGTGAAGATCGGCTCCGGCAGCCGCTCCGACTCGCGCAGCCCTGTTGGCAGAGGAATCCCACAGACCGCTCCCGTCGCCTGGTAGTCCTTCCATCCCGAGCCGGAGAGGTAGCCGCGCACCACACACTCTACAGGGAACATGCGCGCGCGGCGCACCACCATGCTGCGGTCCGCGATCTGCTCCTGAAACACCGGCTGCAAAACCATTCGTTCGGCAGAGAGACGCTCGCCAAAGATCTGTTCGGAAGACGGCTCCAGCAGCGCGGCGATCTCCGGCGCCTCGATGGCCAGAAGATGGTTTGCCACCGTGTTCTTGAGGAACTCAAACCAGAAGGCCGAAATCTGCGTGAGGATCTTTCCCTTGTCCGGAATGCCCGAGCCAAGCACATGGTCGAACGCGGAGATCCGGTCCGTGGCTACAAACAGCAGCTTGTCGCCCAGGGCATAGAGGTCGCGGACCTTGCCGCGCGCCACGAGGGGAAGGCCGTAGAGATCGGTCGCCAGAAGCGCTTTCGTCATATTAAGAACGTATCATCCCCGCTTCTGAATTTGTGCTCATTCAGACAGATGCTATCAATACAACTTTTGTCGGGAAGCGGCATGAAAGTAGCCGGCAAGGGCCTCCGCCAGCGCGGCGATGGTCGGCTCGCCCGCCTCCAGATGGGGCGGCAGGCCGAGGTCGGCGAGCGCGCGGGAGGTAACCGGCCCGATGGAGGCGCGTACGACCGCGGCAGGCAGCGTGAGGCCTGCGGCATCCAGCAGGGCGATGAGGTTGCCGGCCGTGGAGGCGCTGGTAAAGGTGACGGCGTCGGGACCCTTCGAGGGGTCGGCGAAGAGGTCGGCGAGAGCTGCCAGCGAGGCCCGGGGGACGCGGTTGCCGTAGGCCGCGGCGACGGTGACGCGAGCTCCGGCGGCGGCGAGCGCGGAGGCGAGCGTCGCGGGCGCCTGCTCGGCCAGCACCAGCAGGATGCGCGCTCCGGGCGCTTCGGGCAGCAGGGTCTGCACGATGGTTTGGGCCAGCGATTCAGCGGTAAATACAGGTGGAACCAGATCCGCGTGCAGGCCGATCTCCGCAACCGCGCGCGCGGTTGCAGGGCCAATTGCCGCGATGCGGCGCGGCGCGGGCGCGAGTCCCAGGAGCTGCGCGCGCTCGTGGAAGGCCTCGACCGCGTTGGCGCTGGTGAAGGCCACCAGATCGAAGCCGGAGAGGGATGCGAGCGCGGCATCGAGGGCCGCAAACGAGGCGGGCGGGGCAATCTCGATGGTGGGAATCAGAATCGGAGTCGCACCCAACGCGCTCAGCCGCTCGGCGAGCTGCGAGGCCTGACCTGGCGCGCGGGTGACCAGGATGCGCCTGCCCGTGAGAGCAAGGCAGACGGGAGCGGCTGCTTCTTCACGATTGCTCACAGCTTCTTCCTTCCTGCTCACGGCTTCGCCGCCTGGCCGCGCACGATGACGCGCTCGTAAAAGGCCTCATAGAGGGGGATGATGCGGGTGGAGCAGAAGCGGTCGCTGGCGGTCCTGCGGGCGGCGGCAGCCATGGCATCCAGCCGCGCCTCGTCGCCCAGCAGGGCGATCGCGGCCGCCGCCATCGCCTCCGTATCGCCAACCGGAAAGAGCAGGCCTGTGACCCCATCGTCGACGAGCTCCGCGACGCCGCCGACGCGCGTGGCGATGGAGGGAACGCCGCAGGCCATCGCCTCCAGCGCGGCCAGCCCGAAGGACTCCATCTCCGAGGGCATCAGCATCAGGTCGGCTAGCGGCAGCAGCTCGTTCACATTGTCCTGCTTGCCCAGGAAGTGGACTCGGCCGGCTACACCGAGGCGCACGGCGAGATGTTCTGCGGCAGAGCGGTCGGGGCCGTCGCCGATCATCATCAGGCGCGCGGGCACGGCGGCCGCGACCCGGGCGAAGACCTCAACCACGTCCAGAATGCGCTTGACCGGGCGGAAGTTCGAGAGGTGGACGAGCAGCTTTTCGGCTGCTGTGTCTCCGCTGGCTGGCGCGGCGAATCGCGGCCGCATCGCGGCCACCTTCGCCGGGTCGCGGACATAGACATCGCAGTTGACGAAGTTGCGGATGACCTCGATCTCGTCCTGAATATTGAAGGCCTCGCGGGTGCGGTCGCGCAGGTAGCTGGAGATGGCGGTGACGCCATCGGACTGCTCGATGCCAAACTGCGTAATCGGCAGGTACGAGCGGTCCAGGCCAACCAGCGTAATGTCCGTCCCGTGCAGCGTGGTGATGATGGGCAGATAGCGGCGGCGCGCGGCCTCCTGCTGCGTCTCCGTCATCTGGCGCGCCAGCAGCGCGGAGATGGAGTGCGGAATGGCGTAGTGGACGTGCAGCAGATCGAGCGAGTAAAACTCGGCGACCTCGGCCATGCGCGTGGCCAGCGCCAGGTCGTAGGGCGGATGCTCGAAGAGCGGGTAGTGGTAGACATCCACCTCGTGGAAGTGGATGTTGGCCTCGCGACCGCTCAGCCGGAACGGCAGCGACGAGGTGATGAAGTGGATCTCGTGGCCGCGCGCCGCCAGCTCGATGCCAAGCTCGGTGGCAACCACGCCCGAGCCGCCATAGGTGGGGTAACAGGTGATGCCGATCTTGCGGCGGGGAGACTGGCCAGCGGGTGGTGCCGTTGCAAGCGTCATAAGCCTCTTCGCGTCCGAGGTTGAATTGCGGAGAAATTGCACCCGCCTCGTGCGATCTTACTCCGCCTGCATGACCCATAGAAGAGGCACAACGACTGCAAAGCCGATCCGCCCCTGCCCACGATCAGAGGCCCAGTCCGCACACGATTAGAGGTTGTCCCTGGGCCCAAACCAGCCCCAAACCGCACCCATCTCCCACACCCCAGGCCGCTTCAGACCATCGCAGGGGCCTTGCGCCGGACTGTTTCAATCGCCACATCCGGCTGCGATGCGAAGGCCATGGTCAGCACCGGGCAGGGGGCCTCGGTGATGATCCGGTAGGCGATATGCAGATGGGTCTCGGATGCCTCCAGTGAGGCCTTGCGCACTCCGAGGACGATCAGCTTGGCCTTCTGCTCCCGAGCGTAGTCCACCACCCCGCAGGATACCTCGCAGCCGTAGGTCGTGGCGCAGATCGGCGCCCCGACGACCAAGCCACTCTCGTTGGCAAGCTGCTGCAGCGCTTCGGACATGATCGACGGCACAACCTGGCACTGGGTGCAGGCCTCCAGCGTGCGCGGCATCACATGAAGGCAATGCAGCGGCGATGCGGTCAACTGCGAGAAGCACGCCGCAAAGCGCATGGCGTGAATCGTCGTGAAGTGAAAGTCGGTGGCGAAGATGACCGGCCCAACCGACTGCAGCGCCTTCTCGCTGCTCATTGCATGGGGCCCCACGGTCAACACCGGGCAGGGCGCCTTGCGCAACACCGCCTCGGTCGTCGAGTCGAAGACGATCCGTTCCAAGCCGTGCAGAGCGCTGGTGCCCATAATGGCAAGATCGATCTTCTTTGCGGCGATCGTCTCCAGGATGATCGCGGTCGGATTGCCGCTGCCCAGAATGGCCTCGCAGTCCACGCCTGCCTGCACGGCCTGGCTGCGCAGCTCTGCCAGCGAGTCCAGGCACTTGTCATAGAGGGCCTTCGAGTCCGGCGACTGGCCGTCGGGAGCCTGATCGCCGGCCTCCGGCGGACGGAAAACATGCAGAATCACAAGACTTGCCCGCAGCGCGAGGCAGGTATCGATGGCCGTGCGGCAGGCCGCCTGGGACGCAGCCGAAAAATCGGTCGCGACAAGCAGTCTGTCGAAGGACGGCATCGTATCGTTCGCGGATGTTGGCATCGGAGGCATCTCTTTTCTGACAAGCGGCGGCGTAACAAGCGGGCCGCTAGAAACTATGCAGCCTCAAACTGGAATGGGAGGGCTCCGGAATCGAGCTGTCGAGAAGCTTGAACGCAGGTTGGCAGATGGGATTGACGCAGTGATTGACCATCCGCCACCTCCTCAAAAGCAAATCTTAAGAGGTCTCAGGGCTGAAAGCTGTGATATGGGTCACGGCTCTCAAATGGAGCGAAGCAGCCAGAAGTTGAAGGAAATGCGTTCGATGCCCACGCCGCGGGCGGCTTAGACCGAGATCCGTTCCAGCTTCTCCGGGGAGAGAATCAGAATGGAAACGCCGTGGATCTGGATCAACTTCTCGCGCTTGAAGCGGCCCAGCATCCGTGTCATGGTCTCGCGCGAACAGCCCACCAGGTTGGCCAACTCCTCATGGGTCAGCGCCATGGTGAAGCGCATCTCCGATTTGCCGCAGGACTCCGCCCTGCCCCAGTCCAGCAGCACCGCCGCCAGCCGGCCGGCCGTCGATCCGGAGAGCGCCAGCCGCCGCGCATCGTAGAACGCCGCCTTGTACTCCTCGCTCAGCGCCTTGGCCGCATGCAGGCTGGCATCGCCATGCTTCTTCAGGAAGGCGAGAAACTCGTCGCGCCGGATGCTCTTGACCTCCGACGGCTGCACCGTCTCGGCTGTCACCTCGTACTTTGAGCCGGAGATCACCGCGCCCAGTCCCAGGATGTCGCCCGGCATGGCAATCTTCAGGATCAGTGTCCTGCCGTCCTTCGAGGTGCATGACAGCTTCACCTGCCCGGTGCAGACGACATAGACCGCCTGGCTCGGAGCATTCTCCAGAAACAGCGTCGCCCCCCGCGGAAGCGTAGTGCTCACGCCGATCAGCTCGAACTCCGCGAGCGCCTCGTCGTCCAGGCTACAGAACATGCGCATCGAGCGAAGATCGCAGTTTACGCAGTGGCGTGCCGGCCGGATTATGGGCGAGAGAGGCATGTTGAGTCTGGCCTCCCCGTCATGACACAGACGGGGGGATGCGACCGTGGCGATTCGGATGCGACTGAGCTTGGGCCCCTCGATCACATCGTCTGTGAAGGCGAGATACAACTGCCCCGTCTCGGATTTTAGCACACCGTCATCACTGGGCAGGTGGCTTCGGCCAGGAGGTCGGGAGTCAGACCACGTTCCATGTGGGTCAGCCAGAAAGAAGCTAGGAGGCCGATGCTGTCCTACGCGGACACCCGTTCCGCCGGAGGGGGCGGGTTGATCGCCATGGCGCGGACCGACTCCGCGTAGGGCGCGCGCAGCACGCCGCGCTCGGTGACGATCGCCGTCACATACTTCGCGGGCGTCACGTCAAAGGCCGGGTTCTCGATCCCCACGCCGTCCGGCGTCATCTGCCTGCCGTTGATGTGCGTCACCTCGCCGGGGGCGCGCTGCTCGATGGGGATCAGGTCGCCGTGGCTCGTCGCCAGGTCAATCGTGGACCACGGGGCCGCAACGTAGAACGGAATCCTGTGCTCCCGCGCCAGCACCGCGACGCCGTAGGTGCCAATCTTGTTGGCCACATCGCCGTTGGCCGCAATCCTGTCCGAGCCGACGATCACCGCCTGAATCCGTCCCTGGCGCATCAGCGCGGCGGCCATGTTGTCGCAGATCACCGTGGTCGGAATGTTGTCCTTCATCAGCTCCCACGCGGTCAGCCGCGCCCCCTGTAGGAACGGCCGCGTCTCATCGGCGAAGACGCTGATCTTGTGCCCCTGCTCGATGGCCGCGCGAATCACGCCCAGCGCCGTGCCGTATCCGCAGGTGGCCAGCGCGCCGGCGTTGCAGTGGGTGAGCACCGCGCCCTCCATCGGCAACAGCGCCGCGCCATGCGCGCCCATCTGTTTGCACGCGGCGATGTCCTCGTCGTACATCCGCCGGGCGCGGGCGACGGCGGCGGATTTGATCTCAGGAATCGTCGCTCCCTTCGCGGCCAGCGAGTTGAAGAGCCTGCGAATCTCGTCGATGCCCCAGAAGAGATTCACCGCCGTGGGCCGCGTCTCGGCCAGCGTCTTCGCGATGGTGGCAAGCTCGGCGGTAAGTGCATCCAGCGTCGCCGCCGAGCTGCGCTCGATGCCCAGCGCCATCCCCATCGCCGCCGCCACGCCGATGGCCGGCGCGCCGCGCACGATCATCTCGCGAATGACGGTCGCAACCTGCCGGTAGTCGGTGGCAAGAACATATGTCTCCTCCAGCGGGAGCTTGGTCTGGTCGAGAAAATTGACGCCTTCCGGCAGCCACTCAAGCGTAGGAATCATCTCCCTATCAGTTTACTTGGAGTGGAGCGCAACGTGTGCCTTGCGGACGTCTTTGGCAGTGAAGACGCAGAGGAATGGCAGGTCCTCCTCCGACGGTACCTCGGCCAGCGCTCGCTCGATGATCAGCCGCCCGCCCTGCTCGCGGTCCACCAGGCAGAGCACTCCGGCGACGATCATTCCAGCCTCGCGCGCCGCCTCGATCGCCGTGACGGTCGAGCCGCCCGTCGTGCATACGTCGTCGAGGATCACCACCTGCGCGCCGGGCTGCAGGAAGCCTTCAATGCGTCGCCCCGTGCCGTGCGTCTTCTCCGCCTTGCGCACCAGAAAGCCGTGGATCAGCGTGGGCGCGGGGCCTTGGTCCTGCTCGTCGAGGCCAAGCTCGCTCGACAGCGCGCGAATCTCGTTGTAGTCGGCCAGCGCCCAGGCGCTTGCGCTGGCGACGTTGGAGACCAGCGGGTCGGCCCCCATGGTGAGCCCGCCCACCGCAACCGCCTCCGGCATATGCTCGCGGATCAACTCGTAGAGTACCAGCCCGGCCAGCCGCCCGCCCTCCGCGTGCAGCGTGGTGGTACGGCAGTCGACGTAGTAATCGGACCTCTGTCCGCTGGCCAGGATAAAGTCGCCCAGCTTGAAGGAATAGGTGGCAATCAGGTTGAGCAGCGCGCTGCGCGAGTGGGTGGTCATGGCTGAGCCATTGTAGCGGAGAACGACCACAATGCACCTCGCAACCCATGCTTCGCCACGGCAACTACTGCGTCATGCGCTCCAGATGCCGGTAGCCTCCGGTCTGGATTATCACCACGAGAAAGACAAACCCGTTGTAGGCCCCATGCACCAGCGCGGACGCGGCCACCGAGCCGGTCTTGACGCGTACAAATGCGAGCACCAGCGAGACGGTGAAGAGTACCAGCAGCGCGGCCCACAGATGCGCCACCTGGGTCGCGTGCATCAACGCGAAGAGGACGCTGGTCAGCACCGCGGAGAAGACCAGCGATGCCGGGGTCAGGGTTGTGGTTGTCTGCCAGCGCGAGCGCGCCTCGACGGTGCGCGGCAGGCTCAGCCAGTCGTACGCGATGGCGAAGGCGGGCAGCAGAAACCCGCGAAAGCAGACCTCCTCGAAGACCGGCGCTACGATGGTGCCGAACAGAGTGATCAGCCACGCATCCGCCTGCGTCAGAAAGAATGCGTCGATGGGGCGCGATTTTGGCGGCGTGATGAAGTTGGTGGCGATCTGCACCATCACGCCAAGCATCAGGCCGAGCGCGATTAGCCTGCCAGCCTGGTTGCGCGCGGCCGGCCAGCGCCACTGCAACCCATCGAGAAACCTTCGCTGCCACAATTGCGGAAAGAAGAACCACGACGCCAGCAGCGTCGTCAGATAGGTCGCCGCCAGCATGGCGAGCTGCATCTTCGGGTGCAGCAGCTTGGCCACGCCGCCATGCACAGCTCCCGGCGCTCTTCCCATCGCTACCAGAACAAGCTCAAGCAGAATCAGCAGCAATCCCGTGAAGGCGACGAACACAAGCGCGTGTCCCATGTGGGGAACGCGCCGCCGCGGCGCCTCGTGTTCCTCGCCGGTGGGTGCCTCTGTGCTCGGCGTGCCTTCGCTGCCTAGCGCTTCTTGCTGCCTCGTCACGTCTTCCGGTCCATTCGCGGAAAAAAGACTCATGCCGATCTCCCCCTCCTCAGGTTCGCGTTCTTCTTCGCAGCCCTCGCAGGCGCGCTCTTCGATAAAACTGATTTCTTAGCCACCTTCTTCACCAGTCCGTCCGCTCGCGCCAACGGTACACCGGTCTTCTTCTCGCGTGCGACGAACTTGGCGCGTGCGGTCTTCACACGGTCCGGCACGGCTGAGAGTTCCAGTGGCTGCGGTCCGGCGTGGCTCGCGCCGCCGCCTCCGTTCGACGAGATCCGGTTCGCCCAGTTCGACCCTGCGCGATTTGCTCCATAGTGCCGCGCCAAAAAGTTTCCGGTGTACGATCCGGCGACGGTTGCAATCTGCTCCGGCGTGCCGTGCGCGACGATGCGTCCGCCGCGTTCGCCGCCCTCCGGCCCCATGTCCAGCACATAGTCGGCGTTGCGCACAATATCGAGATTGTGCTCAATAATAATCACCGTGTTGCCCAGATCGGTGAGCCGGTGCAGCACCTCCAGCAGCTTGCGCACATCGTCGAAGTGCAGCCCCGTGGTCGGCTCGTCCAGCAGATAGAGCGTGCGCCCGGTCTGGCGTTTGGATAGCTCGCGCGCCAGCTTCATGCGCTGCGCCTCGCCGCCCGATAGCGTGGTGGCGGACTGGCCAAGGTGGATGTAACCGAGGCCCACGTCAACCAGTGTCTGCAACTTCGCCGCGGCGGCCGGAATGTCTTTGAGGACTGGGAGCGCGTCGGCGATGGGCAGGTCGAGCAGGTCGGCGATGGAGTGGCCGTTGAAGCGGACAGCGAGCGTCTCCTGGTTGTAACGACGGCCGTTACATACGTCGCAGAGCACATAGACGTCGGGCAGGAAGTTCATTTCAATGCGCTTCTGGCCCTCGCCCTGGCAGGCCTCGCAACGCCCGCCCTGCACATTGAAGCTGAAGCGGCCGGGCTTGTATCCGCGCTCGCGCGACTCCGGCAGCATGGCAAATAAATCCCGGATCGCCGTGAAGACGCCGGTGTACGTGGCGGGGTTTGACCGTGGCGTCCGCCCAATCGCCGACTGGTCGATCTCGATCACCTTGTCGATCTGGTCGATGCCGGCGACTCGCCCATGCGCTCCCGGCTCCTCGCGCGACCCGTAGAGTTCCCTGGCCAGCGCGCGGTACAGGATGTCCGTCACCAGCGTCGATTTGCCCGAGCCCGACACGCCGGTCACCACCGTCATCACGCCCAGCGGGAAGTGCGCGGTCAACTGTTGCAGGTTGTGCGCCGTCGCATTCTCCACCGTGATCCAATTGCCGGTCAGCGGTCTCGGCGTGGCGCGCGCCACAATCTCGATCTTGCCCGCCAGATACTGCCCGGTGAGCGACGCCGGATTGTCCATCACCTGTTGCGGCGTTCCGGCGGCGATCAGCAGGCCGCCGTTCCTGCCCGCGCCGGGGCCGAGGTCGAGCACATAGTCGGCCTTGCGAATGGTGTCCTCATCATGCTCGACGACCAGCACCGTGTTTCCCAGGTCGCGCAGGTTGGTGAGCGCCTGGAGCAGCCGCCGGTTGTCCCGCTGATGCAGCCCGACCGACGGCTCGTCGAGCACATACAGCACTCCGCGCAGACGCGACCCGATCTGCGTCGCCAGCCGTATCCTTTGTCCCTCGCCGCCGGAGAGCGTCGCCGCCGAGCGGTCCAGAGAGAGATAGCCCAGCCCCACCGCGTTCAGGAACTCCAGCCGCTCGACGATCTCGCGCTGCAAGCGGTCCGCGACGATCCTGTCGCGCCCGGTAAAATTCATCGCCCGCGCGCCCTCCAGCGCACGCTCCATGGAGAGCGCCGTGAACTCCGCAATCGAGCGGTCCTCGCCGGCGATCTGCACCGTCACAGCCAGCGACCCCGGTCGCAGCCGCCGGCCCTGGCAGCGCGGACACACGGTCGCCGACATGTACTGCATCATGTACTCGCGGTAGCCGTCGGACTTCGTCTCGTCCAGGTTCGCGCGCAGATACGCAAAGATTCCGTGAAAGCCCGTCCGCCCCAGTTCGTTCTTCGGCGGCCCATACAACAGCAGGTCCTGCTGCGGCTTGGTCAACTCTGAAAAGGGCAGCTTCAGGTCGATTCTGTACCGCTCCGCCGCCAGTTTGATCAGCCGCTGCAGGTACGCCGATCCCGATCCTGGCCCCATCGCTCCATCCAGCAGCGGCTTCGACCAATCCGTGATCGTCTTTGCGGGGTCAAAGTCGTAGGTGCTGCCCAGCCCGTTGCACTCCGGACACGCGCCGTAGGCCGAGTTGAACGAGAAACTGCGCGGCTCCAGCCGCGGCACATCGATGCCGCACTCCGGGCAGGCCATCGACGAGGAATACAGCGTCTCGTCCTGCGCGCGGTTCGCCCCCTGAATGCCGATCAGCACCAGCCCCTTGGCCATCTGCAGCGCCTTCGCCACCGATGTCTCCAGCCGCCGCGTGTCGAACTTACGCGGTTCAAGGTTTGAGGTTCGAGCTTCGAGGGACGACGAAGTGGCGGAAGTGGAGTCGGTCTCGTTGACGTTATGCGCCAGCGGCTTCAGAATAATGCGATCGACAACCGCCTCCACCGTGTGGTTCTTGCGCTTGTCCAGCCGCATCCCCTCGGTCAGCTCCGTCATCGCGCCGTCGATGCGCGCGCGGAACCCCTGCTGGTCCAGCGCCTCCAGCTCCTCGCGGAACTCGCCCTTGCGTCCGCGCACCAGCGGCGCGTACACCGTAATCCTCTCGCCTGGAGCCTGCGCCACAATGCGCTCCACAATCTGCTCCGCCGTCTGGCGGGTGATCGGCAGCCCGCACTTGGGGCAGTGCGGCTGGCCCACCGACGCGTACAGCAGGCGCAGGTAGTCGTAGATCTCAGTGATCGTTCCCACGGTCGAGCGCGGAGAGCGCGAGGTCGTCTTCTGCTCGATGGAGATGGCCGGCGAGAGGCCATCGATGGCGTCCACGTCGGGCCGCTCCATCTGGTCCAGAAATTGCCGCGCGTAGGCCGAGAGCGTCTCCACGTAGCGCCGCTGGCCCTCGGCGTAGATGGTGTCGAAGGCAAGCGAGGACTTGCCCGACCCCGAGAGTCCCGTCACCACGGTCAGCGAATTGCGCGGGATGGAGACCGAGAGGTTGCGCAGGTTGTGCTGTCGTGCGCCGCGCACCGTGATGTGAGTGATTGCCATGCGGATCGAATTGGCCGCGCACTCCCACAGTGCCGCGTGGAGGTGAAATGGCCAATCCTCAGGATACGGCATCGGGCCGCGCCAGGTCTTGCACGCGGTCGAAGCGCGGCCAGCCCCTCCCCGCCAGAGCGTACCCGAATGGGTAATAAGCAATTCATCAAGGCTGCATCGCAGCCGATTCAATCTTTGTAACAATAAATTTGGTCCGGCCGCGCCTCGAGTCCTTGGCATCTCATTAGAGGGGCAGGCGAAAGTTGAGGAATGTTTCTGTGAGTGATTCGGTGGTACTGGTGTGTGCGGTCTTTGCGTCGTTGGCTTCTGGCGTCCTGCTGGCGTACGGCGTCTGTCAGGCGGTCTTCGCCCTCTTCCGCATGAGCGCCCGCCCAGCGCCCGCCCCCTCTCAGGCGCGAGTTGCAGCCTCTGCCAGCATCGTCGAAGGATAGCTTACCGCCGGATGGGCGATAATCACTCTCGTGACCTCTGTAGCCAAGTCCGCCCCCACCATCTCCAATCTCCGCCTCATCCTGGCCGTCACCGGCGCCAGCGGCTCCATCTTTGCCGCCGAGATGCTGCGCGCACTCGACGCCGATGCGCGTGTCGCTAAAGTTGACTTCATCCCCAGCGAGGCATCGCTGCGCGTCTTCGCCGAAGAGATGCAGCTCAGCGGACGCAACGCCCTCGCAGAGAAACTCCTCGGCGCCGGCCACGCTTCGCTCTCCAAGATTGTTCAGCACGCGGAGGCAGACATCGGGGCCAGCATCGCCAGCGGCAGCACTCCCTCGGACGGTATGGTCGTCCTTCCCTGCACCATGGGAACGCTGGCCGGCATTGCCAACGGAATGGCCTCGAACCTGATCGAGCGCGCCGCCGACGTCTGCCTCAAGGAGCGACGCCGCCTCATCCTCTGCGTGCGCGAGACGCCCTTCAACCGCATCCATCTGCGCAACATGCAGCTCGCCGCGGACGCCGGAGCCACCATCTTTCCGGTGATGCCCACCCTCTACAACCGGCCGCAGAACACCACCGAGATGGCGCGCCAGTTTGTGGACCGCGTGCTCGCCCACATCGGCCTGCCCCAGCCCGGCGCGTACGAGTGGAAGCCCGATTAGTACGGCCCGCTTTAAAGCATTTTCACTATTTCTATAGACAAAAATGAATTGTCATTCTGACCCTGAGCTTGCGAAGGGGAAGAATCCCCGCATTTTGTCCGAGGTGCAACACTCTACACCGGTGAAAATGCCTCTAGCGCGCGTCTCCTGCAAGCATCTGTTCGCCACCCTGCATGGGAGGTTGCGCCTTGAGGAACTGGATCGTTCCTTCCAGCACGGGCCTCGGGCACTGACTCGGCGCGAGGTGGCCGCAGCCCGCCACGCCCTCGAAGACCGAGTTCGGGATCTCGCGGTGCATCGCCTCGCCAACGGAGATCGGAATCAGCCTGTCCTCGGCGCCCCAGACGATCAGCGTGGGCTGTGCGATGCTTCCAATCCGCGCGTCGAGAAGGTCCTGGCCAGACAACATCGAGTCCATGGACTGCTGCACAATGCGGCTGTTGCTCTTGAGCCTGCGCAGCGATGCGCGCACGACGAAGCCGGGCAGCCTGGGCGGATGCGGCATCAACAACGCCATCAGTCGCGCCAGCCCGGCGGCGTCGGTCGGCACAAAGGCGTCGCGCGGGAAGTCGGGTTGGATGGTGATCCCCGCGCTGTCGTAGAGGACCAGGCGGTCGATGGCGGCGGGATCGTCCAGCGCGAGCTTGGCGGCGATCCATCCGCCCATGGACCAGCCGGCGAGGTCGATGGTCGTGGAATTGCCCGCGCCGTCGGCCCGAGCCATGCCGGTGGCTTGGATGAAGTGGAGAACGACCTCTTCTTCCACCTGGATGGAGCAGATTAAGTTGGGCTTGTCGGAGCGTCCGTAGCCAAGCAGGTCCGGCGCGTAGACGTGGAAGCCCGCGGCGGCGAGCCCGGGAATCAGCGGCGCCCAGTCCTCGCCGCGCGAGCCCAGACCGTGCAGTAGCAGAAGCGGCTTGCCCGGCGTCCCATCGGGCGGTACGGCCTCGAAGGTGTGAATGCGATTTCCCTGGACATTGACATACTCGCTGCGCACGCCCGCGCGCCAAAGGCGGTAGTGGATCTGCCGATCGTTGACCCACAGCGGGTTCCAGTAAAACGTGCAGCCGGCCACAAGCGCAAACAGCAGAAGAACGGTCCCCGCCAGCCGCAGTCGAGCCTTCATCCGTGCATCTCCCTCAATCCTCCACGCGACTTGCTTCTGCGGCTTGCTTATCTTCTCGATTCTAAGAGACGCATCCTCGAAGCCGCCAATCCGTGTGGGCGCGACTTTCCTTCTCGAACAGGCGCGGCATATTCATTTCGTAAGGGCGCGGCTGGTCCAATCCGTGCAGGCGCGGCTTATATGCCGACGCTGCAGTCGCCGTCGGGCAGCTCGTCGCCGGAGTGGGCGTAGAGATCGTACGGAGTGCGGCGGTTGAACTTGTAACGCTGGCGAATCTCGCGGCCCACGATCAGCCCGAGCGCCACCGCCCCAAGCGCGGCCGAGACCCAGCCGATGGTCTTCAGCAGGTGGGACTCCTGCGCGCAGGCCTGCTCGTCGCAGACGGGTTGCTCGTCCCGTGCGCTGCTGGCGTTCTCAATCGTTCCAACAGCTCCGGTCTCTTCGCAATCGTGGGATGAACTTCTACAGCAGCCGAGTTTTGGGAGGAACCTCATGCCCACATGATAGCGCAAGAAGAGTGTGGACCGTGTGTGAAATTCAGATCGTGTGTACCGATTCAGGAACCCGCGCCGGCCATCTCCGCTACTTGACGTCGACTTGCTCGAAGCCCAGCGAAGAGAGCAGCGCAGTCACGGTGGCGCGTGCGTTCCTGCGCGCGGCGTCCAGGATGCCCTCCGCCTGTGCGGTCTGCTGGAGCTGGTCCTGCGCCCTGGCGCGGGTCGCGGGCCCCAGGGCCTGGCCCGTCGGGACCGGCAGCCCGGTCGAGCGCACAAGAACGCGCGTGCGCTGGTCGTCCAGCGTGGTCGAGAAGAGCTGCGCGGGCGGCAGCGTGATGTGGATGCTGCGCGTGGCGGCGTCGATGCGCACGTCCTCCGGCCTGAGCTCGGCCATGTCGATGCCCGCGACCGACTCGCCGTGGACCACCAGCAGGATGCGTTCGCCGCCCGGAGCGCCGGATGGAGTGGGCGTGGTAAGACCGTCCACAACCACCGTGTCCAGCGAGTAGACGGCGGTCTGCATGCGACCGAGGCGCTGGATCTTCTCGACTGCAGCGGGCACGGATACGTTGGAGCCGGCGGCGCGCCCGGTGATGCGTGTAACGAAGCTGCCCATCTTGCCCGTGGTTTCATGGCGCGCGAAGACAACGAACCCCGCCGCGCCCAAAACCAGCGCCAGCAGGAAGCTGAGGAACCTGCCGCCGTAGTTTGGCCCCGTATAGTATTGCGTCGTCATCGCCGCTCCGATTCACTTCATCATAGCCCGGTTGCCCCGGCCGCTGGGCTTAACCGCCCCCGCCGTCGCGGACGAGGGCAAAGGGAGCAATTAGACCCTGCTACAAGCTGCGCCTCAGTGCAACTGGTACGGCGTAGCCGGCGGCGGCACAACGTCGGGAACCGTCTTTGGCCCGTCGATCTTTTCTGCCCCGGCCAGCCCGGTTCCGGTCACGTTGGCCGTCGACAGCAGCGGCCCCGTAAAGCCCGTGACCTTGATGCCGCTGAGGTGCGCGTTCTTGATGTTGGCCAGCACGATGCCCTTGCCGCAGGTACCGGTCACGTTCGACAGCACAAATCCATCCAGCGGCTTGCGCGGATCGATATTGACGGCGTCCACCAGCGTCGGCACGTCCTTGACCCGCACGTTGGAGAAGCGGAAGTTGCGGACCGTCGGAATCCCCGCCTCGCCGATCACCGACGCCGCGCCATCCGACTTGCCCACCGCAAGCACGCTGATCTGCAGGAAGCCCTGGCCCATGCCGGAGACGTCGCAGTCCGTCGCGCTCACGTCTTCGATGAACGCCCCGCGGCCCACGCGCGTCTTGATGAAGATGGCGTGCGAGCGCGCGTGCACGAACTTGCAGTGCTCGATGCGCACGCCGCGTACGCCGCCACTGGTCTCGCTGCCGATGCCGATGCAGGCGAATCCCATGTCGGTCAGCGTGCAGTTGGTGATTAGCGTGTCCTCGCAGACGCGGCCGATGTCGTTTCCCTCCACGCCGCGCCCGCTCTTCAGCGAGATCGAGTCGTCGCCGGTCTCAAACGTGCAGCCGTCGATGATGGTGTGCTTGCAGGAGTCCACATCGATGCCGTCCGCCCCGCTCTTCACCGTCACATTCTTGAACGTCGTGTTCTCGCAGTACACCGGATGGATGGACCACATGCCGAAGTTCTGCGTCGTTAGGTCCTCCACGCGCACATTCTTGCAGTTGTTGAACTCGATCAGCGCAGGCAGCCGCATCCCGCTTGGCCGCTCGACCCGTCCCCGTTCGGTGGGGCTGCCGATGATCTTGCCCGGCCCTACCAGGCCGATGTTCTCCGCGTCCGTCGCGTTGATGAAGCTGCTGTATCCCTTGATCCAGTGGCCCTCCCAGCGCACCTGCGCCAGCGGATAGTCGGCCATGTCGGGCGAACCATTGAGCGTCGCGCCCTCTTCCACCCGCAGCACCACGTTGCTGCGTAAAGACAGTGCGCCGGTCAGGTAATCTCCCGCCGGAACCACCACCTCGCCGCCGCCGAACACCGAGCAGCGTTCGATCGTCTGCTGGATCGCCAGCGTGTCCTTCGTTTTTCCGTCGCCGGTTGCGCCATTGTCGCGCACATTGAGCTTGACCGCAGGCTTAGCGGGCGCCTTGGCCGCGGGCTTGTGCGCAGTTGCCTGTGCGCCGGCCTGCGCGGGGTGCGCCGTCTGCGCGGCGGGCTTAGCCGGCTGCTGCGCCGGTTGCTGCGCGGCTGCGAATCGGCCGAGCGCCGAGACGGCGGGAGCTGCGATGAGGGTCTGTGCGGCGGTCTTCAGGAAGCTGCGTCGTCCGGTCTGTGCGCGGTTCATCTCATGTCCCTCTCAGAAAGAAGGAATTCATTGCGAGATAACATTATCAGGTTCGAGCAAGGCACGAAGCACGCGTCATTCCGTAGCGTAGCGGAGGAATCTTTTTAGCTTTTACGCGAAGCGTCAAACACCGTGCGAAGTGATTGGTCACTCCGGATTGGACTCTGCCTCTGTCTTTACGCGAAGCGTCGAGAACGGCACGAAGTGCCAGCCGGTGATCTCCGGCCGGTCTATCCCGTTCTGGTGCGCGTAGTTCACGCTCTCCACGATCTGGTCTTTCAGCCACTCGCGCGTGTGCGCCGCCGTCTCCCGCAGCTTCGGCACGCGGTCGATCGCGTCCAGCGCCAGGTCGAAGCGGTCGGTCTGGTTCAGGATCGCCAGCTCCAGCGGCGTGTTGATGTTCCCCTTCTCCTTGTATCCGCGCACATGGATGTTCTCGTGGTTCTTGCGCCGGTAGGTCAGCTTGTGGATCAGAAACGCATACGCATGGAAGTTGAAGATCACCGGCTTGTCCACCGTAAACAGCGCGTCGAACTCCTTATCGCTCATCCCATGCGGATGTTCGTTCTCCGGCATCAGCCGGAACAGATCCACCACGTTGACGAAGCGAATCCTCAGCTTCGGGCAGCGTTCGCGCAGAATAGCAACGGCAGCCAGCGACTCCGACGTCGGAATGTCGCCCGCGCACGCCATCACCACATCCGGTTCCGCTCCGTCGTCGTTCGACGCGAAATCCCATATCCCAATCCCCTTGGTGCAGTGGTCGATCGCCTGTTCCATCGTCAGGTACTGCAGGTGAGGGGTCTTGTCCGCCACAATCACGTTGACGTACTCGGTCGAGCGCAGGCAGTGGTCCGCCACCGAGAGCAGGCAGTTCGCGTCCGGCGGCAGATAGATGCGCGTGATTTCGGGGCTCTTGTTCGTCACCACGTCCAGAAAACCCGGGTCCTGGTGCGTGAATCCGTTGTGGTCCTGCCGCCACACCAGCGAGGTAATCAGCAGGTTCAGCGACGAGACGGGCTGGCGCCAGTCGAGTTCGAGCTTCGATTTCTCCAGCCACTTCGCGTGCTGGTTGAACATCGAGTCGATGACATGCACGAAGGCCTCGTAGCTGGCGAAGAAGCCGTGACGCCCGGTCAGCACATAGCCCTCCAGCCAGCCCTCCAGCGTGTGCTCGCTCAGCATCTCCATCACGCGGCCCGAGGTCGATAGAAAGCCGTCGTCGTCGTCCTCCGGCTTCCTCTCCTCCATCCATGTCTTGGGGCTTGCCTGGTAGATCGCGTCCAGCTTGTTCGAGGCCGTCTCATCCGGCCCGAAGACACGGAAGCTGGTCATGTTCCGCCGCATCACGTCGCGCAGCATCACGGCCAGCGTCGCGGTCGACGACACCTCGATCTGCCCCGGCCGCTCCACCTTCACCGCATAGTCGCGGAAATCCGGCATATCGAGCGGCTTGCGCAGAAGGCCGCCGTTGGCGTGCGGGTTCCCCGAGATGCGGCTCGTCCCGGTGGGCGCCATCGCCGCAATCTCCGGCATCAACTTGCCCTCCGCGTCGAACAGCTCCTCCGGCCGATAGCTCCGCATCCACTCTTCCACCAGCTTCAGGTGCGCGGGATTCGTCACCGGATCGGTGATCGGAATCTGGTGCGCGCGCCACGATCCCTCCAGCTTGTGCCCGTCCAGCTCCTTCGGGCAGGTCCATCCCTTGGGCGTGCGCAGGATGATCATCGGCCAGATCGGTCGCACCGGCGGCACATCGCGGTTCGCCCGCGCCGCAGCCTGAATCGCGCGAATCTCCAGGATGCAGCGCTCCATCACCGATGCCATCTTCTGGTGCATCGTCGCCGGGTCGTCGCCCTCGACGACATACGGCGTATAGCCCAACCCGCGGAAGAGCATCTCCAGTTCTTCGGGAGGAATGCGCGCCAGAATCGTAGGGTTCGCAATCTTGTAGCCGTTCAAGTGCAGGATCGGCAGCACCGCGCCATCGCGCACCGGATTGAGAAATTTATTGGAGTGCCAGCTCGTCGCCAGCGGCCCAGTCTCCGACTCGCCATCGCCCACCACCACCGCAACAATCAGGTCCGGATTGTCGAACGCCGCGCCGAATCCATGCGAGAGGCTGTAGCCCAGTTCGCCGCCCTCGTGGATCGATCCCGGTGTCTCCGGTGTGCAGTGGCTCCCAATCCCGCCGGGAAACGAGAACTGCTTGAAGAACTTCTGCATCCCCGCCGCGTCCTGGCTCTTGTCGGGATAGACCTCCGAATAAACGCCCTCCAGGTAGCTGTTCGACAGCGTCGCGGGCGCCCCGTGCCCCGGCCCCGACAGATAGATCAGGTCGAGCGAATATTTTTTGATCAGCCGGTTCAGATGCACCCATGTAAACGTCTGCCCGGGGTCCGATCCCCAGTGGCCCAGCAGCCGGTTCTTGATGTGCTCCGGCTTCAGCGGCTCCCTCAGCAGCGGGTTCGCCTGTAGATACAGCATCCCCACGCAGCAATAGTTGCACGCGCGCCAGTACGCATCCATCCTGCGCAGCTCGTCGGCCGAAAGCGGCTGCATATCTATCGAGTGCGTCTCCGCGCCCGTAGAAATCGTTGAACCAGATGCCTTGCCCTGCACTGCGGAACCTTCACCCATCGTCTTACTCCTGTTCGTGTGGCTGCTCTGTTTGACGGTTCAACCCGGCTTCCTCTCGCTCAATCTCCGCCAGGTACGCCGAAGCCTTCCGGAACGACATGTGCTTATACTGACTTATCCGCTGTGCGCATTCGCAGCCGAATCCAAGGCGTGTCGCCTTACCCAGCATCTGACGCTGATGTGCATTCGGTTCCAGGCTCCCCGTCCAAATACCATTCAAATCCAACTCAGAACGTTCTTCGGCGGCTATGACAACGGACGGACATTCCTGTACGACTTGCTGAAGAAATACCCGCAGAGCAGGACGCCACCATTTCCATTCGATGGTGATACGCCCTTCGTCGTAAGCCACGAGCACTGCCTTATCTGGGTCTGTTGCCGTCAGCAACGGACGGATGTGACGTGAAATGTCATCCCCGACCGCCTGGGCAGGTTCAATCACCAACCATTCAGAAAATTCGGGCTTTGGTCCATACACGAACACTTCGACAGTTTTGATCGACATCGAAGTGATCTCAGAAACTTCGAGCACGAGTACATCTGGATCATGATCGTCACCATGGTCCCCGCGGCACCACGCAAACAGCCGAAGGTACAGTCGATTGGCACAACCCACTAAGACCCACCTCCGGTGGGAGGCTTTTGTCCGCCAAAGCACATATCCATTCAATGAAAGGAGAACCGGCACGGTGACCCACGCCGCTGCGCGCACCGAAACACTGAGGCTCACGGTGAGGGCGATCAAAATGGCGAGCACGTTTGCGGCGTAGGCGGTACCCAGCGTGTACCAATTCCGGCTAGCCCATGCGCCCGCCGATGCGATATTGCGAACTACTTCCGGTGAATCTGATCGAACGAGTTTCATCGTCTTCTTTGGCACCTCAACTTAAATCCTAGTCCGGGATCAAATTGATCGGAAAAGCTTTATCGCTTCAGATGCCAGCTTACGTCCATCCGCCGTACGCCCGCATTCCAGCCAGATCAATTTACGTTGACACGCCGTTCTTCGCCGACGCGCGGCACATTCGCGCCACATGCTGCGCAATCATCCGGTCCTCCTCGGCGGGCACAATGTAGACCGCAATCGGTGAATCCTCGTCGCTGATCTTGCGCACGCTCTGCCCCGTCGCCTTATGCTCCAGTTGGTTTGCCGCGGAATCCAGCTCCACGCCAAGTCCGCTCAGCGCGCAGGCGATCTCTGCGCGCGAGGCTGCGTCGCCCTCTCCGATTCCCCCGGTAAACACAATCGCATCCGCCCCATGCAGTGCGATGAATCCCGCAATCGCCTTCACCACCGTGCGGCAGAAGACGCGAATCGCCAACCCCGCCCGCGTGTTGCCCTCGGCCACTCTCTTGCGCAGCTCGCGCATGTCGTTCACCCCGCCCAGCGCCTTCAGCCCCGCGTCGCCATCGATCATCCGCTCCACGGAATCCGCCGTCGCGCCCGCCTGCCGCATCAGGAACAGAACCACGCCGGGATCGAGGTCGCCGGTCCGCGTCCCCATCATCACTCCGCCGGTCGGCGTCAGCCCCATTGTCGTGTCCACAGACTTGCCCTCGATGCACGCCGTCACGCTGCACCCGCTGCCCAGGTGCGCAATCAGCATGGACTGCGGAAATTCCAGCCCCACCGCCTCGCGCATCTGCGCCACCACCGATTCGCACGACAGCCCATGAAATCCATACCGCCGTACGCCCTGCCGCCGCACCGCATACGGCAGCGCATACACCGTCGCCTCCTCCGGCATCGTCTCGTGAAAGACCGTGTCGAAGCACGCAACGTGCGGCACATCCGCGAAGCGCCGCATCATCTCGCCGATCATCGCCAGCGCCTCCGGGTCGTGCAGCGGAGCGAACTCGCACGCCTCGCGCAACTCGGATAGCACCTCCGCCGTCAGCCGCTGATGTCCCCGCAGATGCGCTCCCGGATGCACCACGCGATAGCCCACCGCGTCCGGCGGCGGCAGACCATCCAACCCCACCGCGCGCTCCACCACCGCAATCGCCTCCTGCATCGAGCCGGGCTTCACCTTGCCCAGCCTGCCGCTCAGGTCGTTCCCCGCCGCATCGCGAAACGCCAGCTTCTCCTGCCGGCCGCCGATCCCGCCCAGCTCGCCCTCATACAGCGTGCGAAGCTCCGCCGAGCCCTCCGCATTCGCGCCCGCGCCTTTCGCACCCGCACCCTCGCCCACCTCATGCATCGAGAACTTGATCGACGACGACCCGGGATTCAGCACCAGAATATGCATTCGCTTGAGGCCTCTCCGCAGCCACCACCAAACTACCACTCCGCGCGCCTTCGTTCCGTCCTCAATCGCTCACCCAAAAGTCCCATCTCCTTCAACTCACAAAATCCCACGCGAACAATCTACACTCAATCTATGTGCGGAATCGTCGGTTACATCGGCCCCAAGCCTCCCGTCCCCATCATCCTCAACGGTCTTCGCCGCCTGGAGTACCGCGGCTACGACTCAGCCGGCATCGCCGTCGCCGGCGGCCCGCAGGGCCTGGAGCTGCGTCGCGCCCCCGGCAAGCTGTGCAACCTTGAGGCCGCCATCGCCGCCAGCCCCATCTCTGGCACCTTCGGCATCGGCCACACCCGCTGGGCCACCCACGGCCGCCCCACCGAGGAGAACGCCCATCCCCACCGCGACGGCTCCGGCACGCTCGTCGTCGTGCACAACGGCATCGTGGAGAACTACCTCGCCCTCAAGGCCGAACTCATCGCCCGCGGCCACAAGTTCGTCTCCGAGACCGACACCGAGATCATCGCCCACCTCATCGAGAACGAGCTCAACCTCGCCGCCGAAGATGAAGAGGATGTGACCATCGAGAACGAGCTCAGCCTCGCCGCCAGTCAGGAGAACGAGGGTACCGTCGAGGCGAATGAAAGCACTGCAGTCGTTAGATTGGCCTCGTTGCGCGTAGCGCGTCCGCCCGTGCGGCCAGCACCCGAAGCCGTCCTCACCCTCCCCCGCCGCAAGCCCGCCATTCCGCTGGAGGAGGCCGTCCGCCGCGCCGTCAAGCGTCTCACCGGCGCCTTTGCCATCGGCGTCCTCTCGGCCAACGAGCCCGACAAGCTGGTCGCCGCGCGTTTTGGCCCGCCTGTCGTCCTCGGCCTCGGCGACGGCGAATTCTTCCTCGCATCCGACGTTCCCGGCATCCTCCATCACACGCGCGACATCCACTTCCTCGCCGACGGCGAACTCGCCATCCTCACCCCCTCCGGCATCGCCCTCACCGGCTTCGACGGCGCGCCCATCCCCCTCCGCATCCAGCGCATCGCCTGGGACCCCATCCAGGCCGAAAAGTCCGGCTACAAGCACTTCATGCTCAAGGAGATCAACGAGCAGCCGCGCGCCGTCCGCGACACCATCCTCGGCCGCGTCTCCGCCGACACCGGCCGCGTCTTCCTCTCCGAGATGCAGCTCTCCGACGCCGATCTCCGCGCCTGCACTCAGATCACCATCGCCGCCTGCGGCACCAGTTGGCACGCTGGCCTCGCCGGCAAGTTCATGATCGAGCGCCTCGCCCGCCTGCGCACCGAAGTCGACTACGCCAGCGAGTTCCGCTATCGCTCGCCCATCGCCGACCCCGCATCCATCGGCCTCCTCATCACCCAGTCCGGCGAGACGGCCGATACCATCGCCGCCCAGCGCGAGCTCCACTCCCTCGGCTCCCGCACCATCGCCATCTGCAACGTCGTCGGCGCCGCTGTCTGCCGCGAGGCCCAGGGAACCATCACCACCAACGCCGGCCCCGAGATCGGCGTCGCCAGCACCAAGGCCTTCACCGCCCAGCTCACCGCGCTCTTCCTCCTCGCGCTGCACATGGCACAGCTCCGCGGCACCGTCACGGATGCCCAATCCATCCAACTCGTCGCCGAACTCAACAAAATCCCCGGCAAGCTCGAAGAGGTCCTGCGCGCGGTGGACGACCAGTGCGCAATTCTCGCCCGCGTCTTCTCCACCTCCAACGACTTCCTCTTCCTCGGCCGCGGCATCCACTACCCCATCGCCCTCGAAGGCGCGCTCAAGCTCAAGGAGATCAGCTACATCCACGCCGAGGGCTACCCCGCCGGAGAGATGAAGCACGGCCCCAACGCCCTCATCGACGAGACCCTCCCCGTCGTCGTCATCGCCACCCAGGACCCCGCCGACCCCGCCTCCGTCCTCAAGTACGAGAAGACCCTCAGCAACATTCAGGAGGTCACCGCCCGCTCCGGCCGCGTCATCGCCATCGCCATCGAGGGCGACCGCCAGATCGCCCAGCTCGTCGAGCACACCATCCACATCCCCCCCGCCCCGGAGCTGCTCCTCCCCATCCTGGAGGTCGTCCCCCTGCAACTCCTCGCCTACCACATCGCCGTCCGCCGCGGCTGCGACGTAGACCAGCCCCGCAACCTCGCCAAATCCGTCACCGTTGAGTGATGAACCAGATGTCAAATTCTGAATTCGACGCTTCATAAGGACAAGAGAGATCTCATCTTTGCTGGGGGGAACTATTTGAGTCTTGCGCATGGGGGGACGCTATGGTTCAATTGCTCTACGCTGTTCGTCTACTGTTTCTTGTGCGCGAGGTTTTGTGTCCAGAACTCCTAAGCCCAAGCCAAAACTCGTATCGATTGGTAAAGTAGCGCTATTTAGCACCTCCACGATTATCGGGGGGCTAGTTCAAGTTTGGCTGCTCTACGTTGTGCTATATGCTCTAGGAAGAGATCATAGCCTACCGATCCTTCTAGGAGATGGAGGTCTCTTTTTTTTCACAACATCGCTAACTGCTACAAGTGCTTTGGTACTTTTCGAGAAGATACCGGGCAAACCAAGTCCGTGGGATCTCTTATTTACCGTCTTAATCATTGCAACATGTGCTGGTGCCAGCGTTTACTACATGACCATATTCACGGGAGTCGCACATCTTGAACTAACAGGATTACCTTTTAAAACTCATGTCCGACCCCAGTTGACCTGTGCGTTTGCAGCTTTCGCATATGCATTTTTCGCTTTGGGTCGAACGGGATATTTCTCTCGGTAAAGATGAATGGAAACGATACTAACAATTGTCCCAATCATCCTCGGCGTTACCATGGCGGCCCGCACGCTCTATGTGATCTATCTGCGGCCCCATGCGAATCCTAGCGATACGGTTGATCTTCCTAATGGGATAGCTGTAAGAGACTTGGGTGCAATCGAAAGAGATATGCAGAATCTTCGCAGAGTCATTGTCGTTGCAGACAAAGTCGCCAAACCGTCGTCGATTTTGGAAGAAGCGGTAGAGTACAACTTTGCAAGGAATGTTCAATACACTTTTCTCGTTTCGCGCGATCGGGCACAACGGGAAATCAATGGATACTATGCAATTTTCAAAGCCTACGCGCAATTGGTCATCGATCAGAGAGGTTACGGAAAGGTGGAGGAACTGGTTCAAATCCTGCGCCTACCGTACAACTGGGACGACTACCCATACATCTTCTACACCGTGAATGTTCCGACGCACGGGGAGAAAACGCTTGCGTTTCGTGGAGATCAATTGCACGAAGGGATCGCTCATCACTATGGACGCATTGAGCCGGCACTTGCACATACGATTGCTCGAGCTCTCGTCTCTGAAGCACCAAGCTCACTTAGCACTATAGAGGTTGAGCGAGGCCACTTCGATGCAGGTTCGAATGTAATCGAGTTTACATCGCCGAAAGAGAAATCCGCATGACTAACAGCGAGAGCATGAGTTCGCTCAAAACATATCGATACCTAGGATGGCTCACTGCTGCTTATATAACTTTCCAACTCGTGTCTGATGTCACTGCTGGGAAGATTATTCAGATTGGTAATTTCCCAGTTTCAGTAACGGTGCTCTATTTCCCATTCACATATATCTTCGGAGATGTACTTACAGAGGTGTACGGATACGCGCGAGGTCGAAGCGTCATATGGAAAGTTTTTTTCTCTTCAGTTCTAGCCGGAGTACTCTATGCCATAGCCGCACACGTTTCTCCAGCTATCGGATTCCATGACAACGCCGCATATGTGCGAGTCCTGGGCAGTGTTCCGCGCATCTTAGTCGGGGGCTGGGTTGCGGTCTGGGTTGGCGGCTTCCTGAATGACTATGTACTCGCGAAGATGAAGATTTGGTCCAACGGCAAATACCTGTGGACAAGAACTGTGGGTTCTACTGTCGTAAGTGAACTCGCTAATACAACTCTGTTCTACGTCATTGCTCTCTACGGTGTAATTCCTCGGGGACTTTTGTGGGAATCGGTTCTAACTGGATGGGTACTGAAATCCGGCGTTGAAATTGTTCTGACACCGTGGACTTACTGGATAGTGGGACACCTCAAAAGAGCAGAAGACGAGGACTTTTTTGATGTAAACACCAACTTCAATCCCCTGATCATTGAAGCGGAATGAAGGCCGGGTGCGGGTGCCCCACATCTCGTTTCTGAGATGTGGGATCGGACCTCCGCGCAACCTCGGACACCTGCGTCAACCGCCAACCCCCGGAAGGGCCCGCGTATCGGGGTTCCCGGCGAGCGTCTTTGCTCGCTGGGGTGATTTCACGCGCCGCGGAAAACTCCCGTCTTTGCTTTCGGAGGGAGCAGGGGGCTTCAGCCCCCTGAAGAAAGCCAATGGATTCAAGGGGCTTTAGCCCCGGGCCTTCTGCCACGAGTGGCAATCAAGCTCTCATCCCCCGCCGCAAAATTTCCACCCTCAAAAACACCAGCAAAATCGCGTGTCAAGCCCCTCGAGCCTCCGCCGCGCCTCCAACCAACGCCGCACCAATCACTTCCCCCTCAAAAATACTTGGCATAGTAGTTATGCTCAACCGCGTACAATTTAAATAGGGGGCATTGTCTGTTCATGTGCTGTTGTCTCTTCTTGCCGTCGGCGCAAACAACCCGGCGGATCTTCGCCTTTACTACGTCTCGCGCGTTTAGCGCGAGCTTAAGTTGCGATTATTGAATACTTTACGCTACCCCCCCGGGGGGGAGGGGGGACACCCAATAGCCGCCGATCCGCCCGCCAGCCCGCGCACGAAGGCCCGCCCCCTCCGCGCTTCCTTGCGAAACTGGTTTGCTCTACACTCGCCAGATGGATGCAGCGCGCGCGGAGTTGGTCCCTAAGACCGCCGGACCCCAGCCCCCCGAGGCTCGCTTGGTTCGCCGCGTCGTCGCCTTCGACGTGGGCGACCGGCGCATCGGCGTCGCCCTCTCCGACCCGCTGGGCTACACCGCGCAGCCGCTCTTCACCCTGCACCGGACTGGTGGGAAGGGGGGCCACCGCGCCGACATGAAGTCCATCGCCCGCGTCCTGCGCAAGCACGCCGTAGCCGAAGCCGTCGTCGGCAATCCGCTGCACATGTCCGGCGACCAGAGCCCGCAGGCGGCCAAGGCGCAACAGTTCGCCGAGGAGCTGCGCGCCCAGTTCGGCCTCACCGTGCACCTGTGGGACGAGCGGCTGACGACCACCGAAGCCCACCGCCATCTGGACGCGGGAGGCCACGCGGCGGGGCGCGAGCGCAGGCAGATCATCGACCAGGTGGCCGCGGTCCTGATCCTGCAATCGTTTCTGGACGCGCGGGCAAACCGGACGGCCCAGGAGTAACGGGCGCGGGATGGATTGGCGCGGTCGGGGACGTATAATGGAGGTTCGATACAGAACGCGCCGCCGCTGCAGGCGGCTGAGCGCGTGTGCGCAGGAAGATTCCGGAAGGCCCCAATGCCAGAACAGATTATGAAGCGGTTGGTGGAAGAGATTAAGTTGCTGGAGCGCGAGCTCACCACCGAGCTGCCGGCCGAGATCAAGCGCGCGGTCGCAATGGGCGATCTGAGCGAGAACGCCGAGTACCACATGGCCAAGCAGCGCCAGGTGTTTGTGAACGCGCGCCTGGGCCAGTTGAAGAAGCGCATGGGCGAGCTGGCGATGGTCAACCTGGTGAACCTTCCGCGCGACAAGGTGGGGTTTGGCGCCACCGTGGTGGTCTTCGATTCCAGCAAGAACGAGGAGATCACCTACAAGCTGGTCACCAGCGAGGAGTCCGACGTGACCCAGGGGTTGATCTCGACCACGTCGCCCATCGGGCGCGCGCTGCTGGGCAAGCAGGTCGGCGACGTGGCCACCGTGGTGACGCCCAACGGCAAGCGCGAGCTGGAGGTGCTCAAGCTGACAACGATCCACGATGTGTTGGAAGAAGATATTGCGGGCGAGGATGGTGTGGCCGGGTAAGTTATGACCCGGCAAAACGATGGCGGTGAGCGGAGCGCTGCGAATCAGCGACGAGAGTTCAAGACAAGAGTTCAATGACGGCACTTCAATGACCTGGACGAGTGAATTTGGCAGGGGCAGCGGATGGCTGCTGCAGAAGATCGTGAACGGGCTGGCGCTGACCAAAATCTCGCCCAACGTGCTGACCTTCCTCGGGCTGGTGATCAACATCGTCGCAGCCTGTTTCTTCGGCTTCGCGCGCGGACACAACGCCGACCGCATGTTCTTCTACGCCGGGCTCATCATCATCGGCGCGGGCATCTTCGACATGGTGGACGGCCGCGTGGCGCGCAAGACCAACCAGGTCTCCGTCTTCGGCGCGTATTTCGACTCCGTCATGGACCGCTACTCCGACGTGGCCATCTTCTTCGGCCTGCTCATCTACTACGCGCGCGGCAACCGGCTCTTTTACGTCGGCCTGGTGGCCTTTGTCATGACCGCCTGCCTCATGGTGAGCTACACCCGCGCACGGGCTGAGGCGCTGATCGGAAGCTGCAAGGTCGGCTTCATGGAGCGGCCGGAGCGCATCGTGACCGTCATCCTGGGCGCGCTCTTCAACCGCTGGGGAGTGATGGCGTCCTGCCTCTGGGTGCTGGCCGTCTTCTCCACCATCACCGTCATCCACCGCATCCGCTACACCTACCTTGAAACGGAACGGCGCAAGATGGATGTGGTGGCGCGGTAGTCCGGCCTCGCTCCGCGCTGTTCTCTCGGCCAAAGAACTCCACAAGGCGACAAGGTTTTGTTCGAGTGCAGAACCGCGGTAAATCATGTTTTGCTTAAGGGCACGGCTTTAGCCGTGCCGTAAATGTTGCAAACTCCATGGGGCTTTAGCCCCTGAGGTACGCTTTTGACTTTAGACGCGACATTGCCGCAGTCAGCGCGATTGATTCTTGCTTCGGTCTCGCCGCGGCGGCGCGAGCTGCTGGCCCAGGCTGGCTTCTCCTTCACCGTGGAATCCGCCGATGTGGACGAGTCGCAGCGCGCGGGCGAGGGGCCCTCCGCGTATGTGCTGCGCCTGGCCGTGGAGAAGGCACAGGCAGTCTTTGTTCGACATGCAAATCCCACTCATGACGATGAAACCGTCATGAATGGGGCACCCGATTCTTCCTCGGGTCCATTGATCGTTCTTGGCGCGGACACAACCGTCGTCTGCGATGGCCAGATTCTGGCCAAGCCCGCGAACACTGCCGACGCGGCGCGCATCTTGCGCCGTCTCTCCGGACGCACCCACCAGGTCCTCACCGGCGTGGCTGCGGTGACCCGTGCAGGCGTGGTGAGCGGAGCTGAAACCACCGAGGTTACATTTTCAGAGATTCCCGAAGCGGAGTTGGCCGCGTACTGCGCCACCGCCGAGCCGCTGGACAAAGCCGGAGCCTACGGCATCCAGGGCTACGCCGCCCGCTGGATTCCGCGCATCGACGGGGATTATTTCAACGTCATGGGACTGCCCATCGCGCGTACCGCAAAGCTGATCGAAGCGGCGCTCGCAAACTGCTACCAGCGCGGCTAGACCGTTGCCAGCTCCCCGCGCACTCGCTCCATAATGTCCAGGTAGAACGCCAGGTTGTGGATCGAATTCAGTGTCGTACCCAGCGGCTCGCGCGCCATGAAGAGATGCCGCAGGTAGGCCCGCGTGTAGCGTCGGCAGACAGGGCACGCGCAGGCGGGGTCGATAGGGCGCTGGTCCTCCGCGTACTCCACGCGCTTGATGTTCATGCGGATGGCTGAAGGGCTGTCGACAGACTCGCCAGTCCATCTTTCGCCGGGCCGGTCGAATCCGCTCTCTTCTTCGCCAATCGCATCTTCTACCGGCTGCCGCTCGCCGGGCTCGGGCGCGCGGAAGAGCAGCCCGTGGCGTGCGGCGCGTGTGGGCAGCACGCAGTCCATCATGTCCACGCCCATGCGCGCGTACTCCGCAATCTGGTCGGGATAGCCCACGCCCATCACGTAGCGCGGACGGTCGCGCGGCAGAATCTCCAGCGTGCGCGCAATCATCTCGCGCGTCACCTCCGGCGGCTCGCCCACGGCCAGCCCGCCGATGGCGTAGCCGTCGAACTCCATCTCCACCAGCCGCTCGGCCGACTCGCGGCGCAGATCGGGGTACATGCCGCCCTGCACAATTCCGAAGAGGCACTGCGTGCGGCGGACTAGTGACTGCGTGCGTCCTGCTAACTCTTCCGCCCATGGGACTTCATTCTTGTGCGCCTCGAAGTACTCCTTCGACCGCTTCGCCCACGCGTGCGTCAGGCTCATCGAATCGCGCGTGCGCTGCCATGTCGCGGGCGTCTCCACGCACTCGTCGAATGCCATGATGATGTCCGCGCCCAGCGCGATCTGCACCTCCATCGAGTGCTCCGGCGAGAAGAAGTGCAGGCTGCCGTCCAAGTGCGAGCGGAACTCGACCCCCTCCTCCGTCACCTTGCGCAGCTTGGCCAGGCTGAAGACCTGGAAGCCGCCGGAGTCCGTCAGCAGTGGCCTGCTCCAGCTCATGAAGCGATGCAGGCCGCCCATGCGCCGGATGAGTTCGTGGCCGGGGCGCAGGGTCATGTGATAGGTGTTGGCCAGAATCAGTTCCGCGCCCGCGCCGTTCGCGCCAATCTGCTCCAGCGTCTCCTGCGGCACCGCCTTCACCGTCGCCGCCGTCCCAACCGGCATGAAGACCGGCGTCTGCACCGCTCCGTGGGGAAGGTGCAGCTTGCCGCGCCGACCGCCGGATTCCGCTGCCGCGCCGATTTCAAACCTGCGAGCCATCCATCCAGTATGCCTGTTCTCACCTCTCCGGCGGCAACGCAGCCCTCGCCGCGCGTGTACAATTTCTTGCGGTCCCGAACCAGATTCCCCCGTGAGGCCCAGAACCATGAAGCTTTCCAGCATCGTCCGCAGCACCCGCCTGAACGCTCTTCTGCTCTCCTCTCTTCTGGTCCCGGCATCGCTGGCCGCGCAGTCGCCTGCCGCGCAGGAGATGCCGCGCATGGCCCATCAGGATGGCCGCTACGCCCTGATGGTCGATGGCAAGCCGTATCTGATGCTGGGCGCGCAGGTCTCCAACTCCAGCGGCTGGCCGGAGAAGCTCTCAGCTCTCTGGCCCATGGCCGCTGCCATGCATGTGAACACGCTGGAGGTTCCCGTCTACTGGGAGCAGTTGGAACCGAGCGAGGGCAAGTTCGACGACTCGGTGGTCGATAACGTGGTGCAGCAGGCGCGCGCCCATCATGTGCGCCTCATCCTGCTCTGGTTCGCCACATGGAAGAACGGCAAGATGCACTATGCGCCGGAGTGGGTCAAGAGCGACACCAGGCGCTTTCCCCGCATGATTACGCCCGCCGGGTTGCCCATCGATGTGCTCTCGCCCAACTCGCCCGCCAACTACAACGCCGACGCCGCGGCCTTCGCGCACCTGATGGCCCACCTGCGCCAGATCGACGGAACCCAGCACACCGTCATCATGATGCAACTGGAGAACGAGCCGGGCGCGCTGGGCGCGGTGCGCGACTTCTCCGCCATGGCGCAGAAGCAGTTTGAAGCCAATGTTCCGCCGGAGATCGCCCAGGCCCTGCACAAGCCCGCCGGCAACTGGAAAGCTCTCTTTGGCGACGACGCCGACGAGGCCTTCGCCGCCTACGCCACCGCCAACTACATCGACAAGGTGGCCGAGGCCGGAAAGAAGCAGATGGCCCTGCCCATGTACGTCAACAACTGGCTGAAGAGCCCGCGCGCCTACCCCATCAGCACCATTCCCGGCGTGGACTATCCCAGCGGAGGCCCCACCTACAACATGCTCGACATGTGGAAGGCCGCCGGGCCGCACATTGACGTCATCGCACCAGACATCCACGTGCCCGGAGTGCAGGGCTTCATCAACGTGATGCAGCAGTACACCCGCCCGGACAATGCGCTCTTCATCCCTGAGACCGATGGCTACGGCGCCACCCGCGGCAACGACGGTCAAGGCCGCCTCGAGTTTCTGGCCATCGGCGCGGGCTCCTTCGGCTTCTCGCCCTTCGGCATCGACCGCGTCTCCTTCGGCCCCGACGGCAAGCTGGATGTTGAACGGCAGGGACTGGCCGAGAACAACCGCCTTCTCGTCCCCTCCGGCGATGTCATCGCGAAGCTGCAATACGAGGGCAAGATGAAGACCGCGGTGGAAGAGCCGGGACTGGCGCAGATCGAACTGACCTTCGGCGATTGGACCGCGCTGGTCAGCTTCCCCCCAGCCTTCGATTCCGCCGTGCCAAACGACGGCGGTTCCCCCTCCGCACGCCTTAAGATGGGCCGCGTCCTCATCGCGCCCATCGCGACCGATGAGTTTCTCGTCATCGGCATCGACGCCCAGGTCAGCTTCCATCGCACGGTCCATCCACAGACCGTGCAGACCCAGTTTCTGCGCGTGCAGGAGGGCCACTATGAGGGCTCCGACTGGAAGCCAGGCCGCCTCTGGAACGGCGACGAGGCGGACAGCGGATTGTTTTTCAGTTCCCCCGGCGCAGTGCTGCACGTCAAGCTCGGCACCTTCTGAACGATCCAAGCCCCACGCAGCTCACGTCTTATATGCGAGACGTGGGCTGCGCAATTTAATGCGCATCTGCTTGTGCCCGAGTCGCCATTCTGCTCTACTGTTGTGGAATTGTGGAGACACAAATGCACGCGTTTGAAGAGTTTTTGGTTCGTTGGCGTGGCGCTGGGCTTCTGGATGAAGCAACCGAATCCGCGATTCGCCGCTATGAGGAGTCACAGGCCAAGCCCAGCGGTCGACGCTGGCAGGTAATTCTCGCTCTGGTTCTTGGCGGTATTCTTCTCGGCGCGGGTGTTCTGCTCTTCGTCGCGGCGCACTGGGACGACGTTTCGCCGCTCTCGCGCCTTGCGCTGGTGATGGCCATGCTCGCGCTCTTCCACGTCGCTGGCGTCCTCTCCAGCGAACGCTTCCCCGGATTTGCCACCACCATGCACGCGCTGGGAACGGTAGCCTGCGGCGCGGCGATCGCACTCGTCGGCCAGATCTTCAACATGCAGGAGCATTGGCCCGCCGCAGTGATGCTCTGGGCGATCTGTGCGGCAGCGGGCTGGGCTCTGCTGGGCGACGAGTTCCAGCAGACGCTGGCGCTGCTCCTGTTTCCCGCATGGATTCTTTGCGAATGGTTCTATCGCGCGGATGTCTACAACGGATCGCAAGTGTATATCGCGCGGATGATCGCTGTAATCGCCGCAGTTTATCTCACCGCCTTCCTGCACTCGCGACGGAAGGTCGTCTTCGGAATTCTCTTCGCCGTAGCCAGTGTCTCGCTCATCATCTCGGCTCCGATCCTGGCGGATGGATGGAACTGGAACGGCTACTACCGCCACGACTGGGGCTTCGTGCCGATCTCGTTGCGCATGGGAGCCTACGCCATCCTGCTGCTCACCCTGCTCGGCGGATGGCTGGCAAACCGCAAGGGTCTTCTGCCCTGCGCCGCTGTCACGGCGATGGCCTTCCTTATCCCGTGGCTGAACGTGGTGAAGACCGAAAGATACGGTTGGAGGCATACTGAGCCGTCGGTCACGATGTACGCCGTGGTCGCCGCAACCTGCGTCTTTCTCGCCTGGTGGGGCGTGCGCGAGGCCAGCCGTGCAGTTGTGAACTTCAGCATCGCAGCCTTCGCCCTGACCGTGATGTGGTTCTACTTCTCCGATGTAATGGGCAAGCTGGACCGTTCACTGGGACTGATCGTCCTCGGCGTCCTCTTCCTCGCCGGCGGCTGGGCCTTGGAGAAGACGCGACGCCGAATGGTAGCCAGCATCGCGGAGGTCTCGGCATGAACTCTTCCCGTCAAACAAACCGCGCGATTCTGCTGCTTGTAATACAGGCGATGCTGGTTCTGAGCATCGCTGGAAAGTATTTCTACGAGCGCAAGACCTGTCCACGCATCTGGGTGCGAGCGGCGCAGTTCAACACGAACCAGCCGTTTCGCGGGCGCTATCTGGCGCTACAGTTCGCCGTCGACGCCTGCGCTCTACCCCGCGACCAGGCGCACCACACGCCTGGATACAATCCGAATCTTCCCGGCTACTGGCGATGGACGGTCAGGCCGGTAGTGCACGACGGCAAGCTGGTGCCGGTCCTGGCCAGCGACACCGACCGCCCGGAGCTGACCGACGAAGTAACGCTCTGGGGCAACCGACCCTGCGAACGCGCCACGCTCTCCCAGGGCGTGGACTTTTTTATCCCAGACACAGCGACAACCCCCACTCCCTTGAAGCCACACGAAGAGCTTTGGGTTGAAGTGACGGTGCCACCGATGGGCCCGCCGCGCCCCATCCAGCTCGCCATCGCGAAGGACGGAGCCTTCACCCCGCTGAAGTTTTAGCAGGCGACTACTGCTCTGCGATCGCGACTGCCTGAGCGACGCTCAGGTCGTTGGCCACGCGGACGAAGTCGCTGTGTTCGGCGTGCTCGTTCCTGGCGATGGCTTTGAAGAGGATGGCTCTGCCGTCGATGGCGCTGTCGATCAGGGTGGTCTTCCACTCGGGCGTGGCGGAGTTGCTGGTTGGGTCGCGTGAGGTGGCGAAGCTGCTTCCGGCGTGGATGGTGGCAAGCAGGCCGAAGCCGATGCTGACGTCCGTGGGCATGCGCCCTTCAATGTGGTGCAGGCGCATCGCCTTCGCGTCGATCATCATGGAGCCGGACATGCCATGCAGCACGCGCTCTTCCAGCGATTGCGGCTCGTACTCCGGGTTGGGGCGGAAGTCGATCAGCAGCTCGTCCCCCTGCTCGCGCACATCGCCGAAGAGGAAGGCCTTGGGCAGAAGCGTGAGCATCGTCCTGGCGTGCAACTCATCGTCCTTCAGCGCCTGCTCCCTCCGCTGGAAGGCCGCCGGATCGGCGACCACGCCGGCGAGCCGTCCGCGCTCCTGCGCGATGCGCTCCGGGCTGAGCGGCTGGCCATCCTCCTCCAGCAGCATGCGCACCTTGCCCGCGTTCGTCTCCACCACTTTTTCCGCCCACAGATGGCCTCCGGTGCGGTCGGAGCGTTCCTTCGAAAGATACGCATAATGGCCTTTATGCTGCGCCGCCACATCCTCATTGGCCAGCATGGTAGCCACAATTTGCTGCGCCGAGTCGGCCTCTGGCGGCGCGGCTGTCGACGCCCCGGCGCCGATGAACGGCGATGCCAGCATCAGGCAGAGCATCGAACAGCCTGCCGCCCAGTAGATCTTTGCCACGCCTTGAACCTCAGTCTTGCGAATCTCCGTCATTCTGCTCCCAGCACGGTGCCATCCGGCTTGTCTCGTATCCGTGTGTCTCCGCGCGGCCTCACTCATCTTTAATGAGATGCGCTCTGGAGCAAGCGTGGAAGTAAACGATCGACGTGGGTGTACTCAACCTGCCTCGTTCCACCGGGACCTGATAAGTCCGCGACGTATTTACGGCCATCTCCGCACGCTATGTTCTTGCCTCATCCGTCGCGGCAGGAGTACCGTGAACCATCCTCTGCGCCGCCGGCAACACAAAGCTCAACCCTCGATTGAAATCTATCTGGAGAGAACCCATGTTCCGCCCCACAGCCTTGCGCGCCTCCTTGCATCTGGCGATCCTCACCGTCCTCCTGCTCGTCTTGCTGCCCAGCCTTGCCGCCGCGCAGTCCGGCCCTCCCGTGACCCCGGAGATCGTCGCCGCAGCAGCGGCCGCCAAGACGCCCGTCGCGCCCGGCCCCGTGCAGCCGACCTGGGACTCCATCCGCGCCAACTACAGCGTGCCGCAGTGGTTCATCGACGCCAAGTTCGGCATCACCATGCACTGGGGCCTCTTCTCCATCCCCGCCTACCACAACGAGTGGTACGAGAAGTACATGTACTCCGCAGCACCCTCAGCCGGCGTTGATCACTCCTTCTCCGCCTGGCACACTCAGAACTTCGGCCCGCCGGACAAGTTCGGCTACAAGGACTTCATCCCGCTCTTCACCGCCAAGGACTTCAACGCGGACGACGTTGCCGAGCTGGTGAAGGAGTCGGGCGCAAAGTACTTCGCGCCCACCGTCGAACATCATGACGGCTTCTCCCTGTGGAACAGCGCCACCAATCCCTTCAACGCCTTCAATATGGGCCCGCACCGCGATCTGGTCGGCGAGATGGCCGTCGCCACGCGCAAGGTCGGGCTGAAGTTCGGCGTCGCCAGCCACAACATCGAGCACTACACCTTCATCCACCCGCCGCCGGGAGTCAAGACCGATCTCGACGACCCGAAGTTCGCCAACTTCTATTGGACCGGCCACTCCGACGCGCGGCTCGTGGAGTTCCTTCAGGACTGGGTGCTCAAGAGCATGGAGCTGATCGACCAGTACCAGCCCGACATCTTCTGGTACGACAACGGCATCAACTCGCGCGACTACGATCCGCTCAAGCTGAAGGTGGCCGCGTACTACTACAACCGCGCCCTCCAGTGGCACAAGCCGGTCACCTTCCTGACCAAGGACTCCGCCTTTCTCGCCGGCAGCGTGCTGGAGTTCGAGAAGCTCAACCCGCGCGGCCCGACCCAGATCCTCACCGGCATCTGGGACGCCGAAGAGCCCATCGGCAGCACCTGGGGCTACTCCACCGCCAATCCGGTCGAGACCTTCCGCGGCGCAGGCTCCGTCATCAACGAGCTATGCACCATCCTCAGCATGAACGGAAACCTTCTGCTCAACCTCTCTCCCACCGGCACCGGCGCCATCAACGATCAGCAGCGCACCGCGCTCAAGGAAGTCGGCAAGTGGCTCGCCGTCAACGGAGAGGCTGTCTACGGGACCCACAACTGGATCGTCGACGGCGAAGGCTTCACGCCCCTGCCTCCGCGCAGTGGAGCCATGCGGCGCCCGGAAGCAGCCGCCGCAGCCGCAGCGGAACAGGGCCCCACCGTGGGAGTCGCCGCGCCGGCTACAGCCACGCCACGCCCGCCACGGACACCGCGCCCGCCTGACGCAGACGCCACGGCTCAAGGCCCCAAGCCCGTCGTCTATCGCTTCACCGTCAAGGGCGACAACCTCTATGCCATCGCGCAGTCCTGGCCCGGCGACACCGCCCTCATTACATCGCTCGCCAAGGGCAAGGCCCTGGACGGCGCGGTTCCAGAAGGCAAGATCGCCAGCGTGACACTGTTGGGCAGTCCCGGCAAACTCAAGTTCACCCAGGACGCCGACGGCCTCAAGGTCAAGCTTCCCGCCGACAAGCCCTGCGACTACGCCTGGACGCTGAAGATCGTGGGCCTGAAGATGAATCTCGCCGGCCCGCCCGTCCCCGCCGTCATGGCCGATCTGCGCTAGCGACCGGCCAGCCGCGCCAGCATCTCCGCCACTGTGCGCCCAGAGACTGGATCGACCATCGCAGGCGCAATCTCTGCCAGCGGCTCCAGCACAAAGCGCCGCTCCGCCATCGCCGGATGCGGCAGCGTCAGCTCATCCGCATCCAAAACCAAGTCGTCCATCAGCAGCAGGTCGAGGTCGATCGTGCGCGGGCCTTTGATCGGGGCCGCGCCGGATTGCTCCGCGTCAGTGACAACAGCGCGGTCCCGCCCCATCGCCCGCTCGATCGCCAGCAGCGCGCGCATCAGCTCCACCGGCTCCTGCTCCGTCTCCAGCAGCATCGCGCCGTTCAGGAAGTTCGGCTGATCGGCGTAGCCCACCGGCGCGGTGTCATGGAACGACGAGACTGCGCGCACCTCACCCAGCTTCCCCACGCGCCTCACCGCCTCGCGCAGGTTGGCCTCGCGGTCGCCCCACAGCGAGGCAAGGTTCGAGCCCAGCGCAATGGCAGCGATTCGGCTCACGCTCTCCTCCGCACAGAAGCGCTACGCATGGACGGCAAGCGTCTCCGCCATCTTGCCCGCGCCAGCGCCCACCTCTACCGGCTCGGGAGCCTCATCGTAGACGTGCGCCAGCTCCCACGCCGAGCGGTCGCGCATCAGCCGCTGCACCAGCGCGGTGTGCATGGCGTGGCCCGCCCGCTCCGCAACCACCCGTCCCTGGATCCTCCGTCCCGCCAGCGCCAGGTCGCCGATTAGGTCCAGGACCTTGTGCCGCACAAACTCGTCGGCAAAGCGCAGCGGCCCATTCTGCACTCCCTCGGCGGTCAAAATAATCACGCACGCCTCCGACGCGCCGCGAATCAGCCCCATATCGCGCAGCTTTGCCTCGTCCTCCCTGAAGCCGAAGGTCCGCGCAGGAGCAATCAACCGCGCGTAGTCGCCGCTCTCCAGGTCGCCCTGGAACCGCGCCGATCCGATGGGCTGCGGAAAGTCGATGGTGTAGTCGATGCCGTAGCCCGTGCCGGGATAAACGCCGATAAACTTGCCGCCCTCGCGCACCTCGACTTCCTTCAGGATGCGCAGGTACTCGCGCCGCCGCCGCTGCTGCTTCAACCCGACCGCCTGAAACGCCTCCACATAGGGCAGCGCGCTTCCGTCCAGGATCGGCAGCTCCAGGTTGTCCACCTCGACGATCACGTTGTCCACGCCAAAGCCGATCAGCGCCGACAGCAGGTGCTCCGTGGTCGAGATCAGCACGCTTCCGCGCATCAGGCTGGTGGCGTAGCTTACCTTGGCGACGTTGCGCCCGGTCGCAGGAATCTCGAAGCCGTCCAGGTCCGTCCGCCGGAAGACAATCCCCGAACCGGCGGGCGCAGGCACCAGCCGCATCGAGACCTCCGCGCCGCTGTGCAGCCCCACGCCGCGAAACTCGATCTCCGACCGAATGGTCTGCTCGGGGTGAGCGTTCTGTGCCAAAAGACGGGGCTCCCATCAACCCTATCGTCCAGATTACAACCGGGAAACCACCTCCGAGGTGTGGCAAAATTACCACACTTGGCACAACTCATCCGGTTCTTTCTACGCTTGAATAGCTCACCCCTGCGGTACCATCCATACATTCCATGAACGATCGAAACCCACTCCTCGAAGCCGTGAACTCCCAGTCGGCCTGGCTCGCAACCACCCTGCGCGATCTCGTCCTCGTCGAATCGCCCAGCGACAACAAGCCCGCCGTCGATGAGGCCGTGCGCCTCGTAGCCAGCCTCGCCAAATCCATCGGTGGCCGCGTCATAGTTCACCGGCAGAAGCACTTCGGCGACATTCTCGAACTTCGCTTCGGCCCCACGCGCAGCCCCCGCAAGCCCATCCTTCTGCTCGGCCATTTGGACACGGTCTGGCCCCTCGGCACGCTTCGCGCCATGCCCTGGCGCAAGCGCGACGGTCGGATTTACGGCCCCGGCGTCCTCGACATGAAGTCCGGCGTTGCAATGGCTCTCGCAGCCATCCGCGCACTCGCGCAGCTCAGCATCCGCCGCCCCATCGCCCTGCTTTTAAACCCCGACGAGGAGGTGGGCAGCCCCGTCTCGCGCCCCATCACCGAGCGTCTCGCGCTCGCCTCGCAGGCAGTTCTCGTGCTGGAGCCCGCGCAGGGCCTCGCCTGCAAGACCGCGCGCAAGGGTGTCGGCGGCTACCGCCTCCATGTCACCGGCGTCGCATCGCACAGCGGCGTCGACTTCGCCAGCGGCCACTCTGCGATCCTCGAACTTGCGCGCCTCCTCCAGACCGTCGCCGGCTTCACCGATCTGCGTCGCGGCCTCACCGTCAATCCCGGCGTCATCTCCGGCGGAACGCGCGCCAACGTCGTCGCCCAGCACGCCTTCGCCGAGGTTGACGTGCGCATCGCCCGAGCGAGCGACGCCACCCGCGTCGACCGGCTCTTCCGCAGCCTGCGCTGCGCCGATCCGCACTGCAAGCTGGAGATTACCGGCGGCATCAACCGTCCGCAAATGGAGCGCAGGCCGGGAACCGTCGCACTCTACAAACAGGCCCGCCGTCTCGCCGCCGAACTTGGCTTCCAGCTCGACGAGGCCGCATCCGGCGGCGCCTCCGACGGCAACTTCACCGCCGCCCTCGGCGTTCCCACGCTGGACGGCCTGGGCGCCGTCGGCGAAGGCGCGCACGCCGCCCACGAATCCATCCTCATCGACCACCTCGTCCCGCGCACCGCGCTCCTCGCCGCCCTGCTCGCTACTATTTAGCGGCGTACAATTCCACCATTATGCGTATTCTCGCTGTCCGTTGGGCATCAGTTGCCCTTCTTCTATCGGTGATATATGCAATCTTCGGTTTTGCAGCCTTCTTGGTCTTTGTATTCACGAACGCTCAGTCGTTGACCCTGCCCTTCGGCGTAGTGGCTCCGCTGGTTAATCTCAACATCAATCTCAATTTGCCGCGTCCTGCCGGTTTGGCTCTCGGAGCCCTCTATCTTGCAGCGACAATGGTTTGCTATGCATTGACCGGATGGATAACTGGTGCTTTCGCATCAGGGTGCTTCAACCTGGTCGCCAGACTGATAGGTGGAATCGACGCAAGATTCGTCTTGACGATTGACGATGTATTGCACGATCCAAAGCACTGACCCGACATATAAGTCTGCGGCCGCCTGACACGATACAATGGATAGGTTGCGGACTTGCGGGACGGCGACGTTCCTGCCTCTGCCTACAACCGCCAAAAATCAGGGGTTTTCCTTATGTCAATTCCCGCCACGCAGATGCGCCCGGGCATGCTCATCAAGCACAACGACCAGCTCCACCTCGTCTTCTCGGTCGAGCACCGCACGCCCGGCAACCTGCGCGCATTCATCCAGGCCAAGCTAAAAAATGTCCGCACCGGAGCCATGTTCGTCGAGCGTTTCCGCTCGCCCGACCCCATCGACCGCGTCAAGGTCGACGAGATCAAGATGGAGTACCTCTACAACGACGGCGACGACTTCTACTTCATGGACGACGCCTTCGAGCAGACCGTGTTCAAGCGCGACACCCTGGGAGACGCGGTCGAGTACCTCACGCCTAACCTGTCCATCAGTGTGAGTTTTTACGACGGCAAGGCCGTCGGCATCGAGCTGCCCACCTTCGTCGAGATGACCGTCGTCAAGACCGAGCCGGGCATCAAGTCCGCCACCGCGTCGTCGGTCACCAAGCCGGCCACCATGGAGACCGGCCTCGTCGTTTCGGTCCCGCCCTTCATCAACGAGGGCGAAAAGGTCCGCGTCGACACCGCCGAAGGCGCGTACCTCAGCCGCGCATAGTGAGCGGCCGCAGGAAAAAAGTTATGGTGCAGCGATATCTGGTCAAAGGCCGTGTGCAGGGCGTGGGCTTTCGCTGGTTCGTGCAGTACGAAGCAGCGCGCATCGGCCTGCGCGGTTGGGTGCGCAACACCGACGATGGCGACGTCGAGGTGCTGGCCGCAGGCACACCCGACCAGTTGGAGGACCTCGTCCAGGCGCTGGCCCGCGGCACCCGCGGTAGCCGTGTCGACAACATCGAAAGCCATCCCGTAGCCGAGAGCGAAGACGACGAGTTGCAATCATTTCAGATTGAAGGAGCGTGGTAATGAGTGAGACAAAACCAATCGACTGCGAGCCGTTGAAGCAGCTTATCCGAACAGTGCCAGACTTCCCCAAGCCCGGCATTCTCTTCTACGACATCACCACCCTGCTCAAGAACAAGGCCGGCTTCGCGCAGCTCATCGACGCGCTGGCGCAGCACTACATCGGCCGCAAGATCGACCTGGTCCTCGGCATCGAGGCGCGCGGCTTCATCTTCGGCCCCGCGCTGGCCTACCGGCTGAACGCCGGCTTCGTCCCCGTGCGCAAGCCCAAGAAGCTCCCCGCGCCAACGGCCCACGTCAGCTACGACCTGGAGTACGGGACGGACTCATTGGAAATCCACCTCGACGCCATCCAGCCGGGCCAGCGCGTCGTCCTGGTCGACGACCTGCTCGCCACCGGCGGCACCATGCAGGCCACCATCCAGCTCGTCAAGCAACTCGGCGGAGAGATCGCCGGCCTCGCCTTCGCCATCGAGCTCGACTTCCTCAAAGGCCGCGCCAAGTTCCCCGAATACGACGTCTTCAGCCTCCTCCACTACGACGAGTAAAAGTTTGTCATTCTGAGCGGAGCGAAGAATCCCCGCATTTTTTCGCTCCGCATCACCCAAACCAACAGGAGCTTTCAATGAAGTCCCATGGCTACGCCGCGCACGACCCCAAATCGCCCCTGGTCCCCTACAGTTTCGACCGCCGCGACCCCGGCCCGCGCGATGTCGTCGTCGAGATCGCCTACTGCGGCATCTGCCACTCCGACATCCACCAGGTGCGCGACGAGTGGGGCGGCTCCATGTATCCCATGGTCCCCGGCCACGAGATCGTCGGCCGCGTGACGGCGGTCGGCGCGGAGGTGACGCGCTTCAAGCCGGGCGACCTGGCCGGCGTCGGCGTGCTGGTCGACTCCTGCCGCGTCTGCGCCAACTGCAAGGCCGACCTGGAGAACTACTGCGTCAAGGGCTTCGTCGGCACCTACAACGCCAAGGGCTACGACGGCGCCATCACATACGGCGGCTACTCCAACAACATCGTCTGCGACCAGCGCTACGTCCACACTATCTCGCCCAAGTTTGGCGACAAGCTCGCCGGCGTCGCCCCGCTGCTCTGCGCCGGCATCACCACCTACTCGCCGCTGCGCCACTGGGGCGCCGGCCCCGGCAAGAAGGTCGGCATCGTCGGCCTGGGCGGCCTCGGTCACATGGGACTCAAGTTCGCCCACTCCTTCGGCGCGCATGTCGTCCAGTTCACGACCTCCTCCAGCAAGATCACCGACGCCCAGCGTCTTGGCGCCGACGAGGTCGTCATCTCACGCGACGCCGACGCGATGGCCAAGCACGCCGCCAGCTTCGACCTCATCCTCGACTGCGTCTCCGCCCCGCACGACCTCAACTCCTACCTCGACCTGCTTCGCCTGGATGGCACGCTCTGCCTGGTCGGCCTCTCGGAGAAGCCGCTTCCCGTCGCGCCCTTCTCGCTCACCTCGTTCCGCGTCGCGCTTGCCGGCTCCAACATCGGCGGCATGAAGGAGACGCAGGAGATGCTCGACTACTGCGCCGACCACGGCATCGTCTCCGACATCGAGCTGATCTCCATCGACAAGCTCGCCGAGGCCTACGACCGCGTCGTCCGAAGCGACGTGAAGTACCGCTTCGTCATCGATATGGCAACACTGAAGGCTTAGTGCAGCGACGGCGCGCTGCTGGATTACCAGTGCCCGCGTACACTACGCAACCTTTAGTTCTGCGAAGGCCGTTTGATCGCATCCACCACGATTGCATCCACCGGTCCCTTCGACGGCTTCAGCTTCAGCCCCATCTGCTCTTCCAGTGCGGTAAAAATCGAGGGCCGCGGATCGGACGCGTCCGCACCCTCCGGCGCCCACTCCAGCGTGAAGTCGTACGTGCCCGCGAGGCCGGTCTGGTTCACCACAGTTCGTCCCACTGTGTTCGACAGGTTCATCGCCAGGCTGTCAATCGAAATCCCACGCGCTGTAAACTTTCCACTGTAGGTTGAGCTTCCACCTGTCTCGCTCACCGACTTCTTCAGCTTGCCCGCATCGACCACCGTCAGCACGTAGATCGGCAGCTCCTTGGTGGTGCGGTGGACCTTCAGCGCAAAGCGGTCCGCCAGCAGCGCTTGTAGCATCTTCTGTCTCTGCTGCCACTGCTCTTGGGGTTGGAGCTTGGCCAGCGCCGCGACGGTATCCCCATCCATCTTCGCCTCAATCGCGAACGCTTCACTGCCGGCCCACGCGGGCAGGCCAACGATCTGTTCGGGTGTGTGGACGTCGTAGGCGCTCATGATGAATCCGATGGGCGGTGTGATGGCCGAGAACCCGTCGATCGTGTTCCGCCAGTAGGACTGCACCCCCTCGGACTTGTCGGGTTTGACGGTGGCAACGGCGTACTCGTATTGCGGTGTGGGAGCGGCTTGGGCTGTCGGCGGAGCGGCGGCGGGAGCCTGCGAGTGCGTGGCTGGAGATAACAGAACGGCGAAAACAAAGACGAACCCGGCGAAACGAATATGCGCTTTCATGCAAATACTATACGTGCAGCGGTCGGTTCCAGTTCGCGAAGACTAGACATTCACCGCCATGCCCTCCACGCTGCTGAATCCGTCCAGCAGCGCCTCAGCCACCGTCGGATGCGCGTGGATCGTGAACATCATCTCCTCGACGGTAGCTTCGAGTTCGAGCGCGGTCACCGCCTCCGCGATGATCTCCGTCGCGTACGGCCCGATGATGTGCACGCCCAGTATCTCGCCGTACTTCGCGTCCGCCACCACCTTCACAAATCCGTCGTGCGCGTCCAGGATCGTCGCCTTCGAGTTTCCCACAAACGGGAACTTGCCGACTTTGACCGTATGCCCCAGCTCCCTGGCCTTCGCCTCCGTCAGCCCCACGCTGGCGATCTGCGGCTCGCAATAAGTGCAGCCCGGAATGCGCGCTTTGTTGATCGGCTTCGCGAATTTGCCCGCAATCCGCGCCGCCACAATCAGCCCCGCCATGCTTCCCACATGCGCCAACTGCGGCATTCCGCCAACGATGTCGCCGATCGCGTACACGCCCGGCTCGGTCGTCTCCATCCATTCATTCGTCATCACGAAGCCGCGATCCGGCACAATCTTGGTTTTCTCCAGCCCGAGGCCCTCTGTCCGTGGCGCGCGTCCCACCGCAACCAGCACCTTCTCCGCCTGCTTCGTCTGCGCCTTGCCGTTCGCGTCCGTCCACGAGACCAGCGCGCCGTTCTTGTTCTTCTCGATCTTCGTGTCTTTGATCCCGAGATTCACATCGAAACCGCGCTTCTTGAACAGCCGCAGTAGCTCCTTGCTGATCCCCTCGTCCTCCACCGGGACCATGCGCGGCAACATCTCCAGGATTGTCACCTCCGCGCCGAAGCTCTTGAAGATCGACGCAAACTCCACGCCCACCGCGCCCGACCCGATCACCACCAGCGACTTCGGCGGCTCGGCGATCTTCAGAATCTCGTAGTTGGTCAGGACCGTCTCGTCTGCCTTGACTCCCGGCAGCATCTTCGCGTCCGAACCCGTCGCCAGCACTACCTTCTTCGCCTTCACCGTCTCCGTCTTGCCGTCCGCCAGCTTGACCTCGACTGAATGTACGCGCTCGGGTGCCCCATCCTTTCCGGCCTTATCGGAAAGCGGGGTCCCCAGCGAGCGGTCTTTGCTCGTTGGGGTGCAAAGGGTGGGTTCACCTATCAGCCGTCCGAATCCCTTGAAAGTCGTGATCTTGTTCTTCTTCATCAGGAAGTCGAGGCCCTTGGTGTGCCGCGCGATCACGTCGTCCTTGCGCGCCAGCACGCCCTTCCAGTTCAACTTCGCGCCGGCCACGCCCTCAATGCCGTAGCGCTCTGCGTGCTTCAACTGGTTCCATATCTCCGCCGTGAACAGCAGCGCCTTGGTGGGAATGCAGCCCCACAGCAGGCACGTCCCTCCCAGCCGGTCGTTGGCATCCACCAGAGCCACCTTCAACCCATACTGCGACGCACGGATCGCGCAGGTGTATCCGGCCGGGCCCCCACCCACCACTATCACATCGAAGATCGTCTCTACCACCGGATGCTCCTATCTATTCAGAAATTCGAATTCGCAACAGCTCGATTTTACGCTGCGCCGCGTTGTTCCCTGAGACGCACCTTACTTTCAGATGCTCCGGCCTGCTCGCGCGGCGCACTCTCGCCCTGTACTTTTCCTTCTCTCGCGATTCCCGCTCACCACGCGATATACACGCCCCGTCCAACCCACTCCGCGCTCCCGATCTGCCGCATCATAAAGTCCGCCACATCCTCGCGCGCAATCCTCCATGCGCTCCGCGGCAGCGCCTCCCCATTTACGCGATATGTCCCGCGCCCCGCTCCATTTGTCAGCATCGGCGGCATCACCATCGTCCAATCCAACCCCGACCCCGAGAGCGTCTTCCACTGCGCCACCTGCGATGCAACCGGCCACTTCAGAAATGTGTTGTACACCATCTTCTGCACAAACCATCGCCGCCACGCAGGCTGCTTCTTCAGCGAATCATCCTTTGCCCCGGCCGACCCCAGCGCAACGATCCGCCGCACACCCGCTGCCTTCATCGCCTCCACAATCAGCGGGACGGCCCGCTCCAGTACGTCTTCCCGCTGCAGCGACCGCGCTCCCAGCACCGACAGCACAACATCGGCGCCTGACCCCGGTCCTGCGATTGTCTGCTGTGCTGCCTCCGCATCGAACACCGTGCCCTCCACCACGCGCACTCGCCCAGCGTATGCAAACGCCTCGAGCCTCCACACCAGCACCGTTACGTCGTATCCCGCAGCCAGGCAGCGCGCCGTGAGCAGCATCCCGGTGGCCCCGCTCGCTCCAAAGAGTGCGATCTTCATCCTGCCCCCTTCCGATGCGAATACCTCATTATCCTCTTTGCGGATAGCTCTACTGTTCAAAAGCCGGACTCACTATCTCACTGATATTGCTGACGTTGTTCTGTATTTCCACGAACCGGACAAGTGAGCACGACAGGCCTGCGTGCTCAACTGTGAAGAAGTGCGATAACAGGATCGTCTCTGTATGAGTGTCCACCACTCTTGCTTCTTCTTCGAGAACCGGCACGCGGTTTTCTAAATTCGGTTGCACCGCAACTCTCCGTCACGTTGATACATCGGCCTGGTTTCCACATTTCCAGCGGCAACGGCTTCTGCTACTGGTTTCTCTCTTTCTTAATCCTTGTTTTAGTAACAGCAGTACGATTTGCGTTAGGGAATCCCTGAACCAGTCCGCGTTTTGAAAGGGCGGGACTTCAGTCCCGCCGCAAGCACCGCATTTGCAATGGGGCTTTAGCCCCCGAGGGAATGTCTACACACTTGTGCCGTTCTTCCTTTGCCAGCATGGAATGCACTCGTCACACATTAGGTGCTGCGCTTTCCACAAAGAAAACTGTCGCGCGACCAGGCCGCGAGTCAATAGAATCGAGAATACCGAGGCTGGGCAGTACACACTGCATCGGATTCGGTGTACAGTTTGGCCAGCATCCGTTTCAACGAAAGAATGCCCGGAGAGACTGCCTTGCCTAAAGAAATTCAGGATGCAACCGCCGCAACAACTCAGGAGCCCGAGATGACGACGACAGCCGCGCCTGCTGGAAACCTTGAGATCACCGTGTCCCGCGCCGAGCTATTGCGCGAGCTGACCGCCGCACAGTCTGTCGTCGAGCGCAAGACAACCATCCCCATCCTCTCCAACTTCCTCTTCGAGGCTGCGGACGACACGCTCACCATCACCGCCACCGATCTCGACCAGGGCGTGCGTACCAGTTGCGCGGCCAAGGTCAAGAAGCCCGGCGCATGCACCATTCCAGCGCGCAAACTCTACGACTACATCAAGCTGCTGCCCGAGGGTGACATCGCGATCAAGCTGATGGACAACCATTGGGTGCAGATCCGCGCCGGCCGCTCCAACACCAAGATGGTCGGCATGGCGCGCGCCAACTTCCCCCAGGTCCCGGAGTTCCCGGCCGCCGGCGCGTTCAAGCTCTCCGTGGCCTCGCTCGAAAACATGATCTCCAAGACCATCTTCGCCATCTCCAACGAAGAGTCCCGCTACACGCTGAACGGCGCGCTCCTTGTGCTCAAGGCCGAGTCTATGGCCATGGTCGCCACCGACGGCCACCGCCTGGCCCACATTGAAAAACTCGGTGAGTCGCTCGCGGGCGTCTCCGGCGAGAAGAAGACCCTCATCCCGCGCAAGGCGCTCAGCGAGCTGCTTTCCTTGCTCAACTCCACCGAGGCCGAGACGCTCGACTTCGCCGACGACGAGCAGACCCTCTTCTTCCGCGTCGGCGGCCGCGTGCTCACCTCGCGCAAGCTCACCGGCCAGTTCCCAAACTACGAGGCCGTCCTGCCACGCGACAACAACAAGTTCGTCATCGTGCGCTCCGAGGACCTCATGGGCTCCATCCAGCGCGTCGCCCAGTTCGCCGACGAGCGCTCCGGCGCCATCAAGATCCGCCTCGAACAAAACGAACTCAAGCTCTCCAGCTCCTCCACCGACTCCGGCGAATCCGAGGACACCATCGAGACGCCCTACAACTACGACCCGCTCGTCGTCGGCTTCAACAGCCAGTACCTCATTGACTTCCTCAAGGCCATCGGCGCCTCCGGCGAGGTCCGCCTGGAGTTCAAGGACGCCCAGTCCGCCGGCCAGATGCGCCCCGAAGACGCCTCCGAAGACGTCAAGTACCGCTACATCCTCATGCCCATGCGCATCTGAATTGAGTGATATAAATTGGGTGCCCCACATCTCGCCTTTGAGATGTGGGAATATACGCACGACCCGGAGGGAGCAGGGGCCTTCAGGCCCCTGAAACTCGTCGCCGTAGATAGCGGGCTTTAGCCCCGGTCCTTATATCGGTGCCCGTCGGTGTACATCGGTGTTAAGCTTTTTCCTTGCCCAAACCCTCACTGCCTCAACTCCACCTCGGTCGCCCCCTGCCCGCCCTGATCGTGCGGCGGCTCGGTCACGCTGGTCACCTGTGGATGGTTCTTCAGGAACTCCCGCAGCGTCCGCCGCAGAACGCCCATCCCTGTCCCATGCACGATGCGGATGTGCGGCAGCCCCGCCATAAACGCGCGGTCTAGGTAGCGCGAGACCTCGTCCTGCGCCTCCTCCGCCGTCCGCCCAATCACATTGATCTCCATCGGCACAGAGTCACTGTCAGTCGAAGTCTGCACCGTGATTCCGCCTCGCCTCCGCACAGCCTCCAGTGGAGTGACCGCCACCACCGGCGTCACCTCGGCAACATCTCCTATCGCCACGCGCATCTTCATCGTCCCCACCAAAACCTCGAAGTTTTTCGCATCGATCACGCGCTCCACGCGCGCCTCCCGCCCCAGGCTCTTCAACTTCACAAGATCGCCGGCCTTCACTGAGCGCACTGCAACCCCGCGCCCGCCCGCCTGCGCCGCCGCATCGTCCTTGTTCGCGCCCGTCGTATGCGCCACCACCGTCGAGTTGAACTGCTCGGCAAACTCGCGCTTCACGCGCGCCACCGCCGAACCAGCCTTGCGCGCAATCCTCTTTGCCACCGCCCTGTCGTCGATAGCCTTCACCGTCTCGCGCAGCTGTGTTTCAAACTCCCCGATCAGCGAGTTCAGCTTCGCCTCCAGTTCCTTCGTGCGCGCCTTCTGCTCCGCGCGTCCCTCCGTCTCCAGCCGCAGCCGTTCGCGCACAATCTCCCGCTCGTGCAGGCGCAGTGCTTCGCGCTCGCCGCTGGCCGCGGTCAGTTGTGCGTGCAGTTGATCGAGCAGCACTCCAATGTCGGCTGCCTGCGTAGTCAACTGCTCCCGCGCCGCCGCCACAATCTCCGCATTCAGCCCCAGCCGCTCCGCGATGTTCAGCCCCGCCGACGCCCCCGGGACCCCAAGCCGCAACTGGTAGGTCGGCGACAGTGTCGCCTGGTCGAATCCCACAGCCGCATTCAGCACTCCCGCGCGATTGGCCGCGTACACCTTCAGCGAGGTCAGGTGCGTCGTAATGCAGCTCCAGGCTCGGCGTTCGAGGAAGTATGAAGCAATCGCCACCGCCAGCGCCGCGCCCTCCTCGGGGTCGGTCGCCGATCCCAGTTCATCGAGCAGCACCAGCGACTCTTCATTCGCCAGGCGCGCGATCCGATCAACATTCAACACATGCGAGGAAAAGCTCGACAGGTTCGACTCAATCGACTGCGCGTCGCCAATGTCCGCATAGATCGCCCGGAAGAGCGGCAGCGTCGCGGCCTCCGCGGGCACGGGCACTCCCGACTGCGCCATCAGCGCCAGCAGTCCCGTGGTCTTCAGCGCCACAGTCTTGCCGCCGGTATTCGGCCCGCTGATAATGAGCTGCCGCGCATCGGGCTCTAGCGCCAGCGTAATCGGGACCGCTGCCTCACCCGACCGTCGCAGCCGCAGCTCCAACAGCGGATGCCGCGCCGCCGTGAGCCGCAGCCCCACGGATTTGGGTGCCCCATCCATGACGGTCTCATCGTCATGAGTGGGATCACAGGGTGCGGGTGCCCCACATCTCGATTCTGAGATGTGGGATGTAAACACAGGCCGCACGCACCCCAGCTCGTCCGCAAACCGCGCCCGCGCGAAGTAGCTCTCCACCTCGGCCAGCACCGCCGTGCCCAGCAGGATCGCGTCCGCCTGTTCGCCGATGGCCCGCGTCATCGCCACCAGAATCCGATGGATCTCGCGCTGCTCTTCGTCCAACAGGCGGACCAGCTCGTTGTTCTGTTCGATCGTCTCCAGTGGCTCCACAAACACCGTCTGCCCCGACGACGAAGACCCATGAATCACTCCGGGCACGCGCTTGCGAAACTCCGCCTTCACCGGAATCACAAACCGCTCGCCGCGCACCGTGATCAGCTCTTCCTGCGTCGATCCCTCACTCGCCAGCGCGCGCAGCGACTTTCTCAGGCTCTCTTCAATCGCCCGGTGTTGCCGATCCATTGCGCGCCGGATGCGTCGCAGCTCGTGACTCGCCTCATCCGAAAGCGATCCGTCGGGCTCGATCTTTCCCCGCAGCGCGTGCAGCAGCGGCGCAAAGTCGTGCTCCACCAGCGCCGCCGAAAGCCCGGCAATCCCCGGCCAAACCCGCGCCCGCCCCGCAGGCGAGATCAGCAGCGCGCGCCACGCCGCAATGCGCTCGACGACCGTCAGCAGCGCATTGATCTCCAGAGCCTCCAGCGCTGCGCCTTCAATCCGCGCCTGTTCCAGCCGTTCCGTTGGATCGATCATCCCGTGGAACTCGAAGCTCCCTCCGCCCGTCAGCAGATCGCGAATCTCGCCCGTCCGCTGCTGCTGCGCCTCGATCCACATCCGGTCCGCACTCGGCTCCAGCGCCAGCACCCGCGCGCGTCCCAGCGGAGAACTGGCCTGGCCCGCAATCAGCTCGCGCAGCCGCGGCCACTCCAGCGCGGCGGAGCTGGTCTCGGCAAGCGGCGACGGAATATTGGGCAGAAGGCTCATATCTGCTATGGTATCTGGCAACACATCGAAACGTTGCGCCGTGCGCGGAACCATTTGCGCCTGCGCTGCGTATCGCATGTTGGAGATGCTGGTTCAGGGAGGCAAGCGATGGTCTGTCAATCATGCGGTAATCCAGTAGAGGGTGCATTTTGTTCGAAGTGTGGCGCTCCGGTACCGGCTCCTCCACCACCGGTCTATGGCGCGCCTCAACCGGTCCTGGTTGCGCCGCGGGTGCAGCAACACCTGCAGATGCTGGGCATCTTCTGGTGCGTCTTCGGCGCATACCGCGCGATCACGGGGATCATCGCGGCCCTCATTCTCATGGGCATCTCTACGCCGGGATTCATCTCCGGCTTCGGTGTACCGCGCGGCCTTCCCTTTATGCCGTTCGCTCCCTGGATGGGCGGCTTGGCAACGCTCATTGTGGTGTTGACCTCGATCGGCGCGGTGCTGGACTTGGCCACCGGAATTTCGCTTCTGATGCGCAAGTCCTGGGGCAGAATCCTTGCCATCGTCGTCGCCATCCTTTCGCTCATCAAGATTCCCTTCGGCACCGCGCTGGGAATCTATACGCTTTGGGTGCTGGCTCCGTCTGCGTCTGGCGCGGAGTACGACGCCATCGTGGACCGCTCCTAGCAGCGTCCTGCTCGTCATTCTGCACGAAGCACGAAATCTCCGTCCTGTTCATCCGCGTCAATCCGTGATCGCTCTTTCTCTGTTTCACGTCTTTATCGGTTCAATCGGTGCCAATCGGTGTTAAGTTTCTAAGTATGAACTTTCCCGCCACACGTATGCGCCGTCTGCGCCGCACTCCAGCCCTGCGCTCGCTGGTGCGCGAGACGCATCTGCACCCCGGCGCGCTCGTCTATCCGCTCTTTCTCTGTCCCGGCGAGGGCGTGCGCAAAGAGGTCGCCTCCATGCCCGGCGTCTTCAACCTCTCCATCGACGAGGCGCTCAAGGAGGCCGAATCCTGCGCCGCGCTTGGCCTCGGCGGCCTTCTCCTCTTCGGCCTTCCCGCGCAGAAGGATGACCTCGCCACCGGCGCCTACTCAGAAAATGGGATTGTCCAACAGGGCCTGCGCGCCTTCAAAGCCATTCGCGCCCTCGACTCCCTCGTCCTCATCGCCGATGTCTGCCTCTGCGAGTACACCTCCCATGGCCACTGCGGAATCGTCGCGCGCGATGGCGACCACTACGAGATCGAGAACGATTCCAGTGTTGCGCTCCTCGCCCGCACCGCCGTCTCCCTCGCCCAGGCCGGAGCAGACATCGTCGCACCCAGCGACATGATGGACGGCCGCGTCGAAGCCATCCGCGCCGCCCTCGACGCCGCATCCTGCGAGAACACGCCCATCCTCAGCTACGCCTCCAAGTTCGCCTCCGCCTTTTACGGCCCCTTCCGCGAGGCCGCCGATTCAGCCCCGCAATTTGGCGACCGCCTCAGCTACCAGATGGATGGCGCCAACCTCCGCGAGGCTATGCGCGAGATCGACCTCGACATCGCCGAGGGAGCCGACATGGTCCTCATGAAGCCCGCCCTCCCTTACCTCGACGTCATCCGCGCCGCCCGCGAGCGCTTCGATGTGCCGCTCGGTGCCTACCAGGTCTCCGGCGAATACTCGATGCTCCAGGCCGCCTTCGCCCGCGGCTGGCTCTCGCCCGGCCCCGCCATCCTCGAGTCCCTCACCTCCATCCGCCGCGCCGGTGCGGACTTTGTGGTGACGTATTTTGCCAAAGACGCTGCCAAGCTCCTCTAGGGCTCTCCGCTTGTCATTCCGCACCCTGAGCGATGTCGAAGCGGGAGGAATCTGCTTCTTCCTGTCATTCACTATCGGGTGCCCCATCCATGCGCAGTCTCATCGCGCATGGGTGGGTTTACGACGCCGATTGTATCGTCACCTACCACGCCCTTCAGCCGGGTGCCCCACATCTCGCTTCTGAGATGTGGGTTTATGGTGCACCGTGAAACGTGCATTCCAACCAACCATCCCTCGCCTCGTCTGATTTTCCGTCGAGCAGCGCTCGACCCCGGAGGGAGCAGGGGCCTTCAGGCCCCTGAAATCGGAAGGTCAATCGATCGGGGCTTCAGCCCCGGGCCTTCCCCTGAACCACCCGCCCGCTGAAGTGATTCGGAGTCTGTTATGAATTCTGCACCGCACCGCACAGCCCTCGCACGGCCTCTTCCAGCCTCGCCGTGAGCTGTGCCGGATCACTCTCTTCCTCTGCCGCCGGGATGGCCCGCCCGATCCGCACCTCGATCTTGCCGGAGCGGAACCAGCGCTCGCCGCTCGCGCGCAGCTCCCCCAGCCCAACCAGCGCCACCGGCACAATTGGCACCTGCGACTCCGCCGCCAGCAGCCCGATGCCCGGCCGGAACGCGTGCAGCCTGCCATCGCGGCTGCGCGTTCCCTCGGGGAAGATCAGCACCGAATAGCCGCGGTCCATCGCCTCGCCCGCGTGCGCAAAGCTGTGCCGGAACCCCCGCGCCCGCGGCAGCGGAAATACGTTGAACAGCGCCGTCAGCAGCCAGTACGTCACAGGCCCGAAGAAGTTTGCCACCGCGTTCGGCTGGTTGCGCGCGTGGCGCATGTCCATCAGCATCTCGCCCGACATGGCAACCGCAACACGCCTGCGCAGCTTCGCCGGCAGCGCGTAGAGCACCAGCGCCCCATCGTAAGCCGTAACGTGGTTGGCGATCACCAGCACCGGCGCCTCGGGCAGCTCCGCCGCCTCGCGGACCACGCGCGGCGCCCCCAGCAGCCACACCACAGGCCGCATCGCCAGTTCAATAAACGCCCCGCGCCCCGCCTGCATCGCCCAGCTCCACGGCCAGCGCGGATAGCTGTGCTCAGCTGTCGCAGCCTGCAGTGTGTCCGTTGTCATTTGTGCTTCGCTGGTCGCCGAGGTCGAAGCCGGACCAGCCAGCCTTGCAACATCTGGCCCCAGTTGCTGCTCCACCAGCGCGCGCAGCTCCGCCACATCTTCCAGGTTTGCGACGGCATCGTCTTCCAGCTCCACTCCGAAGCGCTGTTCCAGCGCGGACTGCAGTTGCACGCGCCCCAGCGAGTCCAGATGCAAGTCTTCGCTGAGCCGCATCTGACTGACCGCGGCGGAATCCCGTCTCTCATCAACCGCAATCGCCTCGCCCGTGACCTCGGCGATCAGCTCCAGCAACTCATCGCGATCTTCCGCAGCTCCGCCCGCCGCCGATTGCCGTCCTCCCGCCAGCGTCTCGCAGGCCCACCGCGCCACCTCCCGCCGCACCAGCTTTCCGGTCGACGTATACGGGAACTCGATCTCCGGCCAGCGCAGCACGCGGCGGATCTGCTGGACCTCGGCCAGCCTGCGGTTGGCCTCTGCCACGGCGCGCCGCAGTTCTTCTTCCCCGCCGGAAAACAGCACCACGGCAACCGGCTCCGCGCCGCCTGCCATCTCGCACGCGACGACGACCGCGCCGCGCACACCAGCCTGCGCCGCCAGCGCCGCCTCCAGGTCGCCGGGATGGATGTTCATCCCCGCGCCGGTCACAATCACATCGCCCTTGCGCCCCAGGAATCGCAGCTCGCCCTCGGCATTCTTCTCGGCCAGGTCGCCGGTGGCCAGCCATTCACCCTCGCGCGCGTGCATCCGGCCCGCAGACCAGGTGGCTCCGGAGAGCATCTCGCCGCGCACCAGGATCTCGCCATCGCCGCTGATTCGCACCTCGCGTCCCGGCAGCGCCTTCCCGATCGTCCCCGGAGCGATGTGGAAGGGATGGTTCAGTGTCACCAGCGCTGCGGTCTCCGTCATTCCGTAGCCCTGGATCAGCGCAAATCCCAGCCGGCTCCAGAAGGCCTCCAACTCCGCCGGCAACGTCGCGCCGCCCGAGATCACGGCCCAGAACTTCCAACCCAGCGCGCTGTGCACGCGCCGGAAGACCCACCATCGCCTCCAGATCGAAAGCCCGGCAGACGCGTCAATCTGCGCGGCGAGAGTAGGGAAGCGGCCCAGCAGATGCGCCCTCAGCATCTGCAGCACGCGCGGCACGGCCACCAGCACCGAGATGCGCTCGCGCCGGATCAGTTCCGTCATCCGCGCCGGCTCCGGCTGCTCGGCGAAGTGGACCTCGGCGGCCAGCAGCGCCGGGCACCACAGCCCCATGAACTGCCCGAAGACGTGGCTCAGTGGAATGCTGTGCAGAAATCGCAGCGGATGGAAGACGCGCTCGTATTTGAGGTATCTGTCGATCTCGTTCTCGATGGACTGGAGGCTGACCAGGACGTTGCGGTGGGTATGCACCACGCCGCGCGGCTCCGCCGTCGTCCCCGAGGTAAAGACGATCTGGAAAGGCGTCTCCCGGTTGACCGCATCGCTGACGGCGAACAGCGGCTCCGCAGGCAGCCGCTGCGCAATCCCACGCAGCTCCATCATCGGGATCGCAGGTTCCGTCTTGCTTAAGGGCACGGATTTATCCATGCCGACCTGTTCCGACCGGGTGCCCCATCCTTTCGCGGCCTCATCGCGAAAGGGCCGGGGTCCCCGCCAGCTTTGCTGGTGGGGTGGAAAGGGTGGGTTGCCGTACGCGTTCTCACCGAACTGGGTGCCCCACATCTCGGGGTTCCCGGCGAGCTTGCTCGCTGGGGTGAGCATCTCGCTTTTGAGATGTGGGTCGAGCGCAGCGATGAGCCGCGCATCGCCCACCACCAGCCTTGGCGCAACATCCTTCACCACGCGCCCCGCGAACTCGCTCGAGCCCGCCGCGTCCAGCGGCACCGCGATCACTCCCCGCAGCAGGCAGCCGAAGAAGACCCCAATCCACTCCGCAGAGTTCTCGCCCCACAGCGCCACGCGCTCGCCCGGCGCCACGCCGCGCCGCTCCAGCTCCGCCGCAAAGCGCCCCGCAATCCCGGCCAGCTCGCCATAGCTCGTCGGGTAGCGCCGGTTGCCGCGGTGCGCCACCACCGCCGTCTCCCCGGCGTGCCGTCGAAACTCCTCCACAAGGCTGGCCAGATGTTCGCGCACACCGTACATCATAGTGCCGCCTCACAATTCCTGTGGTGTCGAGTCAGAATGAGAAGATGGATTGCCGTCCGCAACACCGACACAAAGGAACCAAAAATGAGGTACCTGAAAGTTTTCCACGGCAGTTCAATCACGAAGAGGTATCGTGGATACGACGCAACATAGATCGGATCAGAGCGTGGAAGTTTCAAATCACTGACAGGGAGTAAACAATCTCGTGGCGATTCAGCCGATTGCAGAGCTTTTTGGATTTCCGCCCGCAAGTGAGACCGAGCAGGCCGCTCGTTACCGGACAAGCAGCCTTTGCCCGTATAACAACAAAGTCCCGAGCTGCACCAAGGACAGTGTCACCAACCCTTTAGGTGTCTGCACCATATTTCACGGAGACAAGCTGGCGGTGATATGCCCTGTCCGGCTCAGGCAGGACTGGATGATCGCCGAACAAGCAGCGGCGTTCTTCTTTCCGCCAGGGACACGATGGACCACCTTGGTAGAAGTCCGTCTAAAAGACAAGTACGGCAAGTCAGCTGGCAATATTGATGTCGTGCTAGTGGCGTATGACGAAAACGATAGGGTCACCGATTTTGGCTCTTTGGAAGTCCAAACGGTCTATATCAGCGGAACTCTCCGCAAGACTTTCTTCAAGCCTCTGATGGAGGATAGGGCAGCCTACCTTGCGACGGATTGGGCCTCTAGCCGCAAGAAGAATCCTGGTCCTGATTATTTATCATCCTCTCGTAAGCGTCTTGCGCCACAGTTGATCTTCAAAGGCGGCATACTGAAGGCATGGAAACGAAAGCAGGCTGTGGCAGTTCACAGTGCTTTTTATGCAACACTACCCAAGTTGCGCCAAGTTCCCCAAGATCGCGCTGACCTTGCTTGGCTGATATACGATTTGGTATTTGATGAGCGAGATAATCGCTATAACCTCAGGCACACGCGCACCGTCTACACGGAATTTAAATCTGCACTAAAGAAAATCACAGTTTCAAAGCCAGGTTCGGTCGATGATTTTCTGGCGACACTTCAGACAAAGCTTGACGCAAAACTTGAGGGTGCGAGTTTGGCTCAACTCTCAGACACAGCTCCGGATGTGCCGGCAGACGAACCGGACATCCTCGACGAACTCGAAAACCTCTGATGGTGGGGGCTCAAATGAATCTCTTCGCGAACACTGAAATTGAAAACCAATACGACAAGATTGTGAATGTGGCATCCGTTCCACAACGAAGCCCCTTTCGTTATCCAGGTGGGAAGACTTGGCTTGTGCCGATAGTCAGAAGGTGGCTAAAAACACGAAAAGTTAGGGAGCTGATAGAGCCTTTTGCTGGTGGCGGAATTATTAGTCTTACAGCCGCGTTTGAGGAATTGGTCGAACGCGTCACCATGGTGGAATTTGATGATCAAGTGGCCGCAGTTTGGGAGACGATCTTCAATGGCGGTGATCAGCGACTTGCCGATAGGATTGTCAATTTTGAGATGACAATTGAAAATGTCAAATCTGTTTTGTCGAAGACAGATGTTTCACTAGAGGAACTAGCTTTCCAAACAATTCTCCGTAACAGAGTCAACCACGGTGGCATCCTTGCTCCCGGAAGCGGCCTATTGAAGCACGGCGAGAATGGCAAGGGGCTAAAGTCCAGGTGGTATGCGGATACGCTGTATAAGCGGATTATTAGCATTGCGCGTATTAGGGACACCGTTAGATTCATACATGGCGACGGTATGGCCGTTCTGCGGGAGAATCAAGCGAGCAAAGACACTGCATTCTTCATTGATCCCCCGTACACAGCGGCTGGGAAGAAAGCTGGCAAAAGGCTATACGCTCATAACGAGTTAGATCATGATCGCCTTTTCGAATCAGCTGCCGTCCTAAACGGCGATTTCCTAATGACATACGATAATGCTGATGGTGTTACTGATCTGGCGCGCAAGCATAACTTCGATATGCATACGGTCGGAATGAAAAATACTCATCATGCCGAAATGACAGAGCTGCTCATTAGTAGAGACCTAGATTGGATTCGTCGCACCGAAGAGCGGAAAATGGCTAGCTAACGCGAGTCCCCTTACAACCTGCCATCCTTTCGTTGACGCCTTAACCACATCCGGGCATATATGCAGGAGGAACGAGAGTGGCGACGCACTTCACCCCGGAGGCCCTCAAGTTTCTGCGCGGGCTCAAGCGACACAACGACCGCGCCTGGTTCGAGCCGCGCAAGGCCGTCTACGAGCGCGAGCTCAAGGCCCCCATGCTCGCGCTCATCGAGGAGGTGAATGCCTCCCTCGCCGGCTTCACGCCGGACCACGTCCGCCCGGCGCCGAAGTGCCTCTTCCGCATCTATCGCGACACGCGCTTTGCCGCTGACAAACGCCCCTACAAGACCCACGTCGCCGCCTGGTGGGTCCGCTCCGGAATGGAGAAGACCTCCGGCGCAGGCTTCTACTTCCACGTCAGCCCGACCGAAACCATCATCGCCGCCGGCGCGTACATGCCCACCCCCGAGCAGACGCTCGCGATCCGCCGCTATCTTCTCGACCACCACGCCGAGCTGCGCTCCCTCCTCGCCAACCGCAAGCTGCGCGCCGCCATGTGCGAGTTCGACGGCAACCGCCTCATCCGTCCGCCGCGCGGCTTCTGCGCCGATTCGCCCGCGCTGGATCTTCTCCTCTGCCGCCAGTGGGGCGTCTCGGCCACGCTTCCCGCGGAGCGCGCAACCCGGCCCACGCTGCTCCGCGACATCACCTCGCGCTTCGAGCTCGCAGCCCCCATCGTCCACCTCCTGAACCGTGCGATTTCTTCGGCACAACCTGCAAAATTCCAAGAAAAAACCGTATTTGTGCCAAAAATGGGACAAAACCCGAAGAAAACGGCAAAATAACTGTGGAAACCAGATAAAACCCATTGACAAAGCAACCCGAATGGTCGAAGGTGAATTGCGGTACGTTTCCTGACACCCGCATAAACACCGGCGATTTCGCAGCACGGACTCCAGAAGCCGGTTCGATGCGGGCCACTCAGGCGGACCGATCGGCACCACAATGCACTCGCAGCACAATCCTGAACCACCAACTTGGAACCAAGGAGCAACTTATTATGGCAAAAGGTATGACCAAGACAGCGCTGGTACGCGCACTGGCAGAAAAGCTCGAATTGACCAACAAGCAGACCGCATGCTTCCTCGAAGTGCTGGCTGAGACCGCCGTCAAGGAGACCAAGAAGAACGGTGAGTTCACCATTCCCGGCATCGGCAAGCTGGTCAAGGCAGATCGCAAGGCCCGCCTCGGACGCAACCCGCAGACTGGCGAAACCATCAAGATCAAGGCCAAGACCGTGGTCAAGTTCCGCGTCGCCAAGGCTGCCAAGGACGCAATCGCGCCGCCGAAGAAGTAGTCCCTCCCCCTGGGTCTGACTGAATCGTAGGCAGAAGCAATCCGGCCCGCTGCCCCGCGGAATCTCCGCGGTTGAGAGCGGTCTCACTGCTCCTGTGGAGGCAAAGCAACGGATCTGGGCGCGGTCTCTCGCAAAGAGACCGCATCGCCCCCCCTTGCAAAGCCACAGGAACAGTGCGACCGCTCAGGCGGCGGGCCGGTCCTGCATCTGAAACGCCCGCACCGCCAGCGATACGCCGAGCCACACCAGCAGGCACTTCGTCAGCAGCAAGGCGTTGTGCCGCCAGCCCAGCACGGCGAACGACACCGTCACGCCCCACATCATGATCTCCGCCAGCACCGCCTGCGGCCACCGCGGCAGCGCCCCCGAAGCCGCAACCCGTGGCCGAAGCGCAGGCATCAGACGCGGCACTCGCGCGCAGTATGCCCGATACGCCTCGCCCTGCTTCGCGCCGAGAAACGACTCCTCCGCCAGGATCAGCCGCATCTGGAAGCCGATGAGGACCACAATCGTGAACACCGCTCCGCTGGCCGGCATCAGCAGCGCCACCGCCAGCGTATTCACCCAGGCTCCCAGGTAGAGCGGGTTGCGCAGATGACGGTACGGCCCATCCGCGACCACCCCCTCTCCGCGCATCGCCGCGTCTCGCATGACATCCGTGCCCAGGTACGCCGAACCCCAGGTCCGCAGCCACGCCCCCGTTCCCGCGCACAGAATCCCCACCACAAGCACCACATCGAAGGCCGGCCCAATGCGAACAATCCCGGTCTTCGACACGTACGCCGCCAGCACCCCCCACAGATGTGCATTCGGCCCCGTCCCATCCAGGTGCATCTCCACATTCCACGGCGCCACGAATCCGAGGACATAGATCGCCATGATGATCCAGAAGCGGTGCCGGAACTCGAAGGCGGTGGCTTTCATAGGAAGTGATTAGGAGTTCGTTGTGAGATGCAGGTGCGGTTGTGGATCTACGGAGTAATTGTAACACTATTTGTTACTAATGTGAGCTTGCCGAGTGCGGGTCGCGCAGTCGCATCCGTTCCTCAGCCTTCGCCCAGCGCTGCCAGGATCGCGTCGAAGTCCTCCACCCCCGAGTACTCGATGATCACCCGTCCCTTCCCCCGCTTGTCCTCAATCCGCACCTTCAGCCCCAGCCGCCGCTGCAGGCGCTCCTGCGCCTCGCGCACATTGGGGTCCTGCGCCTCAGCCGCCGCGGCCAGCGTAACCTTCTTTTTCGACTCAGGATTCAGCAGCCCTTGCACGTAGCTCTCGGTCTGCCGCACAGACATCGCCAGCGCGGTGATCTTCACCGCAGCCTTCTCAATCCGTTCTGCCGACTCCAGCGCCAGCAGTGCTCGCGCATGTCCGAAGCTGAGCTGGCCAGACTCCACAAGGCCCCGGATGGAAACTGGTAACTTCAACAAACGAATGAAGTTACCAACGCTGGCGCGGTCCTTTCCCGTGCGTACGGCCATCTCTTCCTGGGTCAGCTTGAACTCGCGGCCCAGCCGCTCGAAGGCCCGCGCCTGCTCCATCGGGTTCAGGTCCGCGCGCTGCAGGTTCTCGACGATGGTCATCTCCAGCGCCTGCTCATCGGAGACCTGGCGCACGATGGCTGGAATCGTCGTCTTGCCCGCCGCCCGGGAGGCGCGCCAGCGCCGCTCTCCCATGATCAACTGGTATCGCCCGCCCGCTAGCTCGCGCACTACCACCGGCTGCACCACGCCGGTCGCGGCGATCGACTGCGCCAGCTCGCCGAGCTGGACCTCGTCGAAGCCGCTGCGGGTCTGGTTGGGATTGCGGTCGATCCGGTCCAGCGCGATCTCCAGCGGCTTGCCCGTTGCTTCGGGTGCGGGAACCATCTGCGGACGCGGTCCAAGCAGGGATTCAATTCCCTTGCCCAGTGCCGGCCGGCGCTTCAGCTCAGTGTGGGTTGCAGTTGATTCCATCGTATAAACCTCTTTCTGCGTTGCGTCTAGCGCTCATCGCTGAAAGCTGATCGCTGACAAAAACCTCTTCCGCGGAGACTACTTCGAATAGGGCCAGAATCGGGGAACTGCCTTGATGCCTTTATCTCCATCATTCTGTTGCTTTTGCGCCTTCGGACTGGCAATTCCATTGCGGTGCAGCAGTTCGACCGCCAGTGCAGTGTACGCCTCCGCGCCCTTTGACCGCGGGTCATAGAGCTGTATGGGCTTGCCGTGGCTTGGTGCCTCGGCCAGCCGGATATTGCGCGGAATGGTTGTAGTCAGCAGCTTTTCCCCGAAGAATGCCTGCAGGTTTTCCGTGACCTGCTGCGACAGGTTGGTGCGATCGTCATACATGGTCAGCAGCACCCCTTCCAGCGCCAGCGTGGGGTTGAACGCCTGGGCCACTTGGTCGAGCGTCTGCATCAGCTCCGATATGCCTTCCAGCGCGAAGTACTCCGCCTGCATGGGCACCAGCAGGCCATCGGCGGCGACCAGCGCGTTCAGGGTCAGCAGGTCGAGCGCGGGCGGGCAGTCGAGCACAATGAACGGATAGCTGCCGCGGATGGGCGCGATGGCCTCGCGCAGGCAGAACTCGCGGCGCTCCTGCGAGACCAATTCCAGGTTTGCGCCAATCATGTCCTTGCTTCCGGGCAGCAGGACCAGCGACGCAATCTCAGTTGGCAGCAGTGTCTCCTCCAGGGTCGCCGATCCCATCAGCACATCGTAGATGCTCAGCCGCGATTCGCTGCGCGCTACGCCAAGTCCGCCGGTGGCGTTGGACTGCGGGTCGCAGTCGATCAGCAGCGTGGACAGCCCTTCAAGCGCCAGCGCGGCAGCCAGGTTGATGGCTGTGGTGGTCTTGCCCACTCCACCCTTCTGGTTGACCACGGCGATCACCTTGGAGGAAGGCGTTGCGGTGGGGTTGGGCAGCGGATTCAGATCTGAAGGGTGGCTGGACACGGTGTAGGGGAAGACTATCGGGCGATAGGGTTGGATGGCAACGCCGTAGGCTGTGAAGAAGTTTGCATCCCTGTGGAGAAACTGTGGACGCTTTCAAATGACGCTGCTACGACGGGAGATTGTGTATGGGAGGTGTGGAAAACTTTTTTCAGTGAGCGGCAAAATGGGATTGTTCCACGTGGAACATTCGGGACTTACCCGGCTATTTCTCTCTCCCTGGAATCTCTCTCGCAGGATCACGAGTGCGGATGGTGTTCCACGTGGAACATCTGGCAGAACGGGGCAAACCGTACCTCTTTGATTAACAGCAGTGTGGATTAGATGGACGGCGGTGCGCAATCCATAGCACGGCGTCGTTCGACTCCGGCAGCGGCACTGGCTCATCCATCCGGAACTTCTCCGCAAGCCCAGGATAGCTCGGCTGGCGGGCCGTCCCCACAATCAGCACCTGCTCCCTGGCCCGCAGCCCGGCCTCACCCACGGCTCGCTCCATCTCGTCCACCGCGCGCAGAGTCACCGTATCAAACCGCCGCACCGCCGGCATCGCCTCCACCCGCCCGGCCCAGACCTCAGTCGGCAAACCAAGGCTGCGGACCACCTCATGTAGAAACGCCGCCTTCTTGCCGTGGGATTCCGCCAGTGTCACCTGCACCTCCGGCCACAACAATTGGATCGGGACCCCTGGAAAACCGGCGCCAGATCCGAAGTCGAGCAGCGTTCCGCACTCGCCGAGATGGGCCCCAACGAACAGGCTCTCGCCGAAGTGGCGCCGGACGATCTCCTCGGGCGTGCGAATCGCAGTCAGGTTGATCCGCGCGCTCCATTTTACGATAAGTTCAAGATAAATAAGGAGTTGCTCGCATATTCCAGGCCAGTCTGCCCCTTCTGCACCCATTCCCCCGGCCTGCCCGATTGGCAAACCGGCATACGGCTCCAACAGTTTAGCGATCAATTCGGAAGTCAAAGGGAACCCTCTAAACCGCAGGTGTGGACGCTGGACGCGGAGCCCACGCCGCTGCCTCGGCGACGAATCGCGCGAACAGCGCCCTGGACGCGGCGCTCTCGTCGAAGGTACGCTCCGGGTGCCACTGGACCCCGAGCACAAAACTGCCTCCCAGCCCATCTTGTGTGTTTTCAATCGCTTCCACAACCCCATCTTCGGGAGTGTGGGCGGAGACGCGCAGCCCGTCGCCGGCAGTCGCGATGGCCTGATGATGGCTTGAGTTGACTGGCAGCAGAAGGGCCCCGTCGCGCTCGGGAACCTCTTCATCGCTGACCAGCTCGCCAAGCAGCGAATCCGGCGCAACCGCTGCTATATGAGCGACAACAACGCCGCGCTGCCTGTGGTTCACCGCCTGTCCGGACAGGTGCTGCACCAGCGTCCCGCCCCGCCACACATTCAGCATCTGGGTCCCAAAGCAGATGGTAAAGATCGGCTTGCCCATATTGTGAGCGTCCTGCAGCAGCAGCTCGTCGACATTTTCGCGGGCTTGGTCGGCCGGAGCGCACTCCGCAACTGGCTCTTGCCCATACTTCTGCGGATTGACGTCCGCGCCGCTGCCCGGCAGCAGAACGCCCTGGCACTCCCCAATCAGCCGGGCGGTCGTGGCCGGAGGCTCGCCCAGCGGCACCTCCACGGCCTCGCCTCCGCTCTGCTCGACAGCCGTCGCATACTGTTGCCAGGCGCGGGCGCTGTACTCGGGATCTGTGCTGGGGACAGGGATGGCGATGCGGGGTCTGCTCATGGCGGTGTCTAGGCTCCGGGAGTCGCGTTGTCGGAATCGGCCACCGGCTTTGCCGTGAAATCCGAGTACTGATAGTACATCTTCCCGATCTCCTCGTAGAGACGCACAGTCAGGGCGTCGGCGTCCCGGGTGGTCATCCCGGTGGTGGGAATTGGGTCTCCGACAATAATCATTAAAGGTCGCGGGCGAAGGCTGTACACATGGATCGGGAGCAGCTCGTAGGTCCCGATCAGAGCCAGCGGAATCAGCGGAACGCCAGCCTTCAGCGCCATGAAGGCGCAACCCGAGTGGGCGATCTGCATGTGCCCGTCCGGGCTTCGCGATCCCTCGGGAAATAGCACCAGCGGCATTCCAGACTTCAGCGCCGCAACCCCGCGCAACAGCCCCGCGATGGCTGAGCGGGAGTTTCCAATATCGATGGGCACCTGACCCGAGTGCTTCAGGTACCAGCCGACAAATGGGACCTTCCAAAGACTTTGCTTTGCCATAATGCGGAACTGGAAGGGCAGCTTGGCGAACAGCGCTGGTGTATCCATGTAGCTCAGGTGGTTCGAGGCATACACCGCGACGGGGTAATTCCTCAGCTTCTCCGCGCCCACAATGCGCACCGGCGAAAGAGCGATGCGCAGCAGCGTCGCCGCCCAGGCACGCGCCACCAGGTGTTGCTGGCGGCCCGACCGGTCCCACAACCCGCAGATCAGGGAGACACTCCCAAAACCGGCGGTTGCCAGGGCCATCAGAGGGATGCACACAAACATGGTGAACAAGCGCAGATGGGCGGGAATCCGGTGAACGGGCGGCGGCGCACCGCCCGGGTCTGCATCTGTTTCGATCCTGTTCCGGCTCATGCTCTCGCTCATGGTTCCAGGTTCGCCTCGCGCACCGCGCCGGCCAGGTAGATGGAGCCGGCCGCCACGATCAGGCCGCCGGCTGGTGTCAGGCCTCTGGCCAGAGTCAGGGCTTCGGATGGATTGGCTGCAGTCTGCGCCGGAATCTCCAGCGCCCGTGCGGATGCCAGTAAAGCTTCCAGGCTCGCCGCGCGCGGGTTGTCGATGGGCGCGAAGACGATGTGGTCGAGCGGCCTTCCCGCGTTCGAGTCGAAGAGCGGAAACAGAATCCGCGCCATCTGGGTGAGGTCTTTATCGCGCAGGCAACTGAAGATCAGCGTGCGCGGACGCTGCTCTGCAAGCGTGGCGATGGCCGCGCGCAGTGCCCATGCGCCCGCCGGATTGTGCGCCACATCCAGCAGTAGGTCGGGAGGCAGGAACTCCAGCCGGCCCGGCCACGATGTGTTGGCAATCCCCGCTTCAATCGCCGCGTTCGGGATATTGTAACTTTTACTGTTACATGTCGACCGGTTTTTTACGTTCCGCAATTCAACCGCCGCGGCAATCGCCAGCGCCAGGTTGCGCCGCTGGTGTTCGCCGGCCAGCGGAGAGCGCACCCGCAGTCGCTCGCCATCGAGCAAAATTTCGTAGTCGTTGGGGCGTAGCAGGGCTGTTGACGCCTGCTCGGTCAAGCCGGCCGGGAAGCTGCGGCCGGGAAGAAACTCCGCCGCATCGATAACGCGCACATTAAGCATCGCCGCGACTTCTGCAATCGAACGGTTGGCTTCCGCGTGCTGCGGCAGCGTCACCAGCGTTCCGCGCGCCCGCAGGATTCCGGCCTTTTCGCGCGCAATCTCGGCGATCGTCTCGCCCAGATACTCCTGATGGTCCAGCGCAATGTCGGTGATGACCGACAGTATCGGCTCCACGATGTTGGTGGCATCGAGCCGCCCTCCCAGCCCCACTTCAAGAATGGCGATCTCCACCTTGCGTTCGGAGAAGTAGAGAAACGCAAGTGCGGTCAGCGACTCGAAGAAGCTGGGAGCGTGCGGCAGCTCGCCGGTCGCTACCAACCGCTGCGCCGTCTCGTCGACCAGGAAGTACAGCCGCGCAAACTCCTCTTCCGGAATCTCTCGCAATGCGAAGGCTCCTGGAGCCTCATCTATAGCCTCCGCCGGTTCGGCCGTGCGGATCCGCTCAGTCGCGCGCGAGAGATGCGGCGAAGTATACAGCGCCGTGCGCAACCCCGCGGCGGCACAGATGCTCGCCAGCGTCGCCGCCGTGCTCCCTTTGCCGTTGGTTCCCGCGATCAGGACCGCGGGAAACTCTTTCTGCGGATCGCCCAGCGCGGCTGCCAGAACTCGCATCTGCGCCAGGTCGAACTTCCGCCGCGGGGCCGGGGAGGCAAGCTCCTGGCCCAGGCCAAACAGATGTTCAACCGCAGCGACGTAGGACATAAAGCTATTCTAGACGGAATGGAAATACCTGTTGCGATGCGCTGGTTGTGCGACCAGCTGTGGGCTCAGGAGATTCAGACCGTCGGCCCCGATTGCATCCGCGTGCGCGTTGCATCGCCCACAGCCCTGACCTACACTGAGGTCTGTCCCGCGCGCCACGGGCGGTTAGCTCAGCTGGTTAGAGCGCCTGCCTTACAAGCAGGAAGTCGGGGGTTCGAGTCCCTCACTGCCCACCATCCCCTTGTTTTTCATATTCAGTTTCTCCATATTCAACGATCTCCCGCGAGTGGCATAATTCCCCAGCGACCGCTTTGCGTTTTCGTCTCCGCACTGAAGATCATCGGACCGCAACATACTTGAATCGGAAGGCACCAACGAGGCTATTTATGAACTTACTGAAGAGACTCTCGCTCCTTGCATCCCTCTGTGTCACGCTCTGCTTCACGCTGGCGGTCCGCGCCGAGGTCAAGCCCTCCCCGCTCTTTAGCGACCACATGGTCCTGCAGAGCGGCACGCTGGTTCCCATCTGGGGCACGGCCACTCCGGGCGAGAAGGTCGCCGTCACGCTCAGCGGCCAGTCTCGCTCCGCAACCGCCGACGCGCAGGGCAAGTGGACCGTCAGCCTCTACAACCTCAAGGCCGGCGGGCCCTTCGAGATGACCATCGCCGGCGATCGCGCGGGCGACGCGCCCATCGTGGTCAAGGACGTTCTGGTGGGCGAGGTGTGGCTCGGCTCCGGCCAGTCCAACATGCAGTTCAACGTCTCGGCCAAGGGCCATCCGCCCTACGGACTTATCAACGAGGACAAGGAGATCGCCGCCGCAAACTATCCGCAACTGCGCATGTTCACCGTCAAGAACGCCACCGCGTACGGTCCGCAATCCGATCTCGTCGGCGCATGGCAGGTCTGCACTCCGCAGACCGTGCCCGACTGGTCCGCCGTCGGCTATCTCTTCGGTCGCGATCTCAACCAGGCGCTCAAGCTTCCCGTCGGAATCGTGCTCTCGGCCTTCGGGGCCAGCACCGCAGAGGCGTGGATTCCGCGCGACGCGCTTGCCGCCGACCCGCTGCTGAAGCCCATGCTCGACAAGCTGGACGCGCGTGAGAGCTACTTCAAGGCGCACCCAAACGCGGCCAGCGACGCCGACGCGCCTCCGTCGCCGCAGACCATCAACGCCCGCCCCGGCCGCCCCGGCCCGCTGCGCGATCCCGCGCACGACCAGCACCAGCCCACCGTGCTCTATAACGCCATGATCAACCCCATCATCCCCTACGCCATTCGCGGCGCCATCTGGTACCAGGGCGAATCGGTCGTCGGAGGCCCGCAGGGCGTCATGCTCTACGGCCATGTCATGGACACGCTCGTCACCCAGTGGCGCAGGCTCTGGCACGAGGGAGACTTCCCGTTCTACGTCGTTCAGCTCCCCGGCCAGGCGAACGTCAGCAACAACCCCCTCATCCGCGAGCAGCAGGCCAAGATTCTTTCCCTGCACAATACCGGGATGGCGGTCGTCCTCGACACCGGCGAAATTCACAACGTCCACCCCAAGAACAAGGAGCCGCTCGGCGAGAACCTCTCCAAGATCGCCCTGGCCAACGTCTATGGCCGCAAGATCGAGTTCTCCGGGCCGGTCTACGCGTCCAGCAAGGTCGAGGGCCCCGCGATCCGCGTCAAGTTCACCCACGCCGCGGGCCTCAAGTCGAAGGACGGCGGCCCGCTCAAGTGGTTCCAGATCGCCGGAGCGGACCAGAAGTTCGTCGACGCCGACGCCAAAATCGTCGGCGACTCGGTCGTCGTCAACAGCCCGCAGGTCAGCGCACCCGTCGCTGTCCGTTACGCCTGGGACAACTTCCCCGACACCGCCAACCTCTACAACGGCGCAGGCCTGCAGGCCGCGCCCTTCCGCACCGACGACTGGGACGCCATGCCCCCCATCGCCGCCCAGTTCACCGGGAAATAGCTGGGTGCCCCATTCATGCTGCCGGGTGCCCCATCCTTTCGCGCTTTTGCGAAAGGGTGGGTTATCGTTCGCGGCAGCGAACGACCCGCCGGGTGCCCCATTCATGCCGCGTCTTTGCGGCATGAGTGGGATGTGCATACACACACACTTGCCTTCGGTGGGTTCCGTTTTGCTTAAGGGCACGGCTTCAGCCGTGCCGCAAAATGCCCAATAGATCTTGGGGCTTTAGCCCCGGAGGGAATGTTGAAGACTTGCGCAGCCCCTACGCCGGGTTTTTCACCAGCCAGTAGTGGAACCCGTCCACAATCGCCATCAGCGCGGCCTGGTTCAGATCGCTGCTGACTCCCGCCGTCGTCCACGATGGGTGCCCCTCGGCGTGGAAGCTCACCGTCACGCGCACATGTGCCGCCGTATCGTGCGCCACCACGTCGATCGCGGTCACGCTGAAGGTGTCCAGCCGCAACTGCGCGACGGCCGGGTACCATTTCTCCAACTCCTGTCGCATCGCCTTGGTCAGCGCGTCCACCGGGCCGGAGCCTTCCGCGCGCGTCGTAGTCACCCTGCCCTCGCCGATTGTCAACGACATGGACGCCTGCACATACCGGTTGCCCGTCTCGTCGCTCTCGTCCAGCACACGCCAGCCCTTCACGCTGAAGCTATGGCGCAGCGTGTTCAGCACCTTCATGCAGGCCAGGGTGAAAGAGATCTCGCTGGCCGTATAGCCGCCGCCTTCGATCATCCCCTGATTTGTGTCCAGCAGAGTCTGCGCCTGCGTAGCATTCAACGGAACGCCGAGCGACTTCGACAGCAAAATAATGTTGGCCCGTCCCGACTGCGCGTTCACCCCGATGCGCGGGCTCGCGCCGACCTTCGCGGGATCGCACCACAGATACGCGCCAGGGTCTTTGCCCTCGCTGCTTCCATGCATCCCGGCCCATGTGCCGAAGGCCCCCGGCCCGACGATGGGAACGCTGTGCGGCGCCTCCAGCGAGAAGGCCGCGTAGGCCGCCTGCGCCAGCCCAGTCAACCCGGCCAGCGCTTCCGGCGCCACAAACTCCGCTTCGCCGCGAAGCTGCATGGCGCCGATCACCGTCGTCAGGTTCACGTTGCCGCAGCGTTCTCCGGTGCCAAGGATCGTGCCCTGCACCTGCGTCGCTCCAGCCAGAACCGCAGCCCGCGTGTTGGCAACTCCAAGTCCGCGGTCCGTGTGCCCATGAAATCCGAAGCGAGCCTCGGTGTGCGCGCGCGTGAGTCCCGCGAACAACCGCGCCACCTCTTCCGGGCTGGCCCCGCCCGTGGTGTCGCACAGAATGGTCCGGCTCACCTTCTGCTCCACGCACTGCGCCACCATCTGGTGGAAGTACTCCAGGCTGCGCTTGGCGACATCTGCTTCGCAGACCTCGCCGTTCTCCCTCCGTCCGCAGAATGCATCCAGCGCGTGCTCCAGGTCCACAATCACTTCCAGCCCGTTGTCGTGCAGGTACGCGATCGTCTCGCGCGCCATCAGCAGGTTCTCTTCCGGGGTCGTCTCCAGCGACTTCGCAACGTCCAGCAGCCGCGATTTGACCACCACCACAGCCACCGGAATGCGCTCTTTGTGTTGCACCATGAATCGAACGTCGGCCCACTCCCGGACCCTGCTGCCGCGGCCCCGCGTCCTCCCGAAGAGCGCCAGCTTCATCGCCTCCGTATCCACCCCATGTAGCGCGTTGGCCAGGTCGTCCACGAACTGGTTCGCTCCCGCAAACCCGATCTCCGCGTAGCCGACGCCAAACTCGCCCATGCGCTCGAGCAGGCGAACGGCGTTGGGCACGGAGATGTCGAGGTTTGGCTGCTGCAGCCCGTCGCGCAGGCTTGTGTCGAACAGCTCGACTCTGCTAACTCTGTTTTTCTGCATCTGTCCCTGTTCCCGATCCTGAAAGTGTGCTTCAAACAGCATCGTTCTGCGCCGCAGCGCCGGACTTCCATCATACCTGCACGCAATTGTATTGCGCGAAATCGGGTGCCCCATTCATGCCGCATTCACCATCCCAATATATTGTCATCCTGAGCGAGCGCACAGCGCGAGTCGAAGGACCTGCGGTTGGGTGATGACAATTGTCATTCTGACCCTGAGTGAAACGAAGGGGAAGAATCCCCGCATTGGTTCTTGCCGTTGCTTCTGTTCTTCGGAGGAAGCGTGGGGCTTCAGAGGCTGCTGAAAAACTCCGCCTTGCTTAAGGGCACGGCTTCAGCCGTGCCGTAAGATGCTTTATCTGCAATACGGCTTTAGCCGCTGAGGGCAGGTTTAAGGCGATACATCGACTTTTTCAGCATCCTCTTCAGCCCCACGAATAATCACCCCATAGAAGGAAGGGCTTCAGCCCCGGGCCTTCTGCGAAAAGCTGCAAGCAACCCGTTTTCCGTAGCATGAAAAGCCCCGGCGCGTACACTTTCCTCATGCAATTCACTACTGCAGCAAAGTCCGCAATTCTTGCAGCCGCTCTCAGCCTCTCCGCACTCACCCTCCATGCAGCCCAAGCAACGCCCGCGAAGATGGACCGCCAGCCCGACGGCCTCACCCTCCACCTCGACTCCGGCGATCTCCGCATCCAGCTCCTCACCGACTCGGTCGTCCGCGTGGCCTTCGCGCGCTCCGCCGATTTCTTCAGCCGCGCCTCGCTCGACGTCCTTCCCAATCCCTCCCTCACCTCCGGCTGGAAGCTCGCCGAGCGCCCCGCATCCTTCGTCCTCACCACCGCCAAACTGCACGTCATCGTCAACCGCCGGACCGGCGCCGTCTCCTTCGCAGACCTCGCAGGCCGCCCCATCCTCTCCGAAGCCGCGGGCAGCCGCACGTTGGAACCCGCCACCGTCCAGGGCGAAGACACATTCCACATCCAGCAGAAGTGGAAGGCCCAACCCGGCGAATCCCTCTACGGCCTCGGCCAGATGCAGCTCGGCATCACCGACATCAAGGGCTACGACCTCGACCTCTGGCAGCACAACACCAACATCGTCGTGCCCTTCCTCGTCTCCTCGCGCGGCTACGGCATCCTCTGGGACAACACCTCCTTCACCCGCTTCGGCAATCTCCGCCCCTTCACCGCGATTCCCCCTGCCAACCTCTACGACGCCGGCGGCAAGCAGGGCGGCCTCACCCTCGCGCCCATCGACGGCTCCCAGCCGCCCATCCAGTCCCCCGACATCGGCATCGACATGCGCCGCAATCGTCCCCCCGGCGGTGCCCGTCCCGCGCCGCTCAAGGCGCAGCGATGGCAGGGCTCCGTCCTCGCCCCCGTCACCGGCGACTACCAGTTTCAGGCCTACTCCAACGGCGGCATCCAAGTCTGGTTCGACGGCAAACTCGTCATGGACCACTGGCGTCAGAGCTGGAATCCCACCAACGATCAGGTCCTCGTCCATCTTCTCGCCGGGCACAAGTACCCCATCCGCATCGAGAACGACCCCGAGCAGCAGTCCACCCTCACCTTCCTCTGGAAGACCCCTCCGCCCTCCGCCGACACATCGCTCTGGTCGCAGGTCGGCGACGGCATCGACTACACCTTCGTCTACGGCCCCTCCGCCGATCAGGTCATCGCCGGCTATCGCCTCCTCACCGGCCGCGCCACCATGTTGCCCAACTGGGTCTTCGGCCTATGGCAGTCGCGCCAGCGCTACGAAACAGCCGACCAGTCGCTCGACGTCGTCAAGAACTTCCGCCAGCGCCAGATCCCCTTCGACAACATCGTGCAGGACTGGCAGTACTGGCGTTCCGACGCATGGGGCTCGCACCAGTTCGATCCCGCCCGCTTTCCCGACCCCGTCGCCTGGATCGACGCCATCCACGCCCAGCACGCCCATCTCATGATCTCCGTCTGGGGCAAGTTCAACCCCAACACCGGCAACGCCAAGGAGATGAACGCCCGCGGCTTCCTCTATCAGCCCAATCTCACCGAGCACATCCGCGACTGGATCAACCAGCCCTACACCTTCTACGACGCATTCAACCCCGGCGCGCGCAAGCTCTTCTGGTCGCAGATCGACTCCGCCCTCTTTGCAAAGGGAATCGACGCCTGGTGGATGGACGCCACCGAGCCAGACCTCATGCCCTCGCCGCCCACACTCGTTGGCCAGCAGACCCACATGAATCCAACCTTCCTCGGCACCGGCTCGCGCATGTTGAACGCCTACGCCCTGGTCAATAGCGAAGGCGTCTACTCCGGCCAGCGCAACTCCGCGCCCAATCAGCGCGTCTTCATCCTCACCCGCTCCGGCTTCGCGGGCCTGCAGCGCACCTCCGCCGTCCCCTGGTCCGGCGACATCACCTCCACATGGACCGCCCTGGCCAAGCAAATCCCCGCCGGCCTCGGCGCCAGCATCTCCGGCCTGCCCTACTGGACCATGGACACTGGCGGCTACACCATGCAGCGCAAGTTCTCCCAGCAGCCCATGTCGCCCGACGCCCAGGACGAGTGGCGCGAGCTCAACGCCCGCTGGTTCCAGTACTCCACCTTCACCCCGCTCCTCCGCGTCCACGGCGAGCTTCGCCCGCGCGAGATGTGGACCCTCGGCGACGGCTCGCCCGCCTTCAACGCCCAGCTCAGCTTCGACCGCCTGCGCTACGCCTTATTTCCCTACATCTACTCGCTGGCCGGATGGACCACCCAGTCCGACTACACCATGATGCGCCCCCTGGTCATGGACTTCCCCGCCGACCGCACAGCCCGCGAGCTGCCGGACGAGTACATGTTCGGCCCCGCCCTCCTCGTCGCTCCCATCACCCAGTACAAGCAGCGCGCGCGCTCCGTCTACCTGCCCGCCTCGGCCCAGTGGTACGACTACTGGACGGGCCGCCCCGCCGCCAGCGGCCGCATCTCCGCCGCCGCACCGCTCGACCGCATCCCCGTCTTCGTCCGCGCCGGCTCCATCATCCCCTACGCTCCGCCCATGCAGTACATCGGCGAAAAGCCCTCCGACCCCACCACCCTCTACGTCTACGTCGGCGCCAACGCCAGCTTCCTCCTCTACGAGGACCAGGGCACCACCTTCGACTACGAGAAGGGCGCCTTCACCGAGATTCCCATCCATTGGGACGACAAAACCGCAACGCTCACCATCGGCAAGCGCACGGGCAGCTTCGACGGAATGCTCGACCGCCGCACCTTCCAGATCGTCCTTGTCTCCGCCGCGCATCCGGCCAGCTTCTCGCCCACGCCAACCGCCGCCAAGTCCGCCCAGTACACCGGCACCGAACTCCGCCTCAACCTCCGCTAGCGCCGTCATCCCGACCGGAGAGCACACATATATCAAATCTGTCATCCTGAGCGGAGTGGCTCACGGCTTCATCGTGAGCCACGCAGTCGAAGGACCTGTGGTTGTTAGTTTTAACGCCGTCATCCCGACCGGAGCGTAGCGGAGTGGAGGGACCCCCGCCTTTGCCGTTGCCTGTTCTTGCCTTTCCGGAGGGAGCGTGGGGCTTCAGCCCCACGAATAATTGGCTATGGAAGGAAGGGCTTTAGCCCTGGGCCTTTCCCTGACGGGTGCCCCATCTTCGCCGCGGCTTTATCGCGGCTAAGGTGGGGCCGTTGCCGTTGCCTGTTTTTGCCGTCATTCTGAGCGCGTCTTTCGAGCGCGAAGAGCCTGTCCTGAGCGAAGCCGAAGGAACCCCGACACCGCTCGTCCACCCACAATCCTCCACCCTTTCTCCCCAAAAGCTCCGCCTTTGCCTTTTCTGGAGGGAGCAGGGGGCTTCAGCCCCCTGAATAAAGCCAATCGATTCAAGGGGCTTTAGCCCCGGGCTTTTTTTTGCTCCATGACCCCTCAAAATCCCCGGCAAACCCGCATGTCAAGCCCCCACACCCTCGAAAATCCCTATAACCAACGCCCCATCAACCACTTCCACCAGAAAAATAGTTGGCATACTAGTTTCCCTCCAACCCGTACAATTAAAGTAGGAGGAAATATGTCCCGAGACCAATCCAACCGCGTACCACCCCGGACCGCTCGGGAAGAGTCTCGCAAAACATTGATCTCAGAGACTTTAAAAACAAAATCACCTGTAATCAAGACTTTACATGGAAAGTCCAGACCCAGTCCAGACCCAGTCCAGACCAAGTCCAGACTTAACATGCCTTTTTTGAAGACTTTGAGACTTTTTCGCACACAAAGCGTGGGGGGTGATTAATAGCCAATTAGTTAACATAACAACCGAGCGCGGTAATCTGATTCAACCGCATAGTTCCGGCTGAAGACCATGGGCCGCACCGTAGAACTCGCCCAGACCGGCCTCCACGTCCGCGTTGCTTCTGGCTACGCCCAGCCTTCAGGCCTCGCTCTTGAGCTTCTTCAGCAGCCACGCCATGTTTTGGCCCAGCGTCTTCATCGTCTGCATGCCCTCGGCGTCCTGCTCCACCTCGCCGATCTCGCGGCCGATGCCGATGTTCCAGTACGACGAGCCGGGCACGATCATCTCGCTGATGAAGAAGAAATGGTTCAAGGCATCGAAGGCATGGATCGCTCCAGCTCTGCGCACCGCAACGACGGCTGCGCCAACCTTGCGCCGGTAGATTCCGCCGTTTGCCTTGGAAACCAAACAGGCGCGGTCCATCAGCGCCTTGATCTCCGGAGAGATGTCCGCCACATACGTCGGCGAGCCGAGCAGTATGCCGTCCGCCGCCTCCATCTTTTCGATGTAGGCGTTTCCCATGTCGCCGGTCTGCGAACAGCGGCGGTCCTTCTTGGTGGAGCACTTGCGGCAGGCCAGACAGCCGTGAATCTTGGCCCCGCTCAGTTGGATGAGTTCGGTTTCGATCCCTTCTTTTTCAAGTTCCTTGAGAACGGTTCGAAGCAGGATGGCCGTGTTTCCGTTTTTTCTGGCGCTGCCGTTGAACGCAACAACCTTCGTCTTGGTTCCGTGCATGATGTGCGTCTCCCCTCGCCTGCCATCCGGAAAAATGACCGGATGGCCGCGGTTCCTTAGCTTTTATTTTGCTCCTTCTGCGGTATCGGCTTCAAAGCAGGCGCTCGACAATCTCGTGCAGACCCACCACAAAGAAATAGGGCGGCAGCCGAAGCCGCCGCCCTGGACCTTCCTAACAGGTTAGAAGAGGAACTTGAACGAAATCATAACTTGGCGCGGGGTATACAGGAACCCGCTCGAGTTCGAGTTGGTAGGTGTGCCGAAGTTCGCAGTCCCGGCGATTCCATACTGGAAGGTCGCCGTCGACACATTCGGGTTTGACGAAGAAGTACCGCCCAACACATACGCCGTGTTCTGCACTGCGGTCACGTTCTGGTGGTTGTAGACGTTGTACAGATCCAGCCTCGCCTCGCCCTTGTACCGTTCGGTGAACGAGATCTGCTTCTGCAACCGCACGTCCTGCACGATGTCGCGTGGGTACTTGTAAGTATTGCGCCCGATCGGTGGGATCCACGACGTTCCGCCCGCGCCGTTCCAACTGCTGTTCAGCGCAGCGTAAGAAGGATAGCTGCTCAGCGTAGCCGAATAGGGCAGCCCGCTCTGCGCCTGGAACGCCGAGTCGATCGCCCAGTCGTTCACCAGGTACTTCATCCAGTCGCCGCGCTTCGTGTTCGGGAAGTTGTACAGCACATATCCCGTCACGCGGTCGGGAACGTTGTAGTTTGAGTTGCCGTAATCCTTCGTTTGGTTTCCGTCCGGGTCATACTGGCCGTTGGTTGCGTCGGTCGTGGTCGCGTTCTGGTTGTAGTCGAGCGCGTGCGACCACACATAGTTCACGTCGAACTGGATTGACTTCAGCGAGCGGTTCTGCACCTCGAACGCGACCGCGTTGTAGTTCGAGTTGACGTTGCCGATCACCTCTGTGATGTTGGTGAATGACTTGTTGACGTAAGCCGTATATTGCGGAACCACATAAACGGCGCCATTCGGCAGCGGCCCAGCGTTATTCGGGTCGCTGATCGTGATGGTTGCATTCGAGGTCGAGGGCGCCAGGTTCGTATTCACGAAGTTGGTCAGCTCCTTGCCCAACGCGCCCAGGTAGCTCACCGACGCAACTGTCCCCTTGCCGACCTGCTGTTGCAGGATCAGGTCGAACTCATGCACCATCGGGTTCTGCAGGTGGGGCGCCAGGAAGTAGGAACCTGGAGTAGGAGGAGTAGCTGCCGAGATGATGTTGGGAAAGACCGGTGCGCCAGTCGCATTCGGCTTCAGCGACGCCGTGAACTGCCCGTTCGGGCTGCCCGTGTTCAGCAGTACGTTCAACAGGATGCCGTTGGTGATGCGCCCATAGAACATGCCATAACCGCCGCGCAGTACGGACTTTCCGCTGCCGGTTATATCGTAGGCAAATCCAAGCCGAGGTCCAAGATTGTTCTTGTCGCTGGGCGCGTTGCTAATGCCGGTATACGGTACAAAGGTGCCTGTCGCTACCGTCAGGTTCGCGTTGGCGGAGGCCCCCGGCAAATGCTCATAGTCGTACCGCAGACCCAGCTCAAAGGTAAGTTGCGGAGTCACCTTCCAGTTGTCCTGCGCAAAGAACCCGTAGTCCATGGTCGAGATCGCATACACCGGAGCGCCGAAACCCTGCGCAAACGAGCTGTAGCACGGATAGGCTCCGACTGCGCTGGTCGATGACGTTCCCGAAGCAGCCGCAGTGCTGTTGCAGGAGTCCGTCGCCTTGCCCTCGGACGCCAGATCGGCCAGGAAGTTGGTCACATAGCTGTACGAGATGTATCCATTGCTCTCGTACGTATTGTTCTGCAGGTCGTAGTTGTGCACCATGTCCACGCCGTACTTGAAGCTGTGGTTGCCGTGGCTCATATACAGCACATCGCCGATCTGCCACTTGTGCTCGTCCGGCAGCGCCTTGCGATAGGAGTAGTACGGCGAGCCCAGATAGAACCCCGTCGAGGTTGCGAGCCCCACCTCGGGAACATTGCCAGCAGAGGTGCCAGTTCCCTGTAGATACTGATTAGTAAACGCGCTGTACGGCTGTTGGCTCTCGTCGTTCAGCTCTCGTCCGAACTGGTAGAGCAACTCGTTGCTGATGTTCGAGCTCAGTTGGCTGGACAACTTCGCGACGCCATAGTCCAACTTCACAAAGTCCATGCCAAACGTATCGACCGCATAGTTGTTGGTCGCCTGCGTCTGCACCCCGCCCGGCGAGTCCCAGCGCAGCCGGTTGTACAGAAAGCTGGCGTGGTTCTTGTTGTTGACCTGCCAGTCCAGCTTCGGCATGTTCACTTCCTGATAGCCCGCGCGCGGAACACTGCCCAGATCAGTAAGCAGCACGCCAAGTCCTGTGGCATACGCCACAGTTCCTGCGCCGTAGCTCGAAAGTCCTTCGCGGGCAGCCAGCGTGCATACCTGTGCATCGAGCGCAGGCGCCGCCGTAGTCACGCCAGAAGGCGGAGCAAGATAGCCAGTCGTCAGATTGCAGGTGTAGGTGGAGGAGCTGCCGGCAGGAATGACCGTGTTGCCCCCTGTAACAACCGGCGCATCGGGCTGCGTGAAGAATGATGATGGCGAGTTTGCCTTTGCCGTTCCCGGAAAGATCCGGCGATGCTGGTCGTATGTGTACTCCCAGAACAGCTTGTTCTGGATCAGCGCGCCGCCTGCATTGAATCCCCAGATTCTGCGTGAATCAGACGGCTTGTAGGGCGAGGTCACAAAGCTTGAGGGAACCGTCCCGCCATTTGCATAAACCGCAGTCGTGTTCGTCGCATACGGGTTGTATGCTCCCCACGCGCTCTCGCGATCGGAGAAGTAAGCCTGCCCATGCAGTTGGTTGCCGCCGCTCTTGGTCACCGAGTTGATTACGCCGCCGGCCGCACGACCATACTCAGCCTGATACACGCCCGTGTTCACGTTGAACTCGCGGATTGCCGCTGGCGGCGTCGAATACGCCTCACGAGTACGGCCGCGCTCCTCCGCGTAGTACGCCTGGTTGTCGTCCGCGCCGTCGATCAGCACGTTGTTCAGGATCGGGCTGATCCCACGAATGCTCACCAGTCCAAATCCGTTCGAGTCCGAGACAACTCCAGGAGTTATCAGCGCAAGGCTCGACCAGCGCAGATTGTTCACCGGTACATTCTCCAGCGCCCGCGTATTCAGGTTCGCCGAAAAATCAGGCGAATCGAAGTTCAGGACCGGTGCCTGCGACGTGACTTCCACCACCGTCGACGCAGAGCCCGTCGCGAGGTGCGGCGTCAACTCAGTCATCTGCCCCAGAACCACCTGCACATCCGTCTTGTACCCGCTGAAGCCCGCAGCTGCAACCGTAACCGTGTACGTCCCCGGCTCCAGCAGCGGCGCCTTGAAGTATCCACTCGCATCCGAAGTAAGCGTCTGTTCCGCATTCGTCGCGTCGTTGTGGATTGTCACCGTCGCATTCACAATCGCCGCGTTGGTCGGATCGAACACAGTCCCGCCGATCGCGCCCTGGGTCGTCGATTGCGCCAGCACCGCGGTGGCTGTTACGCACAAAAGCGCAATACAAAGTGCGAACGTCGCTATCATCTTAATTCTTGTCGCAATCAGCATTTTGTCCTCCTGAAAGTTTCAAACTGTATGGTCTCTGGTTCTGTCGCTGCCGAACGCTCATGAATCGGCACCCCGCCTGTCAGAGAATCCACTCATCTTTACCGCCTATATCTCTCAGCTTCGCATCCCATACTCACACCTCCGGATGAATGAGAAGTTACAATCAAAGCTAATCCCGTCCATTTAAACTACCCGTTGCGGGACATCCCCCGTTGGTCGCGTCGCCGAAGATTCAAGGTATGCCTTAAGCCTACCCTTCTTCGGCTCCATTGGGATGTGGAAAACTGGGACGCGGGAATGTTTATTGACGAAGCGACAATTCACACTCGCCACTGTTGCTTGAGACATGCCCTTTGGCTGACTTGCTGAAGTTGTCAAAGAAGGTGTGGTTTGTTGGTTCTGCATAGTCGATATTTGAATAGAGTCGAGAGGAGACAGGTCCCATGAATTCGAACGAATCAAGCAACGGAGGAATCACTCGGCGCACGGCGATTGCGACAGGGGTGGCGGCGCTGGTGGCGCCTCGTTTTGTGGCGGGTGTGGGGCCACGGAGTTCGGGACAGAAGCTGCGGATCGCATGCATCGGCGTGGGCGGTGTGGGCCAGGACTATGTGGCGGGCTGCAAGGACGAGGAGATCGTCGCGCTGTGCGACTTGGACCACGAGTTCTCGGCACCCGCGTTCAAGCTCTATCCAAAGGCCAGGCTGTACAAGGACTTCCGGCAGATGTTCGACCGTGAAGAGAAGAACATCGACGCGCTGATCGTCGCCACGCCGGACCACTGGCACTCGCACCTGGTGCTGGTGGGGCTTGCGATGAACAAGCACATCTACTGCGCCAAGCCGATCACGCGCACGATTGCAGAGGACAGGCGGGTGAAGGCCGCTTGTCTCGCTTCCAGCGTGACTACCAAGGCGAGCATTCAGGACTCGTGCACATCGCCCGCGCGGGCGACGACGGAGCTGCTGATGAGCGGTGCCATCGGGCCGATCCGCGAGGTGCATTATTGGACGGGAACGCACAGTCCCAGTGGATTGTCGCGACCGACCGAGGTGCAGACGCCGCCTGCGGGGATGGATTGGGACGAGTGGTGCGGGCCGTCGCCGGCGCGTCCGTACAACAAGATCTATCACTATGGAAGCTGGCGGCCGTGGTGGGACTTCGGTACGGGGAACGTGGGCGATGTCTCGTGCCATGCGCTGCACCTCTTCCACGACGAACTCGAACTGGGCGAGCCGGACTGGGTAGTGGCCAACGCCAGTCAGGCCTTCTCACTGGCCGGAGTGGTGGAGAACAGCGAGTGCTCGAGCATCGCAAACTTTATTCAGTGGTACTTTCCGGCGCGCGGCAAACACCCGGAGACGATGGTGTACTTCTACGACGGGGGATTGCAGCCGGCGCGTCCGTCGAGTATGCCGCGCGATATGGCTCTGCCCGGTCGCGGCGTGATGTTCGTCGGCGACGAGGGCGTGTTGATCTCTGCGTTCTATGGAGGCAGTCCGTGGATGCCGGATCATACGCTGCTGCAGCCGGGACAGAAGCTGCGCGGACTGCCCGGCGGCCAGTTGCTGCCGGAGAGCCGGTTCAAGGACTTCAAGCAACCTGAGCCGACCCTGACGCGATGCGAGAGACCAGACCACTACGCCGAGTGGATACGGATGTGCAAGGCGGGGAAGAAGTCGATTACTCCGGTGGAGTACGCGTGCGGGCTGACCGAGTTCGCACTGCTGGGAGCGCTGGCCGAGAGGAGATACAGCACACCGGGAGTGCGCCGCGGAGCGGGTTATGGACAGAACAGCCGGTCGGACTCAGCGGTGGTGTGGATTCCCGCGTCCAGCGACGGCCATGTGCATCTGCCCGATGCGCCTCCCGTTGCGAGCACGGCTGCGAATGCACCGCGCTACTGGAGGACGTACAACATCATGCAGTGGGATGCGAAGGCGATGCGGTTCACCAACGACAACGTTGCGAACGGCTACGTCGATATGCCGTATCGCAAGGAGTGGGACTACAAGGTCTAGGGAAAGTCTGAATCAGACCTTTGCCGAAGACTTCAATCGTCGCGCTAGCAGGTTTGCCGGGCTGGCGGCCTCGGTTACGCTTTAACCTCGTCGTCGAGGGACTGCGCGAGGACCTCGTCGCGGCGAGCAGCACGCCAGGCAGTGAGCTTGGCCTGCAATGCGGCGTCGGTGGCGGCGAGAATCTGCACGGCGAAGAGGCCAGCGTTAGCTGCGCCGGCCGCACCGATGGCAAACGTGGCCACGGGAACGCCCTTCGGCATCTGGACGATCGAGAGCAACGAGTCAAAGCCCTGCAAAGCCGTCGCCGCGATAGGAACGCCGAGGATCGGAACGGTGGTCTTGGCGGCGAGCATTCCGGCGACGTGGGCAGCTCCGCCCGCGCCGGCGATGATGACGCGCAGGCTGCGGGATGCGGCCGACTCTGCGAAGGCGAACATCTGATCGGGCGTGCGGTGCGCCGAGACGACGCGGGCTTCACAGGGAACGCCGAACTCGCGCAGGATGTCCACGGCTGCGCGCATCACCGCATAATCGTTGCGGCTGCCCATGAGAACTGCGACGACTGGCTTGGTCTGCGATTTTGTCTTCATGGCACAGATTATACGGTCTAGCTTGCGTGGATTTTTACGATCCAACCGGTACGTTTTCCGACACTCCGTTCCGGGGAAATTGCAGGGCAGCGAGAGCGATTTAGCTGGCGCATTTGCTGAGCGCGGTCGATGCCTATGTACTTATTCGTTAATCCCCCCTCCCCCCTCCCCCTGGAGGGGAAATTATCCGTAAGGCTATTATTTCCAGTCGGTTATAGGTAAAGTCGTCATTCTAGCTACTTTAGGTGTAAGTGGAATAGATTCATTGGATTACCGAAGGTGCGGTTCGTCAAAATATTCTAAACTAAACGTGTTACGGCTAAAGTCGTCTCAACAGGCTGGTTACGGCTGCTTACTCCGCCGGGATTTCCTTGGCCCAGATGCTGGCGTTGAGGCACTCGACGACGCCATCGACGACAAGGCTGAGGCCGGCGGTGAACTTGGCGGAGTCGGCGATCTGTTTGCTACTGACCGCGTCGGCCATGTTGATGCTGGAGCCGACGATGGAGAGTGCGGCGTCCTTCTTCTGCGCGCCGGACTTTGCGCCATAGAGAGCTTCGACGCCCTGCACCAGGCTGGGAAGCAGGGAGATGCTGCGAAAGAACAACTTCAAGAATTCCATGTGTTGCCTCCAAATGGTTGTGTGTTGCTCAGATTTCTTTTGCGGTATAGAGGATCAGCGCTTTCCGATGAACAAGTCGATGGCGAGATGGGCGATGGTGAGCAGGGCGCCAAACGCTGCAGCCATTCCTTTCAACCGCTGCACGATCTTCTCGTGCTCATTCATGCGGCCCTCCAGTTGCGAGATGCGGCCTGGCTGTCCATTGCCCAGAACCTGTTCCATCTGGCTCTTTAGAACACTCAGGTCGGCCAGAACCTGTCCCTCGAATTCCGTCATCTTGCTGCTCCTTGTATTGCGATGTTGCGTTGCGGCTTGCGAAAGCCTGCGTACCTCAGCGGCTAAAGCCGCAGAAAATGGACGGCTGATACGGCACGGCTGAAGCCGTGCCCTTAAGCAAGGCTGGGCTTCCCGTAGCCTGTGAAGCCGTGCCCTTAAGCAACACGGAGATATTCCGCAGCCTGTGACCCTGTGCCCTTCCGCGAGGCGGGCTTCCCGCAGCCTGGAACCTGTGCCCTTCCGCGCCGTACAGACTCCCGCGTCCTGTTTAGCCGACTGGAAGATTGGTGAAGACGGCGCTGGAGAGCCGCGAGTAGAGCGGCGGGTTCGAGGCGTCGAAGCTGCGGATGTAGTAGCGCTCCACCTGCGCCGAGCGCGGGATGGAGAAGCTGCGAACCGGGCTGCGGAGCACCAGGTTCTGGTCCACGCCGGGGCCGAAGTCCCAGTCGCGCAGGCGGACCTCGAAGCCTCCGCCGGTGGGCGGGTTGGTTCCGGCGTCGATCTGCAGGGCGGTTGTGGTGGCACTGGCCACGGTCAACTGCTGCAGGTTTGCCAGGACTGCTCCCGGCGCTGTCTCCGCTGTTGGCGGCAGGAAGGAGTCGGGCGCGATGGCCTCGGAGAGCGTGACGCCGAGCGAGTCTGCCCAGTCGTTGGCAAAGGCGATGCGATAGGTGAGCAGCTCGGGCACTGCGTTTCCATCGGCGATGGAGACCTGGCGGACGACGACGTTGAGGGTCTGTCCGTTGGCGGTGATGCTGAGGACATCGCCGGGCCAGATGTCGGCGGTTGGATTGATCGCGGCGCAACTGCCTGCAATGGCGGCGGCGCGGCTGGAGGCAAGGCTGAGGACGGCCTCGGCGGCGCTCTCGCAGTCTGCACTGGAGCGGGCGAGCGGACGCAGGACCTTGCCCAGCCAGCGCGCGGTGCCGGGCATTCCACCGGCGGCTTCGGCGGCGACGCTGGCGGCGTCTTCGAGGCGCGCGATGGCGCGGGAGCGCAGGCGATAGAAGACGGTGACCGTCTCGCCGGGGACGGGAACGCGGCCAGCGAAGAAGGTGACTTTTCCGGTGGTGGTAAGGCTACAATCGACGCCTTCGCCGGCGACGCCGATGAGGCGCGTCTGGGTTGCACCACCGGGCAGCGTGCTGACGACCCATGCGGAGCCGGTTTGAGTGACGGAGCAGAAGCCCATGGAGCCGGTGAGTTCGACCGAGTCGATGGCAGCGAAGGTGCAGGTTGCGGGCGAGCTGGCTGATGCGCCGTCGTAGAGCACGGTGGCGGGTGTGTTGGAGGCGTTGCCGAGGTCCTGCAAGTCGAAGACAAGCTTCATCGGCGAGCCGACAAGTCCGCCGCCGAAGGCCTGGATGGCGCCATCGACGCGGGTGTAGTAGGTCTGGAGGACACGCTGCATCTCCGGGCTATGCAGGCGGATGCGGAGGGTGTAGGTGTGGCCGGAGAGGAGTGTATAGGTTGTGCCGACCTCCGCGCCATTGACGAAGGGCGTGATGACGGTGGAACCCGCGCTCTGGCGGACGTTGTATCCGGCGAAGCAGTTGGCACGCTGCGTAGTGCCGGAGTAGAGGCCGCAGAGGACTCCGTCGGAGGGCGAGGTGAGCTGGACGTTGCCCGACTGGATGACCAGCGAGCCGCCCATCTCGACCTGGTCGATGGCGGCGAGGGTGGTCTGGCCGTCGTAGCCGTTGCCGCCGGAGAGGACGAGGCCCGCGCCGCCAAGAGAGAGATGCGAGCCGGGATCGGTGATGTTCCAGATCTGCGTGTTGAAGGCGGGCTGGTTGAAGCTCTCTGTCAACAGCGTGGGCTTTGTGATGTGGAACGGAGCATCCGAGAGCGTGAAGAGTGTGGTTGTGCCATCGCCGGCGAAGAGTTCGGAGACGTATGCTGTGGGCTCGATTGCACCGCTGATGGTGACGTCGTTGGCCAGCTCCTTGACCATCGCGGTCTTGAGCGCGGCCACCTGGAGGGTCCCATCGCCTTCACCCGCATCGAAGTCGAACGAGTGAGTGACGGAGCCGACCGGGTTCATGCTGAGCGCGCCGTTGAGCACGCGATACGAGGCGTAGGTGGAACCCGCGATGCTGCCTGCGTTTGTGAACCAGGGCTGCGATGGCTGAGGCGTGAAGACGCCGATGGGATTGCCGCGCTGCACCTGCGATGTGGTGAGCAGACCTGCGGCCGTGCGCGCGGTCAGGCTCTGGAGCAGGGAACCAGCGGGCACGGTGAAGCCGTCCGCGGTGAGAGTGAGGGACTGCTTGTCGAGCAGCCACTCGTCGCTGATGGCAGAGAAGGCGACGCGATAGACAGGCCCCGCGAGGCCGACGCCGATGTAGACAGGGACCGGCTCGGTGGCGAGGTATCCGGTGAACAAGACTGTCCCGCTGCTTGCCGAGACCACGACTCGCGCGCGGCGGACGGGCACGGGCAGCGCGGCGGATGCGCCGGGATTGGCTGGAGAGCCAACATCCAGCATCCCGGTGCATCGCGAGGGCGTATTCAGGACACGCTCGATGGTGGGAGGCGCATCCGCGCAGAGGGCGGCGCTGTAGTCGATGGCGCCGTTGCCGTCGAGATTGTCGATGGTGAGGATCACGACGCCACCACCGTTCCGAGCTTGGGCAGCCCACGCATCTCGCGCACTTCATCCACGGACAGCACGCCGGCCTTCAGAAGCTCGGTCTGGATCTGCAGCTCCTCCATCTCGTCGCGTGCTTCGAGGTCGTTGAAGCTGAACTCGAACTCGCGCCAGCCGAGTTTTTTCGCAAACAAGTCGCGCGTGATGTGTTCGGCGAGCAGTGTGGCGACGGGTACGATTGCGCTCTGGAAGGCCTCGTCGGCCATCTCGCCCGCGGTGGACTTGTTGACGTCGGCCTGAAGGCCGAGCAGCATGGGCGGCAGTTCGAAGGCGTTGGCGATCATGCGCAGCAGAAACTCCTGCCACTGGATGCGCAGGTCGGCGTCGGTACCACCGGCGAAGCGCAGCACCTCGGGCTTCTGCTCGCTGCTGAGAATGGGAACGCGGCCGGTGCCCTCGATCTCGTCCTGCCACCAGCGGATGAGGCGGTCGTGCTGCTCGGGCGTGGCCTCGTTGAGCCAGAGTGCATACTGCACTACCGAGTTGCTGGCGAGGCGGCCGGCATAGCGGTTCGCGCTGAGGAACTGGTTCACGGTCTCGAAGGCGACCTCGAGGCGTCCCAGGCCGAACGGCGTGTGGCTGCGCGGATTCAGGCGAATGTACATTAGCTCGTCGTCGAGCAGAGGGATGAGGTTCTTTGTGGCAAGGCCACCGCGCGCCTGCGCGTAGCGAGGCTTGGCGGGATCGCCGTCCCAGGTGACATCAATCTCGATCGTCGCGCCGTCCACGGCCCAGAGATGGAAGGGGCGCAGCTCGTCGCCGGTGGCCTCCATCTCGACCGCGCCGAAGCCGCCGACGAGAAGGTCCTCGAGGACCTGCTCGAAGACGGTGCGGAAGCTGTCGCTGACGTTGGGCTCCTCCAGGCAACGGCGCAGGACCTGCATGCGCTCCGCGGCGTCCGGCACCTCGACGTTGCTGTAGCCGCGGCGCAGCTTGATCTTCCAGTCCATGCTGGCGATCTTGTCCTTGACGACATTGATCGCGTGCCGGGCCACGGGCGTCTCGGCAAACTTCCGCAGGTTCGCGGGAGTCGGCTTGGGCGTCGCGTTCTGTCCTACTCTTCCCTGACTGTATGGACTCAGGATCGAAGGCAGCATCGCCGTCTTCCTCTCGCCCTTGGTTGCGTCTCCCGCTGCCGCATCGACTGCTGTCAACCTCTGCCATGCATCCGTCACTCTTGTTCGAAGACCCACGTCCTCACCCCTTTCAATCTCTTGTTGCATAAAAAATGGCACAGCCATTTCGCGGTGCCTTCCGATACAGTTTTCCGGTTCAAACTCTAAATACTTAACACCGATCTACACCGATTTGACCGATCTAAAAACGAAATCATATCGGACAAGAATCGTTAGTTTCCCATCCCCATTCGTCTTTGTTCTAAATCGGTTCGATCGATGAAATCGGTGTTATGTCTTCGCCCTTCAGAGCCTCAGGTCTATCCGGGCGGTCTGGGCTGCGCGGGCCAGATCGTTCATCGTCAAGACGCGAATCCGTTGGCTCTCCATGGTCTCCACCCCGAAGCGGTAACGCTCCACGCTCTCATCTTCAAACTCATGCTTCACCTCGTCCTCAACCGAGAGGGCGCGCAGCGGCTCAACCACGGCGGTCAGCTCCAGCCTGGCCCCCTCCACGCGAGTGACCCCGTCGCGCAACCGGGGCGCGGTGTAGGCAAGGACCTTGGCTGCCTCCAGGTCGCCATCGAGCGATACCGCGTGGAACATCTTGATCACGCCGTTGGGCCGGTACCCACAGTCGATCTTCATGGGATCGCCCGGCAGCGTGTACATGGAGGCGGCAATTCTCTTGCGCATCAGCGCCCACACACCGGCGCGCTCGAACTGCTTTCGCATGGCGCCGGCGATCACCGCGCGTCCAGTCCGCTGACGGTCCTGCTTCACCCGCAACGGCTCAACATAGAGCTGCATCAACAGCTCCAGCTCCGTCACCATATTCTCCGCGAGACAGGCGCGCGCCTCCGTCATCTGGATGGAGTTGGAAAACGTGTCCTCGATCACTGCGACCACAGGCTTGCTGTCCGCCGACCCCAGTCGCAGACGCGTATCGATCTCGCCCTCCAAGGCCTCGAGCAGTCCTATGTCCGCGTCCGCATCCATGCACCTGACTCGGGTCCAGTCCCGGGTGAAACGGACTCGCGCACTCTCATCCCGGCCCGCCTCCCGCAGCAGGACGCCGATATTTGTGTACTCGCCCTTCACCGCATCCGGAACATAACGGATGAGGAAGAACTCGCATGGCACGCGGTCACTCAAATGGACTCCCCTCCAGGTACTAGGTTCGAGGTTCAAGGTTCAAGGTGCTTCTATCTGTTGCTGAAGCAATCCGAGCGCCAATCGAAGTCCCAAAAGCCAGCAGCTTCACCTTTGCACCTCGAACCTTGAACCTAGCACCTAACTTCTACATCACAAACTTGCCGACTGCATCTTCCGCGAACTGCGCTGGAACGTGAACGCTCAACTTTTTCTCCCACATCGGGAACGGTTCCCGATTTGAATCCCGAAACGACCCAATCAACTCGCGCAGCCGCCCGCGCCGTACCAACATTTGCTCCGTCAACCGTTCAATCACCGCCGTATCTCCCCCGTACCATTCGGGAGGAACGATCTCCGCGATGCCCCATAAAGTCTCCGCTTCCATCGTCTCCATGCGGCTGAGCCAGGGTTCAAAGCTCGTCCAGCCTGTCACGCACGCATACACCCGGTTGCGGGCGTAGACTCCGCGCAGCGGCGAGTCGGGGAAGGTCCACTCTCCGGCGTTGAAGCAGTATCCCTGGTCGATGAACGTCGCCCGATACCTCCGCTCGCGCGGCCTGCGATCGAAGACCGCCTGGCGTCCATTGCAGTTGCCGGTCCACTTATCGAGGGCCAGCATCCCGGCAAACTCCTGCAGGTTTCGTACCTCATCCAGTTGCTGCTCGGGAAGGTAGTCCACCACCTGGCCGGGCATCAATCCACCGATGAACTGGCTGCCAAACTGCAATCCCGGGCGATACTTCTCCCTGTGCCCGTGCGGCATCTCGACGTGCATGTCGGCAGTGTTTGCGATCAGCCACTCCGTCACCTCGACCACATCGCTGGACGGCACCGTCAATCCAACGGTCTGGGCCAGCCGGGTGGCGAAGAGTTCATTGGCCAGCACGCGCACATGCTGCGGGTTGTTCTGAAACTTGACAACCCACAGCTTGCCGTCCGCGCCGAGCATCAACTGACTCTGCGCTCCGCCCCGCATCCTCCGAATCGCCTGTACCGCAAGCACCGCCAACGGACCAACCCCCGCTCCCAAAGAATACTGCACTCAGGCTGTCCGCATCCGATTCGAGCCGTTCTGCAGTCTTTCCGCCCTCACCGCCTGGCCCAACGCCATTGCCATCAGACAGTCGTCATGTGTACCGCTTGCCGCTCCCGTCTTTCCTCCGGGATGAGTGACAAACGTGCGGCATTCCTCCAGCAGTCTCCTACTCAGAAACAACCATGGAGACTCGACCAGCAGCGCTCCCATGCGGCTGACCATCGCAGGCTTCGAGCCGGCAGAGGTCAGCCATCCCGCCACTCCCGCCTGCTCGTAGACTCGCGCGTACTGCTCCACCGCATCCAGGTATGCAAGCACGCCGGCACCATGGTTGTTTCGCTCGACGGCAACCAGGGCCCCGCGGCCAGGTCCTCCGTACTCGCGGCCCAGCGATGCGGCGATACGCGCCAGCTCCAGCGTGCCCAACCGTTGCTGAAGTTCGGCGCACTGCACTCCAGTGGCCAGGTCAATCACCTGTAGCGCAGCATAATCTCCCTCCGATCCACCTCCCGCAGTGTCGACGGCAACGATGTATTCCTTTCCGGGCAATGGCGGCAACCATATCCACAAAGCCCCATCGCGACGCGTCTCCACTGGCTCTTGCACCGCGGCCAAACGCCGCTCCACAGCTTCCATATCGAAACAACATTCGCCTGTGGCGCGGAAGCACAGCTCCGCGTCCTCGGCGAACTCCTGTGTCCGCAACCCCCGGTAACTCGCCTCCAGACCTCGTCGAAAGCCAATCTGGGCGGGGGTCAGACCATGTTCAAGCACCAACGCGAGCTCATCGCCGCGCAGATCCGTGACCGCCGCCGACACATAAGCCGGCTCCATCCACCAGGGATAGAAATGCTTCACTACTCCCTTTTCACTCGCCTGCCGCCACTCCTCATAGAAGCATCCATACGCTCCATTGGGCGTGCTCTCGATCACCATCTCGCCGCCGGGTACGAGCGCGGCCCGCAGTCCGGCCAAAGTCGCAGCAGCATCGCCAGGCCAGCGCGATACCTCACTGCAGTGCATGTTCTGCACGGTCAAGCCCCGGCCAGCACTCTCATCCGAAGCGCTCAGTACGCGGAACTCGCTGTCCAGCTTGGGGAAGACCATCTGCCCGATGTTCGCCCGGCTGCGCCGGAGACATCCCTTGCGCATGTCCTCAGGGAGAGACTCCCAGAACCGCTGCACCATGCGGAAGATCCCTTCTGCGGCCTCACGCGTGTGGGCAACCAGTACCGTCAGCACTCCGCGGGCGGTAATGGTCTTCAGGAAGAACCGTCCTGCCACCCATGTCGTGATGCCCATCTGGCGTGCCTTGACGACGATATTCTGGCGTCCGCGCTCATACTCAAATCTGGTCTGGGCCAGATTCGCCTTCAACGCACTTTCTTGACCGGAGCGGTCTCTAATCCTAATCAACTGGCGCGCTAGCCAGACCGTACCTCCGCCAGGTCCGCCACGCCATCCATCGAGAACCTTTCCCAATTCCAGTAAGTCTTCAATACCATCCCCCACCTCTCTCATTGCAACACCATCACCCATGCATTCGGATTGGCGTGTCCCACCATGCAAATCGCCCAGCCGATAGTTGTGCAAGTTCAGACCAGCTTACTAGAACAGCTCTGTATTTCATCGCCTCTTCAGTAAGCGATGCAGGTATTGTGCCCTGGTCAGAGTACTTCAGTCAGTGGTGTAGTATACGGCCAACGAATCAACTTCCAATCGAGAATGTCCGGCACATCAGTCTTCCATGGTGCAGACAGCCAACTAACACAACAGTGCAGCTGCATTCTATTATGTTGGCCAGCGGCCTGCCGTTCAGCGGCGGGTCGATGGGCGAGTTCAGAAACCAGATAAAAATCCGAGCGGCTCTACGGCGCGCCCATCGGCCGGCCGTTGGTTGGCGGGTCGCTGAGGGAATTCAGGAACCAGTTATAAATCAGCGGCATTCCGACGTTTGCCCACTGCGTAAACGGAACGAAGTACTGGTTGCTGCATGTTGTGGAGGAGAAAGAGTAAGTGCTTCCGCTCACTGTCCCGGTGCCGCAGACGGTCAGGGGATAGGCGGTCAGCGTGACGCCTGTGCCCGTCGGGCTGGTCAGCACGAGAGTGGGGGCCGAGGTGCAGCCCGAACCCATGCCGATAACCATGCTGTCCGTGGATTTCAGGGGTTGCGCCGCTCCCCACGATGTTTCAATCCCGTTCGGCACGCCGCCCGAGGCCGTCATAATGCCGTTGACCACGCAGTTTGCGCCTCCGCCCGTTGAGGTGAAGGGGGTCACGTTGGCGTAGCCCGTGCCGCCGCCGCTGTAGCCCACGGCAACTCCGTTGGTGAAATAGCTGGTAAACAGCGACGCCAGGGCATATTGTCCCCATCCCGCGCGGCTGCAACTGCCGCCCGCAGCGGCGCACGCCAGATACATCGGGTCCTTGGCGGTGCGCGTGTAGGCCATGCCCTGCCCATAGCCCTGTGGCGTGCCTCCCACCTGATAGGTTGGCATCCCGTCGAGGTGGCTGAATACATACTGCGACGCCGTCGCGTCCAGCGTGGTCCAGCTGCCGGAGCAAGGGGTTGGAGAGGGATAGGCGGACGGGTAGCAGGAAGGCGCGCCCTGCCACCACATCGCTCCGCCGTTCGCCACGTCCTGGTCCCACAACTGCTGCCCGGTGAGCGAAGAGATGCTGTCTGCCGGGCTTTGCAGAAAATCGTAAAGCCAGTTGTTGGCCGGGGCGGGGCCGTTATAGATAATCACCGGCGTCGTGGGATTGTTCGCCATCACGGTGCGAACCACCGACGCTGACGTTGGAAAGCCGGTGGATGCCTGCGGCGTGGATGCGTTGTAGGTATTCAGACTGGCGGTCTGGCACCAGTTCTTATTGGAGTCCGTTCCGGAATATAGATTGCCTACCGGAACATTGGAAAGCCCCGCCTGGTCGAGCATCTGACGCCAGAAGCTGGCGCTGCTGTCATAACTATCCAGAGAACTGAGCCCGGCTGAAATAATTCCTTCGAGCTTTATAATTCCCAGCGAGTGGAGAACAATGACAAACTGCGTCATCGTGGCGTTCCCAATGTCCGAGCAGCCATCGTCCGCCAGAAGCACCACAGGGCGGTTTGCAGACTGGGTGTTCGCAACGGTCTGGTAGAACTTCGTCCAATAGAAAAGATCGTTGATCTGGGTCAGGTTCAGGACGAAGGGAAAGATCGCAAACTCGTCGATATAGGTTGGCGTCTGCGTGCTGGTCGTTCCGGCCACTCCATAGTAAGTGCCGCCGCTCACATATCCCGGAACCATCAGCGGGGATGTGGTTGAGTTCATCGAAGACCCAATCAGCGAGGGCGTCAGAGTAACTCCCGTCCCAGTGGGCGAAGTCAGCGTGATTGTCGGGACGCTGGTACAGCCGTAGTTTGAAATATCGGTCAGGAGGTTATTCGGAACGCCGCCAGATGCAAATAAATGCCCAGCGACGTTGCAATTTGCGCCGCCACCGCTCGAAGTGAACACCGTGCTGTTGGCGTAGCCCGTGCCTCCGCTGCTGTAGGTTATGCCCACATCCCCAAAACCGGCATTATAGCTCCCCGTGAATGGGACTTCGGTGATGCCCGTCGTTTTATCGAGTCCGTTGATATAGATGTCCAGCGCCGATGTTGTGCTGTACATCCCGCTTGCGCCCGTCCCGCTGTCCGTCACGACGATGTTGTAGTTGAAGCCGTTGGGCATCACGTCCTGGTCGCCGGCACTCGTGCAAATGCCGTTTTCCGTTCCCACGGAAATTAAAGGCAGGAAGATGGCGCTGGAATAACGCTCAAAGCATAGCTGCGACAGCTGCACATTCGGATCGCCAAGATTGTTTGCGGCCATCTGAAGATAGAGTTGCCACCTGTTTCCGCTGGTCAGGTCTCCCTTGCTGGCCAGCACGAGCCTTCCCGTCCTGTTCCAGTTCAGCCGGTCCACCTGCACCATCATCGACCAGGGTGTGTTCCACTCCATCGCCGCTCCCAGCGTGTTGTTCGGCGCGGCGCTCCAGCCATTCCACGGGAACTCGGCCGACGTATTGTTGGCCAGCGTGCTGTCGAACCCCGGCTGGCGCGGCGTCACCGTGCCGGAGGTGTAGACCAGGGGCGGCGGCGCAAGCTGAGACGAAAGCTGACTTTCAGTGGACACTCCATTCAAGCTGGTGATCTGGGCCTGCGTGAGTATATTGCTAAGAATGAATGGATTGCTTATCCTCCCCGTGAAATACTCACCGGGTGCATATTGATCGTGCATCCCAATTATTATTCCAGTGTTTCCTCCAGAGTAGTTGATTGAGCCAGACTGTCCGCAAGTCTGTACTAGCGAGCCGTTGATATAGACTTTAGCGTTGGTTCCGTCATAAGTCCCAACCACAAAACTCCACTGGTTCGTCGTCAAAGTGCCAGGAGTTACGCAGTCATAATGAATGCCACTTGTCATTGAGAAATCGACTTTTCCGCTATCCAGGTCGAGTCCGTAACTGACATATGGACTAACCCAGGTTGAAGATGTAGAGTAGGGAAGACCAACAATTGTCTCCCATCCAGTAAAGGATGTAGGATAAACCCACGCGCCAACCGTGATCGTCGTCGCTGGTTTCAGCGCGGCGTTGTAAGGCATTGCGATATAGTCGCTCGACCCATCGAAGCATCCGGCATACGATCCCAAATTTCCGGCAGTGTAATAGCTTCCAGAGCAACTCGCCGTCCCATACCAGGTCCCATTGTCGCCCGACGGAGAACTGTCGGTGGCCGTTGAGCCTGTGCCCTCCGCCAACTGCCACCAGCCAATGTAGTAGGCAGGCTGCTGAATTGTGATCGTCCCAGAAAAGCTCAGCCCGGAAATCTGCTCCTTGAAGCTGGTGGTCGCGTCGTTGAAATTCAGGTAGAGCGATGGGTTGGCATAGAGCAGCGTGTTCGCAAAGCTGGTCTGCGGATTGGGGTCCTGCGCATAGACTGGCCAGTGCAGGCAAAGGCCAATCAGGATAGAAAGAATAGTTCGGCGCATTATTGGCTCCTCGTAGTGGTGAGCGTGACGCCCAGCAGGTTGGCGTTTCCCGCCGCCGTGTCGCTTGCCGCGCGGAATATCCGGTAGGTCATCATCGAAGGCGTCGTCGCGCCGGTTGCCGGACAACCGTTGACGCTGTTTGCGGCCACCGTCACCGACGCCGTGGTCACCAGGCCGCCCAGGGTCGAGCTGACTGCCGTGGTCACCGTCGCCGCAGTCCCCCAGGTTGCCGAGCCAACCACGCCGTTCGCGGCGGTGCAGGACGATTGCACCTCCCACTCCACGTTTCCGCTGGTTGCCGTGGGCGAATAGAACTGGACGGTGAGCGTGGTGCCCGTCCAGTAAGGCGGCAGCGCCACCGTCTGCTCCGCGTACTGCGGCAGCGCGGGCGTGGCCTGGAATGCAAGATACCCCAGAGAAGAGACGGCGGGGTTCACCGATCCAGTCTGCGGCTCATTGTTGTCGTAGCGCGTCAACCCGCCCGCAAACGCCGCGCCGCCATCCGACACCCCCGCCGGGACATATTTCACATCCGGCGCCGGCGCAGCTACCACCGGCCCCGGCACATACTCGCTCAAACTTCCGTTCCAGATCAAAACCTGCGCATTCGCCGGCGCGGTCGCAGCAACTGCCTTGCCCTGAATCCCCACCACCGTAGGCGAGGCATTCGTCCCGCCAATGTCGCCGCCAATCTGCACGCCTCCCGAACCGCTGCCTCCGTTCGGCGCCACCCAGGTACCATCCTCGCGGAGGAACCGTGTGCTTCCGGCGGTTGCACCGGGATCAGGCACGATGCCAGGTGCATGAGCAGTTCCCGAAGGGCCAAACAGTGGTAAACGTGCCGCCGCGATCATCCCCGAGTTGATGCTAGCTCCGCTCAGTCCCCCATTGATCGTTGTTGCATTCAAAGTTCCCACATTGATCGTTCCCGCAGTGAACGCCTGTGGGGTGAAACTGTAGGGCGCGCTGCCACGCATACCTATTGATAGCGTACTGGTGGTGGGGGAGTAGGACACTAGATCGACACTTACGTTACTGTCCAATTCGAAGAGGTTGTAGCCGGAGTTCCAGTTTCCGCATCCGTGCAGGTTGCAGTGAATCGCAAAGACGGCCTGTTCGCCTGCGGTCAGGTTCATCGTGCGGCGCCAAATTCCGGTTGCCTCGTATGCCCCATCGGGAAATCCATGCGTACCGCCATACCCTAGGTAGTTGTTCGATGGTGCCGCATTTGCAATCGACCACCCTGTCAGCCCCGGTCCATTGTTCTGCTGATATTGCATTCCAGCGCGCAGTTGGACAGTTGGCCGCGGCACCGATTGTCCGACAAACTCCGTGTCAGCAGTGACGGACTCCTGGTAGTAATGTGGCTCTTCTACGGGGTCGTTGGCTGCCCACGCCACATTGTTTGGCGCAAGGGTCATCTGACCGTCCACGCTCTTCGCCGCCTGGTCAAAGACGCTCAAGACCTCAGCCATCGGGTAGAAGGCAAATCCGCCTGTGAGCACGGAGATTGTTCCGCCAGTGCTGGAACTATTTGCGCCGCTCTGCACATAGGTGAATGTATTGATGCTCGTAGTGGTCACTACATAGTTCCCATTAAAGCTGCTGTCGGTGACTCCTGCGATAGTGGCGCTCAGCCCATTTACATCCGCGGGCAGGTTTCCAGTTAGGGCTGCAGTCACCACGTTCCCAGAGCGGGTCAAGGATGCAATGGATGCACTCACATTGAGAAACCCTGAGGTCTGGTTCATAGCTCCAACCACGGGAGTTGTTCCCCCGGCGTAGTACAGGCCGGTCGCAGAGGTTGTCCCGACCACCGGAAAGAGCTGACGAATCCCGTTCGTTGTATCGACAGTCTGCTCCAGGCCGTAGCCACACAGTCCCCCAAATGCCAGCGTAGCCAGTATCTGATGCGGCTTGTTCAACGTCATTTGTAGGTGCGTCGCATCGACGACAGTGTAGGGCGCCATCTCGTAGTTGTCCGGAGCGTAGCCAGCGGTCCGATCGATAACGCATGCCAGACCGCCCGAAGCTCCAATCGCCGCAGTATTGGTCGCATATCCCGACGGTACACCGCTGGTAGCAATGGGGAAGGTCACCATTCCGGGAGCCATATTGCTGGCTTGCGATGGGATGACCTGGCCAAGACTCAGGAACACGCTCACCGGAAAGTTTGTTCCACTGAATTGAGCAGTGGCATGGGGTCCTCCACTGGTACCGCCAACGATTGCTCCGCCCGTGCTGGCGCTTGTGATCGTCTTCGCCGGGTTCGTGTCGATCAGAAAGCGGCCGTCGCCCTGTGTCCCGCCTCCGGAATTCTGCGTGAGCATTACAGACGTTGAACCGGTCGTGCAGCCAGAGACACATGTTCCTACAAAGACCCTGGAATCCTCGTGCGTCTGCAGATCGAAGGGATGCGCTCCCTCGTCCGCGGAGTCCCGAATACCGCCAGACGCGTTGATATAGTGCGATCCCATCAAGCAGTCCCCTACGCCAAAACAATTAGTAACCTCGGGGACCAGGACATGCTGTCCCTGAGTGTTGTAAGTGCCAGTCACGGACAGTGCGCTATATCCCATCTTGAAATACGGGCCAGGACTTTCAATCTGTTCGGGAAAGAGGTTGGAGCCCCCGGCAAGGCCCTCCTGCGTGATCGCCAGGCCAACCGCGCCGGGGATTTCGGTCCCGGCCTGCTGGGCTATGCTCGCTTCACTCTGTGTAGACACGTCGTCGATCGCCTGAGCGGTGGAAAGTCCGTGGTTCACAACGTCGAGCGGATTCAGATAACTGTCAACCTGCCTTCCACCGCGCGCGTCTTTCACATGGGTCTGGCTGTTGAATGAAGCGGTGGAATACGTTTCATTGGTGTAGTCCTGTTCCGCCTTGACTTCACATCCGTTTGTGCAGTCCGGGCCAGCTACAGCATTTGCAATCCCATTATTTCCGCGCCCGTTCACATATTGACTGGCGTACTCCACCCCGTTCAGGTTATTGACTTCCAACTGAGTCCCTGTCGGCTGCGCTACGACTTGCGTTGCCGACGGGAGTGTCGAGACCACCTGCCCCAACCCGCCATTCAGTGCGGCTATGCTCTCATCCACATAATTCTTGTCTGCCGCCTGCGTCGCGGACACCGGGTCGGCTGGTAACACAAGCGGTCCGGTCATCGTATCTCCAGACTTGAGCACATAAGGCGAGGAGTCCAGAGAATGGCCCGACACTGCCGCTGCGATTGCGGTATCCACATAGCTCTTGCTGACCGTCTGCATCGCCACGGAGGTCGGCAGTACGGTGCTTTCGATTGCACTCACCTTCACCGCCGTCGTGCTCGCCGGTACGACCCAGTACTCGCGGCTCACACTGCCATCGTCCAGATGAAAAACAGCCGTATAGTAAGTCCCGATAGGCGTTGCACCGGCATTCGGAGTGAGATGTACGCTGAGCGCTCCTCCTGCCGCAATAACCGCGGACGTACTTCCACTTGGAATGGAATCGCCGCTGCTCGTGGTAAACGCAGGCCAACTGATGAGCACAGTTCCCGTGGCCACGGTTCCATCCGCGTGATAGATCGTGTCCGCCACCTGGGTGGTTGTCACCTGCGCTACTCCAGCTACTGTCATCACCGTCAGCAGCACTCCAATCAGCATCCAACTTCTAGGTTTCCAATGCATCACACTCTCCTCGTATCCGCAATCGCGCACCTAAACCCCCCGCAATACTGCCGGTAGATAGCTCCGGAAGCACAAAACTGTTTCACCATCGTTGGCGTCTTTCACAGGCAGCGCACGAAATGCACCTGCCAGCCGGATCCTCTCCAATGGGGCTGCCAACGCATCTTCCGCCTCCGCCGAGCCCTGCATCGCCTGGAGACGCGGATAGTGATACAAAACTCGGTCCCCTTGAGCGCCCTGCATCACGAACAGCGCAGACCACTCCTGAAAGAAGCTCGCTCCCTCGCGATCGCAAAAGCCGACTAGTTGGCTCACCTGCATTCCCGCCGCAGGAGTTCCCGCTGGCAGCGCGCTTGCAAGCTCCAGTACGCCGGCCGTGATCGCAACGACTACGCCCACATTCAGCGTCACTCGCCGCACATAGTTCACGTCTCCGCCCACCGCACTCGCGGATTGCACATAAGCCGAGCTCACGCCAGTTCCGACATACCCAAGCTGGCCGGTGTAATCGACATCCACCGCAACCAGGCTGCCAATACTGAATCCGGCCGCAGCCGCAGTTCCCACGTTCAAGCTGGTCGCGGTTGACGCCAGTCCCGTGCCGGTTAGCAAGGGGACCGGCGCTGTAGCCACGCCACCGCTTCCGTTGGGCGCTGCGCCCGCAGCCGTCGTCAACAGATTTGTCTGTTGCGATCCCGATGCCAGCGTCACCTGCAGTTTTCCCCAGGTTTCGAATTCCAGTGATACCGTCGCCTCCACCTCGGTACGAACCTGGCCCACTGTTATCGCCGGAGCTCCAGCCCGAAGTGCATCCACCTTCGTTCCGCACTTTCTCGTAAATCCGGAGACCCACCCCAGGTCTACCCAAGGGGCTGGTGGCGCATGCAGATCGAACCTCCCAAGCTGCGCTGCATCGAACATAGTTGGCACACCAACCGACCGGTTCACCGGAGCGAAATAGGCGCGCACCCGTCTCGTCACCGGAGCAACGGCCGCCACAACTCCGGCTCCTGTCGTCGTTGTACTCACAGCTCACCCGCCTCCTGGTACGCAAAAACCTGCACCGTTGTTGTCCGCTCCAGTCGCTCGTCCACAGTGGTGGCCGCGCCGAACACCGGATCCGCCCAGAACACATTCGTTCCCATCGCCGTCGGAGCGACGCCAGCTCCCGCCGCTGCATAATTCATCTTCGGCACCGTGTGCGGCTCGGCGCCAAGCGCCGACGCCAACTCCGCATCCATCGCTGCCAGCAGTCGTCCGCGGTCCATGCCGACATTGCCCGGCGTCCCATCCGTGGCGTACTGAATCGAACATTCCATCGCCACCAGCGGCAGTGGTTCCGCGCGATTTACCCGTAGCTCCGCCCATTGCAGACGAAACGCATCCACAGGAACCCACGCTGTCGGCAGTTCGTTCTCATCCACCAGCGTCCCCGGCCGCACCACGCCGCGCACCACAATCGTCCGCGCCGGATTCAACGCCGCCAGCCGGCTCTGCAGCATCACGTAAAACGTATCTTTCGCGTTCTGCATTCTCCCTCGCTCTCATATCCAACCCATAGTCAGCCCGTTCGCAGAACCGGCGATCCCGCACGTCCGCTGAGCGGTTACACGGCAGGCGTATCCGGTGAGAACGGCGCTCGCGTGGTTTTCCCTCAAGGAAAACCACACTGCGCGACTTTCCCAGAGGCCCAGTAGCTGTGAAACCGCTCTAGACCATCTGCACCAGTGGGGCGCGCAGCACCAGCCGGTACACATAAGGCTGGCCAAAGACCTGTTCTTGCGTTGCAGACTCAATTTCGAGCAGTTCGTCGTCGCATAGCACACCGTAGGCAGCCGCAAACAGCACACTCGCCGAGGCATACGTCAGCGATCCCACCAGGTTCTCCACCACTGTCGCCGACACCAGCAACTCCCACTTCGCTGCCTTCCCTTCAGCCACAATCGCTCGCGCCTTGCGGTATACCACCGGCTCTAGCGGGAGGTCTTGAAACGTCGGCGTCGCAATCCCCAACTGCTCGGTCACATCCGCCGCAACCGCTGGCGCTGGCATCCGCAGCATCACCGTCCGTCCGCCCATCGCACGCAGCAAAACGTCCGCCGCCCTCACCGCCGTGCCCGTTGCACTCACCAGATCGCTCATCGCATCACCCGATCCTCTGCGCCACATAGGGCGCCAACATCATCTGCACATTCGCGTCGATCAGTGATCCGGCGAAGTATTGCATCTGCAGGGTGTCCATCTTGCTGCCCTTCACATTCATGGCTGGAGTCGCCTGCGCATTCTTCACAATCTGAGCGCACGCCACCTTCAGCGCCGGCGGCACAACCGCCAATCCAGCGGTATAGGTCACCTCGACCTCGTTGTAACTCATCCCTAGCACGTTCATTGGGAACGTCAGATCGCCCGTCACCGCATTCAAGTCCACATTGGTCAGATCCAGCGCGCTCCAACTGCCCGGAATACTGAACGCCCACGCCACCTGCGCCAGCATGGGGTCCTGCAGCTCGCCGCGTCGCGGCCGGCCATACCGGACCCGCACCCCAACCAGCGGCGACGTCGCAGTGCCCAGCGGAGTCAGCGGAAGATAACTCAACCGCACTGCCTGTGAGTCAGCCGTCAACCGCATCCGCTCCACATATTGAGTCACCAGCAGACTCGGCCTTCGGCAATGCGCCTCGATCAGCGCGGATGCCATCGTCACCCAATCGTCGGTCGTCTCCGCCGTCAATCCATACTCGACATACTCTGTTGGATCCAAGTAACCCATCGCACTCCGCCTCCAGACCTTTCAAAACAATCTCTTCAGAAATAAAGAGGGGGCCGGCCACCACAACCGGCCCCGCTCTCAAGGGCACAACATAGGTTCGCCGCCGCAACCCGGTATTGGTCAGCCCCCTGACCAACATTGCTGCCTCGCGGTAACTCAGCGATTCAAGCAGCCATTCACGGGCACGTCGGACCTTGTTGTGCGTTGTTGCGGCTGGGCGACACCCCATCGACCAGCCGCAAGCTCATACTGCCTGGGCAGCAGGTTCATGCCGCTTAGCGGTCGACCAGCACCTGGTAGTGCGCATAGCTCGCACCTTTGACCACAAGCCCACCGAACTTCACCACCACATACTGCGAGGCCAGCGAACCCGGGACCCCAAGCTGGAAGATTCGCGGATTCGGATCGCTCAGCCAGTGGTACTCGATCAGGTCCTCGGTCACGATGTACGCCGGCAACACCGCCGAGCCACTGCCCGGGGTTCCGGTATAGCTCAACGTCCACTCCGGAATCAGAGGTATATCGCCCGCCTGCGTCGACAGCGTCTTCACCGTGAAGCCCGCACCAATGTCCTTGGTGTTGAGCACCACGTTGAACTCGGTCTTCATCTCGCGATCGATCAGGTCGAGAAGCACCGGATTGGCATAGATCGCCGTCGGACGAACTCCGAAGGAGCTGTTTGAAACCATCTGTGCAATCGTCGATTTGAACCCGTCCACAATGCTCTGCGTCGTTCCGATCGACACCGTGTTTCCGCCGCCCACAATCTGGGCCGCCGCGCCAAAGTACTCCGCTGTCGTCGGCGAGCTCATGCTCGTGTCCGTGCCGTTCCACAGGGCAACATCATGCGTCCGCAGAACGCCGTCCACCGTATCGGCGAGGTCCTTCGCCTGTAGATACGCAAACTGCGACTGCTGCTGGCCCAGCTCCATATCGAACAGGTTGTAGTTGATCTGCGCCACCAGCGCCTTCAGCGGAACGCTGTTCTCCACCCGTGTCGGGCTTACGATCGGCGCAACAATATTGCGCGGGTCCACAAAGCCCGAAGTGGCGGCGGGAGACGGAATCGCCCGCTCCTCAAAGTATCGTGAAGGGTGGCCGGTTGCCGGAACCTGTTTGATCCTCTGTCCAAAAATGCCGCGCCGCCGAACAATGTCCAGAATCTCCGTCTGGTACAACGGAACTTCAATTGCTCCCGGCCCAATGTAATCTGCTGCCGCGTGAATCTGTGTAAACTTCGCGTCCATCCTCATCCCCTTAAATTCGAAAGACGTAGCCTCAGCCACGTCTTCTCTTCCATCGTTATGTAATGATCTGTCTCACAACCGGACGCAACGCCAATCCGGTTGCATTCAGCGATGCAATCGATTCGCCCAGGTCTCCTAGCCCAGCAGTCCGGCCCGCATCAGTTGCGACTTCACGGCGATCCGCTGCTCCAGGCTCAGGCTCACTAGCGCTGCATCGAGCGATCCGGCCTCCAGGGAGTCCACCGTTACACCCTGTTTTGCCAACAGATTCGTCATCGCCGTGGGCAAAGTCTTGCGGCCAGCCGCTGGAGCGCCAGTGTCGCCTCGTGCCTGCAACTCCGCAATCTTCAACTCCGCCGCAGCCAGCTTCTCTTCGAGTTCCGCCTCGCGCCGTGCCTCAACCGTAGCCACAATGCGACCGATGCTCGCCTCGGCATCCTCGGCAAACGCGCTTTGCCTCTGGGCCAGCCGCTCCACCGCCTGCTCAAGCAGGCTGGCCGCCGCGGCCAGTCGATCCACCGTAATCCCCAACTCGTCCTTCATCTCCATCTCCATGCTCTCTCCTTGTTTTTCCCGCCGACGCTTTCCTGTCGACGTCTTCCCAATCGACACCCCAGGCCTTGACCGTGGCTTACCCAACGCCTCAACAAGCTCTACGAACACACCCCGGCCCCTGGCCCCACTGAACTCCGTTCAAGCCGTCGCGCCGGATGTTGCGGCCGTTGCAGGTATCGTCTGAACATTGAGGATGGCCACCACAGCGGAGACCAGACTCTCTATGTACGATGTGCTCGCCCCCGTGATACCGGCCTTCGCAAGCAGCGATGTGACAACAGGCCCAACCAGAGTCATTACGGTTGCCAGCTTCTGTGTTCCCGTCCCGCTCTGGACACCGGCGGCGGCATACTTCTGCTCGACTTCGATCACTGCATTCTGAATCAGCCCGGTCGCATCAGCCAGCACAGTCAGTTCCGGAGCTGCTGCTGGGAACAGCAATCCCACCAGCTTCTCTACCGGAACCGCATAGGTGACCGCCCACTGCAGCCCCTTTTCAAATCCCTTTCCGATTGCTTCCAAAACGCCTGTAAATGTCACCTTGGTCCTTTCGCTTGCCTGCTTGTTTGGCTTATCCACATCCACCACGCTACTAATGTCGCGGATCCGCTAGGCGGGTTACTGTAACCCGCTCCCCCACCGGTGCGCGTCCCAGCCGGAAACTTGTTCCCCGGTACGCCGCCTTGTCCCGCATCAGGATTGCAGCCCCGGTAAACGTCGCCCGCGTCAAGGTCCACACCTGCGCTCGCATATCCGCTACATGTGCCTCCGCTAGTTCGTAGCTCATTCCCATCGAGCCTTCAATCCCCAGCCGCTGCTTGATCTCGGGGAAGTCTCTACAGAAGAGAAATCCCGCCACTGTCAGGCGCCCTCCGTCCAGCTCGGCGGACGTGATGATGCCGCACTTCTGCCGCGCATCATGCCCATCCCACCCCGCCTTGTAGTCCACCGCCATACCCAGCAGACTTGGCAGCGCAGACTCGGCGGCAGCTCTCGTCAGTACCACGCGGTGGCCTCTGGCCCCGCTTGGTGCTTTGTCGCTTGCCACGTCCACCAGCGTCAAAACCCCTTCAAACGGCAGCCGGTTCGGATGCCCATGCACCTGGGGAAACTCCACCGCCATGGCATGCATCGCCAACTCGCCCGGATTCCATGACCTGACATTGCTTCCCGTTGCCCGGGCCCTCGCTACACCGGCACACTGCCGATGAAGTTCCGCCGCATACTCCATGCCACCTCCTCGATCACCCTTGTTCGTCGCCCCGTCTGCAAGTTCATGCCGGTCGAAGTCACCCGCTCATTCTCACTTCGCCGGTGTGCTTCCGCAAGTTCCCAAACAGACGCGGCGCAAAGCCCCCACTTCCTGCGTCTTGGTCTTTCACGCCACGCTCTTCCCGGTACATCAGTGGCCGGCCGGTCCACCGATCGGCTCTCCCCATCGCAGCACCCAAAAAACGAAACGGGAGCGGCAGCCTCTCGGCGCCCTCCCGTTTCCTTTAACTCACATATACAGAATAGCAGGTTGACCAAAACTACTATGCCAACTTTTTTTATTTTTTAAAACCCCTGAATTCAGTCGTTTACGTCACAATTTCCCGATCCACCCCCTTGACAACATTTCAAGGGCTCGAGCATTTTCACGCTGAGAAAGACTCTCGTCAGGCAGTCGACCGCCTGGCCGTACCGCCGGACCACCGTTCTCGGCTTCAGCCCCATCAACTCCGCCGTCTCGCCCAGCGTGTACTGTTGCAGGGCGATCCGCGAGATCAGATGTTGCTGTTCCGCGTCCAGCCTCTCCAGGCACTTTTCGACGTCGTGAAGGAAGATCACAACATCCTCGAAGCTCTCGACCCGATAGCTTGTTACATGTCCGTGAAACATCTCCTGACCCAGTAGAGACGGCACCTTCCCTGTCTCCATGGACATACGCACATACCGTTGCAGCAGCGCTTCCGTGTACTTCCGGTAGAACGCCATCTGGGGTTCAACAGGCTTCCTGGCAACTTCAATTGGGTTCCGTATTAAGGCTTGCGGGTTCCCAATGGCCCAGACATACGGCAGAATTACGGCAGCGGCGCTCATTGAGCACCGCCTGTCCGCCCACGACTTGCGAAGCAGGCAGAAACCCGCGCTAAATGGCGCGGCCGTCCTCCGGGGTGCTTTCCTTTCGCAGCTGGAAAGTTCGACAGATGGCAAAAGCAGGTTGAACAATACACGCCATCTCTTAATCCTCTCCGGAGCCACAACGCTCCACATCCTTCACACACCTTCAGTTCCAAGCGCAAGTACTTCATTTTGTACACTCCAAGGCGCAACCATCCCCCGGCGAGCCTCAAAATTTTTCAGCGGTCGGAGGGGCTCGCTCAGGTTGCTATGAGGCGCCGATACTTCCTCCGCGAAGCTCTTTTGGCCCCATCGGTGCAGTGTCGACTCCTATTTTTCGTCGTTCTATCCGCCTGCTAACCTAACCCAGGAAAAACCCACCTCCACCCTTGCATTCCATTCCCACTCATCCCTGTGGCACTGGGTCACACGAATCGAGTCGCGTCTCCCAGGTCATTCCCGATACAGGAATAGAAAGTCTCAAAGTTATAGCTTTAGACAACTTTTATGTCAACTACAATTATTATGTTCACTAAATGTCCTAAAATGACTCAACAAACGTGCAGTTAATAGGAAAAAAATTGCGTAAAGTAAATATTTTGCTTAATGTTCGTCTTGCAAAATGATATGGTTCGGCAACAGGAATAACCCACTCTATGAATTTTCAGGATCTCCACGAGCTTCTCCGTCTCGAACTTCTCCGTCGCATCGAACAGGGCAGCCTCACCGGCACCGTCCTCGCTCGGCAGGCGGGTTTCCGCCAGGCCCACATCTCCAACTTCCTCAACCGAAAGCGCGCCCTCTCGCTCGACGGACTCGACCGCGTCCTCGCCGCGCAGAACCTCACTGTGGATCAGATCATGCCCCTTGAGCTCTGCGCAGCGTCTTCCCCACCGGCGGATCCGATTGAAGCAATCCCTGTCGTCTCGCCCTCAACGGCGATGGACGAAGCCCAGGTCCGGCCAGGATCGGTCATTGAGACCATTCACGTCTCTGCGTCCCGCCTCCAGGACAATCGCGCCCGTCCATCCGTGAAGTGCGCCCACTGGCAGCGCTTCCTCGCCGTCCGCGCCGACGTGCAGCAGACTGCCGCCATGGACCCCATGATCGCTGCCGGGGCCATCGTCGTCCTGGACCGCCACTACAACTCGCTTGCGCCCTACCGCGCCCACCAGCTCACCCTCTATGCCGTCCGTTGCGGCACTGGCCTCGTCTTCCGCTATCTCGAATTCGACGATGGAAGGCTCATCCTCCGGCCGCTCTCTCTTGCCTTCCCGGTTCAACTTCTTGCGCTCGAATCTCACGAAACGCCAGCCGACTACATCGTCGGCCGTGTCTGTCTCGTCGTCTCTGAGCTTTGAGCCGCCCCCTGCATCGCCCCGGCGAAGAGGTGTCGCCCTTCTCATCTCGCCCAAGCGATTGATAAACTGTACAGATGCATTCGGGTCTTTATGGAAAGTGGATGACGGCGTGGGAGACAAAGCTCACAACGCGCGATACGAATCGAATTGTTAGGCCGCTCGAATGGGGATTCGACTGGCTTACGAACTTCAGCGACGCCCCCTCTTCAGTGCACTTCGAGGCCTCGGTAACGCCCAAGCCGGCGGAATCCATCTCAGCAGAACCTCCGGCCTCTCCCGCGTCCCAGGATCTCAACCGCATGATCGCCTTGAACGAAGAGATTGTCCACCGCTCGGATGTTTTTTTCGGCTACCGGATGCCGCAGGACTTCCGCCTCGAACACCGCCATCCACAGCTATACCCCACCAACGTCCGCCCGGAGACCCTCGCCCAGGACGCCGAGATGAAGCGCCAGGCAGCCGACGGCGTGCTCGACAAGGCAGAGTTCCTGCGATTCACCTCCGCCGTCCGCACTCCCTATCCCGAAAACGATCAGATGAACGCGAGATGGTACCCGGCGCCAGAGCGCAAGCAATCGGCGGGTCGCACCCCCAGGCCGAAGCAGGCCATCATCGTCCTGCCGCAGTGGAACTCCGACGCAATCAGCCACAACGTGCTCTGCACGCTCTTCAACCGCTTCGGGATCTCTGCCCTGCGCCTCTCCCAGCCTTATCACGACATCCGCCGCCCCGCCGAACTGGAGCGCTCCGACTACGCCGTCAGCGCCAACATCGGCCGCACCACCGCCGCCTGCCGGCAGGCCGTCGTCGATATCCGCAGTTGCATGGACTGGCTTGAAACTCAGGGCTACACGCAGTTCGGCGTCCTCGGCACCAGCCTCGGCTCTTGCTACGCCTTCATCGCCGCAGCTCACGACCCTCGCCTGCGCGTCTGCGCCTTCAACCACGCCTCCACCTGGTTCGGCGATGTTGTATGGGAGGGCCAGAGCACCCGCCACGTCCGCGCTGCGCTGGAAGACGCAGGCCTCACCCAGAATCAGGTCCGCCAGTTGTTCCTCGGCATCAGCCCCATGTCCTACATGCAGCGCTTCGCCTCCACTCCCAAGCGGGTCCTCGTCGTCCACGCCACATACGACCTCACCTTCCCCCTGCATCTCTCGCTTGAGGTTCTGAAGCAATTTCAGCAGCTCAATATCGACTTCGTCTCCAAGGTGCTTCCCTGCGGCCACTACACCACCGGCGAGACCCCCTACAAGTACATCGACGGCTGGTATCTGGGATCGTTCATCTACCGGGCGTTCAGGGACCTCGCGGATCGCAGTTAGCCCACCAGGCTCTCTTCTCGCTTCGACGCGCTTGGCGTAAAATCGCACCAATGGCCCGCACTCCCAGGACGAAGCGCTTCCGTCTCGGCCGCCGCGACCGCGGTCGATCATAGTCCTGCTCGCGTCGCGCTGTAGGGCCGCCGTCATCGCACCCCATTATTTGATACGCTCTCCTCGTCCCGCCGATTTGCGTCCCTTTCAGCTTCCAGACACGCTTCGGCCCTGAACTCGCACCCGGTACTCTACTTCGAGTTCGCGCTGCCTTTAGATAAATGGAGAAATCGATGACAACTCCCCTTCAGCACCCCGACGGCTTCCGCTCCGCCGCAACCCTCACCAGCGGCTCAACCACCGTCCGCATCTTCCGCCTCCAGGCCCTCGCCGAATCCGATCCCACAATTAATCTCGCGCACCTGCCCTACTCCCTGCGAATCCTCCTCGAAAACCTCCTCCGTCACGAGGACGGCCGCACCGTTACCGGCGACGACATTAAGTTCCTCGCCCACTGGGACCCCAGGGTCGAACCCTCCCGCGAGATCGCCTTCATGCCCGCCCGCGTCCTCATGCAAGACTTCACCGGCGTCCCCGCCATCGTCGATCTGGCTGCCATGCGCGACGCCATGCGCGCCCTCGGCGGCGACCCCGAAAAGATCAACCCCCTCCAGCCCGCCGAACTCGTCATCGACCACTCCGTCCAGGTCGACGAATTCGGCTCCTCCAACGCATACGATCTCAACGCCGCCCTTGAATTCGCCCGCAACCGCGAGCGCTATGCCTTCCTCAAGTGGGGGCAGTCCGCCTTCCGCAACTTCTCCGCCATACCTCCCGGTATGGGAATCTGCCACCAGGTCAATCTCGAACACCTCGCCCGTGTCGTCTTCACCGCCGAACCCGACGCCGACAACGCCATCACCGCTTACCCGGACACCCTCGTCGGCACCGACTCCCACACCACCATGGTCAACGGACTCGGTGTGCTCGGCTGGGGCGTCGGCGGCATCGAGGCCGAAGCTGCCATGCTCGGCCAGTCCGTCTCCATGCTCATCCCCCAAGTCGTCGGCTTCCGCCTCACCGGCAAGCTGCGCGAAGGAACCACCGCCACCGATCTCGTCCTCACCGTCACCGAAGCCCTGCGCAAACACGGCGTAGTCGGCAAGTTCGTCGAGTTCTTCGGCCCCGGTATCAGCGAACTCCCACTGGCCGACCGTGCCACCATCGCCAACATGGCTCCCGAGTACGGCGCCACCTGCGGCATCTTCCCCGTTGACGCCGAGACCCTGCGCTACCTCCGCCTCACCGGCCGCACCGAGGCCCACATCGCCCTCGTCGAGGCCTACTTCCGCGAACAGGGCCTCTTCCACACCGCCGCCTCACCCGAGGCCGAGTACTCCTCAACCCTCTCTCTCGACCTCGCCACCGTCGAGCCAAGCGTCGCCGGCCCCAGGCGCCCGCAGGACCGCGTCCTCCTCTCGCAGACCGCTGCCAGCTTCGCCCAGCAACTCCCCGCCCTCCTCGGCCCCAACGCCAACATGAACCCCGCCCGCCAGCCCCAGCACTGGGACGGCAACATCACCCCCGCCATCGTCGCCGACCACGCCGCCGCGCCCACCAGCGTCAAGGCCCGCTTCGGCGTCGATCCCGATCCCTACCTCACCCACGGCTCCATCGTCATCGCCGCCATCACCTCTTGCACCAACACCTCCAACCCCTACGTCATGATCGCCGCTGGGCTTTTAGCCAAGAAGGCCGTCGAACGCGGCCTCACCACGCCACCCTGGGTCAAAACATCCCTCGCCCCCGGCTCCCGCGTCGTCACCGACTACTACAACAAGTCCGGCCTCACTCCCTACCTCGACGCCCTCCGTTTCAATACCGTTGGGTATGGTTGTACCACCTGCATCGGCAACTCCGGCCCCCTGCCCACCGACGTATCGAAGTCCATCGAAGACCATGGCCTCGTCGCCGTCTCTGTCCTCTCCGGCAACCGCAACTTCGAGGGTCGCATCTCGCCCGAGGTCCGCGCCAACTACCTCATGTCCCCCCCGCTGGTCGTTGCCTACGCTCTCGCCGGCCACATCTCCCATGACTTTGTCGCAGAGCCCCTTGGCAAGGATCAATCCGGCGACCCCGTCTACCTCAAGGACATCTGGCCCACCCAGGCCGAGGTCTCCGCCACTGTAGCTGTCTGCATCGACTCCCAGATGTTCCGTAAACAATACTCAACGGTATCCCAGGGCGACCAAAACTGGCAGCGCCTCACCTTCCCCTCCGGTGACACCTACCGCTGGGAGTCCGACTCGACCTACATCCGCCGCGCCCCATACTTCGACGGCATGACGGCCACCCCCGCGCCCATCGCGGACATCCACGCTGCCCGCTGCCTTGCCGTCCTCGGCGACTCCGTCACCACCGACCACATCTCTCCCGCCGGATCCATCAAGAAGAACGGCCCCGCAGGACAGTATCTCGCCGCTCACGGCGTCGCCCCCGTCGACTTCAACAGCTACGGCAGCCGCCGCGGCAACCACGAAGTCATGGTCCGCGGCACCTTCGCCAACGTCCGCCTGCGCAACAAACTCGCCCCCGGCACCGAAGGCGGCGTCACCCGCCTCCTCCCCGAGGGCGCCACTGTCTCCATCTACGACGCCAGCGTCGCCTACGCCGAGCGCGGCGTTCCCCTCTGCATCCTCGCCGGCAAGGAGTACGGCTCCGGCAGCTCACGCGACTGGGCCGCCAAAGGCCCGCGCCTCCTCGGCATCCGGTTCGTCATCGCCGAATCCTACGAGCGCATCCACCGCTCAAACCTGGTCGGCATGGGAATCCTCCCCTTCCAGTTCCTCCCCGGCGAGTCCGCCGCCTCGCTCGGCCTCACCGGCGAGGAGATCTTCGCCATCGGCGACGCCCCCGGCCAGCTCCAGTCCATGCTGGACTCCAGGTTCGCCGACGGCCGCATCCTCCCCATCCTCGCCGAAACCCCCGCCGGCCGCACCATCGAGTTCTCCGCCATCCTGCGCATCGACACCCCGCAGGAGGTCCTCTACTACCAGCACGGCGGCATCCTCCCCTACGTCCTTCGCCAACTCGCCGGAAAGGCGTAGCGGGTCTGTCAGTGGAACCGGGACCCCCTCATCTCGCCGCTAAAGTTTACAGCAGCGAAATCCCTGTCAGTTGCTCGCACTCGTTCCACAGCCGCGCCGCCGCTGCCTGGTCGAGCGCCTGAGCCGCCACCTTTGCCACCCCCACATCGCCTCCGCGCATCTCCAGCAGGCCCTGCGGCCCGTAGTATCCGCCGTCCACCACATCCGACGAAGTGGCCGCAAACAACGTCGGCACCGCTCCCTCCGTCTCCGTGTTCAGCAGCGCGCCGATCGCCACGCCAAATCCCCGCCGCACCAGCCTTTCCACCGCCGAGAACTCCCCCACCTGAAACAGGTTCGTATTGGCCACGCCCGGGTGCGCTGCCACGCTCATCACGCGGCATATCGGCGGCTCGGCAGCGCGCAGCCGCCGCCCCAGCTCGAACGCCAGCATCAGGTCGGCCAGCTTCGACTGCCGGTACGCCACCATCGGCCCATAGCTCTTCGCCGACTGCAGATCGTCGAAGTTCAGCCGTCCCTGCTTGTGCGCAATCGAGGCCAGCGTCACCACGCGCGGCCTCTGCGGGTGGTTCACAGACGCGCGCACCAGCGCCGGCAGCAGCACCGCCGTCAGCACAAAATGGCCCAGCACATTGGTCCCAAACTGAATCTCGAATCCGTCCCTCGTCTGCAGCCGCTTCTTGGGGGCCATCACGCCCGCGTTATTGATCAGCAGGTCGAGCGGCTTGCCAAGCGCAAGCTCTGCCGCACCGAACGCGCACACCGACTCCAGCGACGCCAGGTCCAGCAGCACCACCTCTGCGCTCGCCGCCGGAACCTCTGCGCGCAGCCGAATAAGCGCAGCATCGCCTTTGGCCTTGTCCCGGCACGCCAGCAATACGTGCGCTCCCTTGCGCGCCAGCTCCAGCGCCGCATGGTAGCCGATCCCGCTGTTCGCCCCGGTAATCAGCGCCCGCCGCCCCGCCTGGCTGGGAATCTCCGCTGCCGTCCATCCGCTGCCCACCGCATTGCCCTCACCTGTTTCGCTCATGCCGCCATTAAACCACGAACAGATGAAAAGCAACCGTTGCATCCATCTCCACTCCGTTCACGATAAAGTAGACCACATGGGCCTTTTCAAAAAGAAGATCAAGCAGGAGCACAAGGTCATGCTCCAACACGAGCGCTCCGCCGGGGCCGTGCAGCCGGAGTATCACCGCGCCACCCCGGAGTGTCCCCACCCCGAGCGATGGAGCATGATCGACTCGATGACCGCCGAGGTCGAGGTCCTCGAGTTCATCGCCACCCTCGTCACCACCCTCAAACCCCGCCTAGTCGTCGAGACCGGCTCCTTCCTCGGCGTCTCCACCGAGTGGATCGCCCGCGGACTCGAGCGCAACGGCCCGCTCCCCGACGGCACCCCGTCCCGCGTCATCAGTTGCGAGTTCGATCCCATCGTTTACGCCAAGGCCAAGGCGCGCATCGAAGCCTCGCCGCTCGCCCCCTGGATCGAGCTGCGCAACCAGTCCAGCCTCGAAATGCACGTCGAAGGCACAATCGACCTCTTCTTCTCCGACTCCGACCTCGACATCCGCGAGGCCGAGGTCAAGCGCTTTCTCCCCCAGATCAACCCCCACGGCATCATCCTCATGCACGATGCCAGCTCCCACCTCAAGACCGTCCGCTCCGCCGCCCTCAAGATGGAGTCCGAGGGCCTCATCTCGGTCGTCCTCCTCCCCACCCCCCGCGGCCTCGTCATCGCCCAGCCCCGCGCCAACCGCACCTAACCAACTCGACGGATGGAGGGGATCTCACAATGAAGGTTCTGGTAATCGGTGGTGGAGGACGCGAGCACGCGATCGTCTGGGCATTATCCAAGTCCGCGCGAGTGACCGAGATCGTCTGCGCGCCGGGAAATGCTGGCATAGCACAAACTCTCGTACAGAAAGGCGACCGGCCCGTACGCTGCGTCGCGGTCAACACCGGCGACCTCGCCGCCATGCTGCGAGTCGTCGAGTCCGAACGGCCCGCGCTCACCGTCGTCGGCCCCGAGCTTCCCCTCTCCCTCGGTCTCGTCGACGAGCTTCTCCGCCTCGGCCTGCGCGTCTTCGGCCCCACGCAGTCCGCCGCACGTCTGGAAACAAGCAAGTCCTTCGCCAAGGAGTTCATGCAGCGCCACGCAATCCCCACCGCCGCCTACGCCGTCTGTCGTTCGCTCGACGACGTTCGCCGCCAGCTTCCCCGCTTTGCCGCATCCGTCGTAGTCAAGGCCGACGGTCTCGCTGCAGGCAAGGGCGTAGTCATCTGCCAATCCCACGCCGAGGCCGAGCAGGCTGCAACAGAGATATTCTCCGGCACACTGCTCGGCACAGCCGAGAAGGAGCTCGTCCTCGAAGAGTTTCTCGACGGTGAAGAGCTCTCCTTCTTCGCCCTCTGCGACGGAAAGCACGCCGTAACACTGGCCGCCGCGCAGGACCACAAGCGCATTGGCGAGGGAGACACCGGCCCCAACACTGGAGGCATGGGGGCCTACACCGCGGACGGCCTGATGAGCGCCGAACTGGAGCAGTGGCTGCTACAAAACGTAGCCCAGCCGGTCGTCGATCAGATGGCCCGCGAGGGCGCTCCCTTCCACGGCATACTCTTCTGCGGCATGATGATGGCCCGCCAGGCCGACGGCTCTATCCGCCCCATGGTCCTCGAGTTCAACGCCCGCTTCGGCGACCCCGAGACTGAGGCCATCCTCGTCCGTCTCGAGAGCGACATCGTCGATCTCTTCGACGCCGCCATCGATGGGACTGCAAACAGGCTTGCAATTCAGATGAGGCCGGGCGCAAGCGTCTGCGTCATCGCGGCCAGCGGAGGCTATCCCGGCAAGGTCGTCAACGGCAAACCCATCAACGGCCTCGACTCGGTGCGCGATCCAGGGACGGTCGTCTTCCACGCCGGGACCGCCGCAAAGGAAGGCGCAATCGTCACCGCCGGAGGCCGGGTCCTCGCCGTCACCGCCGTCTCCGGTGAACCGGCCCCTGCCGCAACCACGCCTCTACAGGACGCCCTCGCCAAGGCCTACGCTGCGCTCGAAACAATCTCCTTCGAAGGAATGCAGTTCCGCCGCGACATCGCTTGGCGCGCGCTGCGCGACGGCCTGTAAGGTGTGGCCCCGGTTGCATCCGTGCGAGCGGTGGCGCATCTGATCCAACCGGGGTGAGATGCAATGCTAACGATACGACCGGCCGCCGAGCGCGGACATGCCAACCACGGCTGGCTCGACTCCAGCTTCAGTTTCTCGTTTGACGAGTACTACGATCCCGCGCACATGGGCTTCCGCGCGCTGCGCGTCATTAACGAGGACCGCGTCGCGCCCGCGACGGGCTTCCCCAAGCATCCGCACCGCGACATGGAGATCCTTACTTATGTTCTCGAGGGCGCGGTGAGGCACGAGGACTCGACCGGCGCCAGCGAGACGCTGGTTCCCGGCGAGCTGCAGCACATGTCGGCGGGCATCGGCGTGCGCCACAGCGAAACAAATCCCTCGGACTCTGAGACGCTGCACCTGCTGCAGATCTGGCTCCTTCCAAATCGGCTCGGCATTCCGCCGAAGTATGAGCAGAAACGATTCACCTTGCAGGACGAGCCGAACCAACTGCATCTGCTCGCCTCCACCGACGCGCGCGACGGCTCGTTCAAGATTTACTCCGACGCTGAGCTGCTGGCCGCGAAGCTCAACGCGGGCGGCTCCGTCAGCCACACCTTCAAGCTCGGCAACGGATGGCTACAGGTGGCGCGCGGTACCGTCTCGGTTGCCGGCGGAACGCTCCATGCGGGCGACGGCCTCGCGCTTGAGGGCGAATCCTCCATCACCATCGCCAGCAGAACCGGCGCGGAGATTCTGCTCTTCGACCTTGCGTAAGCGTCGTCACAGACGGCTCGTAGGTGGCCAACTCAGTCGATTACGCGACGCAGGAATCCACGGATGCCGAAGCAGGTGAGCACCGCGAATGAGCAGGTGAGCATAGCCAGAATGAGCCACGGATTCATGTGGTGCAGCCCAGGCGTGAGCGCGGCGCGCAGGCCCTCGCTCATGTACACGATGGGGTTGATGAGTACGCCGTACTGCAGCCACGGGATCGCCTTCAACGCGGCCCACGGATAGTAGACGCATCCAAGGAAGGTGATGGGCATGACGACGACACCGAAGATCAGCCCGATCTGCTGCGGTCGTACGCTGGTGCCGATCACCAGGCCAAGCGCTCCCGAGGTGAGGCTGGCCAGAGAGAGTACGGCGATCAGGAACGCCCAGCTATTGACGTGCGCGTAGACAGGCGTCGCGGGCATGTAGTAGGCAAGCGGAAAGACCACCCCCGCCGCAATCATGCTCTGCACCGCCGAAAAGACAATCTTTTCGATGGCCACCGCCGCCACCGGCAAAGGACACATCACGCGGTCGTCGATCTCGCGCGTCACGCCGAACTCCTGCGCCAGCGGGAGCGCCACCGCCGCGATCCCCGAAAACATGATGGCCACCGCCATCAGCCCAGGCAGCAGAACGGTGGAGAAGTTTGCCCCGACGGCACTTGCCATCGAGGCCGTGGGGTTCATCGCCGTGCCGCCGCTCATGTGCGGCATGATGTAGGTGAAGACGAAGAGGAAGAGCAATGGGTTCATAATGACGCGCACCAGGAACGGAAGCATCTCGCGGCGCAGCACATGCAGGTCGCGCAGAAATAACCCCGAGAAGGCGCGGGCGTACAGCACACCCACGGACGCAACGGGCCGATGCTCCGGTTCCGGCTGATGGGTTGCGTTGATCTCCGGTCTGGTTGTTGCCATGGGCCTCTACTTCCGCAGTGAACTTCGCGCGGTCCTATTCGCGCAGGTCTCGCCCGGTGAGCCGGATGAAGACCGTCTCCAGGCTGGTTTCGGTGATGGTGAGGTCGCGCAGACCATACGGGTTGCTGGCGCGAACGATCTCCGGCAGCAGGCCGTCGGCGTTGTCGGCGAAGATGAGGATTCCGCCGGGCGTGGACTCCACGCCACGCACGCCCTGCATCTGCTGTAACAGCGCGACCAGCGGTTCCGCGCTGGCTTGATTGCCGAGTTCGAGTGTGTAGACCTTCTGCGCGCCGACCGATCCTTTGAGTGCGGCGGGCGTGTCCTCCACCAGAATCCGGCCGTGGTCGATGATGGCCACGCGGTCGCAGAGCGCGTCGGCCTCCTCCATATAGTGCGTGGTCAAGACGACGGTGATTCCCTCCTCGCGCAGGCGCCGCACCGCGTCCCACATTGCGATCCGGCTCTGCGGATCGAGTCCCGCGCTGGGCTCGTCGAGAAACAGGACCTTGGGACGATGCGCAATCGCGCGGGCGATCTGCACCCGCTGCGCCAATCCGCCGGAGAGCTGCGACGGGTACGAGTCCGCCCGTTCGCTGAGGTAGAACTGCTCCAGCAGTTGCTCCGTCCGCTGCTTCGCCTCCCCGCGCGAGAGGCCGAAGTACAAACAGTGGAAGTGGATGTTCTCGTAGATCGTGCAGGCGCGGTCGAGCGTGTTGAACTGCGGCACAATGCCCATCGACCGCCGCGCCAGCGCTGGCGATTGCACCACATTCACGCCCGCAATGCGCACATGTCCCGAGGTCGGCAGGACGCGCGTTGTACAGATGCCGATGGTCGTTGTCTTGCCCGCGCCGTTGGGGCCGAGCAGGCCATACAGCTCGCCCTCGCGCACGCCCAGATCGATGCCATCCACGGCAACGACGCGCTGTCTGCCCTCATAGACCTTGCGAAGGCCCTCCACCTGGACAATGATTGCCAAACCTCTCCCCACTCGATTTCATAGTTATCGCATGATCCGATTATAGGCATCCAAGCGTCCGGTACACCACGCAGAGCTGCCGTATGGACCGGCCGCGCGCAAGTTGATCGGCATCGGGACCGGATGCAAGCACGCTGGACGGCGTAAAATTAACCCATGTCACAGGGATTGGGAACAGAATCCGTGAACAAGCAACCGACAAAGACCGCGGCATCCAGGCAAGACAAAGCAGTCGCCCACGCGCGCGAGGCCGAGCGCAAGCGGCAACGTCAGGCACTCGAACTCCAGCGCGAACGCATCCTCTCCGAGCGCACCGCCAGCCCGCACCGGCGCACCGCACTGGCCAACGCGCTGGCCGACATCGAGGAAAAACTCGCCGAACTCGGCTGGACGGTTCACCTGTAAGAATGGCCGTTCGGGCCTGGAGAGTTACAGATTCCGTCGTTGCGGTTGCAAAGAATGCTGTCACGACAAGAACGCAGTGGTTTGCCACGCTGCTTTTTTTCGCTCCGCCCAGCAACAACTTAGCCGTGGCGGTGAAAAACTGTTGAGTTGGCCTGGTCGATCGTGGTCAGCACAATGCTGTGAATGTTCACATGGGTTGGCCTGCTCGCCGCCCAGACGATCGCATCCGCGATGTCCTCCGGCTTGAGCGGCGTGATCTTCTCGTAGACCTTTGCCGCGCGCTCCTCATCGCCGCGAAACCGCACCCGGCTGAACTCCGTCTCCACCATCCCCGGATCGACCGACGTGACCCGCACCGCAGTACCCATCAGGTCGATCTTGAGACCCTCGCTGATGGCCTTCTCTGCTGCCTTCGTCGCGCAGTAGACCGCCCCATTCGCGTACGTGAGGTGCCCAGCGGTCGAGCCCAGGTTGATGACGTGCCCTGCGTTCCGCGCCACCATTCCGGGAACCACTGCTCGGGTGACCGCGAGCAGCCCCTTCACGTTGGTGTCGATCATCTCGTCCCAGTTCTCCGGGTCGTCCTCGTACAGTCTGCTCAGCCCGCGGCTGAGGCCGGCGTTGTTGACCAGAACGTCGATGGCCTTCCAATCCTCCGGCAGGCCCGCGATGGCCGCATCGACTGCTGCATGATCGCGCACATCCAGCCGGAAGAGCGAAACGGCCGCGGCGCCAGCCGCAATTAGCGGCGCTTCCAACTCCTGCAACAGCTCCAGACGCCGCGCACACAGCAGCAGCCGCGCTCCCGCGCTGGCAAACGCAAATGCCGTAGCTCGGCCAATCCCCGAACTCGCCCCGGTAATCAGAACAACCTTGCCTTCGAGATATCTCATCCTTCTCTTATAAACGAGAGCGCTTCCACCCGCATCGGCAACGCGGAGAGGGCAGAACGCAAAGGAAGCCGCACAGGGCGGCCTCCTCAATGGAAAACGATGAATTGTCTGTGCCTCTGCTGCAACTCGGATGCGGGCGCTCCCCAGTCTCGATTCTGAGACCTGGGGTCACTGCGTTATGCGTTGTGCAACGGCGACGCCGAGTGGCGCTGCACAAAGTGGTACGGTGGCCAGGGGCCGGACAACTGCATCCGGCACTCCTTCATCTCCAGCGTCGCCGACGAGTACTTGTTCTGGTAGCGCTCCACTGTCTTGTTGTCAATCAGGTGGGCGATGTCCAGCAGCATCTTGCCCGAATCCGTCCGCTTGCAGGTGATCTCCTCGGCGAGCGGCAGGAACATGCGATGCATTTGCACCGACAGGGCGCGGGCCCGCGACTGGCGCTCCCGCTGCCGGGCCGCGCTCTCACGCAGGCTGGTCAGATACTGCTGGCCGACCGTCATGTTGCGCTCGGCGTTGCCCGGACAGGTGTCGTCCATCAGCACCTTCAGGTGCATCTCCGCCTTGCCGCGCAGCCGCTCCACATTGGCCGTGAAGTGCCTCTGGTTGGAGCGAACCGACCGGCGCAGCGCGTCGTCGTCCGCAAAGGTGGTGCCAAAGCGGAAGGGAAGCACGGTGGAGAGCTTAAAACAGTCCGCAATCACGCGGGCGTGGTCCTTGGCTGCGTTCTGGTCCATCCGGGCCGCGTCTTCCGGCGTGTGTTCGGAGACGATGACGGCGAGGTCACTTGCAGGAAAGAGAAAGGTCTGGTTGCCAAAGAGACCGGAGACTCCAACCAGTGGCATCGGTCGGCGATGACGGCAAAGCTCAGGAAATGCGTTACGTTCTGCAATGCAGTAGGCGTACCAAGTCATTGTTTCGTCACTCCAAAGCGCGCTGCTATCCAAACCCCTCACCTGTGGATAAGGGTGATTTTGAACTCATACTTACCTGTCCGGGAATTGTCCGAGCGATTCGGGCCATATCCGGCTACAACCTGTTCTTACAGTCCAGCAGTGCGTGATTGAGCATTTATTACGGGATCGAATCGGATAGTAAGCTCATCGCTTGACGATTGGCAAGGCCAATCTTCGAGGAATGCGCACGCTGGGTTGGCGGCAAATTCCTTGTCTTCATAAACATGAATTGTCACGCGCAGCTGGCGGAAGAGATGCGTCAGAAGGTCTATCCCTATATCGCAACAGGCGGTTGAAAGCACAGCATCTCCTCGCGGCCTCGCATGGCCTTCATGCGATTGACCTGCGACATGGATTCCATGCGCGACCAGGGGCATCCGCCGGTGCTACCCTTGACGTATCCCCATGAATCGCAAAGAGACGCCAAAACCGCCCGCCCAATCGCTGCCGGAATCGCCCGCTCAGCCAGCCACAGGAGCCTCTGCCAGCAATCTTCCCAAGGCCTACGACCCCCACCTCATCGAGCAGCGCTGGGCCGAGTACTGGGTGCGCGAGCAGCTGTTTGACGTACCGACACCAAAGACAGGTGAAGAAGCGGGTGCCCCACAACTTGATTCCGAGAGGCGGGATTCAAAGCGCTTTACTCAACTGCTGCCTCCGCCCAACGTCACCGGACGCCTGCACATGGGTCACATGCTCAACCAGACGGAGATGGACATCCTCACCCGCTGGCACCGCATGAGCGGCCAAACCTCGCTGTGGGTTCCCGGTACCGATCACGCTGGCATCGCCACGCAGATTATGGTAGAGCGCCAGATAGCCACGGAAGGCTCATCCTGGCAGCAGTTGGGCCGGGATGCGTTTACAGCCCGTGTCTGGGAGTGGAAGCGCCAGTACGGCTCCGCCATCACCGACCAGATGCGCCGCCTCGGCGCATCCGTCGATTGGTCGCGCGAGTACTTCACCATGGACGACCACCTCAACGTCGCGGTCAAGGAAGCCTTCGTCCGGCTGTATGAGCAAGGGCTGATCTATCGCGGCAGCTACATCGTCAACTGGGACCCCATCCAGCAGACCGCCGTCTCCGACCTCGAGGTCACGCACGAAGACCGCGTCGACAAGCTCTACCACATCCGCTACCCGTTTGCCGACGGCACCGGCTCCATCGTTGTTGCCACCACGCGGCCCGAGACCATGCTTGGCGACACCGCCGTAGCGGTGAACCCTGCCGACGCACGCTACACCGCCTTCATCGGCAAGGTCATCTCGCTGCCACTGAGCGCCGTCGATGGCAGCCCCAACCGCGAAATCCCCATCCTGGCCGACGAGTGGGCGCAGCCCGAGTTCGGCACCGGCGCGGTCAAGGTCACGCCCGCGCACGACCCCAACGACTTCGCCATCGGCCAGCGCCACGCACTCCCCTCACTCACCATCTTCGACACGACGGCCCACATCGACCTGTCCGGCTCGCCCTACCACGGCCTCGACCGCTTCGCCGCCCGCAAGCGCATCGTCGCCGACCTGGACGCGCTCGGCCTGCTCGCTGACATCAAGGACCACAACCTCGCCATCGCAATTTCCCAGCGCTCAGGCGCCGTCATCGAACCGCGTCTTTCGATGCAGTGGTTCCTCGCCGTAAACAAGTCGTCCAACGGTCGCGGCGACTCCATCGCGGCGGATTCCATCGCTTCGAAGGCCATCGCAGCCGTGCGCGAAGGCCACATCCATTTCACACCCGAGATGTACTCGAAGACCTACTTCGAGTGGATGACCAACATCCACGACTGGTGCATCTCTCGCCAACTGTGGTGGGGCCATCGCATCCCGGCCTGGCACTGCGCCGCCTGCCGCGCCATCACCGTCGCCCGCGAGACGCCCACCGCCTGCGCCTTCTGCGGCTCCACGCAGATCGCGCAGGAGACCGATGTCCTCGACACCTGGTTCTCCTCCGGGCTGCTTCCATTCACCGTCTTCGGCTGGCCCGGCACGACTTCAACCAACAACCAGCAACCAGCAACCAACAACCTTACCCCTGACCTTGCCGCCTTCTACCCCACCTCGCTTCTGGTCACCGGCTTCGACATCCTCTTCTTCTGGGTTGCGCGCATGATCATGCTCGGCACCCACTTCATGCTCGACGTCCCCATGCCCGACGGCAGCACGCGCAAGCTCGCTGAAGCCGTTCCCTTCAAAGAGGTCTACATCCACGCGCTCGTCCGCGATGCCGATCGCCAGAAGATGTCCAAGACCAAGGGCAACGTCATCGACCCCATCGAGATCATCGAGCGCTTCGGCACCGACGCCGTCCGCTTCACCCTGGCCAGCATGGCCTCGCCCGGCACCGACATCGCATTCAGCGAAGCCCGCACCGAGGGCAACCGTGCCTTCGCCAACAAGATCTGGAACGCCGCCCGCTTCCTCTTCATGAACCTCGACCGCGCCCGCGAAACCGGCATCGAAGTCACCCTCCCTAATCCCTCAGAGGGTGTCATCCTGAGCGACCCTGAGCGAGCGCAGCGAGTCGAAGGGGATTCGAAGGACCCCGAAGGTGCTGGCCCCGTCCATACCGCTAGTTCCTTTTCAACCTCGAACCCCGAAGCCACACCGCTAGAGACCCGCTGGATATTCTCCCGCCTCAGCTCCGTCTCTGCCGAGGTAGATCGTGCTCTCAACGACTATCGCTTCGACGAGGCAGCCAGCGCGATCTACCAATTCTTCTGGGGTGAGTTCTGTGATTGGTACCTCGAACTCGTCAAGCTTCGCCTCAACTTCGATGAACCCGACGAGAAGGCCGCAACCTCCGCAGCCCTCACCACATTCGTCCACGTCTTCGAGTCGGCGCTGCGCCTTCTCTCGCCCTTCATGCCCTTCCTCACCGAAGAGATCTGGCACGCGCTCTACAACAACGCCACCCCCGCCAAATCCATCGCCCTCACCCGCTACCCGCAAGCCTCCGACTACCCATCCGATTCCTCGTCGGTCAGTGCCATGCAGACGATTCAGGAACTCATCGCCACTGTCCGCGCGCTACGCAAGGAACTTAGCGTTCCCGACAAGGAAGCAGCACGCATTCGCTTGCACGCGACGCCAGAGATTGTTGCGCTCGCGCAATCCAACACCGACATGCTCGCCAGGCTCTGCCGCGTCAGCTCCGTCGACTCCGCCGCCGACTCCCTCACCGGTAACAACGCGCGTAGCACGTCGAGCTTCGACGTCGCCGTCCTCTATGAACGCCAGATCGACGTGCCCGCCGAACGTGAGCGCCTCGCCAAAGACCTCGCCAAATACGAAAAAGGCCTCGCCGCCGCCGAACGCCAACTCGGCAACGATTCCTTCATGGCCAAGGCCCCCGCCCACATCGTCGAAGGCCTGCGCAAGCAAGCCGTCGAAACCCGCACCCTCCACGACAAAACCAAAGCCGCCCTCGACGCGCTGCCACCCAACAACTAACAACCAACAACCTGCAACCGGCCACTCCGACGTAGAATCGAAGACATCATGGACTGGAAATCCCGCCGCATCACTGCACTGCTGGAAGCCGCTCTCATCGAGGACAAGGCCGCGCAGGACATCACCACTGACCTCACCATCGACCCCGGTCTGCGCGCCACCGGCACCATCGTCGCCAAGCAGAGTTGCGTCGTCGCCGGCATCGGCTGCATCTCGGCCTTCCTCAGCCTCTACGGCAAGCTCTCCACCAAGCCAGTCGGCCGCTTCGAGGTCGTCAGCCACCCGGAGATATTCGACGGCGTCCGCGTCAAAAAAGGTCAGGCCATCGCCGTCATCCGCGCCAACGCCGCCAGCATTCTTTCCACCGAGCGCGTCATCCTCAACCTGATGCAGCGCATGAGCGGCATCGCCACGCTGACCAATGAGTACGTCGCAGAGGCGGCCAAGGCGAAGTCGCCCTCCCGCATCCAGACCAAGATTCTGGACACGCGCAAAACCATCCCCGGCCTGCGCGCGCTGGATAAGTACGCCGTCAGTTGCGGCGGCGGCACCAACCACCGGCTCGATCTGCAGGACGGAATCCTGATCAAGAACAACCACATCACGCTGGGCGGCGGGCTGCCTGCGATGCTCGCTCGCGCCCTCGCCGGACGCAAACCCGGCCAGATCGTTCAGGTCGAGGTTCGCACTCCAGCCGAACTAGAGCAGGCAATCGCCGGCGGCGCGGAGTCCATCCTGCTCGACAACATGACCCCCAAAGAGGTGAAGAAGGCGGTGAAGCAGGTGCGCAAAGCGCTTCCCAAGGCCACCATCGAGACCTCCGGCAGCGTGAACCTCAAGACCGTCCGCGACTACGCGAAGACCGGCGTCGACTTCATCTCCGTCGGCGCGCTCACCCACTCCGCCACCGCCGTCGACCTCAGCATGAAGATCACCGCTAACCTCCTCTGAGCCGACCTCTCATGCCGACAGATCCCTTCGACCTTCGCGCAGTGGAGCAAGCCATAGCCAACACTGAATTCGCTGGCCATCTGATGCACTTCCACTCGGTCGCTTCGACCAACGACCTCGCGCTTGAGGCAACGAAGGCCGGCGCGCGCCACGGCGTCTGGATCGCCGACGCGCAGACCACAGGTCGGGGCCGCGGCAGCCACGCGTGGTACTCCGCAGCGGGCACTCCACTGGAGCCAGCCGGCCTCTACATGACCGCGCTCATCGCACCGCCGGTCGCAATGCAGCACGCCCTCAGCCTCTCGCTCACCACCGCCATCGCCGTGCAGTCGGCCATCTCGTCCGTCGCGGGATTCCGCCGTCGCGACCAGATCGACATCCGTTGGCCCAACGACCTCCTCCTCAACGCCCGCAAGTGCGGCGGTATCCTCATCGAGACCGCATCCAACCCCGCAACGCCCACGCAGCCCGTCACCCTTCGCTACGCCGTCATCGGCATTGGGATCAACGTCAACCACACCAGCTTTCCGCCAGAGATTGATGCAGGTGCGACCTCGCTGCGTCGAGAGCTGCCCGACCTGTCGCAGCCATTGCGCCGCGAGCCACTCACCGCCGCAATCCTCCTCGCCCTCGACCAAGAGATTCGCCGACTCACCTCGAATCTCGAACCTCGAACCTCGAACCTCACCCCATTCAGCTCCTGGATCTCCGGAAAGCGCGTCCGTGTCGAGGAGCGCAACGACGATCCCGGCGGCTATACTGGCATTACCGCAGGCCTCGACCGCAGCGGCTTTCTCCTCGTCAATGGAGACGACGGCCAGCTCCACACTGTTCTCTCCGGCGGCCTCCGCGAACCTTGACCGCGCGTTTTCAAACTGCAACTCGCAACCTGCAACTGACAACTTCCCCATGCTCCTCGCCATCGATGTAGGCAACACTAACACGGTTCTCGGTCTCTACCGCCTGGCCACGCCGCAGGCTCCCGCCGCGCTGCTCGCCGACTGGCGCATCGCTACGCATCGCAACCCCACCATCGACGAGCTTGGCATCCTCTTCCGCGACCTCTTCGCTCTTCGCTCGATGGAGATCGCGCAGGTCACCGGCATTGTCATCTCCTCGGTGGTCCCGCCGCTCGACTCTACCCTCCGCCGTGCCGCCGAAATTTACTGCCACGTCAAGCCGATTTTCGTCGAGCCCGGCACCCGCACCGGCCTGCCCGTCCTCACCGACAATCCCGCCGAGGTCGGCGCCGACCGCATCGTCAACTGCGTCGCCGCCTACGAGTTCTTCAAAGACCCGGCTAACTTCAAAGACCCGCTCCCTGCCAAAGACTCAGCCCATCCGCCCGTCATCGTCGTGGACTTCGGCACCGCGACCACCTTCGACGCGATCTCCGCCAAGGGCGAGTTCCTCGGCGGAGCCATCGCCCCGGGGCTCGGCATCTCCGCCGACGCGCTCTTCACCCGCGCCGCCCGCCTGCCCCGCGTCGACATTCGCAAGCCCGCCAAGGTCATCGGCACCGGCACCGTGGACAACCTGCAGATCGGCCTCTACTACGGCTACATCGGGCTGGTCGACGGCATCCTCGAACGCATGATCGCCGAGCTCGGCACGGACACCCGCACCATCGCCACCGGAGGCCTCGCCCGCCTCATCGCCAGCGGCTCCAAATACATCCGCCAGGTCGACGAGTTGCTCACCCTCACCGGCCTCCGCCTCATCTACGAGCGCAACCAGGACCACCATAACCGCCCCCGACACCTGAAGCCCCAGAGTAAAGAGACCTAGGGCACTCTATGCCGTGACACTACTTGTTGCGACTCACTGCCAGGTGGGTAGCTTCTTCGGAGCGAGAAAAAGTTCACAACCGCCGCAAGATTGCGAATGTGCCAACGACAGACGCCGCGCCTCAGGCGCCGCTTCTGCCCCGGGCGTGAAAAAATGCAGACCAGAATGGATACGATCCGCCAATCAGTAATGCGACGACGGCGCTTCCAATCGGTACAGAACCGGATTTAAGAAAGTGAACGCAGCCATAGATCACAAGCGGGAGATATAAGACCACCCCAGTGACCATTCCCGGAGAGTAACTGCTGCCTCTGACTGCCGCCCAAAGATGCCATAGGCCATTGGAGGCTAAGATAGCCGAGACTGCGATCCAATAGGCAACGCCGAAGGACGTACTGGTAGCAAGGGCAGCATTGACGCAGACAGAGAGAAGAATCACATTGACGATGACCAGAAAGCGTGGCGTGATGCTGGAGACTGATGGTTCCCTATACCGCCGATACCAGCTCATGAATCCGCCTGGCCAAACGAACTCCTCAAAGATGTGGGCGGCTGCCGCTGCCAGAGGTGCCCAAAGAAGCCATTGCGGGTGACTCTCGGGTAAAGTCAATGTTGTAGTCCTCCGAATTGAAGCTAAGGTGGTTCGCGAGACAGAGCAGTGACGAATGTCACGCATGCGGGAGGTTGCCAATCATCAGCAGTGCCGCATACTCCCCGCCTTTTCCAGCAACCAACAAACAGCAACTACCAACCGTCTTTATGAACTACTTCAACTACTTCACCGAAATCGAGACCCGTTTTCAGCAGCGCCGCGGCTCGCTGCTCATGCTCTCCACGCTCGACTGGGCGCTGATCGAGACATGGCGCGAGGCGGGCGTGCCGCTCAAAGCCGTCCTGCGTGGCATCGACGCGGCTTTCGATAAGCACGACGCCCAGTCTCTCCGCAGCACGCGCCGCCAACGCTCGGTCAACAGTCTCGCCTGGTGCGCGCAGGCCGTCCTCGAAGCAGTCGAGCGGTCGAAGGAGGCGGCCATCGGCACCGCGCCCACCCAACCCGCCGAAACGCGCGAATCTGGCTTCGAGACTGCCCGCGTCCGTTGCTACCTCGAACGCAACGCATTGCTTCTCACGCAAGCCGCCACCAATCTCGCGCCGCCCGCCAGCACCGCCGCCAATGAAGCCGCCAAGCGCCTTGGCGAACTCGCCGTCCTGGAAGAAACGGCCTCGAACCTCGAACCTCGAACCTTGGACCTCGAAGACCTCGACCGCACCCTCACCGTCCTCGAAGAGAAGCTCTTTGCCGCGCTTCTCACCTCGACACCGGAGGCCCAACTTGTTGCGCTGCGCGAACAGGCCGCGCGCGAGCTTGCCCCCTATCGCGGGCGGATGCAGGCCGTCCAGATCAGGCAGGTGCAGCAGCAGTTCCTCCAGAAGCGCCTGCTCGAAGCCCACTCGCTGCCGCGCCTCAGCCTCTTCTACATGCCCCACGAGGAACAGGCCTGAGATGCCGGAACCTCGAACCTTGAACCCCGAACCCCGAACCTCGATTCCCCCATGCCCGCACTTCGGCCCATGCGGCGGATGCCAGCTCCAGCATCTCACCTACGCGGCACAACTCAGCAATAAAGCCGCTCAGCTTCGTGGGCTGCTCGAAGCAACCGGCATCGCGCTGCCCGAACTTCAGATCCACCCATCGCCGCCGCTGGCCTACCGCAATCGCATCCGCCTCACCCTCGCCGAGGTCGACGGCCAGTTGCGCGCAGGCTACATCCGCAGTCTGACCGACCACGGAGCCGGACGCCCCATAGCCTTCCCCGAGAATACCGAACGGTCTAGTTTCTCAGCCGTGGGTCTTGAAGGCGTCGAAACACTCAACTCGGTCTCCATACCATCCGGTACCTTCTTTCTCCCCATCCGCGAGTGTCCCATCGCCGCACCAATCCTCTGGCGCGCCACCGACGCCTTCCTCGCGCTGCTCAACCAGCAATCCGCTATCTGGCTCCGTAATCCCCACCATATCCCAGACCAGCTCGAACTCTTCACCTCCGCCGACGAGTCTAGCCTCCAATTCACCTTCTACCTACGCACCGCCGCCAAGACCCTCCCCAAAAAACTCGCTGCCAACTTCACCGTCCTCTGCGAAGCCCTCCGCACCCGCATCACCGAACTCGCGGGAGCAGGAATCTCTCTGCTTCCCGCGCACTCCAGGCAGCGCAGCCGCCGCGCCGAGCAGCCTCGTCCAGGTCCGACTTGGGGCAGCCCCGGCCTCAATTACTCCATCCCTCTGCCTTTACCAGCGAGCCAAGTCCCAGCTTCCCATTCGCAACCTGCAACCCGCAACCCGCAACCGACAACCTGCTGGGTGCCGCGCGGGGCCTTCTTCCAGGTCAACCGCTTCCTGCTGCCTGAACTTCTTGCACTCGTCGCGGCGAACCGCACCGGCGGACTCGACCGATCTCGCGGTGACAGCCAACAGGGAGACGACACTTCGCGTGGTTTTCTCTCAAGGAAAACCACACTGCAATCCGGATCATCGGAGCCACTTATACGCGGGACCGGTATCGCCTTCGACCTTTACGCCGGAGTCGGCCTCTTCTCCCGCGCGCTCGCCACGCAGTTCGCCCAGGTCACTGCCGTCGAGATCGCCGAGTCCGCCATCAGCGCTCTCGCCGCAACCAAACTCACAAACCTCCGCGCCGTCAAAGCCACCATGCTCGACTTCCTCCGCGCCGCCGTCCTCGAGCACGAGCGTCCCGACCTCGTTGTCCTCGATCCACCTCGTTCCGGAGCAGGCCCTGAGGTCTGCACGCTGCTTGCTCGCATCGCCGCGCCCACGCTGGTCTATGTCTCCTGCTCGCCCGAAACCCTGCCCACCGATCTCAAAACTCTCACCGCCTCGGGCTACACCCTCGCCAAGCTGCACCTCTTCGACCTCTTCCCCCAGACCACCCACATCGAAACCGTCGCCATACTCACACGCTAAAAAAATTGCGCCACTGCTCGCCCCAATGTGACAAAGTTGTGAGGAAAGAAAGGTGACCTGTTGCGGCAATTCTCTAGCGGTTCCACGTTCGGTTCCAGACCCGAAACAGAAGACGAGTTCGAGCGCCGCTTCTGGCCCCGGTTCCCGCGCGTCGAACCCCTTCGTCTGCGCCGGGCACCGCTGCTTGCAGCCGCACTCTGCTTCGCCCTCGGCGAGTCCCTCGGCAAAATCCCGCCGCCAACCACGCGACCCACTATTCTTCTCCTGCTGGCCGCAATCGCACTCGTTGCACTCACCCTCCTCGCCCTACGCCGAAGCCTCCGCTTCGCCGTCCTCCCTGTAGTCTCCCTATGGGTCGCCGCCGGCCTGTGGGCCGCGCAGATACAGCCCGCTCAATCGCCGCAGACTGCGCTGCTCGCCTACGCCGACGGCCTCAGCCGCACCGTCCAGGGCCGCATCGTCCGCATCCGGACCTTGCCCAGTCACGCCAACAGCTCTGGCAGCCTCGACAATCCCGACGGCGACTTCGATCCCGACCAGTGGGACGAGCACGGAACTCCCTCCACCTCCCTCGACCTCGACCTCACCGCCATCGAAAATGTCACGCCAGATACCTCCCGTATGGTTCCCATCGCCGGCGGCATCCGCGCCACACTACTCGCCGACAACTCCCCAAAGCCCCAAATCCAGTCTCAGTCCCAATCCCAATCCCAATCCCAGCCCCAGCTCCACTGCGGCGAACTCGTCAAAGCCACCCTTCGCCTGCGCGCGCCCGAGCGCTACCGCGACCCCGGCGCATGGCAGTTCGCAGACTATCTCCTCGACCAGGGAATTGCCGCCACCGCCAATGTCCCCGCCGCCAAGCTCCATCCCCTGGCAAACGTCCTGCCCGGTGCCGCGTCCGCAACCGTTCCCACGCACTCCCCGCTCGCAGGCCTGCCTGCGAGCGCCGAATGCCGCATCTTCGCCGCGCAGAGCTGGGCCGCCGCCCGCCTCCTCGACTACGCCCTCTCCACCGCGAACCGCCGCCTTCCGCCGCGGCTCCGCCTCACCCCCGACGACGCCGGAATGCTCAACGCAATGCTCTTCGGCGACCGCTCCCGCCTCACCCATCAGTTGCGCCTCGGCTTCGAGCGCACCGGCTCCTTCCACCTCTTCGTCGTCTCCGGGATGCACGTCGCCCTGCTCGCCGGCCTCGTCTTCTGGATCGCCCGCCGACTGCGCCTGCGCAACTGGCTGGCAACCCTCCTCACCCTCACCCTCACCTACGCCTATGCGCTGCTCACCGGCTTTGGCGTCCCTGTGCAACGCGCCCTCCTGATGACCGCCGTCTTCCTGCTGGCGCGGCTGCTCTCCCGCGAGCGCAACCCGCTGAACGCCCTCGGCGCAGCCGCGCTCGCTGTCCTCATCTGGTCTCCCCGCGCTCTCTTTGAGGCCAGCTTCCAGATGACCTTTCTCGCCATCGTTGCCATCGCGGGCATCGCCATGCCGTTGGGCGAACGCAGCTTCCTGCCCTACGCTCGCGCCGCCCGCAATCTTCACCATCTCTGGCGCGACCCTGCGATTCCCCCGCGCTTCGCGGAGTTGCGAGTCTCGCTCCGCATGTGGGGCGAACCACTCGCCGGCATCCTCGGCAAGTGGGCCTATCTACTCCCCGCAAGGATCGTGATTACAGCCCTCTGGGCCATTCAACTCGTGCTGATCGGCCTCATCGCCGAAGCCGTCATGGTGCTTCCCATGGCCATGTACTTCCATCGCGCCACCGTCTTCGCGCTGCCCGCCAACATGATCTGTATTCCCCTGATTGCCGTGCTCGCCTCGCTCGGCCTCGCTACCTTTCTCGCATCCCTCATCAGTCCCTGGCTCGCCGCTCTGCCCGGCTCCGCGCTGGCGTTCCTGCTGCACGGGGTCACCGGCGCCATCCACCGCATCAGCCACGCGCAGGCCGCCGACCTCCGCGTCCCAGGCCCCACGCTGCCGCACGCTCTACTCGCCGTCGCTTGCTTCGCCTTCTGCTGCTGGGCCGTCCGCCGTTCGCGCGCGACAGCATGGGCCGCCGTCGCCGTTCTGCCTCTTGCCGCCGCAATCGTCCTCTGGCCCGTTCTGCCCGACGTCCATCCCAACCAGCTCGAAGTCGCCGCCATCGATGTCGGCCAGGGCGACTCGCTGCTGGTTGTCGGCCCCACTGGCCGCGCCCTGCTCATCGACGCCGGTGGCCCCGCCGGGGCCGCCGCCAACGCCGAAAACGCCGTCCTGACCTCCTCCACCTTCGACATCGGCGAAGAGGTTGTTTCGCCCTACCTCTGGTCGCGCCAGTTCCGCCGCCTCGATGTCGTCGCCCTCACCCACGCCCACTCCGACCACATGGGAGGAATGCCCGCCGTCCTGCGCAACTTCCGTCCCCGCGAACTCTGGGTCGCCGTCGATCCCGACTCCGCACCCTATCGCGCCCTGCTCGCCGAGGCCGCCACCCTCGGCATCCGCGTCCACCACCTCCGAGCCGGCGACCGCATAGCCTGGGATTCGATCGACTTCACAGTCCTCGCGCCCACGCCCGACTACGCCAACCCCGGCCCGCCCATCAACAACGACTCGCTCGTGATGCGCCTAACCTTTGGCCACTCCTCTGCCCTGCTCGAAGGCGACGCCGAGGCCCCCAGCGAGCGCACCATGGTCGCCGCATCCCTCATCAATCCCGCCGCGCAGATCGGTCCCGACACGCTGCTCAAGGTCGGCCATCACGGCAGCCGCACCTCCACCACGCCAAACTTCCTCGCCCTCGTCGCCCCGCAGGACGCCGTCATCTCTGTCGGCCGCAATAATACCTTCGGCCATCCCCGCCCGGAGGTCATCCAGCGCCTCCACGACGCCCACGCCCGCGTCTTCCGCACAGACCAGTTCGGCCTCACCACCTTCCTCCTCTCCCGCGACGGCCAAATCTCAGCCCTCCCCGCCGCCAGCCCATGAGTTCAGCCTGATCGAAGCAGGTCGAGAGTCAGCGAATCGAATTTTCCGCCACAGTATTTATCGATTGCCTCGATAAAGATTGAATTCGCGGTCGCCGCATGGGCAAACAGGGTCATCGAGGATTTAAATTTCATGTCGTCGGGACTGCCAAAGATCTCCCTTAAACTCCGTCCCTCGATCAACGTCACAATCCGGCTGCATTCGATCAACCGCTCACCCAGGAGGGGATGTTCCAGATACCATTTGGCCTCTGCGAGAGATGTTATTCCGTAATACTCCGCCATCGAGCTGAATCCCAATCCCCTGAGCTGCGGGAAGATGAACCACATCCAGTGGCCGGTCTTCCTTCCCCGCCGCAGCTCCGCGCAAGCGCCCTCATACACACCCGTCTGCGCATCGACAAATCGTTGCAGATTGTAGACATCCTTCATGGCTCATTCCCACGCTCTGTCTGTTTCGCAAGAGCATCCCAGTTCATCGTAGCCGCAGATCGCGGCGACAGCCCGTTCGCAATCTTCCCCGGCAAAGAGTTTGTCTACGAACTCATCAGGCCCACCGCTTCCAGCGCCTCATGCGCGAGCGCTTCCGTATCATGTAAATTTGTCGCTTACCAGGTGTACATCATGTGCCGCACCAGCCACCCCAGCATCCCGAGCAGCACCGCCCCGCTCACCCAGCCCGCCCAATCGTGATCGTCCGGTTCCCGATCTTCGAACAGCACCAACCACGCGAAATATCCGACACAGCCCACCAGGCCCACCACTCTCACCGCGTGCGTAGCTCCTGTGTTGTAAGCAATCAGGAACGCGAAGCTGCTCGCATACGCCCAGATCGCCTGTCGCCATCCGCCGCGCTTGCTGCGTGCGCGCCGTACCTGCACGTTGTCAGGAGGCAGGTTTTTGACTTCCCTCGCCTTGATCTCGGCAATGCATCCCCGGTAGTCATCCAGGAATCTCGGAATCTCAATCCGCTCTCGGCCCTCGCGCGGAATCAATGTGATCCCGCCACTAATGGGCGTCACGACGAAGCCCTCAATCTCCGCCCACCGCAGCATCCGGCTCCGTTCGCCGATCTGCCGCGTCACGCCCATGTCATCAAGGGTCACCGTCCCCCGCGACTTATTTGACAGCATCAGCGACCCCAGCACGCACACCGCCATCAACCCGAAGACCCCGCCGCCGATCCACTCCATCGCAAAAAGCATTAGCTGGCCGCCGGCATCCGCGGGCTGCAGAGCCGGCAAGTGTCCATGCATCGCCGCCCAGCCCGTCAGCCACACTGCGCCCGCAGCCAGGCCGAAGTATCCGAAGTTGCGCCCGGTGCTCCAGCCCGCGTAGGTGTCACTCTCTGCGACGTATGTTGCCATCGCAGCCATGTTAAACGACCCTGCCGCCCCCACAACAATTATTTGCGGACAACACTCCCGAAATAATCGAAAAATAGAACACGTCGGTCTTTGTTTTGCATCTCTCCGTGTCGGTCCGCAATCGATCTCGTCTCATTTGGTGTACGTTAGCCACAGAGCCTATGCCCACCCCCTTCACCTCCCGCGAACGACTCGCCCTCGGCCAGGCCCAGCGCAAGCACACGCACCGCACCGATCTCGCCGTCTGGCAACCCAAGCTCCGCCGCGCCGACCCGATCGCGCTTCTCGCTAACTCGATGCGCGGCCGCGTGCCAGAGCTGGTGCCGATCAAGTACGACCGCATGGCCGCATCGCCCTTCGGCTTCTTTCGCGGAGCCGTGCCCATCATGGCCTACGACCTCTCACTCGGCCCCAACACCGCAATCCAAACCCAGCTCTGCGGCGACGCGCACGTCCGCAACCTCGGTGCCTTCGCCGCCCCCGACGGCCGACTCGTCTTCGACATCAACGACTTCGACGAGACCATCCGCGGCCCCTTCGAGTGGGACGTCAAGCGCATGGCCACCAGTCTCATCCTCGCCGGACGAGAGGCAGGCGCGAAGAACAGCCTCTGCCGCGACGCCACACGCGCCTTCCTCAAACGCTATCGCACCTCAATGCACATCTTCGCGCGCATGCCCGTGCTTGAGCTCGCGCACTACCAGGTCCACCGTCTGCACACGGTCGAGCCCGTCTCCGAGATCCTGCGCCTCGCCGAACGCGCCACCGCGCTGCACAACCTCGAAGCCCTCACTATCGAAGCACGCTCCAACTCACATCCGCGCATCTTCAAGACAATCGACCCCATCCTCACCCGCATCCATGGCGACCTCGCCCGCGCGGTCCTCGACTCGCTCAACCCCTACGCCGAAACCCTCCAGCCCGAACGCCGCCACTTCCTCGCGCAGTACACTCCGCTCGACGTCGCCTTCAAGATCGTCGGTACCGGCTCGGTCGGCCTGCGCGACTACTGCCTCTACCTGCAGGGCAACGGCCCCAAGGATCCGCTCTTCCTGCAAGTCAAAGAAGAGACACTCTCCGCCTACGTGCCCTATCTCGGCAACGCGCCCGCCGAGTTGCACCAGGGCCGCCGCGTCGCCGAGGGCCAACGCGCCATGCAGTTCCAGTCCGACCCCTTCCTCGGCTACACCACCATCCAGGGCCGCAACTTTCTGGTTCGCCAGCTCAACGACCACAAGGCCGCAGTCGAGATGAGCGAGCTGAAGTCCGCTGGCCTGATGGAGTACGCCACAGTGTGCGGCGAGACGCTCGCCCGCGGCCACGCCCGCTCCGGCGACCCCTGCAGCATCGCCGGCTACATCGGCGCCTCCGCCCGCTTCGACTCAGCCATCGCCCGCTTCGCCGCCGCCTACGCCACCCAGACCGAACGCGACTGGCAGGCCCTCCTCCACTCCCGTTGCCACGCTGCGCCATCCTCTGCGAAGAAGCCCGCAACAATAAAGTCCACCACAAATAATCCCACGCCCAAATCGCCGCAGCCGCGAGCCTGCGCGCCTTCGCCGCGGAGGAGTTGACGAGGGCCTGATGGATATTTCGGCGATTGATGGCGAGGATCTGAAGTCGGTGGAGTTTGTGGAGGACTATCTACAGCTCCGCTTTGGCGAGCCGGAGTATCGCAACGCCCTCTGCGCCCAGATCGGCGAGACGGTCGAGAAGGCGATACTAGAGGAAGGCGACGCGCTTACGGTTGAGTTCGCCAACGGCATCGTCTTCGCTCTCTCCCTGCGCGAAGAAGATGTAGACAGTCCGGAGTCCGGCAGTTACTCAGTAACGGGCGACGAAGCCGATGCACAGGAGTTTTGATGATGACAGAGACAAAGTTTGTAGGCACACCGCGCAAGGCGACAACCCACGTCAATCAGAACGAGGGCCTGATCTTCGAGAAGTCGTCGCCAGGCAAAAAAGCCTACCGCCTCGCCGAACTCGACGTCCCCGCCGTCAACGCCACCGTACTCCTCGGCGAACAGGCTCGCGCCGGCCTCGGCGTGATGCCGGAGCTATCGGAGATCGAGATCATTCGCCACTTCACCCGGCTTTCAACGTGGAACTACGCCATCGACCTCGGCATGTATCCGCTGGGCAGTTGCACGATGAAGTACAACCCGCGCGTGAACGAGGCGGTCGCGGCACTCGATGGCATCGCCAACGCGCACCCCTATCAGCCGGAGTCGCTGGCGCAGGGTTGCCTCGGCATCATGAAGCTCCTGCAAGACTGCCTCGTCGAAATCACCGGCATGGACGCCATCACGCTACAGCCGGCGGCCGGCGCGCACGGCGAGTTCACCGGCATCCTGCTCGTCCGCGCCTGCCACCAAAGCCGCGGCAACGCGCGCAGGAAGATCCTCATCCCCGACTCGGCGCACGGCACCAACCCCGCGTCAGCCGCGGTCTGCGGCTATCAGGTCGCCAACCTCAAGTCGAACGCGCAGGGCATGGTCGATCTCGTGGAGCTGGAGCGCATGGTCGACGAGAACACCGCCGCGCTGATGCTCACCAACCCATCCACCATCGGCGTCTTCGAGAGCGAGATTCATCGCATCGCCGAAATTCTCCACGCCCGCGGTGCGCTGCTCTACATGGATGGCGCCAACATGAACGCGCTCGTAGGCAAGGCGCGCCCCGGCGACTTCGGCGTCGACGTGATGCACCTCAACCTGCACAAAACCTTCTCCACGCCGCACGGAGGCGGTGGCCCCGGCTCCGGCCCCGTCGCCTGCAAAAAAAACCTCGAGCCCTTCCTTCCCACACCTGTCGTCGTCACCCGCGCCGACGGCTCGCTCGGCCTCGACTCCGACCGCCCGCACTCCGTCGGCCGCGTGCGCGCGTTTTACGGCAACTTCGGAATGTTCGTGCGCGCGCTGGCCTACATCCTGGCCAACGGCCCCGACGGCCTGCGCCAGACCACCGAAGACGCCGTCCTCAACGCCAACTACATCCGCGCCAAGCTCTCCGGCACCTTCGATCTTCCCTTCACCACGCCGACGCTGCACGAGGTCGTCTTCTCCGACCGCCTGCAATCCGTCAACGGCGTCCGCACCGGCGATATCGCCAAGCGCCTCATCGACTACGGCTTCCATCCCTACACCGTCAGCTTCCCTATGATCGTGCATGGCGCAATGATGATCGAGCCCACAGAGAGCGAAAGTCACGAGGAACTGGACTTGCTCATCGACGCGCTCCAGCAGATCGCATGCGAGGCCGCGGAGAATCCCGAACTGGTGCAATCCGCGCCGCACACCACACGCCTGCGGCGGCTGGATGAAACCGCCGCCGCGCGCAAGCCCGTCCTGCGTTGGAAGCCACCCGTCACGGATTAGTCGCCGCCGAAGAGTTACGCGCCCCCGCGCCGCAGTTCCTTCGTCTTCAGCACAATCATGGTCTCGTATAACGCCTGCAGCGTGGCGTATGCAACGCCCGCCGCGCCGTCCAGCACCGCGCCGCGCACAAACATCATGTAGAGCCACTTGACGAGCGGTCTTCCCGGCATCTGGTAGAAGATCGCCTTCTGGTGCAGCCGCCGCGTGTGGAAGTCCGCATCGAACAGAGCCGCGCGCAGGCTCGGTCGCTGCAACCCCTCCTGGCGGAAGATCAGCTCAGCCTCCATCGTCGAGTAGGCGTTGTGCTTCGTCATCCAGGACGCTATTCCCTTCGAGAACGGGAAGTGGTCGAGCGGATGCACCAGCTCCGAGACAGGTCCGTCGATCTCCAGCACCTCATTGATCGCGCGCGTGTACCTTGCCCGCTCCGGCCGCACCAACCGGATGTAGAACGGCGTGAGCTGCGCGTGCTTCAGCCACGTACCGAAGAGGAAGTCGCGACGGCGCAGGCGAAAGCCCGCAGTGTTCGCCGGAGCCTCGCCCACCACGCGCTGCATCTCTGTGCACAGCTCCGGGGTAGGCCGCTCGTCGGCGTCCAGCAGGAAGACCCACGGATGCTTGAACGCAATCCCCAGCGCCGCATTGCGGTGTGTCGCGTAGTCGTCGAATGCTCGGTTGTGGACCTGCGCGCCGGCCGCGCGCGCAATCTCCGCCGTCGCGTCGCTGCTGCACGAGTCGAAGACATGCACATCGTCTGACCACGCGACCGAGGCCAGCGCGCCAGCCAGATCGCGCTCTTCGTTTTTCGTAAGGATCAGCACGGAGATCATTGCAGAGAACTCATAGCCAATGGTATCGCTGTGCCGCAGGCGATCGGCTTCGCCGGCGGAGTTTTGGTGGGCCCACAAGGACTTGAACCTTGAACCAACGGATTATGAGTCCGCTGCTCTGACCAATTGAGCTATGGGCCCTCGTCTGCCATGCTACTGCATCCACGCTCTCGCCGGGGATTGCAGTAGCGCCGTGCAGCTCCACGAATGCCCCGCTGCGCAACCTGGTGAAGTCGCTCTGCGCGGCTGGTGTGTGATTCAATGTATCCAACGATAATGCAAGGAAGCTAGCGATTATGACCTCAGAGAACACAGCCTTCCGCCGCCTGATGACCGCACAGCGCCGATGGAAGGCAGCGACGCGCAAGCTGCGCGAGCTGGGCTCCATCGCCTCGGCGCTCCTCGACACCGCGCATCCCTACATGGCGCACATCGTGCCCATGCGCCGCTGCAACCTGGCCTGCACCTACTGCAACGAGTTCGACGACGTCTCCGACCCCGTGCCCATCGAGGAGATGGAGCGCCGCATCGACGAGTTGGGCCGCCTCGGCACATCCGTCATCACCATCTCCGGCGGCGAGCCGCTGCTGCACCCGGAGCTCGACCGCGTCATCGCGCGCATCCGCCGCACCGGCGCAATCGCCGGAGTGATTACCAACGGCTATCTGCTGATGCCCGACCGCATCGCACGCCTCAACCGCGCCGGCCTCGACCACATGCAGATCTCCATCGACAACATCATGCCCGACGCCGTCTCCAAGAAGAGCCTGAAGGTGCTGGACGCAAAGCTGCGGATGCTGGCGGAACACGCGGACTTCCATGTGAACATCAACTCCGTGGTGGGCGGCGGAATCGCCAACCCGACGGACGCACTGACCGTCAGCGAGCGAGCGCTGGAGCTTGGATTCTCCTCGACCATCGGCATCATTCACGATGGCAGTGGCCAGTTGAAGCCGCTGGGCAAGGCGGAGCGCACCGTCTGGGACAAGGTGCGGCGGCTGACGCGGCGCAATTATTCCCGCTTCAACCAATTTCAGGAGGCCATCGCCAACGGCCAGCCCAACGACTGGAGGTGCCGCGCGGGCGCGCGTTACCTCTACATCTGCGAGTTCGGGCTGGTGCACTACTGTTCGCAGCAGCGCGGATACCCCGGAGTGCCGCTGGCCCAGTACGGCAGGGCTGACCTGCGGCGCGAGTTCCTCACCCAGAAGAGCTGCGCTCCCAACTGCACCATCAGTTGCGTGCACCAGGTCAGTTACATCGACCACTGGCGCGCCCCGCAGACATCTCACGTGACTCCCGGAGGCGCACATGGCGCCAGCTCGGGGGCCGAGCCGGGCCTGGTGCAGATTCACTGATCTTCGCAACACCTCTGGGTCAGCCGCCAGCTCAAGGAATTCGTTTTCAGCTCTTGTTCTTCAGGCTGTCCGAAATCTCCTTGAGGCTTTCATCCGCACTCTTGAGGCTCGCATCTATGCCTCGAAGCGATTGAACAATCTTCCATAGAACCCAGATCACGAAGATCCAAAAGACGCCAAGCGCGGGGAAGAAAATTGCGGGGAAAATGGGAGGGTTCAACATTGTATCCTCACAGAGAACATATACCAGCAAACACAGAGAGCATATACCAGCAATCTTCCGATGCACAATTCATAATCGTTGTTTCGCAGGGGGCGACTTTGATACCCCACCGGGGGCCGGGACGCTCTAAACCGAGAAAGAGCACGGTTACAAGGAACAAGAAGAAACCCTCCGGCGTTTGCCAGCAGTCCAGAGATCAGTCCCGCGCCGATCGCGACCGCGACAAGCCGAGCCCGCCAGTAAGCAACACCTCCGGGTTGTCCGCAGCCTCTCTGGTGAGTGACAGGGCCTTGGGGAAGAACAGAAAGAGACTCCGAAGACAAGCACCAGAAGTCCCGTGACGACGAGCAGAGGCTTGGCTCCGGCAAAGGGTGACAAGAGGGCGCCGGCCACAATCGCGGGGGTTCCGATGGCGATGCTCCACCATACGATCTCCCAATTCAACAACCGTGGGTCCACGCTGGTGTGCGCAGTTGAACTCAGCACGGGACCTCGACAACGGCATCGTCAAGGCCACCATCAACAAGAAAAACGGCTATATGCCGTCACTCGTCAATCACGGTCTGTTGCTTGCAGGGAAGATCGTGCTCGGGGCCGGTTGACCTGTAGAAGTGCAGGTGCAAAATCTCTCTTGCTCCGATACTCATCCAACTGAAGGGATTGCACCTCGTATGTTTTCCATTTAATATCCCGCAGCCTTGCCGAATTTGTGGCGCTGGTCCTGGCCGCCCATCAGCGTGCCGGAGTTGGGGTCGATGTAAATCATCTCGCTGTCGCCCCAGACGCCGGGGTTCTTCTCGTCGATCTCATTGATGCGGCTGACCGCGTAGCCGCTGGCTTTGAGCGCGTCGAGTACGGGCAGCGGGAAGGACTTCTCCACTTGGAGCACATCGGGCAGATATTGATAATGAAAGCGCGGAGCGTCCGCCGCCTGCTGCACGTTGAGGCCGTTGTCGAGGATGGAGATGATGTCGTTGGCCACGGTGGTAATGATGGTGGGGCCGCCGGGCGAGCCGAGCACGAGCAGCACTTTGCCATCCTTCAGCACGATGGTCGGCGTCATGTTGGAGAGCGGGCGCTTGCCGGGGGCGATGGTGTTGGCCGGGCCCTGGATGAGGCCGTACATGTTGGGCGCGCCGGGCTTCGAGGTGAAGTCGTCCATCTCGTCGTTGAGCAGGAAGCCGAGCGGGCCGGCGGTGACGCCGGAGCCGAAGAGGCCATTGAGGGTGTAGGTGCTGGAGACGGCGTTTCCCTCGGCATCGACGACGGAGAAATGGGTGGTCTCGGTGGATTCATGCGTCGCAGCGCGCGTCGCGACAGGCGGCGGAGGCAGAAAGCCGGCC
>JBEKRR010000002.1:0-123522 GCA_049518555.1 Acidobacteriaceae bacterium
CCCCGAGTTCCGCCCCCACCCCCCGCAAACCAAACCATAATTGCCGCGTTGCATGTGCGTATCATGGCCCACACAGCAAACATTTGAAGGAGGTGATAACACTAAAGTCTGCTCGCTTCCCCTAAAGCTGTATGGGCCGAAGCCGATAAACGCAGGAGAATCAATACCGACGGGAGTGACGAGTTTTCAACAGAAACGCACAGGCCTGTAACCCGTAGTATTGAATTAGTCAATACAAAAGCTTACGATTTACACAGTTTACGGTGCAAATCCCACCATGGGCGGTATTGACATTTTTCTCTGATTGGCGTAGACAGACTGTCTTGGTTGAGCTAGCCTTAATCCAGTGGATTGCGTCTAACGATGTTGCAGCATATGGGAATTGGGAGCATAGAGATCGTCATGGCACTCGAAAAAGAACTCGCGACCTATAAGGCAAGACTGCCCGACCTGAAAGAGCATCAGGGCAAGTTCGTCCTCATCCACGGTGACGATGTAGTGGACTTTTATGCGGCCTATGAGGATGCAATCAAGGCTGGGTACGATAAGTTCAAGCTCGAACCGTTTCTGGTCAAGCAGGTAAGCGCGACTGAAACTGTTCAGTACTTTACGCGGCACATTATCCCATTTAGCCCGGTGGGGGCCGCGTAAAGTGCCCCACTTCACGCTTTCACATACAGCGCAGGCCGGCCCCATACTGGACATGATCGTAGGTTCCAGCGCACCGCGTATTCTGGAGTTGCAAGCCGCAGGTCAAGTGGTTCCTGTGCCCCAAAATATAAGGGCATTGCTCGATACCGGTGCGAGTTGTACCTGTATAGACCCGACAGTATTGAATGCACTTGGTCTTCAGCCAACCGGAAATACTTCTATTTCGACGCCCAGCACCGGGGCCACTCCCGTTGATGCGTATACATATGATGTATCCATTGTCATCCCAGCTGGCAACCAGCAGCCTCTAATAAGGGCAGTAATGTCGGTTTGTGCGAGTGAGCTAATCCCTCTGGGCTACAAGGCACTATTGGGTAGAGATATCCTTAGTGTCTGCCATGTCACCTATAACGGGTCGGATGGATTCTTCACCCTCGCATACTAAATCCCTCAGCAGCACACCCTTAGGACACCATAAAATCGCCTTGCGCCGGGCCTCCGTTCCCGGTAGCCCTGTTCTATGTGCCACTTGATTGATGTCCTGCTCCTTGCCTCCACCTGCTCCTTTGCCCAGTCGAACCCGCGACACATCCTCGACAGCTTCCGGCTCACCCGCTAGGGAATCTTTGTCCGCAACATACAACTTCTTCAGCAGACTTTTACGGCACAGGCACGCCTGCACCCTTCGACTTGTCAACGTGCGGCGCGCGCGGTGGCTCTCCTGGAGCCAGCGTAAGTTTGGGCGGAGCGGGTGGCAACGGAGGCAGCGGCAGCACCGTGCCCTTGTCGATGGAGATGTCGCTGTTCGTCGTCGTGATCCGGAGCAGCGGCCCGCCAGCGCCCACCGTTCCATTGACACTCTTGTGGTTCTCGCTGCCCTGGATGGAGAGCGGAAAGTCCGTGTCGATGTTGCCATTCGAAGTGTTGGCCTGGACGGAGAAGCCTGCGCGCTCGGGCAGAATCAGCTTGACCGAGCCGTTGCGGTCTTCCAGCGTGATGGCGCCCAGCGGCGGCGCCGCCGTCAACTCGATCGTCCCATTGCGATCGGTCACAGCCACATCGCCCGCAATCCTGTCCAGGCGAATGTTCCGGTTGCTCGTGGTCAGGGCGAAGGGACCGACCGCCTGGTCCACCATCAGGTCCTCGTTGGGAACGCTCTCAACCTCACCGTCCAGCCGGGCGATCTGAAGGTCCGTGCGGCTGGTGTGGAGGTGGACCGCGCCGTTGATATGCTCCAGGTGGGTGGTGCCGAAGAACTCGCCCGTGATGGAGACCGGCCCGGTGATCTCAGAGAGCGTAATATCCTGCGCACGGCCTTCAATCGCGATCCCCGATCCCATGCTGTGCGCGGAGACGGAAGAGCCTCCGTTGTTGATGTGCGCCATGGCCGCGCCGGTGATGGCGGAGAGTTCAATCTCGCCGTGGTTCGCCGTCACCGCGACCGGCGCCTTGATCGATGCCACATGGATGTCGCCGCGGTTGGCATTGACCTGGATTGCCGCCGCGGCGGGCACCGTAAGCACCAGGTCGGCGCTCGCGCCGTCCATCGCGGCAATGTTGATGGAGACCGCGGTGCCTTCGCGGGCAACCGCAGGGCTAAGCTGCTGCGCCTTGCTCTCGGCATCCGCGTCGGAGTGGGAGTAGACCTGCTTGTGCTCCGCAATGTGGACCCGTCCGTCGTCGCTGGTGCCGTCGATCGTCACATCGCCGCGCGGGTTGACCACCGCAACGGAGCCTCCAGCCGGAAAGGCGAGGTCCATCGTCTGGTCGCTCTCGTGCTTGTCGCCGAAGAACTCGTCAAACGTGTTCTGGTCGATGCGGTAACCGGGAAACAAATTGCTGTAGCCGGAGGAATAGCCGTGGACATTGCGGACGACGACGCCGGCGAGCACCAGGAAGAACAGCAGCAGAAAGACGCCGAAGCCGGCGGAGCGGCGATAGGGCGGCCGCTCGGGATCGCGCATATGGACCTGGTCGAAGGTCCACTCGGCCAGCAGAACAATGCCGGCCGCGACCAGCAGCATCGGCCACCAATGGCCGTACCACTCCCAGAAGCGGCTGAGATTCAGACGGCTGGTCTCAACCAGCAGGAAGAGCACGCCGACGGCGATCAGCAGGAGGGGACCGAGAACGGAGCCGCGGCGCATTCCCCGCATCTGGTATCGGATCTGCTGCCGCTGTGCTCGGACCGCGTCACGCTGCGCGCGCATCTGGGCGCGAAACTGATCGCGCTGGTATCGCCGCTGCGCCCGTGGATCGTAGCCGGGAGGTGGAGGAGGAGGCGGTGGTGGAGGATAGCTCGCCATGATTTACCTTCCTTCCCGGTCGTCGTGCAGGCCGTTGCCGGAGTCGCTGCCGTTGGAACCTTGAGCAGGCTCGCTGGGCACGGCTTTGCTGCCGGGAACCGGCGCCTCTGACGGCGCGCTGCCTGGCTGGCCGGGACTGGCTCCATATGGATAGGCGCAGGGACCGCCAAACAGTGTGCGCTTGAACAGCAGCACCACGCCCGCGGCAATGAGGAAGAGCGGCCAACTGCGGCCCCAGGGGAGGATGCCGAGCACGTCCAGCAGCCAGAGTACGCCGGTCAGAATCACCCACATCGAGCATTGCACGGCGCGCGCAAAACGCCACTGATAGTACGCGCTTCCGTCGTTCTCCAGGCCATGCCCGGTGCAGATCATCTTATGCACAAACAGCCACACCCCGCCGCCGATCAGCAGCACCGGCCAGAAGACAGGATGGTGAAAGATGTGGAAGAAGCCATTGTCGCCGACCAGAAAGATCAAGCCGAGCCCGATCAGCCATATCGCTCCGGAAGGAAACCGGCGGTAGTACGGCACCTTGACATCGCTGTAGGGTGGCATGGGAGCAACCGGCGGATCGGGCGGTACATAAGCGTAGCTGTAGGGCGGCGTGTAGGGTGGCGCGTAGGGCGTGGCCGGCGGAGGAATAAAGCCAGGCGCATAGGGATTCGCAGGCGGAGCATATGGAGGCGCGATGGGTTCCTGCGGCGTGGTTGCCGCCGCACCGCCCCTGGGCTGCGCCGCGGTCTCGGGGCCTGTCGCGGCAGGGTACGCGGCCGCGTTTGGCGCGCTTCCGGGCCACGCCTTGCCGAAGCCCAGCCGCTCCGAGAGGTCGTTCAACCCAAATGGATTGGGCAGCGCGGTCCCGTCGCGCCGCGCGCAGGCAGTGTGGTGCGCCTCGATCACCATGTAGCAGATCCAACCGGCGATGAAGAGTCCAAAGATTCCATTGACGTCGTCGGCCAGCGATACCAGCACTGCAAAGACAATCAGATGCACGATCCCCTTGGCGTACTGCCCGTTGTACATCGCGCCAACCCCGGGAATAAATCCCAGCAGCGCGGCCAGGCCGGGGCTGGGATCGCCCCCGCCCACGGGCGGTCCGGCGGGCGGGTAGCCCGCAGCGCCTGGTGGAGGATAACCCGCGGCGCCGCTGGTTCCGGGAGCCGAAGTGTAGCCATAGCCGGCGGGCGGAGCAGTCGCCCCCACGCGTGCTGCCAGGCAGGGTTCGCAGAAGATTGAGCTTCCCACGTTGCGGACGCATTCGCTGCAGACAGGCTTGCCGCAGTGCTGGCAGAAGGCGGCGGCTTCACGATCGAAATGGTTTGCGCAGTTCATGCCATCCCCCTTTCAGTGTGTGTGTGAATCGGGTTGCCGTAGCCCCTGCCGGATCGGATCGCAGCGACGAGGCGGCGGCCTGGGTTGAGGTCTTCGCGGAGGCTGGTGCCGGGGCTGGCGGCAGGCCCCTTGCGCTCGGGTTGCTTGCGGTCAGCCGGCGGAGCGGCCTTCTGTCCTCCCGGACCCGGTTGTGCGGATGGGGCTTGCACAGCGGGCTGGCCGGAATTCGATGGCACGCTCTGGCTCGCGGCGGGAAGGTCGTTGTCGCTGGCGCCTTCGAAATCATGCACCCGCGACTCCAGCTCGTAGACCACCCTCAGCCCCTCGTAATACCGCACCACACGCGCGTCCGCATCAATCAAGTCGCGCTGCAGGCTGCTCGGCCGCAGGTCGCTCGCACGCAGCGATGTCGGATGCACGCCGGTCAGGTTCATGGTCAGCGCGATGGAGAAGAATGCCATCGCCGCCGTCATGGCAAAGCGCGGCTGGAATACGATCTGGCCGAACGAGTTTGCGCGGACCGCGGCGGCCATGCGCCTGCGGAAGGGAAGCACGTTGCCGTAGCTCGCTGCCGCTCCGGGCACAGCGTAGCCCGGCGCCACAGCAGCCGCGCCGCCGAAGGCCGGCGACCGGCCGTATGTTGCGCCCGCAACTCCCGCGTGTTCGATTCCGCCGGAAACTAACCGGCCTGCGTTTGCGTGTCCCTGCGCCCCGCTGGTCTCGGCCAGGATCCGTTCCAGCAGCTCTGCCGGAGGCTCAGGCCGGGGCGTGCGCAGCATCTCCAGCCAGGCGGCGCCCCGCCGCGCGTCGGCCAGCATCTGGCTGCACGGCACGCACTCGGCCGTATGCGCATCGAAGCCTTCCTGCTCCTCCGCGCTCAGCGCACCATCCAGCGCGTCGGCCAGCATCGCCTCGCACTCGGCGCACTGCATGCTGCCGCCAGCCTGGTTGCCGGCTGCCTTGTCCCCGAACTGCAAAACCTTCGGGCTGCCGAACTGTCTTCCGTCTGCCACTTAGACCACCTGCCCTTCTATACGTTGCAACAGCCTCGCAAGTTCCCCGCGTCCCCGGCTGATCCGGCTCTTCACCGTGCCCTCGGGGATGCGCAGCACCTGCGCAATCTCCTTGTAGTCCATATCTTCCAGGTCGCGCAGGATCACCGCCTCCCTCAGCTCCGGCGACAGTTGCGCCAGCGCCTGCTGGATCCGCACCTTCAGCTCCATCCCCGCCGCGTGCGCCTCCGGCGAGAGTCCCGGATCGGTCAACTCGGCCATCCGGTCGGCCAGCGTCGCGCCGCAGTCGTCGCCTGCATAGCTCGCGTCCAGCGAGTCCGTGGCCCGCTCCAGCCGCGTCCTCCGGAAGTGGTCCACCAACAAATTCCGCGCCAGCGTCGTGATCCACGTCTGAAAGCTGCCCCGCTCCACGTCGAAGCTCGCCAGGTTGCGGTACAGCTTCAGGAAGACATCCTGCGTCAGGTCCTCGGCGTCGGTCCCCGATCCGGTAAACCGGTAGCAGATCGCATAGATCCGCCTGTGCTGCGAGACGACGAGCTGCTGCCACGCCTGCGGATCGCCCGCCACGCACCGCCGCACCAGCCTGCCGGCTGCCTCCTGCGCGGCTTCCTGTTCCGGAGTACGAATCAAGCGTGCCTCGACCCTTGACCGTTGTGTGTTTCGAGAAGAATTCCGCGGAGGTTGCTGTGGATCGTTCCGCCCAGATCGCTGCGGAGTTGCTTCGGCCAATGGCAGAAGTGTACCGCCTCGAAGGCCCGCGTGCCGCTCAGCCCGCTGTGGACGGGGAAAGATTCCCGCGCCCGGGTTCGCCATCTGCAGAACGCCCATGCGCAGCTATACGCAATCGCATTCCACTTGGTTCCAGCCGCTCGCTCCAGGTACGCGAACCTCGAACCTTGAACCTGGACTCAGTTCGCAGCGGGGTTCTTTTCCGCGTGATCGACCACAAGCATAGCGACTGGGGCCTTGCTCAGTTCCAGCTTGAGTCCAAGTTTTTGTATTGACTCGAAGATGATCGGATCATGTGGATTATCGAGTGGATCTGGGATCGAAGGAGCACTTGTAGGGTTGGGGGATTGCTCATATATCGGTGCGTTACCACCCGTGTCCACAGATACGCCCAGAATTCGTGACCGAACCCTTGGAAAAAACATTGCAGTATTGAAAGACACCTGATACTCACCCGTCAGTCCGGTCTTATCCACCACTTGCTGCCACACGCCTTGCTGCCCCGCTGCACCCTGAAATAGGTTGGTCAACAGGTCGGCCAACCCTGTCATGCTCATCTTGCTGGATTGCAGCGTGCAGTTTTCGTGACTATCGGTGAGGATGCGAACTAGCCCGTATGGCGTAGCGACTGGTGGGATCGGTGCATGGAGATTGCCCCCGATCGGCTGAGGATTGGCGGTGGCCGGATTCAGCTTCGGCCCTCCCTTGGCAACCACCAGCGCCACCACTGGCAGGTTCTTGGTTTCGCGGTGGACCACCAGCTTGAAGCGGTCTTCCAGCAGCGTCTGAAACATCGCTGGAATCTCGTCTTTGGTGGCCCCAACGGGCAGCGTCGCCACGATGTCGAATAGTTCGTCATTCAGCCAACCCGGCCCGCTAATCTGAGACAGCTTCACGTTGTATGCGATGGCAATCAGATCAATGAGTGGCAAGTAGTTGTACTTCACCTGAGACGCATCGACGTGCGCCCGCAGCGGATGCCCGTAGCGAAGTTCTATCTTTCCGGTCAATCCATCCGACATCTCCCCGGTTTTGAAATTCGCCTCAACCACTATGTCGTCAGGATTCGTATCAGGCAGAACCGACGGTTTCACCGTAACCGAGACGAAGGCCGGCTTGCTCGGCGTCGTCTGCGGAGTAGGAGTAGTTTGCGCGAAGGGGGCCGTCTGCCCAAACGCCACGCCAACGACCAGCAGCACCCACACCAGCATCCCAGAGTTCTTAGAAATTGACATTGACCGGCCTCTGAATTCGCCGCAATTATAGACCGTACACAGGCGCGTCTGCTCCTGGATGTGAGCTTTCGTTCTTCGCTCACAACTCACAACCAGCAACCAACAACCTGCAACCTCTCTACATTGCAGACGCCGGAATCACACCGCAAGCAATCCGGTTGCCCGCGTTGCCCGTGGGATCGGTCTTCATGTCGTCGGCCTTCTCGTGCACCATGATCGAGTGCCCCAGCACCGACGTCGGCGCGCCCGGCTCCAGTGTCAGGTAGTCCACCTTGTAGGTGATCTCGCCCGTGTGGTTCTCGCCGATGGAGATGTTCTGCGGCATGTCGCCGGCGTGGTGCCCCATTGGGTTGTCCATGCCGTGCTGCTTCTGGCCGGGGTTGAAGTGCCCGCCCGCGCCCTTGAAGTCGGGCGCATCGCACACCGGGTTCTGGTGGATGTGTACGGCGTGCTCGCCGAACGGCAGGTTCTTCAGCTTCACCGTGATGGAGAGTTGCTTGCCGTCCTTGCTCTCCCTGAACGCGGCGCTCCCGGCGTCCTGCCCGCTCGATGTCTTGATTGGAACAACCAGGGTTCTCTTATACGCCGCATGGCTCGCGGCCTGGGCATGGACAGAACCGGCGTAGTGGGTGAATGCGATCAGACAGAACGCGGAGACGGAGACTGCAAGGACAGGACGCATAAGGCGCATGGCAATTCCTCCTGCTCTTTCGATGCGGATAAGCACGGCGCAGAGGCGAAAAAAACGCACTTGCGCTGCTACGGCGCGACGGGCATCTGCTCCGCGTCGGGCAGCTCCATCTGCTCGTTCTCCGGCGCATTCAGGTATGGGCGGAAGCAGGCGCGGCAGCGTGCCTCGTACACCCCCGCCGCGCCCACCACCACCAGCTCGCGGCTCGCCCCCAGACGCTGCGTGTGGATGGCCGGAGCGCCGCACACCATGCACACCGCCGACAGCTTCGTCACCTCATCGGAGATCGCCATCAGCGCCGGAATCGGCCCAAACGGATCGCCCGTAAACGTCGTGTCCAGCCCGGCGATCAGAATGCGTTTGCCCATGTGCACCAGCTCGCCCACCAGATGCACAATCGACTGCTCGAAGAACTGCCCCTCGTCGATGCCGATCACCTCAACCTCGGGCAACTGCCCATAGATCGCCTCGCGCAACCGCGCCACGTTGGCCACCGTCACCGCCTCATGGGTCTGCGCGCTGTGCGACGCAATCGACGTGCGGTGGTAGCGCAGGTCGATGTCCGGCTTAAAGCACGCCACCCGCTGCCGCGCAATCCGCGCGCGCTTCAGCCGCCGGATCAGCTCTTCGCTCTTGCCGGAGAACATCGGCCCGGTGATCACTTCGATGCGGCCCACTTCACTGCGGCCCAGTTCATTGCGCCCAGATGGGGATGAATTCATGATGCGAACGCCTTTGCGGTTTCAATAAAGAATTCGGGGCCCCCAACGAGCGCACTTGCCCGGTGGGGTGAAAAATTCGGGGTCCCCAACGAGCGCGTCTGCTCGCAGGGAGTAACTTCGGTCTGCCCCCTCGAAACATCCTACGCGCAACTCCGCCGTGGATTTCTCGGACTTTCGTCCCCGCTCTCTCTCCCCAAACCGGTTCCCTCCATCGGCGGAGACTCCTTTGACTCTCGCCCTCGATGTTGGTAGCGTGGAAGCTGGGTTGGAGCGCAATCCGAAGCTGGGTTGGAGCGCAATTCTGGCCGCCCTCCGGCTCTGGTCCCCATCGTTCAGCGGTTAGGACATCGCCCTTTCACGGCGGTAACACGGGTTCGAGTCCCGTTGGGGACACCAATCAATTCAGTAAGTTAGAGCTTGCGCCCTGCCCCAATCACTGCGCGGCCCGATCCAAGAGAGGAATCCGTGAGTCCTCTGCTCCAAGCTCTCTCCCGCATCCTGCCCCAGCGCCAGGTCATCGCCGACCCCCTGCGCCGCCTTGCGTATGGCACGGACGCCAGCTTCTACCGCATGGTTCCCGAAGTGGTTGCAGTGGTCGAAACCGAGCAGGAGGTGCAGGCCCTGCTGCAAGTGGCGCGCGCCCATTGTCGCCCGGTCACGTTTCGCGCGGCCGGAACCAGCCTCTCCGGCCAGGCGATCACGGATGGCGTGCTGGCATTGATCGGCGAAAACTTTGCGACCTGCGAAATCTCACCCGACGCCTCCACGGTCCGACTTGGCCCCGGCATCGTCGGCGGCAAAGTGAACGACCTCCTCGCTCCATTCGGACGCAAGATCGGCCCCGACCCGGCCTCCATTAGTGCATGCAAGATCGGGGGCATTGCCGCAAACAATGCCTCCGGAATGTGCTGCGGCACCGCGCAGAACAGCTATCGCACGCTGGCCGGTCTGCGCGTGGTGCTGGCCGATGGCTCGCTGCTCGACACCGAGGACCCGTCCAGCGTCGCGGCCTTTCGCCAAAGCCATGCAGCCTTGTTGAGCGAACTGGAGCAACTCGGTGTTGCCACCCGTGCCGATACCGCACTTGCCGCGCGCATTCGCCACAAGTACAAGATCAAGAACACCACCGGCTACAGCCTGAACGCGCTGGTCGATTTTGAAGACCTGATCGACATCCTCGCTTACCTGATGATCGGCTCGGAGGGCACGCTTGGCTTCCTCTCGCGAATTACTCTCCGCACCGTCGTTGAAGATCCCTCGAAGGCCAGCGCGCTGGTCTTCTTTCCAACCATCGAAACTGCCTGCCAGGCCGTCATTCGCCTCAAGCCGCAGCCCGTCTCGGCGGTCGAACTGCTCGACCGTTCCGCCCTGCGCTCGGTCGAGGACAAGCCCGGACTGCCGTCGGTCCTGCGCATTCTGAGCGAGCAAGCGGCCGCCCTGCTGATCGAGGTGCGCGCCGAAGGTCCCGCGCTTCTCGAACAGCGCATGAATGCCGTGCTTGGCGCACTGGCCGGGATCGCCACCGTCGAACCGACCACTTTCTCAACCGATCCCGACACATGCGAGATGTACTGGAAGGTGCGCAAAGGCGCCTTCCCCTCGGTGGGCGCCATGCGCCGCGCCGGCACCACCGTCATCATCGAGGACATTGCCTTTCCCATTGAATCGCTGGCCGCCGCAACGCTGGACCTGCAGGCCCTGCTGCGGCAACACGGCTACAGCGAGGGCATCATCTTTGGCCATGCGCTCGAAGGCAACCTCCACTTCGTTTTTACCCAGGACTTCAGCGACCCCGCCGAGGTCGGTCGCTACGCGCGCTTCATGGATGAGATATGCAAACTCGTCGTCGAAAAGTACGACGGCTCGCTCAAGGCCGAGCACGGCACCGGCCGCAACATGGCGCCCTTCGTCGAAATGGAGTGGGGACGGCAGGCCACCGGCCTGATGCGCCGCATCAAAACGCTCTTCGACCCGGACAATCTCCTCAATCCCGGAGTCATCCTCAACGACGACCCGCAGGCCCACCTGAAGAACTTCAAACCGATGCCGCGTGCCGACGAACTCGTCGACCGGTGCACGGAGTGCGGCTACTGCGAGCCCATGTGTCCGTCGCATCAGCTCACCCTGTCGCCGCGCCAGCGTATCGTCAGTTGGCGCGAGCTGTCGCGCCGCGCCGCCGCCGGCGAAGATGCCTCCGATCTCGAAGCCGATTTTGCCTACGATAGCCTCGACACCTGTGCCGGATGCGGCCTGTGTTCCACCGCCTGTCCTGTAGACATCAACACCGGCGATCTCACCCGCCTGCTGCGCGGGCGCAAACTGGGCGCTGCATCGCTCCGTATCGGCGAGTGGACGGTCGGCAACTTCGGCAAGGTCGCTACCACAGCGCGCGCGGGCCTCGCCATCGGCCACGCCGTCTCTGCCGTCGTTGGTGACGGCGCGCTCGCCCGCCTCTCGGCCGGCGCATGGAAGCGCGGAATGCCGCGCGCAGGCACGCTTCCCGCGGAGTACAAAGGCGCGGGCGATCCGGTGGTCTACTTCCCAGCCTGCGGAGGCCGCATCTTCGGCGTCAATGGCCCGGACGAAGCATCGCTCGCCGATGTCGTCATCGAGCTTCTGGTCCGCGCCGGTTACGCGCCACGCCTGCCCGAAGGCTTCGACAAGCTCTGCTGCGGCCAGATGCTCGAAAGCAAAGGCATGGCCGATGCAGCCGACCAGATGGCCGACAACCTCACCCAGGCATTGTTGAAGGCGGCCGACGACGGCCATGGCGGGTTCTATCCGGTCATCATCGATGCCAGCACCTGCTCGCTGCGCATGAAGCAGCGTCTTGCTGGCCGCCTGCCGCTCTACGACTTCCATGAGTTTGCCCACGACGCGCTTCTGCCGCGCCTGCGCATCCAGCGCAAGCCGGGCCCCGTTGCGCTGCACATCAACTGCAGCGTGCGCCGCACCGGTTCCGGCGCCAAGTTGCGCAAGGTGATCGAGGCATGCGTCGACCAGGTCGTCGAGCCGGCCGGCGTTCTCTGCTGTGGCTTTGCCGGCGACCGCGGATTCGTCGTTCCCGAACTCAACGTCCACGCCCTGCGCAAAATCCATGAAGCCCTGCCCGCCAACTGCTGCGAGGGCGTCTCCACCAATCGCACCTGCGAGATCGGCCTCACCGCCGAAACCGGCCGCCCCTACCACTCCATCGCATATTTGCTTGAAGAATGCAGCCGACCGGTTATCATGGGGGCCTGCTGATCCTCTACCGAATCATGCCGCTCAAATCGTTCCACTCATCCTGGATCCAAACCGGAGAAGTCGATCGCCATAACAAAGGAGTCTCCCCTTGCACCCCTGGCAACAGGTATACGACCCAGTCGGCAACATCTGGCTCTCATCGCTGATCGCATCGCTCCCGATTCTGTTCTTCTTCGTTGCATTGACTCTTCTCCGCATGAAGGGCTATCTCGCCGGCACGCTGACTGTAGCCCTTGCGCTCCTGGTGTCGATCTTCTTCTTCCGTATGCCCGTCGCCATGGCGTTGGCAGCCGCGGGGGCAGGCTTTCTCTTCGGTCTCTGGCCCATCGCATGGATCATCGTCACAGCCGTATTTCTTTACAAAATCACCGTCCGAACAGGGCAGTTTGAAGTCATCCGCGCCTCGGTGGTCTCCATCACCGAAGACCAGCGCCTGCAGATGCTTCTGGTCGGCTTCTCGTTCGGCGCATTTCTCGAAGGCGCGGCGGGCTTTGGCGCGCCGGTCGCCATCACGGCCGCCTTGCTGGTCGGCCTGGGCTTCAACCCGCTCTACGCCGCTGGCCTGTGTCTCATCGCCAACACCGCGCCCGTGGCCTTCGGCGCTATGGGCATTCCGATTCTCGTCGCCGGGCAGGTCACCGGCATCGATGCGTTCAAAATCGGCGCAATGGCCGGACGCCAACTGCCCCTGCTCTCGTTTCTCATCCCCTCCTGGGTCATCCTCATCATGGACGGCTGGCGCGGCGTGCGCCAGACCTGGCCTGCAATCCTGGTCTGCGGAGGCACCTTCGCCGTCACTCAGTTTCTGACCTCCAATTATCTCGGTCCGGAGTTGCCAGACATCACCTCCGCCTTGGTGAGCCTGATCTCGCTCACCCTCTTCCTCAAGTTCTGGAAGCCCAAAACCATCTTCCGTTTCCCCGGTCAGGAAGCGACGATAAAAACGGAAAGCCACTCCTTCGCGCAGGTGGCCAAGGCGTGGTCGCCCTTCGCCATCCTGACCGTCTTCGTCACCATATGGTCGATCAAGCCCTTCAAGGCGCTCTTCGCCAGGGGAGGCAATCTGGCCTGGACCGTCATCAACAAGCCGGTGCCGATGCTCGACAAACTGGTGATCAAAATGCCGCCCATCACCAACGGCCCCACGCCCTACGCATCGGTCTACACATTCGACTGGTTGTCCGCCACCGGCACCGCAATCCTGCTCTCGGCCGTGGTCAGCATCCTGGTGCTGCGCATGAAGCCGATGGATGCAATCAGGACCTTCGCCGGCACTCTGAACACCCTGAAGCTCCCGATCTACTCCATCGGCATGGTGCTGGCCTTCGCCAATATCGCCAACTACTCCGGCCTCTCCGCAACCCTGGCCATGCTTCTGGCCGCAACGGGCCTCATTTTTCCATTCTTCTCGCCTTTCCTGGGATGGATCGGCGTCTTTCTCACCGGGTCGGACACCTCTTCAAACGCCCTGTTCTGCAACCTGCAGGCCAACACTGCCCATCAGATCGGCGTCAGCAATACCCTGATGGTCGCGGCCAACTCCAGCGGCGGCGTCACCGGCAAGATGATCTCTCCGCAGTCCATCGCAGTTGCCTCCGGTGCGGTCGGTCTGGTGGGCCGCGAATCCGACCTCTTCCGCTTCACCCTCAAGCACAGCCTGATGCTCGCCGGTTTGGTTGGCGTCATCACCATGCTGCAGGCCTATGTCTTCACCCGCATGATTCCGCACTAACTCGAATGATTCCGTATTCGAGGGATGACAGATGCCGCTGGCTCACGCGCCCAGTTCCAGTTCGTCCAGCCGCCGCCACTTGTAGATGGCGATCGACACCACCCAGCTCAGCGCGAAGATCGCGATGATGAAGTAGCCCAGTGCGCCGAAGTTGTTGTTCAGTCGCCGCACCGCGTCCCAGAAGATTCCGCTCAGGTGGAAGTGTCCGGCCAGCAGCCCCAGCGCCTCGATCCCTCCCACCACCATCGCCACCACCACTGACACCGACGTGATCGTCATGTTGTAGTAGAGCTTGCGCACCGGCTTGATGAAGGCCCATCCGTACGCCCCCAGCATCAGGATGTTGTCCGTCGTGTCGATCAGCGACATCCCCGCGGCAAACAGCACCGGGAACACCAGAATCGAGTACAGCGACAGCCCCTTCGATGCCTCCGCCGCCGAGATGCCCAGCAGTCCAATCTCTGTGGCCGTGTCGAAGCCCAGCCCAAACAGCACGCCCAGCGGATACATGTGCCAGCTTCGCGTGATGATCCGGAACATGGGGCGGAACAGCCGCGACAGAAATCCGCGATCGGCCAGCAACATGTCGAAGTCCTCCTCGACATACGGCGCCCCGCCCCTCACCCGCACAAACGCGCGATAGATGGACCGCAGCACGATCAGGTTCACGAAAGCGATGCCCAGCAGAAAGACCGCCGAGATCAGCGTGCCCACCACGCCACCGATCTCCCGCACCCCGTCCATGCGATGTTGCAGCGCCAGCGCCGCCGCAGCAATCGCCGCCGACCCCAGGATGACAACCGTCGAGTGGCCCAGCGAGAACATGAATCCCACCGCTACCGGCCGCTTGCCCTCCTGCATCAGCTTGCGCGTCACGTTGTCGATGGCCGCAATGTGGTCGGCATCCACCGCGTGGCGCAACCCGAAGCTGTACGCCAGCAGCGCCGTCCCCAGCAGCAGCGGATAGTGCCGCGAGGCAAGCACCGCCCACACCCACGCGCCCACGTTGAAGGCCAGCAGGATCGCGTAGATCCCCACCACCTTGCCGCGCACGCCGCTCGCCGCATCGTTGAACAGTCCAGAGATTCTCATTCGCTCCGTAACACGATTATAGAACCTGTATTATCTCCGCGGCCGGACAGCCGGCAGAGACCGCGCGAAAGACACTGCCTGTAAATGACAAATCGCAGTATTGCCGCTGCTACTCGAACCGCCATGTAAGCCCGGTCGTCAACCCGATGGGATAGCCCGGAGTTCCATGCACGCGCGCCTCCACCGGGGCCGTCGGAGTCACCCGCGAATCGAAGTAGTTCTGCGTCTCGTAGTAGTGCTTGTCATTCAGGTTGTCCACCGATAAGTTCCACTCCACTCCGCGGCCCAGCTTCTTGGTCGCCGCAAAGTCCAGCACGTCCAAACCGCTTGCGTGGGTCTGGGCCGGGTCGGTGTATGGCGCAGCCGGCGGCACCGATGTGTCGTCGGGATTCACAATCAGGTAGCGGCTGATGTGGCGATAGCGCAGCGAACTGAACAGGCCATGCCACGCATTCAGCGTCAGGCTCGCATTGCCCACCGAGTGCGGTGCGCTGTCCACATACTGGCGTGGCGATGTCCCCAGGAAGAACGCATTCGACACCTGCGTGATCCCCGCGTTCCAGCTCACGTGCGCGCTCACCTGCAGCGATGTCTTCGCCTCCCACCCGTACGAGCGGCTCGGCCCCTGATACTGCATCGTTCCGTTGTCGGGATCGTAGACGTCTTCATGCTGCCGGTCGATCAGGAACATGTCCGTGCTGGCCGAGAAGCGCTTCATCTGGTGCGACGTGCCAATCATATAGAAGTCAGTGGTGGCGACCTTGGGAGCTGTAGCGTCGAGAGCAATGCCACGCGCGTCCTGGCTGGTCACCGACCGTCCGAAATTAAAGTGGAACGCAATCGGAGCGCGACGCGACGGCGTAAACACGATGTTGACCTTCGGCTCGGCGCTGCCCGCGGTACTCAGCCCGCTGTTTGCCGCCGTAAGCCGGTCGGTCAAATTGAAGCGGAACTCGTCGAATCGCAATCCCGCGTCCACATGCAAATGCGGGAAATCCAAACCCTCTTGCGCGTACACCGCCGGATTCGTAATATGCACGTTCGCTTCGGTCCACGGCTTGCCGGGAAACGGCGAACCGGGAACCGCCGGCACCGGCGCAATGATCTGCCGGTCATGATCGTGAAACAAATCGACGTTGATCCAGTTGTCGCCGAGATTGCCCCCGGCCATGAACAGCGCAGTCCGCCCAAACAGAGTGCCAGCGTGCATGTACTGCGAGCTTGCACCCTCCTGCAGCCGCGAATCGTGCTGCTGAATTCCATCGCCATTCACCGGATCGCTCAGGAAAAATGTGAAGTCCGAGAACAGGTCGAAGAGTGAACGGGTCACATAGCCGTCCACGCGCAGCGTATCGTTCGCGCTCAAATTCTTCCTGTAGTACACGCCGCCGGTCCCGTTGCGCACCTTGCCGCCGTCGCTCGGGTCCATAGTTCCGAAGCGGTCCAGCGCGCCCGACGCAACCAGGTCCAGCGGAATCTGCCCCGACGAATCAAAGTCGTTGCGTCCTCCGTTGAACCGGAAGCCCAGCGACTGCGTGCTGTCGAGTTTGAACGTGGTATTGCCGGTGAAGTTGTCGCGAACATAGTGCAGCGGGTTGATGAACGGCCCATCCGTGTACGCGTGCTCCCAGGCGAGAAATCCGTCGGCGTTCTTCATGTGCGGACTCCACGCGGCAAAGGTGCGGTACCCGTTGAACGATCCGCCCTGCGCGCGCAGCGTCCACCGGTCGTCCATGCCCTCCTTCAGCCGGATATGGATCACGCCCAGCGCGGAAAAATCCCCATACTCCGCGCTGAACGGCCCGTTGATGATGTCCACGTCATCCACCAGCTCCGGGCTCAGCGCCTTCAGCCAGCCCAGATAGCCCTGTCCGTGGGCCTGTGTCGCCTGGTTCTGCGGAATGTCGTCCACCAGCACCTTCAGCCCGCCGTTCAGCCCGCCGTGGTCCAGGTTGAACCCGAACCGGCGAAACTCCAGCGACTTGCCTCCGCCCTCATGCTGCCCTGCGTTGATGCCGCTATCGAGCGTCTCGAAGAGCTGGTCGTCGCGCAGAAACAGTGTGTTCTTGTAGACCGTGTCGTCGCGGCGGTCGATCTCAGGGTCGGCAACCGTGGCTGTAATCACTAGCGTCGTCTGCTGCGTGCCAAACGCGGCCTTGGCCTGCAGGCGCAGCTTCTCTGATGAAGCATCACTCGTGCTGGCCGAATGCGGCGCGATTCCAACTCCAGCAGATGCCCCAGCGCTCGCCGTACTCTGGCAGAACAGCGCCGAAGGCGTCATCGCCAGCGCGACGAGCAATCCAAATTTTGCTGGAGCGTGTCCCATCCATATCTTCCGTGGTCAGGTTTCTCAATGAAATCCAGAACCAGACAACGGTAACACTTATTACGAATTCGTATGCGTGACCGCCGTCACGTACTCTTCGGCGGCAATCGGGCCACAAACCTCCGAAGGGAATAAGGAATCCCTGCTACGCCCCGCCGAACGGCAGCCCCCCAGCCGGCGCTAATGAGAATGCGTGTGAGAATGCATGTGAGAGTGCGCGACCTTCAGGCCCTTGCCGGAGTTGGTCAGAACCAGCTTGCCCAGCTCCACCCCGCGCAGCGCCAGCATGTGGTCCGCAATCGCCTGCAGCTCCTTGCTTCGCCCCTTCATAATCACCACCTCCAGGCAGTAATGGTGGTCCAAGTGCACATGGGTCGTCGCCAGGATCATGGCCCCGGCGGAGTGCTGGAACGCTGTCAGCTTCTCCCCCAGGTTCGGCATGTGGTGGTCATACACCAGCGTTAGGGTCCCCACCACCGGCTTGTTCGAATCCACCGTCTCCGCCAGCAGCGCCTCGCGGATCAGGTCGCGGATCGCCTCCGACCGGTTCTTGTATCCCCGCTTGCCGATCAGCCGGTCGAACTCCTTCAACAGATCATCTTCCAGCGAAACTCCGGTCCTGCTCAGGTGTGACATCGCCTCTCCCCTCCCGACTGCAAACGGCTGAACCACGACGTATGCCTGTAGTTTATCCGCATCGCCCAACCTGCGGGCCGATTGCAATCTCCGTGCATAATTCGGGCATCCGCGTTACTCTTCCTTCATGTTCATCCAAAGCACTTCTGCGCTGCCCTCGGCCCACCTCTCTGCCCTGAAAACAACAGCCTCCCAGCCTTCCATCGCAGCATCCGCGCCTCGCCGAATCGTTGCCGCGCTGCGTGCAGCAACTGCGCCTCGTCGCGTCGTTGCCGCGCTCTGCCTGGGGATTGTCGCGCTGGCCCTATGCTCCATCGTTGCCATGGCGCAGCCCCCGGCCGCTCCCGTTGCCACCGATCCTCCGCAGTTCGGCCCATATAACGGCAGCTTCCTGGCCGACGGCCTGGGCCTCCGTGTCCCCGTCACCGATGCGCGCGACCCGGTGCTGCTGGCCGACTCGTCCTGGTCCCTCTTCTGCTGGATCAAAACCGCCGGGCCCGTGGACGCGTTTGAACTCGTCGCCGGAGTGGGCAGCCCCGCCGCCGAGTACTCGCGCTATCTCGCCATCGATGCCGGCAAGGTCTCGCTCTGGATGGGCGAGGACAACCAGCTCACCGGTCCCGCCAACATCACTCCCGGCGAGTGGCATCTCCTCGCCGCATCCTTCGATGGCAGCCAGTTCCATCTCTTCGTCGACGGACAGCCCGCCGTATCGGGAACCCTCATCCTCGGCAGCGTCACCCCGCTCCTGCAGATGGCGCCGACCATCGGCCCGGGAATCGCGCCCGGCCGCCACTTCGGCGGGCAGATCGCCTCCTTCACCCTGCTGCGCCACGCCCTCTCCGAGAGTGAGATGCACCAGCTCTACCTCGCCCGCCCGGACTTCTACACCATCATGTTCGAGGCAGGCTCCAAGCCCTGGCCCATCCAGACGCGCGGCCAGGCGGGATATCGCGCCCCGCAGGACCCAGCTACAATGCCCACTTCGCGTGCGCCATTTTCCTCCCCAGTGGCCATCACGCGTCCACCGGTCGGCCCGTCGCTCACCCAGTCCGGCGACGGAGAGTGGAGCTTCTCCGATGGTTGGACCCTGCGCGAGGCCCCCAAGGTCGACTCCGACGGCGCACAGATCAGCACCGCCGCATATAACGCCTCCGGCTGGATGCGCGCGACGGTTCCCGGTACCATCCTCACCACCCTGGTCGACGACGGCGTCTATCCCGACCCCGGCTACGGCCTCAACAACCTCGCCATCCCCGAGTCGCTTAACAAACAGGACTACTGGTACCGCAACCAGTTCACCGTGCCCGCGTCCGCATTCCCCGGCGCTGCCCACGCCGAACTCACATTCCAGGGCATCAACTATTCCGCCTCAATCTGGCTCAACGGCAAGCTGCTGAGCACGATGAAGGGTGCGTTCCGACGCGGCAGCTTCGATGTCACCTCCGCGCTCAAACCCGGCCAGACGAATGTTCTCGCCGTGCGCATCTCGCCGCCTCCCCACCCGGGCATTCCGCAGGAGCAGTCCATCCTCGGCGGGCCCGGCGAGAACGGCGGCGCCTTGGTGCTCGACGGCCCCACCTTCGTCGCCACCGAGGGTTGGGACTGGATTCCCGGCGTCCGCGACCGCAACAGCGGCATCTGGCAGCCGGTCACGCTGCGCATCACCAACGCTCTCAAGCTCGGCGACGCGCAGGTCGTCACCACCTTCAAGAACCACGACACATCGCAGGCCGCCGTCGAGATCGCCGTCCCAGTCACCAATCTCTCGTCCGCCCCCATAAACGCAACGCTCGTCGCCACCATCGAAAAGATCACAGTCCGCAAGAGCATCACCCTCCCACCCGGCAACAGCCTCGTCAAGCTCACCCCGGCGGAGTTCGCCCAACTCAATCTCGACCACCCGCATCTCTGGTGGCCCAATGGCTACGGCAGTCCAGAGCTATACACCATAAAGCTGGCGCTCCAGGCCGGCGGCTCCGTCTCCGACAGCAAGAACGTACGCTTCGGCATTCGCGAGATCAGCTATGAGCTAAGCCTGCTCGACAGCTCCGGTCATCTGCGCCGCGTCGAGTTCACGCCCGCCAACGCGCGCGAGGCTGAGGCCGCCGCTCCCATCGTCGATGTCAGCCACGACGGCATGTTGGAGATTCCCGCCCCGGCAACCGAGCTCGCCAACATGCCCGAGGAGCGTCGCGCCAATGCCAGCTCGCACGTCGCCTCGCTCGCGCCCGGCGCGGAAAACTCGCCCGCCATCCAGCCCTCCACCGACCTGCGCGCCGCGCCGTACCTCGTCCTCCGCGTCAACGGCGTGCGCATCGCAGCGCGCGGCGGCAACTGGGGCATGGACGACTTCCGCAAGCGCGTCTCCCGCGAGCATCTTGAGCCCTTCTTCCGCCTCAATCGCGACGCCGGCCTCAATATCATTCGCAACTGGGTCGGCCAGAGCACCGAAGAGTCCTTCTACCAGCTCGCCGACGAGTACGGCATGATGGTCTGGAACGACTTCTGGGAGTCCACCCAGAACTACAACATCGAGGCCGAAGACCCGCAGCTCTTCCTGGCCAACGCCGCCGACACCATCCAGCGCTTCCGCAATCATCCCTCCATCGTCATGTGGTGCGGACGCAACGAGGGCGTGCCCCAGCCCATCATCAACCTGGGCCTCGACAATCTGGTGCGCACCCTCGACGGCACGCGTTACTACTCGCCCAGCTCCAACGCGGTGAATCTGGCGGGCAGTGGGCCGTATCGCTATCAGGTCCCCGCGCAGTACTTCACCACGCTCAATCGCGGCTTCTCCGTCGAGACCGGCACGCCGTCGATGTCCACGCTGGAGTCCTTCCAGAGCACCGTCCCCAAGCCGGACCAGTGGCCCATCGACGATGTCTGGGCCTACCACGACTGGCACCAGAGCGCGAACGGCGATGTCGCGCCCTTCATGGCCGAGATTCAGGCCGAGTTCGGCGCGCCCACCGGCCTCGAAGACTTCGAGCGCAAGGCCCAGATGCTCAACTACGTCGATCACCGCGCCATCTTCGAGGGCATGGACGCCTACCTCTGGGCGCCCAACAGCGGCCGCCTGCTCTGGATGACCCAGCCCGCGTGGCCCAGTACTATGTGGCAGATTCTCAGCTCCGACTACGACACCCAGGCCTCCTTCTACGGCGTGAAGAAAGCCTGCGAGCCGCTGCACGTCCAGCTCAACCTCGCCAACTATCGCGTGGATGTCGTCAACACAACCACCGCCGCGCACACCGGCCTCACCGTCAGCGCAAAGGTCTACTCGCTGGCCAACGCGCTGCTCTTCGAACAGACGGACCACAAAGACGCTCCCGCCGACTCCACCACCCCCAGCTTGCGTCTCGACCTCGAGCAGTATCTTGCCAAGGGCATGGTCCTGGTCTCACTGGAGCTGCGCGATGCGCAGGACGCGCTCGTCTCCGAGAACCTCTACTGGCTGGGCGCGAAGCCCGCCTCCTACCGCGAGCTGAGCAGCCTTGCGCCCACGCAGCTCAAAGCGTCGGCCACTTCAACCACCGCCGGAGACACGGTGAAGGTGACGATCCAGCTCACCAACTCCGCCTCGGTCGTCAGCCTGGAGAACAAACTCACTCTCCTCAACGCCAGCGACAAGCAACGCATCCTGCCCGCCTACTACTCCGACAACTACGTTTCGCTGCTTCCCGGTGAATCGCGCACCATCCAGGTGGAGTACCCATCCGCCGCAGCCCACGGCCCCGCCCAGATCGCCCTCCGCGGCTGGAACGCCGTCCCACAGGTTGTGCCAGTGAAGTAACGCCCAAACAAGTCAAAGGAGCGCGTCATTCTGAGCCGAAGGCTCAGAATCTCTGTCGTTGCCTGTCTTTTGTTTGTCATTCTGAGCGCAGCGAAGAATCCCGTATTTACGGGTGCCCCATTCATGCGCGTTCTCTACGCGAGGCTTCTCTGACGCAGCCCAGCACTGCCGACTGCACCATGTAGGCAGAGCGGGTCATCTTCGCTTTGCGGGCCAGCTTGTCGATTGCCTCGATCTGGCTCTCTCTTGCCGTGATGTTCACGCGCACGGTCTTCTCGGGGGCCTCTGCGCTCACCAGAAACGCAACCGCGCCTTTCATCGCCGGATCGTGCGCAAGCTGGTCCAGTGTCGATGGCTCCGGCAGCGCCTCGCCGTCCTCCACCATCCCGGCGATGTGTAGCGTCAGCGCCTCGACCGCCAGTTCGCGCGCCTCTTCCAGCGACTTGCCCGCCGTCACGCAACCGGGGAAGTCCGGAAAGCTAACGCCGTAGTCCGAGCGCTTGTCTTTGTGCAGATACGCGATGTACTCCATGCCACGCCTCCAACCAACGCCCTACCGCAGCTTGATCCCGGCCTGCTTCTCGATGCTCTTCAACGTCCCCAGCGGCAGGTCGCGCTTGGGATAGGGAACCGTCACCCGTCCCGTCTTCGTCGCATGTTTGAACTGCTTGTGACTGCCAACCTGCGTCACCTCAAACCAGCCAGCGTCTACCAGTCGACGAATCACCTCACGGCTGTTCATGGTGTTTCTCTAATTGAATTATACACACTAAATACACATGAAAAGTTGTTTAATAGCCATGTGCCCCATTCTAACGGCGGCCTTATCGCCGTTAGGGTGGGATATCGCGTAAAAGCGCGACCACCCTACTGTGCAGTCAGCTTCACCGTACTGCGCAGCGGAAGCTCCGCCGACGATCCGCCCACCTCAATCAGGAACTCGCCCGCAGGCCTGGACCATTGGTCGGTGTCGGGGGAATAGATCGATAGATACAGCGGATCGAGCGCAATCTCAACCGACTGGCTCGCGCCCGCAGCCAGTGAGACGCGCTTCCATCCCGCCAGCTTGCGGAACGGTTCACCCGCCGCGCTGGGCAGCGTGACATAAACCTCGGCGATCTCGTCTCCCGCCTGCGCTCTTGTATTGCGCAGATGTGCCAGCCACGGAAACAGCGCCGCAAACACATTATCGTGCGCGCGCGCTCCCGTATTGCGCAGCTCGAAGCTGACGCTCTTCGCATCCGCATCCACCTTCAGGTTCGAATAGGCGAAGCGCGTGTACGACATCCCAAATCCAAACGCAAACTGCGGCTTCAGGTTCTTCTCCTGGAACCAGCGATAGCCCACCGCCATCCCCTCCACGTTGTAGTCCACGTCGAAGGGCTGCGGCCGCTGCCGCGGTTGCGTGCGCGTTACGGTGTCGGCGTTGTTGCCCGTGCGCTCCGTCAGCCCAGTGACCTTGGGGTGCGGCAGTTGGTCTTCCGACGCGGCAAAGGTCACCGGCAGCTTGCCCGATGGATTCACGCGTCCAAACAAAATATTTGCAATCGCCTCTCCTCCGCCGATCCCCGGATACCAGCTCTCCACGATCCCCTTCACGCGCGGCGCCCACGGCATGTTCACTGGCCCGCCGTTCTCCAGCACCACAATCGTATTCGGATTGGCCGCCGCCACCGCCGCAACCAGATCGTCCTGCTTGTCCGGCAGGCTCAGCGTCGCCGAGTCCTGCCCCTCCGTCATCCACTGCGTCACAAACACAATCGCGACCTGCGCCGCCGCCGCAGCCTTTGCCGCCGCAGCCGGATCGGTGCCTGCGTCATAAGTAATCTGCGTGCCCGTCGCGGCCTGCTCACGGATATACCGCATCGGCGAGGAAGGGAAGTAGATGGCCCGTCCCCAGGGCGAGCTGCCCGGCCCGGGCGCGATTGCATTTCCACCCGGCGAATCCACCTGCGCCGATCCGCCACCGGAGAGAACAGCCACGTCGGCGTGCCCGCCGATCACCGCAATACTCTTCGTCTTCGCGGCTGCCAGCGGAAGAATGCCGCCCGTATTCTGCAGCAGCACGAGGCTCTCCTCTTCGATCTTCTGCGCGTCGTCGCGTCCGCGGAAGGGATCGACCACGCTGCGCGGCAGCGGCGGCTGGTCGATCACGCCGTTCACAAACATGCTGCGCACAATGCGATGCACCATGTCGTCCAGCCGCGCCTGCGGCACCGTTCCGTCCTGCACGGCCTTCTTCAGCGGATCGCTGAAGTAGTTGTCGTCGCCCGGCTGGTCCATGTCCAGCCCCGCCAGCGCGGCCTTCACCGTGCTATGCGTCCCGCCCCAGTCGGAGAGCACGAATCCCTGGAAGCCCCAATCCTTCTTCAACACCTGGTTCAGGGTATAGTCGTTCTCGCACGAGTAGTCGCCATTGATATGGTTGTACGCGCACATCACGCCCGCCGGATGCGCCATCGTGATGGCGATCTGGAAGGCCAGCAGGTCGGTCTCGCGCAGCGTGCGCTTGTCCATCACGGCGTTCAGAATGTTGCGCCCGGTCTCCTGATCGTTCACCGCGTAGTGCTTGATGTCGCCCATGATGTGGTTCGACTGCACGCCGCGCGCCACCTGGCCCACCATCACACCGGCCAGGATCGGGTCCTCGCTCGCGTACTCGAAGTTGCGCCCATTGCGCGGCTCGCGGATCAGGTCCATGCCGCCGCCAATCGACATGTTGTACCCCTGCGCGCGCAGCTCGCGGCCAATCACCGAGCCGTAGAGAAATGCTGCGTCCGGGTCCCAGCTCGCGGCCATCCCGATCACCGACGGCAGCAGCGTGGCGTAGCGGCTCTCCGGCGCGGCCATTCTCACGCCCACCGCCGAGTCGGCCAGGTTGATGTCCGGCAGATGCAGCCGCGGAATCCCCGGCACAAAGCCCGCCCCGCCATTGTGTCCCGCCGCAACCGGCGCGCCCTCGCGCAGCACTCCCCAGCCCGCGCCATGCACCAGTTGGATCTTCTCGTCCAGCGTCATCTCGTGGACCATCAGGTCGGCGCGCGCGTCCGCATCGAGCGATTTGTCCATCCACGGCGGAGGCGGCGCGGCCGGCGCGGCCGCTGGCCGTGCTCCCTGCGCGTTTGCAGCAATCGTTCCACTCAAGCCGGGCGACAGGCACACCATCCCCACCGCAAAAAACCGAACCAACCAGGAGTTGCTCATAAACGTCATCATTTCCTCGAATCGACAGCGGGAAAGCCTGAATCGCATCCCGTTTTGAAGGGGCGGGTCTTCAGTCCCGCCATATGCACAACAGTTGCAAGGCGGCCTTAGCCGCTGAGGGAATCTGCAACGCCGCGAAGGCCTCCATAACGCCGCGAAGTCCTCCATTCAGACCCTCCCTGAATGGAACCAAACAATTGCGCGTACAACTATAGCAAGTCGTCTCGCACAACTGCTGCGCACTCAGCCAGTCCGCGATCAATCCGCTCGCGCCAGCACATGTCGATAGACCTCCATCGTCTGCTTCGCGATCATCTGCCACGACTCATCGCCGAAGTCCATCGCCCGCACATTCGCGGCGAGCCGCTGGCGCAGCGCCGAATCCTGCACCAGCTCAACCAGCGCGCCGGCCAGCGCATCGCAATCCTGCGGATCAACCAGCAGCGCGTTCTCGCGGTCCGTCAGCAGCTCGCGAAAGACCGGCAGATCGCTGGCCACAATCGCCTTTCCCATCGCCAGCCCGGTCGCCAGCGCGCCGCTGGCTGTGATCGCACGATAGGGATACACCACCACGTCCACCGTGTGATACAGCGCCACCAGCTCTTCGCTGCTAATAAAACGGAAGTGCAGCTTCACCTGCTGCAGACCCAGCCCCGCAACCTGCGCGCGAATCTCCTGCAGCAGCTCCGGCGCTCCCGTGCCCGCAATCACCAGGCAGGCGTCGCCGCACCTCGCCTCCACCTGCTGCCATGCGCGCAGCAACAGATCGACCCCCTTGTACGGAAAGATGATTCCCTGCCACAGCACCATCACCTGGCCAGGCTCCAGCGCAAAGCTCCGCAGTGTCTCATCGCTGCTCGTCGCCGGAAGGTCGTGGAAGAAAGGCCCATGCGGAATCACCGATATTTTTTCCTCGGGAACGGAAAACTCCGTCGCAAGCCTCGTCCGGATGGAATCCGCATGGCAGATGATCGCGTCCACGCGTCCGTACAGCTTGTCGAATGTCGCCTTATAAACCCCGCCCGTATCGTGTGGAAGCAGGTCGTGCACCGTCAGCACAATCTTCGATCCGCGCTTGCGGCAGAACTCCACAAACCACAGGTCCATCGGGACCGGCGTCCGCAGCATCGGCAGGAACTGCACATGAATCACGTCCGGCGGCGAAGCGGCAAACCTCGCCGTCAGCGCGCAGAGGTTCACCATTCCCTCCATCAGCTTCAGCACCCTGCGCGGCATCCGCGGCAGGCGGAACCTTCCCACCACATCCAGCAGCCCCGGTTCGACCTTGATCCCGCGGCTGGAGAAGCAGCCCGGATCGAGATAATAAGTAATCGATCCCACAGTCAGATCAATCGGCTCCCGCAGCAGCGCCTTACTGAGGTAGGCTGTGTAATATGGCACGGTCGCCAGCAGGTCCATCATAAAAACCCTGGACCGTCCACCCGCGCTCACCTCGCACCTCCCGGCCGCGCCGCGCAGGCCGCAATCGCCTCCTCATACACCCGCAGATAATCCATTGTCATCCGCGCCGCAGAGTACTCCTCTTCGATCAGTTGCCGGGCCGCGCCTCCCAGCCGCTTCCGTTTCGCGGGATCGCGCAACAGCTCCGCAATCCCCGCCGCCAGCGACCCCGCGTCCGCCGCGGGAACCAGCACCCCGGTGCGTCCATCCACCACCACCGTCGGCACCGCGCCCACCGCCGTCGCCACCAACGCCAGCCCGCTCGCCATCCCCTCCAGCACCGCCATCGGCAGCCCCTCCTGGCGCGACGACGACACCATCACGTCCAGCGACGCGTACACCGATGCCATCTCCTCCCGCCGCCCCAGCAGTTCCACGCTCTCGCGGATCAACGACTCATCGATCAACCGCTCCAGCTTCTCCTGGTCCGGCCCTTCGCCAACCACCACGAACCGCGTCTCCGGAAACTCAACCAGGACCTCCGCCGCGGCCCGCAGAAATAGATCGACCCCCTTCTCCCACGCCAGCCGCCCCACCAGGCCAACCACCAGAGCTTTCTTCGCCGTTGGACCATTCTGATGCGAGCCAAGCGCCCCGTCGAATGGCCGCAGGTCGATCCCATTGCGCACCATGAGGATCTTCTCTTTGCGCACTCCCGCCTTCAGCAGCCTCTGCCTCACCTCATCGGAAACCGCCACAACCCGCGCATACCTCCGCAGAACAAATCGGTCTGCCATCCCATAAATCGATAGGAACGGGTCCGTGTCATACCAGGTGTGGCAGGTCGAGACCAGTGGCACGCCCATCCCGCGCAGCGCAAGGTACACGTAAATGTCCGCTTTATAACCGTGAGCGTGGACCACATCCATGCCGGTGCGGGTCGCTAACTTCCGAATGCTCGCAATCGCCGCCCAATCCACCTTCCCCCTGCAGGGAACCAGGTGCGACTCAAATCCTTCCTTCAAGGCGCTCTCATGAAGCTGTAGCTTCGGGTTCGCGGAGTTGGAAAAGACTCCCATCACGCACTCGTGCGGCCCACCCCGCAGCGTGCGCGCCAGGTTCAGGATCACGGCCTCCGCCCCATACATCCCGCCGCTGCTGATCGTGTGCAGAATCTTCATTCCGCGCCTTCCCCGCCGCCATCGGTTCCCGGCTCTCTTCGGTTCACCATCGCCCAAAGCCTCGCGTACAGCCGGTCTCCCAACAGCTTCTTCGCCGCCGCCTTCATCCGATACCGGCGGCCCAGTTCAGACAAGACACGGCTCCCCGGCTCAAACAGCGTTGCAATCCACTCCGGCTGCATGTTTCCAAGAATATTCAACCGGCCAACGGTGGCCCCCAACGGAAGCGACTCAGCCCGCGGCTCGGAGGTATACACCTGCGTGTAACCCGCCGCCGCGCACGCACCCAGCACGCGCCGATTGCTCCGCCCGCCCGGTAATGACATCGTCACAACCGAACTCCCCAGCTTGTCCTCCAGAGTAAGCCGCGACTTACTTAGCTCAGTCTGTAACTCCCGGTCGCTGCAGTGCGTCAGCAGCTTGTGCGACCACCCATGCGCGCCAATCGCGTGCCCCGCCTCATGCAGCGACCGCACCTCCGGCCAGCCCATGTATCCCGTCTTCGTCCCCGTCCACCCCGCGGTAATAAAAAACCGCGCCGTCAACCCGCGCGCCTGCAGGATCGGTGCGGCAATCTCAATGTTCGAGCGGTGCCCATCGTCGAAGGTCAACTCAGGCCACAACCCGCAGCTCTCTGCCTCGCGCAACTGCGCGAACAGCTCCACATGCCGCTCGAACAATCCAGTATCGAGCACATACGAATACCGGCTCTCGCCCGGCCGCAGTTCATGGTAGAGAAGAAATAGCCTCCGCAAAGGCCGCTGCGCCTGCTCCTCCGGGATGGATTCATCGCGCAAAGGCATCTTCCCGCTCAAGCGTATCGTAACACCGGGCCGCCGACGGCCCACCCCGGCGCTGCCAAGCCATCCCCTCTTCCGCTCATCTCCGTTGCGGGTTGTGTAGACTGGTCTCGCCTGCCCATCGCCGCACTCTCCGGCAGGACAAGGAGCAGCATTGCAATCCAGCCTCCGGCAGACCCTGCGCGCCGACCTCTTCCGCTACCGCGGGCAAACCGGCGCGCGCGCCTTCTGGTCGGCCTATCTGCGCGAACCCGGCTTCCGCTTCACCTTCTATCTCCGCCGCACCGCCCACTACGCCAGCCGCAAACGCTCCCTCGCCATCTTCGCCTATCTCTACAACCGCGTCCTCTATCACCACTACCGCTTCCGCTACGGCTTCGACATCTCGCCCACCGCGCGCATCGGTCCCGGCCTCTACCTCGGCCACTTCGGCGGAGTGGTCGTCAGCCCCCACGCGATCCTCGGCGCCAACGTCAACATCGCGCACGGAGTCACCATCGGCGCCGCCAGCCGAGGCCCGCGCACCGGCGCGCCCACTCTGGAAGACCGCGTCTGGGTCGGCGCTCACGCCGTCCTCGTCGGCAACATCACCGTCGGCCACGACGCGCTCATCGCCCCCGGCGCCTACGTCAACTTCGACGTGCCCCCCATGGCCGTCGTCCTCGGCAACCCCGGCAAGGTCGTCTCCAGCGAAGGCTCCATCGGCTACGTCAACCGCATCCTCGACCCCGCCTAACCCGGCATCGCGCGTGCCCCATGATCCTGGGTGCCCCATCCTAGCCGCAGTCTTATCGCGGCTAGGGTGGGTTATCGTTTGCGGTAGCAAACGACGCCGTTGCTTGTTCTTGCTCGTCATTCTGGCGCAGCCAGAATCTCCGTATTTGCCCTTGTCTCTTTTGCTGTCATCCTGAGCGCGTCTTTCGAGCGCGAAGGACCCCGACGAACCCCGCACCGCCACAACCGTCCGAACCTTTCTCCCAACAAATCACGCCCTTGCCGGGTGCCCCATTCATCGCGCACTTTGCGATGGGTGGGGTTCTTGTCGTACCGGAGGGAGCAGGGGGCTTCAGCCCCCTGAATAAGCCCAATCGAATCGAGGGGCTTTAGCCCTGGGCCGGGTGTCCCAAATCCGCCATTCCCATGCGCCGTTGCGGGGCTATGAACAGCCGCCGGGTGACCAGCGAGGCTCCCTGATTGGTTTCAATCCCCCGTGCAGTTACGGCCATGAACAACAAATGCTTTGCACATTGCGTTCGGCCTCCTGTTTCATTCCCCCGTGCTGTTACGGCCATGAACAACAGGCATAGTGGAGCGTCCAGCGTGACGCAGGTTTCATTCCCCCGTGCAGTTACGGCCATGAACAACCAACGCGGCACAGTCCGCCACTTCACCCGGTTTCATTCCCCCGTGCAGTTACGGCCATGAACAACACGGTCTCGACGGCTACGCGCACGCCCTTCGTTTCATTCCCCCGTGCAGTTACGGCCATGAACAACTGTTGCTGTACGGTTGCGATCTAACAACACGTTTCATTCCCCCGTGCAGTTACGGCCATGAACAACAGTAGGAGTAACTGGCAGTAACCCTCTGCGGTTTCATTCCCCCGTGCAGTTACGGCCATGAACAACTCGAAAGTGAGATACAGCAAGCGGTCTAGTTTCATTCCCCCGTGCAGTTACGGCCATGAACAACACCGCGCCGGGTTGGGGGAGAGGGGCTATTGTTTCATTCCCCCGTGCAGTTACGGCCATGAACAACCGTACGCCGGGAAGATTCTGCATCGGCAGGGATAGCAGCTAGCTCAATAGCAAAAAATACGGATGGAACGATGCTATGCACAGATGTTCTCCACGGTTTTAGGTCTCTCTTGAGCGAAGCTCACCCTCTTGGAAAGCCAATCGGGTTATCAGAGACCCCTTGGGGGTTAGGCCCAGATACAGGTCGGATACGGAACCAACTTGCGTTGGTTCTCATTCGCCATGCAGCCCAGTACCGGACCGATGAAACTACTGGACAGTTGCCTGTCCGTCCCGGCCCAGGATTGCCTTGAGCCAAGGCTCAAAAACAATCCATTTGGTGAATTTACCACCATTCTCCATCTGCTGTAGCCCGCGCAATGAAATAATCTGGCTCGCGTTCTCGTCGGCATTCGCTTCGTGGCCGCATTCAACACAGCGAAAGACATCCTGCAACGGCTTGCCGGAAGCATCTCGGTGGGGACGGTTCTCTTTCGCCCAGTGGCCGCACCTGCCGCACGTCTGTGATGTCCGCGCGGCAGGGACCTCCCTCGGCTCAGGCAATCCAACGCGCAGGGACTTGTAGCGCAACATCTCGAAGAGTTTGGCGAACTGGCTCTGCTTCAGGAATCGGCCCATCGCGACACCGTCGATCTTTTCAAGCACAATCTGGCTCTTGTGCTCGGTTGCGATACCGATCAGCCAGTTCGCATATTCGCCAAGTATGGCGTCCGCGCGTCTTCCGCGCAGTCTGAACTTGGGATGCTTCTGTATGCCGCGCCTTTGAAGGTTGGCTATGTACTTGCTATGCGCGGCCATCTCGCTGGCAAATGCGCTGCCTTCAAGATTGAGACCGGAGCGCACAACTTTCCCATCTTTATTTATCACACACGCAGAGCCGATGATTGCGGCACCGCGGTCGATGCCAAGCACGGTCTCCGTTTCGATCTTTACCGGCGTGAACTCGAATGCGATGTGGACGAAGAACTCAATCTCTCCCTCCGGCCCGCGTCTTGCAATCAGCTTGGCACTCTGCGGTGTTCCATGCAGGAGATATTCGTCCTCATGGAACTCGCGGCCCATCTCAAGCGGCAGAATCACGCCGGGATATTGTTTCCCGCCGAGGTCCTCGCCAGTAGAAATATCGACGAATCCCGCCTGCAATTTCTTCTTCTCGTAAAATCGACTTCCCGCCGAGAAGAGACGCAGTAGACAAAAAAGATTGTTTCCGTTCTTCGCAAGCAGAAAACCTCTTCCAAATTCACAATGCCGGAACTCGATGGGGCGCGGCATAGGCCCATCAATTTTACGAAGCAATTGCGAAGCTGCCTTGGTAAGCGCGCGTGCAGTGAAGATTCGTTCTAGTCGGTGCGCCACCCGTGTGTGGCCTTGTAGCCTCGCCTCGTCAATCCGCTCCTGATGCTCTGCGCTCACAGGAAATTCAGGCGCGAGGGTCAGGTCTTTGTAGGCTTGCTGGTACTCTTCGTTGCTGAGAGGCTCCAGCTTAGCAAGTGTTGGAGGGTTGGATTCATTCTTGCCCTTGTATGTCTTCGCCAAATGGCTCATCAACGCGGCGGACATATCGTCAATGAGGTAATCCCGTACAGGAGCGAGATTCCAACCCTTTGGAGTCAGTGTCCGAAGATATTTTGAAGTAGCAAATCCATTCGGTACTGCAATGCCTTTCTTGTTGAGAATCGAGCAATGCGCCATCAACTCCGGATCGGACACGGCCTTCTCCAGAAGACGCTTCGCCATCCGGTGGTAGCTCTCCAGCGCACTCATCAGAATCGCTTGCCTGTGTTTGCTCGGATTGTGGACCTTGAAGCGGGCCGTCTGGAAAACTCGATCTGGCATGAGGAAGTCAGCATAACACCGGGTGCCCCATTCATCGCGTACGTTGCGATGAGTGGGTCTTCGTGCGAAACGTGAACCGCCCAAACATTGTCAAGCAAAATCTTCCAACTCACTCCATCCAAACGAGATAAACTGACAAACTCGTCTCCCCAACCTGCTACAATTGAATAGGGGGCTGTCCATCTCTTCTATGCAGGGGGTCTGCCAGCTTCTTCTTCCAGCGACAGCGGAAGACGATGCCCGGCTCCATCGCCGCAGCCCAGAGCAGAGAGCAGCGGACAACTCCTATATTATCTGATTCCATGCCTATAAGTCGCATGGAGTCACTACTTTGCCTGTAAATGTGTGGAACCTGTTGTATCCAGCAACTTTAGCAGGTAGGGGGGGAGGGGGGGGGAGGGGAGTTGCAAATAAGTTAACAGCTTCCATCGCACCGCAAAGCGCAGTACCCGCAGCCGCCAGGCCTTCCCGCGTTTACAATCGGTTTGATTGTTTTTATCGTCTGTAACGCGCAGCCATGCGACTCGCCACCTCCCAATTCGTCCAGCGGTTCACCCGGTTCGCCGCGCTCGCGCTCCTCGCCGCCGGCCTTGCAGGTTGCCAGGGAATTGCCGGCATCCAGCCTATGTCGCAGGTCCGCGTCATCGACGTCTCGCCTGACGCGCCCGCGCTGGACATCTACCCCGGCCCGCCCCAGACCACGCCTGCCGCCCTCTATAACGTCGGCTTCGGCACGGTCAGCTCCTACATCTCCATTCCCGCCGGCACGAACACCCATGCCGCCACCATCGCGGGAACGCAGCAGCAGCTCGCCACCGTTCGCGGCAATTTTTTGACCGGAAGCCAGTACACGGTGCTTGCCGGCAACATCAGCGCAAGCCTGCAGATGACGGTGCTCAAGGACCAGTCCTACGCCGCGCCAACCGGCCAGGTGGCGCTGCGCTTTCTCGACCAGGCCACCCGCTCGGGCACCGTCGACATCTACCTTGTGCCGCCGGGCTCCGCGCTCGCCAGGGTCGCGCCCATCGACACCGGCCTAAGTTATAGCAGTAACACTGGTTATATCAATGTTCCCAGCGGGACCTACTCCATCGTCGTCCTTCCCGCCGGCGCCATTCCCTCCAGTGCCATTTCGCCGATCTACACTGGCAGCCGGATGAGCTACCCCGCCGGCTCCGCGCGCACCATTCTCCTCATCGACCAGCAACCGACCGCCACGCCCGGCTTGCAGGTCATCACCGCCGACGACTACGATCCCACCACCGGCTAGACCAAGGGCGAACTAAGGAAACCCATTCCCCACGGCAAGAGTATTTCCGTTGCAACGTGCATCAATAACGGGGCTAAGGAATCCTCGGAGTATTGGAGCGTATGAACCTAACCCTTAAGACGATGGGTGTATTTTTTTTGGGATGCGCTTGTCTCCCCCTCTACGGCACAACCTGGTATGTACGGCCGGGAGGGGGGACGCGATATTCCACGAATGCGACCTCGGGGCAGTGCGATGGCAAGGCGGACGCGCCCTATCCCGGCAGCGGGGTGAATAAGCACTGCGCGTTCAAGGATGTTCGCTACCTATGGTCCGATGGGTCGTACACCTACGGCAAAGCGTTTCCGGGGTGGGGTTGGATCGGCTCTGGCGGCGATACCTACATCATCCGTGGCTCTATCGGGACGGGCGTGGCATGGCGAGTGGGCTGGAACAGCGCTGCAACCTACTGCGACCCGACTGGATGCTGGGGGATCACGGGGGACCGCGCTGCATCCGGCGCACCGCCTCCGCCATCGGGCACCGCAACGCAGCACACGCGGATTCTGGGGGAGAACTACGCCTCCTGTCACAGCGCTTCGGCGAAGACGCAACTTCACGGTGGATGGGGAGTTGGAACGGTACTCACTCTATCCGGCACATCATATGTGGATGTAGCTTGCCTGGACATCACGGATTACTCGGCTTGCGGTCGAGCAACGCAGACGGTGGGGTGCGATTCGACGCAGGACTTCGCTCAGAACGGGATTGCGTTTTCCAATACCTCGACGCATGACACACTGACGGACGTACATATTCACGGCCTTGCCACGAATGGCATCACCGGCCCAACCGGAGATGGCGTGGCGATGGACTATGTGGATATTCTGGGCAATGCCTCTTCCGGCTGGAATGCCGACAATGACGACGGGAGTACTGGCAAGGGCAGTCTGCTGGTGCAGCACTACAACATCAGTTGGAACGGTTGCGCCGAGGAGTACCCGATCGTCGATGCGCTGCCGTATGGAGACTGCACGGACCAGGACCATGGGGGCTATGGCGATGGCTTTGGCACGGCGTCCAAGGACAGCGATGCCCCCGGCTGGCAGGTGCATTTCGACCAGGGAACGGTGAGTTACAACACCCAGGACGGACTGGATGCGCTGCACATCGGCGGCAAAGGGTCCAGCATGACGGTGACGCACGCGCTGGCATTCGGCAATATGGGACAGCAGATCAAGGTGGGCGGCGCAACGGCAACGATCACCGACAGCTATATTGTGGGGAATTGCAGTGCGATGTCCAACGCGATCCCGGGCACGCCAGCGAGGTACAACGCACGCCTGGACCTGTTCTGCCGTGCTGGCGATACCGCAGTCCTTATCAATGTGCCGGATGCCCAGCCAGCCATCTTTCAGCGCAATGTTATCTACTCGAACAACCACGTTGCATTGGAAGTCGAGTACCCAGGGAAGCCAACGTCCAATGCGGCTATCCAATACGACGACAACATTTTTATTGGATTTCGCAACTCGACTGGACAGTACCCGTCGCCGATTTACAGCAACACCGACCTGAAGATGTTCACCAATCCGGGTGCGAGCTTCCGCAACAATGTGACCTATCATGCCAAGAGTAGCTGGAGGTGTCCCGCTACCGGGCTGCATGAGGTCGCCGGTAGCTGCGGCGATCCGCACCTTAAGGACGAAACCTGGCATGCATACGGCTACGGCGACGATTCACCTGGCAAAGCAACCGGCAAGAGCTCGTTGCCGAGCGAACCAAGCCGTCCTCGCGGAACTTCGTTTGCTTCTATCGCGATGGAAACCATCGCCGCGGCAGTGCTGGTGACGGGTGCGTGGGGAGGATTTCGATGCCTGCGTGATCGCGCAACCAAGGTCTAGCCGCGTTTCAGGCTTGCAATCCAATTCAAGAGCAGTGATCCAGCGGTTCTAGGGTTGTCCCTATCGAAGGGATAGAGGGCTACAGCTTGCAGGGCGCTCATCAGGGCAGCCCAGGGTTGGCTTTGCACCTTAAGGGCTTCCGCTCTCTGTTTGTAAGACCGGGCCAGGGCGATCTGCCGGGGGCGCAGGCCACAACCCTCCGAACCGTAATGTTTTCGAATGAATTTGAGTTGCGCCTGAAGCATTCGCTGTGGATCGGTGGACATAGAGTTCGGCGATAGCCTGTAGTAGGCGAGAACCTTGGGGACAAACCCAACTTCGTATCGCAAGGCTATGCGAAGCCAGAGATCTCGATCTTCTGTAGCGCGCATCGTCTCGTCGAAAAAGCCAACCTCATCCAGGCATTTTCTGCGGAAGGTAATTGTGGGGCAGGGCAGATCAACCTTTCGCATGTAAATCTGCGTTGCTATATGCCCATCGCCGTCTCTCAGATTGCCCCCCCATGTAATTCCTGGCCGATTTTCCTGATCGATGCCTGTGATCAGGCCATAGACGAGACCAACCTGCGGCCGCTCTCTGAGGATCTTCAACGACTCTGAGAGTCGGCAAGGCAACCACACATCGTCGGCATCGAGCAGAGCGAGGAATTCTGCTGTAGAGGCCCGGATGGCAGTGTTTCTTGCCGCTGGCAGACCACGATTCTCTTGCTTGATGTATCTGATTTTGGAACCGAGGCGATCCAGAAACGGAGCAACCGCTTCCGCAGTGTTGTCGGTGCTGCCATCGTCCACGAGCAGAATTCGCCAATCGTCGAACGTCTGTGAAACGACGCTCTCCAGGGAGAATGGCAGGAATCTTGCAGCATTGAACGCAGGGATAATAATGTCGACTGTAGCCATCTTGCCTATTTCCCCACTCTGTTAAGAAATGCTCTCGAAATTGTTGCGGGATCGCTATTGAAGACACCCGAGAACTGGGCTGCTGTTTAAATGTGTCTTGTTGTTGATTCCTCAGACGCAACCGCTTGAACGCCTATGATAAGTTACCGGCACGCCCTGCGGCCAGCGGCGAGTTGTGGGCGAGTAAGTTCTTGTAGGCAGTTGTGATTCGAGTCATCATGGATTCGGTGGTGAAGTTTTCTGCGGCAAGGGACCTTCCGGCTGCGCCCATTGCTTTTGCCTCGGAGGGGTCGGAGAGAAGGCGGGTGATGGCAGACGCGAGCGCAGCAGGGTCGTTCGAGGGGACGAGGAAGCCAGTGATCCTGTCTTTCACGGCCTCTGAATTTCCCCCGACATCGGTGGCAACGACCGGAAGAGACGCAGCCATGGCTTCAAGTATGGCATTGGAAAAACCTTCGCTGCGAGAGGGCAGGACGAAGATATCCGACGCGGAGAGATAATGGTGAAGGTCAGTGACGCTGCCGACAAAATGAAAGTGGTCGGAGAGGTTGAGATTGCGGACCAGAGCTTGCAGTTCGGCGAAGTAGTCGGGCTCTAACACATCGCCGGCGATGCTGAACGAGACGTTGGGGAAGTGCGGCACGATGGACGCGGCTGCCTTGATAAAGACGTCGTGGCCTTTCACTCGGCGGATATTGCCTACTGTTGTGACGAGGAGTTTGTCTGAAGTAGTTATGGACTTGAATGCGGTATTCCACTCGGTTAGGTTGAGGCCGTTGTAGATGGTCTGGACGCGAGCGGGATCGATTCGATCCACCTCGATGCAATGCCGGCGGACTTGCTCCGAAACGGCGAAGACCGCATCGGGAACGCCGGCCATGAGGCGATAGGCGAGGCGGTGCTTGCGGCCCCGGAGGATTCCCATGTCTCTGCGGCTCCAGATTAGCTTTGCGTTTGACATTGTCTTTGTTACAAATCCCGCCCAGAGATCGGAGCTCTCGAAACAAGTCTGGACAATCTGAATTTGTTGCTGACGAAGAAACCTTCTGAGGTCGAGAGCAGATCGAAGAGCCGTGAGGTCATAGGTGCGCTGCAAGGGAAGCAGGTAGATAGGACATGGTGGCGACTTGAGGGCAAGCGCGGCACCTTCAGGGTGGACTGAAAAGGTCAGAATGGATGCGCGATATCCATACTGCGGAAGAAGGGCCGCGAGCTTGAGGACGGTCCGTTCTCCGCCGCCGAGGGTCTTGGGAAACTGATCGAGCACAAGCAGAACGTGAGGCAACGCGGAATGCACCGCCTGCTTACGATTCGAGCCTTCCAGCGGTAATGCCGTGATACTGCTCATTGTGGAACTTTCTAGTGCAATAGTTGTGTGGACGCAGAATAAGCAAGAATAAAATGAGAAAGATTATTAACGATAAACCATGTATGGGTTGATCGTGTTGGTGGAATCAACCTCGGCTGGCGGCGCAATTGATTCCGATTCCATGAGATGGGTTGCGCGAATCGCGGCTCCAGCGAGCGCCCAAAGGAGCCCAGTGATTTCAAGATAGGTCCAACGGTCGCCAAAAAAGTTGGCAACAATGCAGGAGCAGGTTGCCAGAAAAAGGCCCAGGCCCAGACCTTGATAGAGCGGGTCGGTTGCGCGCTTGAAGAGTCGGTAAGACATTGCGAGCAATTGTTGAAGCAGAATAAAAGCGATGATAAGGCCGATGATTCCGGTTTCCACCATCACCTTGACATACCAGTTGTGAGTGTCTTTCAAGTTGTCGACGTGCTCTCCTAACTGAAAGGTTGCGTAGCCAGTTCCGACAATCGGACTGTGGAGGATCGATTTCTCCGCGTTCTGCCAAAGGTCGACTCGCTCCTGGGCTGACGCCTCGAATTGTCCGTTGGAGTTTTCGGTCATGGTGACCCGCTCGCGTACGGGGGCAGGCACGACCGTCTGCCAAGTCAGCAGGAAGATTCCAAGAACCAGAAGCAGTTTTCGGTCCTTCAATAGGCCCAGGACAAGGACGCTGAGGAGTACTGCGAGATACCCCCCGCGTGAGAACGTGTACATGGTTGCAAACAGCGTGATCGCCACCAATCCGTAGCATAATATTTTGATTTTTATTTTCTTAGCAAATTGCGTAAATCCCCAAAAGAACATTGCAAACTGGGCCAGAAATGCCGCTGTCTGGTTTGAGCCATAGGCGAGTGGACCGACGTCGCGCTTACTCTCATCGAAGTTCGCCCAGCTTCTCGACATGCTCTCCAATATGCAAGTTCGGTCGATCAACAAAAGGGAGATGGCCGTAACGAGGACGACGGTTCTAATAGCTTTCCGGTCTTGGATAGTTAAACCTGCCGCTACGAAGACCAGAGGAATGACCATATAGTCTTTCCAGGTTACAAAGTTGATGTCAGAGAGCCAAAGTGGCGCGGGGGCATTTGAAAGCGCCACTCCGATCCACATTGAAAGATAGAGATAGACTCCAAAGACGAGCCAGATCAGGTAGAGCTTTGATTTAGGAAGGTGCTTCCCATGGATGAGAGCTCCGACGATGACTGCCAGGACCAGGATCGTCATCATATTGGCGCCCAGCGGATAGTCGATGAAGTGGTTCCGCAGCAGGCGATACGGAAGGAATGGGAGCATATAGTAGAGGCCGAGAAGAGGCCTTCCGCCTAACGAGACGAGGCACATGATCCAGAACCCCAAGTAGGCGGCCAGCGGGATGAAGTGTCCAATGCCTGTTCCAAACATGCGATCCCCGTAAGTCTGCGAGCGAATGCAAATAGACTCGACGCAGACTGACCTAGTCTACTAGACCCAAACCCTGTTTCTTCCTGCAATGACATTATAAAACGCAAGTGCTGCCGCAGCGTTAAGCATGACAAATGTGCTGGCGATAGCGACCGGCTTGAATCGTCTGGATGTTGGGCTCAACATCCCAACGGCGGCCAGAGCATAGAAGAGTATCTGGAGCCAGAAAATGGATCGGTAGAATGGCCCGCTGGATAGTGCGGAGGACATCAGCATCAGGATCAACAGCAGTGGAACCAGGAGTCGCAGTAGCTTATGGCTGATGAGACGAAAGAGCAGAGGGTTCGCCGGCGAAAGAAGCCATGGCGCCAGCTGTAGCAACTGGTAGTTCCCGGTCAGGGTCCGAACCTTGCGCGAGAACTCCTTGCCCTTTTCGCTGAAGAGTTGGTCGCGCGCTATTGCTGAGGGTTGAAATACGACGCGCTTTCCTGCGCGCGCCACATGCATGGGTACAAATACATCGTCGAGGATTGTCCCCGATGGCATCTCTGTATAGAGTTCACGACGGATTGCGTAGATGGCCCCAGTGACTCCGACGACAGAGCCTGACTCAGATTCGAGCTTACGCACAACTTTTTCGATCTTCCAGTAGATGCCGAGAGCATCGGGGGCGGGCGCGTTGGAGCTTGTTTCGAGCAGCAACTCTCCGCTAACAGCACCCACGGTTGAATCGGCAAAGCAGGAGACGAGTTCGGAGATCGCGTTCGGATCGACCAACTGCCGGGCATCCTGAAAGACCAGGATATCGCCTGTGGCGCGCCTAACGGCCTCGTTCAGGGCGCAGGCCTTTCCATTCGACTGGTCGAGGATGACAGGGGAGATGCTGGAACCCTGCTCACGCAAAATACTGGCTGTCCGATCCGTCGATCCATCTGAGGCAATGACGATCTGAAGCCGGTCCTTCGGGTAATCCAGAAGGCGAAGGTTCTCCAATTTGGCAGGCAGATTCTCTTCTTCATTGCGGGCCGCGATGATAATAGAAACGTCTGGCCGGATCGGCCTCTTGAGGATGGAGCGCCTAAGCAGCCGGACCTGAAGCCACAGCCAAATCGCATAGCCGAAATACGCATAAGCTACCAATGCGAGGCAGAGCCAAAAGAGCAGCTTCATGGTACGCTCCTGTAGAGCAGTAACGCTTTGGCGGGCGGCAGGATCACGCCAGTCGCTGGGCAGGGGAGGGCCTGCCGGGCGATAGCTCCGTGAATGCCGTGCAACGCCGTGCTGTGAGCGATTGTTCTCAGGGCGCACAAACTCCTCGTGCAGGCTTGCAGCAGGCCCGGGTTCAGCCATGCACTGCTTTCCCTGATGATACGTCATCCGCCCTCAGGAGAAGTAGGCGCTCTAATCCAAAAGTGGTAGCGGAAGCGCTACTATGAGGCTGTCCTAAAACTGATATTGAATGCCATTCTTACAACATTGGAACAAGACGCTGATACCATCGTTTATGCGCTCGTGGGATTGCCTGGGCCTTTGAAAGCCAGTAAAGTCGAGGTGTTCCGCCACGATTGGATGATGGCAGGAAGGAGTTCCGGCTTGGAGCTGCGTGTACGACACATCGTGCGGAACGTGCTGTTTAATTGGTTTGGAGCGATCTCCACTTTGGTGGTCGGCTTCTTCCTTATGCCATTCATCATCCATCGGCTGGGAAATGTTGCCTATGGCGTCTGGGTGCTGGCAGTTGGAGTCACGGCCTACCTTGGCCTTCTCGACCTTGGGATGCAAAGCGCGGTGCTGCGGTTTGTCTCCAAGGGGCACACCCAGAACGATCATCAGGGCGCGTCGGAGGCGATCTCGGCCGCCCTGTGGGTCCGTTTACAGATCAGCGCGCTCATCCTTCTGCTGAGCGCAGGACTGGCAGCGGTATTTCCGCTCATCTTCAACAAGGTCCCAACTGAACTAGCGCGCGATGCCAGAGAAGCCGTCTTCCTTATTGGTGTGACGACAGCGATTACGATGTCGGTCGGCGTGGTTGCAGGCGTGCTGTCCGCGCTCAACCGTTATGACCTGCAAAATTACCTGACTGCGGTGCAAACGGCAGTGCGCGTAATTGGAGTGGTGGCCGTGTTGCGCAGGGGACACGGCATTGTGGCGATTGCCGTCTGCGAGCTGATCGCGGTACTGGTTTACAACTCCCTTTTGGTGTGGGTTGCGCACAGGCTTTATCCTCAACTGCAAATCCTGTTGAACAAGCCGAAGAGAGAGACGCTGAAGCGAATCTGGACTTATAGCTCCTATGCCTTTCTGACGACGATCGCGATCCAGTTGATCTACCAGACCGACACTATTGTAGTTGGCAAAGCTGTTTCAATTGCGGCAGTGACCTACTATGCGATTGCCGGCTCAATCTGCAGCTATACAATGCAGGCAATCAGTTCGATGGGCACCACATTTGTTCCCGCCGCAAGCACCTACGAAGCAGCGGGCGATAGCAACAGCCTGTTGATGCTCTACAGGAACGGGACCCGCGCCACGCTCGCGGTCTCATTGCCCATCCTGATCACTCTAATGGTCCGCGGCCGCAGCTTTATTGGCCTTTGGATGGGGCCGCAGTACTCGCACAGTTCAGGAACCGTCCTCGTTATTCTCTGTTCGGCACTTCTGTTTGCGTTTGCCAACCGAACCGCGCAAGCGATCGCCTTCGGGGTGGAAAAACATAAGATGAGCGCAATATGGTCGATTGGGGAAGGCGTCACCAATCTGGCGCTGAGCATTGTCCTGGGCCGCCGGTATGGGCTCTATGGAGTGGCCATCGGAACCATGGTCCCCAGCTTAATCGTGCATCTTTTATTGTGGCCAAGCTATATCTCCAAGTTGGTAGGACTGAGTTACTCTGAGGTCGTGTGGAAGGTGTGGGCGCCGGTTTATTTGTCCTCGATTCCTTTCGCCATCGCCACATACGCGGTGAATGCCCGCTATCCCGCGCACCATCTCACAGTCTTTTTTCTTCAGGTCATCGCTGTCCTTCCAATCTTCTTTATCACGATTGGGCTGGTGTTTTGGAGTACCATTCGCAGCCAGATCGTTCCCAAGATCAGGTCATACTTCTTCGCGCCGACGAAATAGGGACTTCCTCCTCTTCGCTGAGTTCCGGGAAAATGATGACAATACAATTCTCTCTATAGCAAAAGTGAACCCCATCCCTCGAACCTTATTTCCAGAACCTAGGACCTAGAACCTAGATCAAAACCAGTGTTGGTGTGTTCCTTTGAAGCCGGAAGGCCAACGGCAAGGCAAAAACAAAAGGCATGATTCATGAGCTGTAAGCGATCAGCCATCCAGCTATCAGCGAAGGCGATGGAACTAGCATCCCTGGTTTTGCTCTAGAACCTTGAGCCGTGCGCCTCGAACCTGGTCTGATGAACCTCCTTTCTCGAACCTCCTTTCTCGAACCTTGAACCCTGGACCTTGCGCTCTCACTGTCATGTGAGGGGGAGCTGTTCGCGGCGGCGGGTGCGCGAGCCGGTGGTGATGATGAGGGCGGCGGCGAGGATGAGGGCGCCGCCGGTGCGGGCGCTGGGGCCGAGGCCCTCGCGGAGCAGGAAGACGCCGAGCAGCGAGCCGATGAGGGGCTCCATGTTGAGCAGGACCCCGGCCTGCGATGCGGGGACCTGGGTGAGTCCCCAGTTCCAGAGCAGGGTGGTGGATGCGGTGCAGAGGAGTCCGCTGGCGGCGAGAGCGAGCCAGGCCTTCAGGGAGATGACTGCGATGGGTGACGGGCCGAAGGGCTGGCGATAGAGAAGGGGGACGCAGAGGAGGAGCATCGCGGTGCCGGCGGCGACTCCGTAGGCGGTGACGGTGATGGCGCTGTTGCGCTGCATGAGGCGTTTGTTGAGGAGGATCCAGGCGAGGGCGATGACCAGGGAGAGGACGACGAGCAGGTCGCCGGCGAGGGTGGGGCCGGTTGGATCGAGGGGCTGGCGGGCGGCGTTGCCGTGAGTGCTGAAGGCGATGAGCGTGGCGCCGAGGGTGGAGACGGCGAGGGCGAACCAGCCGGTGCGGTCCATTCGTTCGTGGGCGAAGAGCGTGGCGGCGACGGCGAGCAGAACAGGCAAGGTGCCCACCATCAGCGAGGCGTGGGAGACGGTGGTGAGGGCGAGGCCGGAAAACTGGATGAGGAACTGGAGGGGGATTCCAAGGAAGGATGCGAGCAGAAGGAGGCCCCAGTCGGCCCGGGTGAAGCGGGGCCGGTGGAGCAGGAGAAGGGGGCTGAGGGCGAGGGTTGCGAAGAGGAAACGGTAGAGGACCATTGCGCCGACGTTCATCTCTGCCAGGGCGAACTTGCCGAAGTAGAAGCCGCAGCCCCAGAGGGAGCTGGCAAGGGCGCAGGAGGCGAAGCCGAGAGCACGATTTTTAATCGGTTGAGGCATAAAGATGACTCGAGCTGACGATTCTATGTTTACTACTTAGCAAACCCGACTGCCTCTTGTGTAGAAAATGATCCAAAGTATTCATAAATAATAAGTTAAGTCTGGACTAGTTTGCGGCGGTTGCCGGCTCGTCGCTGTATGTACCCCCCCCCGGGGGGGTGAATAGCGTAAAGTATTCAAAAAACGCAAGTTAAGCTCGTGCTTAGCGCGTGAGACGTATTTAAGGCGAAGATCCTGCTGGTTTCGATTGCGCCGGTGCCGCGCCGACTGAACATATAGATAATAGAAGCCCCCTATTTAATTGTAGCAGGTTGGGGAGACGAGTTTGTCAGTTTATCTCGTTTGGATGGAGCGAGTTGAGCGATTTTTCTTGACAAGGTATGGGGGCGGGGTTTGCGCGATGGATGGTGCAGCCGGCGTAGCCAAACTCAGTTTCCTGTAGTCATTCAGATCTGGGGTGCCCGCTTGAGCAACCCGATGAGCAGAACGATGAGGCCGCTGCCTCCGAAAATGGCGGCCCAACCCAAAAATACGGGGAAGGCGTAAGAGTCGTCTAAAGCTGGCCCCGAGTCTTCAATTTTGAGTGTGGGATGAGCGTCGTTTTCTCCCTGAACATCATTATGGACATCGAGAATGATGCGTTGGCGGACTCCGCGTCTGGTGGTGTAGGAGCCCAAATGAACTTCATTGCCACCCATGAGCCCATCGGCAAAGGTTCCCTGAGCGATGAGGGCGTCCCGATCATCCACGATCTTCCAGTCGATGGATAGTGGGATGGGCCGGGCGCGGGCGTCCGGTTTATCGGGATCGACTTGCGGACCTAAAATGAAGTGCGGCCAGAACAGAAAGATTTGCCAGGTATCGTTCACATCGGGGGTGAACCATGGGGATGTGGTTTGGCCACGTGCCAGCGTAAGCGGCATAGACAGCGGATAGTAGTTCCGTGAGCCGTCCCAGATCAGTAATAGAGTTGGCGCTACGCCGACGAGGATCAGCACAACGCCAGCAACCAGCAGCAACCTGCTCCAGACCGACCGCTGTCCGGTGACTTTCTCAGTGTGATCTGACTTCGTCATAGGCTAATGCCACGGTGCATGAAATTTTAATCCTACTACCAGATGCGGCAGGATTTGGCTGGGGCCATGGGGGCGTTTGGTTTGCAGCCGAAGGCGGGGGCGAAGCCGGGCTGGTTGACGATGACTCCATTGACGCGGAAGCGGTCGGGGGAGTGGGGGTCCTGGAGGACCTGGGAGCGGACTGCCTCGGGGCGGACGTTCTGGCACCAGTTCTGGGCGAAGGCGATGTAGAAGCGCTGTGGGCCAGTGAAGCCGTCGCGCCTGGCGGCGAGGTCGATGTGGTCCTGCTTGGCGCGCTGCAGGTAGGCCATGAAGGCGAGCAGAAGGCCCCCGTTGTCGGCGGTGTTCTCGCCCAGGGTGAGCCGGCCATTGACCTTGACGCTGTCGGCGGGGTCCTTCTCCTGGACGGCGGTGAAGGAGCTGTACTCGTCGGCGAGGCAGTCGGTGCGGGCGGTGAAGTTCTTGAGGTCGGCGGGGGTCCACCAGTCGTCGAGGTTGCCTTTGGCGTCGAACTTGCGGCCCTCGTCGTCGAAGCCGTGGGTGAGTTCGTGGCCGATGACAGCGCCGATGTGTCCGTAGTTGACAGCGATGTCCTGGGTGCGGTCGTAGAAGGGGGGCTGCAGGATTCCGGCGGGGAAGTTGATGTCGTTCATGCTGGGGTCGTAGTAGGCGTTGACGGTGGGCGGGGTCATCTGCCACTCGGCGTGGTCGACGGGCTTGCCGATCTTGTTGAGCTGGCGGTCGTTCTCGAAGGCCTCGGAGCGCATCTGGTTTCCGGCGGCGTCGTTGGGCGCGATGGCGAGTTTGGAGTAGTCGCGCCACTTGTCGGGGTAGCCGATCTTGTCGGCGACGGCGGCGAGTTTTTCGCGGGCGCGCGTCTTGGTTTCGGGCGACATCCAGTCGATCTGGTCGATGTCGCGGCCCATGGCGGACTCGATGTCATGGACCATCTGCAGCATCTTGGCCTTGCTGTCGCCGGCGAAGAACTGGTCGACGTAGACCTTGCCGACGGCCTCTCCGATGGCGGAGTTGACGGCGTTGGAGCAGCGCTTCCAGCGGGGCTGCTGCTGCGGCTGGCCGCGCAGGATGCGGCCGTAGAAGTCGAAGTTCTCGTCGTCGAAGGGGTGGGGAAGGTTGCGCGCTTCGGCGGTGAGGAGGTGGTAACGGAGGTAGGCCTGGAGGGTGACGATGTCGGTGGTGCTGAGCACATTCGTCAGAGCAGGCCAGAAGTCGGGGGTGGCGTTGTTGATCTCGGTGACGCGGGGGGAGTGAATGGCGTCTTCAAAGTCGGTGAAGCTGGGGCCGGAGAGCGCCATGAAGGTTTCGATGGGCTGGAGGTGATAGGTCTTCTCGGGATCGCGCATATCGACGACGCCGAGGGAGGCCTTGGCGAGGGCGGTCTCCAGGGTCATGATGTTGGCGGCGTCAATCTGGGCCTGAGCGGGCGAGCTGCCGGCGAGGGTGAGCATCTTTGCGACGTGAGCGACGTATTGGGTGCGGATCTGGACGTCCTTGGCTCCGGTGCGCAGGTAGTAGTCCTTCTCCGGCAGGCCGAGGCCGCCCTGCTGGACGAAGGCGATCTGCTTGGTGGCGTCCTTGAAGTCCTGCTGCTCGCCGTAGCCGAAGAAGGCGTCGACGCCGATGCGCTGCAGCTTGCCGATGAGGGTGGCGAGCTGGGCGCGGTTGATGGGGCCGTTGCCGGTGCCGAGGGCGGCGATCTCGTCCAGCAACGGCTGGATGGGCTTGAGGCCGGCGTCGTCGACGGCACTGGTGTTGGTGCAGGCGCTGAAGTAGTCGCCGATCTTCTGCTCGTCGGGGGTGCGGGCGGGGCTGGGGACGGCGGCCTTGGTGAGGATGGCGTTCAACTCCTGCGAATTGACGTTATAGAGGACATAGAAGGGGTCGACGTCGGGCTGGTCGGCGGGGATGGGGTGGTTGGCGTTGAAGTTGCCGCAGGCGTAGCGGTACATGTCGGCGCAGGGGTCGGCGGTGAGGTCCATGGAGGAGAGATCGAGGCTGGGGAGGGGCTTTTCGGGCGGGCGCGGCGCGGGGACGGGGGCTGCGGCGGGCGCGGGGGCCTGCTGGGCGAGCGAGGAGGGAATGAGAACGAAGCAGGCGAGGGCTGCGATTGCGATCAGCGAGAGGGCGGCGGTGGGGCGCCTGGCTGCGAGGGCTGCGGGTGATTCGCTCATGCGGGGTTCTCCGTGCGGACAGATTTCGGGTGCTGTGAAGGACAGTATATGTCGCTTACATATTGAGAGGCGACGAAGTCTCTATTATCACTCCGTGGGATGGAGGTGGAGATTGTTTGCGATTCGGCCATGAGCGATGAGGTTTTGAGCGAAGAGGTCGGCGATTGGCGGGGTTTGCGTGGGTGTGAAAGAGTAGGGAGACGATGCGAAGGGCAGCGATGCTAGCGTTTTGGATGGTGCTGGCGGGCGCGGCGCAGGCGCGCGGCGCGGAGCCGGTGGCGCGCATCCCGCTGGGGCCGATGGGGTACCAGACGATGGTGCCGGAGTTCCTGCTGGCGGGCAGCTCGATGCTGAGGGTGGATTTTGTGGATGCGGACCATCTGCTGGTTACGTTTGGGTTGCGCCAGTTGATGGAGCGCCTGCCGGGCGATCCGGCGGACGACGACGACCGGATGGTGGGCGCGGCGGTGGTGGAGCTGCCGACGGGCAAGGTGCTGGCCGAGACCCAATGGCGGCTGCACGACCGCGGGCAGTACCTGTGGGCGCTAGGGCATGGGAGGTTTCTGCTGCGGGTGCGCGACCGGCTGTCGGTGATTGCGCCGATGGCGGCGGGCGGGGCGAAGGATGCGTTTCGCGAGACGCCGCTGCTGCATATCGAGCGGCACATCGTGGCATTGACGGTGTCGGCGAACGAGGACCTGTTGACGGTGGAGACGACGAAGCTCACGCCGGGCGAGGCGGGAGAAGCCGGCGTGGAAGCGGGGCCATCGGGGGACCTGGTGATTCACGATCCGGCACAGACGGACCCCGCGCCGGTGCAACTGAACTTCTACCGGCTGATGAGTGCGGGCGCGGGCGCGGAGGGACTGGTGGTGGCGTCGGCGGGGGCGATCCGCGCGCGGACGGCGATTGAGCTGCCGATGACGACGGCTGGATTTCTGGATGTGATCGAGGGCGGCAAGGACCGCTGGCTGTTTAATTTCGACGAGCACACGGGCAGGGTGAACGAGCTGGCGGAGTTCGATACGACGTGCGCTCCGCATCCGACGTTTGTGGGGCACGGCGAGTTTGTGGCCTTCGGATGCAGGGGCAGCGTGGACAAACAGGAGCTGGCGGGGTTCAACCTGAAGGGCGAGGAGATGTGGCAGCAGAGCTTCAGCGACACGCACACCTCTCCGGCGTTCTCGTTCGCGCCGGCGGCGGGACGGTTTGCGCTGGGGCGGGTTGTGGTGACGGTCGCGGTGGATGAGAGCGCGCCGCTGCCGGAGGGCGTGGTGAGCGCCGAGGAGGTGCGCGTGGTGCAGAGCTACGACGGCAGAGTGCTGTTCAAGATCGACTGCACACCGGTGGAGCGGGCGGGGGAGAACTTCGCGCTGTCGGCGGATGGGATGCGGCTGGCCGTTGTGCGCGAGACGGTGGTGCACCATGCGGCGACGAAGGACTACGACGAGTACACCGAGCGCGAGGCCGCGGTGGAGGTGTACGCGCTGCCGCCGCTTACGGAGAAGGACCAGGCCGAGGTGAAGGCGGCCGAGGCGATGGCCCCGCCGGACGCGGGGGCGCGGATCGACACGTCGCTGGAGCGGGTATCGACGCCGGTGGCGGGGGATGCGGCGGGGGCTGCGGCGAGCGGGACGAGTGCGGCGGGGGGAGATTCTGCGGCGCAGGCTGCGGTTGCAGTGGGGGAGCAGGGCGCGCCGGTGGCGGCGGGAGCTGTGGTTCTGGGCGATCCGGAGCCGGGGGCTGCGCGCAAGCGGCCGACGCTGTATGGGCCGGACGAGACGCCGGCGGGGAGTTCGTCGCGGTAGAGAGCGGGCAGACGCAAAAAGGCCAGCCGTTGGATCGGGCTGGCCCTTATGTTATGAAGAGAGATTAATTACGCGACTTTCTTGGGAGCGGCGAGGGCCTTGACGCGTGCGTTGAGGCGTGCCTTGTAGCGGCTGGCGGTGTTCTTGTGGATCACGCCCTTCTGGACGCTCTTGTCGAGGACGGAGACGGTTTCGCTGTAGGTGGCGGCGATGGTCTTCTTGTTGCCTTCGTCGATGGCCTCGCGCAGGGTGCGGAGGGTGCCGCGGAGCTTGGTCTTGTTGGCGCGGTTGTCCGCGGTCTTGGTTTCGGTCTGGCGGGCGCGCTTCAACGAGGAGACATGATTTGCCATAAACTGTGAACTCTTTTCTGGGCCCGCCGTGGCGGGAGATGGGATGCAGGCGGAGGCAGACACACCACATCCCTGCAACTATTTAGTCTACGGAAGGCGGGTGGCGGGGTCAACCGGCCATCTCGCGTCCCTTGATCGCGAAGCGATCAAGGGACGCGAGACTTACAAGGGGAGCACGCTATTCGGCACGGCTAAAGCCGTGCCCTTCCGATCAATCCGCACGGGCTGTTTTGCGGTCGGTCAGTTTTCGGTGGGGATTCGGTCGACGTGGTCGATGACGAGGATGTCGACGGGGACTTTCTGCGGAACGAGCTTGAGGCCGAGCTGCTCCTGCAGGGCGGTGAAGAGATCGGGGAGGTTGGAGTCAGGGAAGCGGGCTGTGGCGTAGGAGAGCTTGATGTCGTAGTCGCCGGAGATGCCGGTTTTGTCGATGACATGGCCACCGGCGGGAATCTCCAGCAACGATGCGAGACCGCCAAGATCCATCTTCCAGGCCCGGAGTTCGTTTTGGAGAATCTGGCCGCCCGGCTGTTCTGCTTTCGTGTCTGCGAAATCGCCCTTCTTGCTTGGTTGAAGCGCGTCTGGATGCAGCTTGAGGCCTCCCTTGGCGACGACCAAGGCGTAGCCAGAGACGAGTTTCTGCTCCCGATGAGCGACCAGGTGGAAGCGATCTTTCAAGAGATTATGCAGCAGCGGCTGCATCTGCTCGCGCGTGAGGCCGGCGTCTCCTTCAACCTTGGCGGAGATGTCGTAGAGCTGCGAGTCGAACCAACTCGGTCCGCCTGAGATGTTCCTGTTGCTGATCCCTTGGTATGCAATGGAGGTCAGAAGATCCAGAGATATTTTGCTTGCTGTGAATCGGTTGGCTGGATAGATGGTGGTCCACATCGTACAGCATTCGGTGGAGGGGTTGAGGCGGATTGATGCGACCTCGAAGGACTGCGGCGGCGTTGACGTGGTTGCCGCTTGTGGCGCGGCTGCGGGCTGCTGCGGCGTGGATTGGCAGGGAGCGGGGACTGCGGCGAAGGCGAGGGCAAGGGTGAAGCTGAAACGGCGGGAGGTTGGTTGGTGCGAGGTACGCGTTCTCATGGTGAGGGAAATTCCTTCTGAGTGAGAATCCTATAGGAGAGACGCGCGGGCTGGAGCTTTGTGGGAGAAAGGGGTGGGCGGTTGCGGCGGGATGGAGAGCGTCGGGGTCCTTCGCTTCGCTCAGGATGACGGCAAGAACAAGCAACGGCAAGAACAAACAACCGCAGGTCCTTCGACTCAGCCGCTCACGATGAGACTGTGAGCGGCTTCGCTCAGGATGACAGCAAGAACAGACAACGGAGAAGACAGGCAACGGCGAAAACAAGCAAGGGCAAGAGAAGAAGCAGATTCCTCCGCTTCGCTGCGGAATGACAAACAAAAGGGCAAGCGATGGTGCAATGTCAGGGGTGTATCGCGGGGGATACGGGGTGCATCTAAAATTGACTTGACTGGGCGCGGGGCGCGATCTAGTCTGTGCGCAACTTCGGCAAATAATTGGCAACCCTCGCCAATCCGATCGCAAGCCCGCTGACGATTCGCCGTGCTGCCCGGAGCTTGCGCGTGAGCCGGAACCCAATCGCAGAACACTCATTTTGTATGAGCTTATCGGCATGGGTGAACCCATGCCCTTCCGATCCATCTGCGCCGACAGAGTTGTTCCCCAAACCGATCCACTCCCCTGCATGTCCTGACGGAGGTCAGAAAGCCACTTGATAAAAAAATCGCTCGAGATCACGCCTGGCATTGAGCCCCTGTACGGGACCCGCGACGAGAACCTGCGGCTGATGGAGGACGGTCTTCAGGTGACGATCGATTTGCGCTCGGACGAGATCGAGATTGGCGGACCGCCGGAGAGCGTGGAGCGGGTAACGCGCATCTTTGCCGACTTCGAGGCGCTGCGCCGCTCGGGGGTGACGTTGCAGAACGGCGAGCTGAAGGGGATGCTGCGGCTGGTGATCGCGGACCCGGCGGTGACGCTGCGGGAGCTGGTGGAGTCGGGCAGGCAGCGGTCGGCTGGAGTGAAACGGATGGTGCAGCCTCGCTCGCCCAACCAGAGGAAGTATGTGGAGGCGATGGAGCAGGGCGACATGACCTTCGGGCTGGGGCCGGCCGGAACGGGCAAGACGTACCTGGCGGTGGCGATGGCGGTGTCGGCGCTGATGGCCAAGCGGGTGAGCCGGATCATCCTGGTGCGGCCGGCTTTGGAGGCGGGCGAGAGGCTGGGCTTCCTGCCGGGCACATTGCAGGAGAAGGTGGACCCGTACCTGCGGCCGCTGTACGACGCGCTCTACGACCTGCTGGACCTGGGCAAGGTGGACAACCTGCTGGAGCGGAATGTGATTGAGGTGGCGCCGCTGGCGTTCATGCGCGGGCGGACGCTGTCGGACGCGTTCATCATCCTGGACGAGGCGCAGAACACGACAATCGAGCAGATGAAGATGTTTGTGACCCGCATGGGGAATGGCTCGAAGGCAGTGATTACGGGCGACCTGACGCAGATCGATCTGCCCAACCCGAAGAAGTCGGGGCTGTTTGACGCGCTGCGCGTGCTGGAGGGCGTGGAGGGGATTCGCTTCTGCCACTTTGAAGATGTGGATGTGGTTCGGCACAGCCTGGTGCAGCGGATTGTGCGCGCCTACGACAGCTACGGGCGCGCACAGCAACTGGCGCTGGAGTTGGGCGACGCCGGGCTGGCGGATGCGGGTGAGCAGGGAACAGAGACCAGGGAACAGGGAACAGTAAGTACCAAGCCGCAGTAGGGAGTGATGGGGAGCTCGTCGATGCATTGGTATTATTATCTGCTGGAGTTTTTGGGCGGGGCGCTGCTTACCAATGGAGTTCCACACTTTGTGCAGGGGACCAGCGGGAACCCCTTCCAGTCGCCGTTCGCCAAGCCGCCGGGAAAGGGCGAGTCTTCGCCGCTGAGCAATGCTCTGTGGGGATTTGCGAACCTGTTGGCTGGCGCGCTTCTGCTGCACTTCTTCCGGCCGGTGGGCTGCGCGGCTGCGGCGGGATGGGTCGCGGTGGGGCTGGGAGTGCTGCTGATGGCGGTGCAGCTCTCCGTGGTCTTCGGCAAGGTGCGCTCGGGCAGGCTCTAGTAGCATCAAAGTACAGATGATTACCCTGGAAGCTCCGCGAAGGTTGGCTGGCGAGGCGAAGCCCTGGCAGAAGCTGGGGCTTTCGCAGGCGGGGCTTGCGCGGTTTCTGAACCGCGCGCGGGCGGCGGCGGGGATCGAGGGTGAGGTGCATGTGCTGCTGGCCGGCGACGCGACCCTGCGGCGGCTGAACCGACAATTCCTCGGGAAGAATGAGGCGACGGATGTGCTGTCGTTTCCGGCGGGGGGCGCGGGGTTAGGCGTGGCGGGCGATCTGGCCATCTCGTTGGAGACAGCGGCGCGGCAGGCGGCGCGGTTTGGCCACTCGCTGAGGGACGAGGTGCGGGTGCTGCTGTTGCATGGGGTACTGCACCTGGCGGGCTTCGACCATGAGGCGGACGCGGGCGAGATGGCGGAGCGCGAGGCGGAGCTAAGGCGTGAGCTGGGGGTGGCGGAGGGGATGATTGCAAGGGTTGCCGCTCCGATGGACAAACAAAAGCATAATGCGGGGATTCTTCGCTTCGCTCAGAATGACAGACGAACAGGGGGGCGGGCGTGAGTTGGGCGTATGGGTTGACGCTGGGGGCGCTGCTGGCGGTGCTTGCTCTGGCTGCGTATGTGGACCGCGTGTACAGCGAGATGGGGAAGTTTCTGGCGCGCGAGTCTCAGGACAACATCGACGCGTGGACGCGGCTGGTTGAGCCGCGGCTGCACCTGGGACGGGAGAGCCTGGCGTTGTCGGCGTCGGTGCTGCGGCAGCTTGCGCTGGCGGCGGTAGCGCTGATCGCGGGGCTGCGGCTGTATGTGAACGTGAAGGCGAATCCGCTGCTGGCGCGGGCGCCGAGCATCGACGACATTGCGGTGACGGCGTTTTTTCTGGTGCTGCTGATTTTGTTCTTCGACCGGCTGGTTCCGCAGGTCCTGTTTGCGCGGACGCGCGGGCTGTGGATTGCGCGCATTCGCTATCTGCTGGAGGCGCTCTTCTACCTGGTTCTGCCGGTGACGCTGACGCTGGGACTGCTGCTGTCGATCGTTGCGCTGGCCGAGCCGGAGGACGCCGAGGAGGAGGAGCATCCGTCGGAGGCGATGGAGGCGCTGCTGGAGGCGGGCGAGGAGGAGGGAATCCTGGAGGAGAGCGACCGCGAACTGGTGCGGTCGGCGGTGGAGTTCGGCGACAAGGTGGTGCGCGAGGTGATGACGCCGCGGCCGGCGATCTTCGCCGTGCCGGAGGGGCTGAGCCTGGCGGGGCTGCTGGAGAAGTTGAAGGAGAATGCGTTCTCGCGCGTGCCGGTGTTCGCGGGAACGCTGGACCATGTGACGGGGATCGTGTTTGCGCGCGACCTGCTGCATGTGCTGGACGCGGACCTGGGCAGCCGGACGGTGGCGCAGTTGCAGCGGCCGGCGGAGTTTGTGCCGGAGACGAAAAAAGTGGCCGAGCTGCTGCGCGAGATGCAGCACGAGAAACAGCACATGCGGATCGTGATCGAAGAGTACGGCGGCGTGGCCGGGCTGGTGACGATCGAGGACCTGCTGGAGGCGATTGTGGGGTCGATCGCCGATGAACACGACGAGGCCGAGGCGGTGGACGGGCCGGTGCGCGAGGCGGATGGGAGCTTCGTGGTGCCGGGCAGCTTCGAGGTGTCGCGGCTGCGCGAGCTGTTTGCGGAGCCGGAGGAGCGCGAGGCCGGGCGCGGCGAAGGCGCAGACGACGAGGCGCTGGAGGGACGGGACGCGCAGCCGCGGTTGCCATGGCTCTTTCCGCAGCAGTATGAGGCGACGACGCTGGGTGGGCTGGTCTCGGAGATTGCGGGGCACATTCCTCTGCCGGGCGAGGTGGTGGAGGGCAAGCTGCTGCGCTTCGAGGTGATCGCGTCGACCGACCGCAAGGTGGAGCGGGTGAGGGTGGGGCTGGCGGAGACAGCGGCGGAGTAAGGTGTCCTGCAGACCTCTGGAAACCCACGTCTCAGAATCGAAGAGCCTGTCCTGAGCGAAGCCGAAGGATGGGGCACCCAATCCGTGGCGGGGCGCGGCGGGGGATAATGGGGGATGGCATTTCGCTCGGGATTCGTTTCCATTGTTGGTCGGCCCAACGCGGGCAAGTCCACGCTGCTGAATGCGCTGCTGGGGCAGAAGCTGGCTATTGTGACGCACAAGCCGCAGACCACGCGGACGCGCATCCACGGCGTGCTGGAGGTTCCGCTGAAGAAAAAGGCGAAAGGCGAGGCGGGACATCCGGCGGCGCAGGTGGTTCTGGTGGATACGCCCGGCATCCACAAACCGGAGTCGCAGCTCGACCGGCGCATGATGCAGGAGGTACAGGACGCTCTGGAGACGCGCGATGCGGTGCTGTTTATCGTGGATGTGACGCACCGGCTTCCTTTGAAGAGTGGTGATGAGACTCCCATGTCCGCGAAGAAAGGCTCTGCTGGCAGAACGGTTCGAGCGGCTGTGGCAGGTTTGGATCCCTCGGGGTCCTTCGACTCCGTGACTCACGCTGTGAGTCACTCCGCTCAGGATGACGGACGTTCAGCGAAGATTACGGGGCGGATGGCGATGAGCGCGGCGGAGGACGACTTTGCGCTCGGGCTGGTGAGGCGGCTGGACTGCCCCGTGGTGCTGGTGCTGAACAAGATCGACGCGGTGCGCAAGGAGGAGCTGCTGCCGCTGATGGCGCACTGGAGCGCGCAGCACAGCTTCGCCGAGGTGGTGCCGATCTCCGCGCGCAAGAAGGAGGGCTTGCCGCTGCTGCTGGAGAAGATCGTCGCGGTACTGCCCGAGGGCCAGCGATACTTTCCGCGCGACCAGGTGACGGACCAGCCGGAGCGGTTTCTGGTGGCCGAGCTGATTCGCGAGAAGATATTGATGCTGACCGGCGAAGAGGTTCCGTACGCGACGGCGGTGGTGATCGAGCAATTTATTGAACCAGCACAGGCTGCAAAAAAGCGTTCGCCGAGCGCGAAGCTCCCGGTGACGAAGATTGCGGCGGCGATCTACTGCGAGCGGAGGGGGCAGAAGGCGATCCTGATCGGCAAGCAGGGCGCGATGCTGAAGGCCATCGGGACGGCGGCGCGCAAGGAGATCGAGGGCCTGCTGGGGACGCGCGTCTTTCTGGAACTGTTCGTCAAGGTGCAGGAGGAGTGGCGATCCAGCCGCGGCTTTGTGGAGGAGCTGGACTGGCGGCGGCAACTGGAGCAGATCGCGGCCAAGCAGCAGCGGGAAGAGTAGGCGGCCGGTCGAGCGAACTACGGAGATTCTGGCCTTCGACTTCGCTCAGGCCAGAATGACGACAATCCATGTAAAAAAAATGACAAGGGGGCTTGACATTATATGGCCGGTTGTGTAAAGTTAGCTTGTCATAAAGGAAAGGAAACAAGTCATGGGATGTATGACCAAGAATCCTGCGGTGCGGCGATTTATCTTCCGGACCCTTGCCGCATCGTCTGCTTACATTGTGCTGACCATCTCGATTGCTTTGACCTTCTACAAATTTCGTCCGCATGGGCCGTTGGCAACTGTGCTGGCCGTTCTGCCCGCGGTTGCGATTCTGGGAAACATCATCGCGATCGGGCTGTATCTGATCGAGGACAAGGACGAGGTCCAGCGCAGCGTGATGGTTGAGCTGCTGCTATGGGGGCTGGGCGGGGTGCTGGTGTTCACGTCGGCGTGGGGATTGTTGGAGACGTTCACCCACATCCGGCACTTCAACCCCACCTACACCTACACAGTCTTCTGGATCTTTGTCGGCATTGGAGTGCCGTTTCTGCAACGGAAGTACCGGTAAAGAATAGGAGCCAATCATGAACTGCATGCAACAGAATCCCGCGACTCGCCGTTACCTGATTCGGTTTGTGTCCACGATAGCCGCGTATGCCGTGGCGCTTCTCTTTGCGGAGTGGTGTATTCACCGGCTTCATCCCACCGGCGCGCTGCTCTATGGACTGGCAACATTGCCGGCGGTCCCGATCATTGGAGTCATCGTCGTGGTGGGGCTGTACCTGGCGGAGGAGAAGGACGAGTTTCAACGCAACCTGCTGATCCAGTCGATGCTGTGGGGACTGGGCGCGATCCTGTCGCTAACGTCGGTATGGGGATTTCTCCAGTTGTACGCGCACGTTCATCCCTTCCAGCCGTACATGACGTTCCCGCTCTTCTGGTGCTTCCAGGGGATTGCAACGGCCGCTCTGCGCTGGAGGTACCGATGAAGAACCGGCTGCGAGTGCTGAGGGCGGAGCGGGAGTGGTCGCAGGCCGACCTGGCCGACCGGCTGGAGGTCTCGCGCCAGTCGGTGAACGCGATCGAGACCGGTAAGTACGATCCTTCGCTGCCACTGGCCTTCCGCATTGCTCGGCTGTTCGAGAGCAGCATCGAGGCGATCTTCACGGACGCGGATTGACAAGTGTTGCGTGACAGGCTACACTAACTGTCAATGAAGATTCGCAACTTCGTTCACAAGGGCCTGCGAAATCTCTACGAAGAAGACAGCGCGAAGGGTGTCTCCTACGATACGGCGGACAAGCTGCGCAAGATGTTTGCCTTTCTGGACGACATGGACGATCCGGACGAGTTGCATTCGCTCCCATCGTGGAAGGCCCATCGTTTGACCGGCGACCGCAAGGGCACATGGAGTCTCAGCGTTACCGGAAACCGACGCTTGACGTTTCGCATTGATGCTGTCGAGCGCGAGATTTTCGATCTGAATTTAGAGGACTACCACTAGGACAGGAGGAAAGACCGATGGCGATGAAGAACCCACCGCATCCCGGAGATTTTATTCGGACGGAGATACTCGAGCCTGCGGGGTTGACGGTGACCGCGGCTGCAGCGGCGCTGAATGTCTCGCGGCCAGCACTCTCCAGCCTGCTGAACGGGAAGGCCAGCCTCTCCGGCGAGATGGCGCTGCGGATTGAGAAGGCCTTCGGGGTGAGGATGGAGACGCTGATGCGGATGCAGTCTTCCTACGACATTGCCCAGACGCGGAAGCGCGAGGGGAAGATTCGCCTGCGGCGCATTACCGTACTGGCTGCGGCACAGTAGATCGGGCGAAACTCGGATTCCTCTCCCTTCGACTTCGCTTAGGCCAGAATGACGGGGGGAAAGGCCCAGGGCTAAATCTCTTTGATTCGATTGAGCTTATTCAGGGGGCTGAAGAGGGTGCTGAAAAGTCGGTGTGTCGCCTTTAACCCGCCCTCAGCGGCTAAAGCCGTATTGCAAATAAAGCATTTTATGGCACGGGTGAACCCGTGCCCTTAAGCAAAACGAGAGTTTTTCAGCACCCTCTGAAGTTCCACGCTCCCTCCGAAGAACAGGGGCACCCAGCGCGTCTCGATTGCGCCGTCGCGATAGACTGGTAGCTGACTTATGGCGACGAAAAAAGAACTGCTCAGGACGCCCGTTCAGCACATCGACATCACGCAGCACAACGTGGTGGCGCTGGTGGACGCGATGGCCTCGATGGCATACAGCTCGCGGGACACGGCTCGGGCGGCGGCGATCTACGAGCGGATGCTGCGCGACCCGGAGTGCGGCGTGATCCTGTGCCTTGCCGGGTCGCTGATCTCGGCCGGCTTGCAGAAGGTGTTTGTCGAGCTGGTGCGCTCGAATATGGTGGACGCGATTGTTTCTTCGGGCGCGAACATTGTGGACCAGGACTTCTTCGAGGCGCTGGGATTCCGGCACTACATTGCGGGCGACGAGTACAGGTACGGCAGCCGCGACGCGGAGTTGCGCGAGCTGAGGATCGACCGCATCTACGACACGTTCATCGACGAAGAAGAGCTGCGGACCTGCGATGAGACGACGCAGAAGATCATCAACTCGCTGGAGCCGCGGCCCTACAGCTCGCGGGAGATCCTGCGCGAGTTTGGCGCTTATTTGAAGGCCAACGGGCGGACCCCGGCGGAGGGGAACAGCGACTCGATTATCCTGGCGGCGTACGAGAAGGAGGTGCCGATCTTCTGCCCGGCGTTCTCGGACTGCTCGGCTGGGTTCGGGTTTGTGGCGCACCGGCACGCGCGGCGGGGCAAGGCGGCGGTGTCGATCGACTCGGCGAAGGACTTTTATGAGCTGACGCAGTTGAAGATCGCCAATCCGACGACCGGGCTGCTGATGATTGGCGGCGGGGTGCCGAAGAACTTTGCGCAGGACATTGTGGTGGCGGCAGAGGTTCTGGGGGTGGACGCGCCGATGCACAAGTATGCGGTGCAGATTACGGTGGCGGATGTGCGCGACGGCGCGCTCTCGGGATCGACGCTGAAGGAGGCGAGCAGCTGGGGCAAGGTGGACACCACATTTGAGCAGATGGTGTTCGCCGAGGCCACGCTGGCGCTGCCTTTGGTGGCGGGCTACGCGCTGCACAAGGGTGCGGCGGCGGAGCGCAAGGGCAAGCAGTGGGGCCGGGTGCTGGAGCGGATGGGGGCAACGGTCAGCGCTTAAGCCAGAAACGTATACCGCTTAGGGCAATAGAGGGGTATAACGGTAGATGCCCCACCTGTGGATTTCATCTCTCAGCGTCGAATCACGGGTACCATGAGGCCATCGGCGATGAGTTTTTCACTGACTATCTTCAGCATTCTATTTCTGACGTGCATGGGTCTGCTTGGCGTTCTGGCGCTGCGGCTCGCCAGGAAGGTGCGCCAGCAACAGCGCGATCTGGGCGGGCTGAGCGAACTGCTGCAGCGCAGCCGCGAAAACGCCGAGGAGCAGAAACACAGGCTGGCCGAGCGGTCGGATCTGGACCGCGCGAAGGACGAGTTCATCTCGACGGTATCGCACGAACTGCGCACGCCGTTGACCAGCATTCGCGGGGCGTTGGGGCTGCTGTCGTCGGGACTGCTGGGCAATGTCGGCTCCAGGGCGCAAAACCTGCTGCGCATCGCCTCGACCAACACGGAACGGCTGATTCGGCTGATCAACGACATTCTGGACCTGGAGCGGATGGAGTCTGGCCGGGCCCCCGTCAGCCTGCGCCGCTGCTCGTTATACGATCTGGCGCGGGAGTCCGTCGAGATGATGAGCGCGTTGGCCGAAGCCGCGCAGATCCGCCTGGAACTGAACAGCTACGCGGCGCACGACTCGATCTACTTTGACGCCGATCCGGACCGGATTCTGCAGGTGCTGACCAACCTGCTGTCGAACGCGATCAAGTTTTCGCCGGAGGGCTCGACGGTCTCGGTCGAGATCGACGCCAACGCCGACGCACTGTCGCTGAAGGTGATCGATCGCGGGCGGGGCATTCCGGTGGACAAGCTGGAGAGCATCTTCGACCGCTTCCAGCAGGTTGAGTCCACGGACTCCAGCAAGAAGGGGGGCACGGGGCTTGGGCTGGCGATCTGCCGCAGCATCATTCAGCAGCACGGCGGGCTGATCTGGGCGCAGCCCAACGAAAGCTGGGCGCAGCCGAGCCAGGGCAACAGCGGCACCACGTTCTGCGTGCAGTTCCTGCGGTCGGTGCGGGTCGGCGACAGCGTTCTGCCCACGGCGTCGGCACCGGTGGTGGAACGCGGCGAGGGGCTGATCCTGGTGTGCGACGACGACCCGGGCATCCGCACGGTGGTGTGCGAACAGCTTCAGCGGCGCGGCTACGACGTGATCGAGGCAGGCAGCGGCGAAGAGGTGATTGCGCTGGCCCATGAGCAGGCCATGCGAGACGCACCGTCGCCCTCCATCTCGGCGATCCTGCTGGACCACTACCTGCCGGGCCTGAGCGGCTGGGAGACACTGCGGCAACTGAAGAGTTCGGCGGCGACGGCAGCGATTCCGGTGGTGATCCTCAGCGTCAGTTCGCCCAGCGAGCGGCCGATGCTGGTGGGCGAGGCCCAGGGCTGGGTGCAGAAGCCGTACAACGAGAGCCTTCTGCTGGCCGAGCTGGGACGCGTGCTGAAGAGCAAGGCGGGCACGGTGCAGGGCAGACAACACAACGTGCGCGCCAGCCGCTTGACGGTATGAGAGAGTAGCAGAGCCATGCGCCGGATCCTGATCATCGACGACGAAGAAGACATTCGCGAGGTCGCGGCCCTCTCACTGGAGGCGACGGCCGGCTGGGAGATCGTGACCGCCTGCAACGGGGCCGACGGACTGCGCGCCGCGGCCAACAGCAGACCCTTTCCCGACGCCATCCTGATGGATGTGATGATGCCCGATATGGATGGCCCCACCACATTCCGCCTGATGCAACAGAACCCCGACCTGGCCGGCATTCCGGTGCTGCTGCTGACCGCCAAGGTGCAGGGCGTGGACCAGCGGCGGTTTGCCGATCTGGGAGTCGCGGCTGTGCTGTTCAAACCCTTCAACCCGCTCACCCTGGCGGAGCAGATCTGCGAGAAGCTGGGATGGAAGGAGTGACGGCGCAGGATTATGTGGAAGGGCTTGCGCCGACGGCGCGGGCGGTCGAACCTCTTCGAGGAGCGATATGACAGAGGCCGAAACCGACGAGAAGACCACATCGCTGCTGGCGGCGATCTGGCTGCGCAACCGCCCACTGGTGGAGGGGCGCCTCGCCCTGCTGGAACGGGCGGCGACGGCTGCCGCAGAGGGCACGTTCAGCGAAGAGCTGCGCGAGGAGGCCAGCCATACCGCGCACAAGCTGGCGGGTTCGCTGGGCATGTATGGCTACGACGAGGGAACGCGCATTGCGCGGGAGATCGAAGTGCTGCTGGCCGCCGAGGCAACGCCCGACGCGGCGCGGCTTGGCAATATGGTCGGGAAGCTGAGGAGGGCGGTCTTTCCGGGGGCGTGAAGATTCCCTCGGGGGCTAAACGCTACAGTTGTATTTCCTTTAGGCCCTCGAAAAACATCAAGAGCCCGGGCCTGAAGGCCCCGCAAATACGCTCTCTTTCCGGGGGCTGAAGCCCCCGGCTCCCTCCGGAATTTGCGATCTACAACTGTAGTTTAAACAGGCTGCGGAAAAAGCCGTGGCGCGAACGAAAACCGTACCTCAGGGGCTAAAGCCCTATTGATTCCGCGGCTTATTCGGCACGGCTGAAGCCGTGCCCTTAAGCAGAACACTCTTTCCCCGCAGCCAGTAAAGTCTCAATGAAGATGCGTCGATTACGGCGGGACTGAAGTCCCGCCCTTTCAAAACTCAACGATTCTTCAAAGGTCAACGATTCAGAGAGCCTCAGGCTTACTTTGCCTGGCGCGTGGCCCAGGCGGCGAGGTCCTGTGCGGCCTCGAAGCCGTCGTACTGGCGCATCTTGAGGCCGTCGGCGTACTCGTTGTAGACCCAGGGATCGACGACCGCGAGAACAACTCCCTTGCCGACATGCGAGATGGCGATCATGATGTCGCCGTGGTCTGTGACGACGGCCTTGGCCGGGTTGTGAACGGTGATCGAGCAGGTGTCCTTCATGTAGGCGGTAAATCCCGCGCCGAAGATGCCGGTGTTGGGGGGAATGACGACCTCGCCGGAGGGGTGGTCGTCGCCGACGACGTGGTGCGAGAGGACGGGGTTGAAGTGGATGCCGAAGCGGTCGCTCAATGTGTTGAAGTGGTCGAACTCGGTGTTGTCGCGGTCGTTGTAGAAGAGCAGGAGGACGCCGCCGGATTTGACCCAGGCTTCGATGGCGTCGCCGCTGGGCTGGTCCATATAGTGCGGCGTGGGGTTCTTGATGGGGATGTCGGGCGAGGCGATGATGTAGATCTGGGCCTTGGCGAGCGCGGCGGCGGTGGGCGCGGCCGCGAGCGTGGCGAGCGAGACGCCGTAACTCTGGAAGGCGCGACCGAAGAGCGAGTAGCCGCTGGCTGAGTCGTCTTCCCACTTGTAGTGGTAGAGCTCGGTCTGGCCGAGAGCGTTGGTGCGCGTCTGCGAGTTGAACCAGGCGTCCATCAGCGCGATCTTGCCCTGGCCGAGGGCTTCGGTGGAGGACTGCTCCATCTCGGAGCCGGCCAGCAGGAATGCGCCCACGCCTTTCTTGTCCTGATCGACGACCGGCTCGTGGATGTAGTAATCGAAGTCGCCTGCGCGATAGGGCGTGCCGCCGAGGCCACCGACCTTGACCGTGCTTTGCAGGATGAGTGTGCCGTCGGGACCGGTGACAATGAACTGCTTCTGGATGCCCGCCCACGCGCGCTTGGCGTTCTCTTCATCAGCCTGCGGAAGAAGGCCAAGGCGGACGCCCTTGGCCAGCGCGTAGGGCAACATGCAGCTTGCGGAGGCCTCGAAATAGTTGCCCGGTTCGCTGTCGTGAGTCATGACCTGCCACCAGAGGCCGGTCTTTGCGTCCTGAGCCTTGACGACTGCGGCCATGGTGCGGTTCAGCGCGGCGATAAGCGCGGCGCGCTGCGGATGATTGATTGGATACCAGTCGAGCGTGTCGACGAGGGCCATCGAGTACCAGCCCATTGCACGTCCCCAGACTTCGGGGCTGAGGCCGGTGGTCTTGTCGGCCCAGGGCATCTGCTTGGACTCGTCCCAGCCATGTTTGAGCAGGCCGGAGTCCGGATCGCGCATGTGTTGGTCCATGAGGAGGAGCTGGTGGGCGATGTCGTCGAAGTCGGCGGGCTGCTGGAAGGTGGCGGCGTACTCGGCGCGGAAGGGTTCGGCCATGTAGGCGCCATCGAGCCACATCTGGTTGGGATAGATCTGCTTGTGCCAGTAGCCGCCGCTGGGGGTGCGCGGCTGAAGGTCGAGCTGGTCGTGGACGAACTTGGCGGCGCGGGCGTACTTGGCGTCCTGGGTGACGCGGTAGAGGAAGAGGACGGCGCGGCCCATCTCGATGTTGTCGAGGGTGTGGGTTTCGGGCTTGTAGCCGACGATGGAGCCGTCGGCGGCGATGCATGGATCGACGGCTGCCTTGATGTAGTTGAAGAGCGCGGGGTCGGCGGTGTTGTGCCAGATGGCGGCCATGCCGTCCAGACGGACTCCGTCTTCGTAGCCCCAGGTGCAGGAGGCGGGGGTGGTGGCCGGGCGCTGGAGGAGGACGGTTGCGGCCATCTGTTGGGCGGGGGTGGGCAGGGGGGTGGCCGGCGCGTCGGGCTTTGGTGTTGCGAGTTGGGCGAGGGCGCAAGGGGTGAAGCAGAGGATGAATATTGCGGCGATTCGCTTGGTCAGGCGCATGATCGTTCTCCGCTGATCATGATACCGCCTGCGCGGCAGGGAAGTCGTGGCTTGGCGTGGAGTGACCTCAGCGGCTGAAGCCGGTGTCGAGATAAGGTTTACGGCACGGGTAAACCCGTGCCCTTAAGCAAGACTGATGCGCTGATTCTTTAGTGCTGGAGGGCGAGGGCGATCAGTTGGGCGAGGGGCGGTCGATGGAGTCGATGACGAGGACCTTGATGGGGTCCTTGGCGCGGACGAGCTTGAGGCCGAGCTTTTCCTGGAGAGCTACGATGAGCGAGGGGGCGTCGGGAGCGTCGGCGGTGTTGGCGTTGAGTGCTGCCCAGGCAAGGTCCTTGATGTCGAAGCAGCCGGTGAAGCCGGTGTGATCGACGATGGGACGATCGCCGATTTCGGCGGCGCCGGAGAAACTGATAGCGCGAGCCAGCCACTGCATTTTGATGGCGCGGGCGTTGTAGACGAAGAGGCCGTTGCTGTTCATCGTGGTCACTATCGTGCCGGGAGGGACCTGGTCGCCGATGTGGAAACCGATGGGAATGGGAGGATCGCCGGGTTTGCGCTCGGGCGGCGCAGGGACCTCGGTGATCTTGAGGCCGCCTTTGGCAGGCACGATTTCATAGACGGGCAGAACGCGGGTCTCGAAGTGCGCCTTGAGATGGAAGCGGTCGGCGAGCAGAGACTGCTGCATACTGCGGTCCTGGTCGTGGCGGGCGTCGGAGGTCATCTTCTGGTATGCGGCTTCAAGGTCGTCGGGAACCTTGCCCTTGATGTTGTAGGGGTCCTTGTTGAGCCAGTCGGGGCCACCGACAACCTGGGCCTGGTATGTGGCGCCGTAGGCGTCCATGATGTAGCGGCGGATGCTGAGCGGCTTGAGAGTAGCGCCGGGCGGGAGCATGACCATCTGGTCGGCGGTCTTGGAATCGACCGGCTTGATGGTTGCGACTTCGTAGGAGAGCGGCGGGCCGGAGGGATGGAATAGGAGCAGTTCGGGCTTGGGCTGCGCGGTTTGCGCTGAACCGGTAAAGGCGGGGCCGGTGAGGGTGAGCAGGGCGAAGGCTGCGGCGAGAAGTCTGGTGCGGCGCATGATCGGTTCTCCGCTGATCAGGATAGCGCGTGCGCGGGATGGGAGTCGTGCTGCGGCTTCTTCGCACGGGTGAGCCGGGGCCCTAAGCAAGACGAATACCGAGATTCTGGCTACGCCAGAATGACGAGCAGCAGATAAAGACAAATGCGGAGGGCCCTACGACTCGCTGCGCTCGCTCAGGATGACGGCAGAAACAAATAACGGCAGAAGCAGATTCCTCCGCTGCGCTGCGGAATGACAAATAAATAAGGCTGCGCTCAGGATGACGGCAGGAACAGACAACGACAGAGGAAAGTACCGAGGAGCGCCGAAGGTGGTGCGGCGCTCCCTCCGGCTTGAGGTTGTTACTGTTGACCGACCACGACGATCATGAAGGTGTCGGGCTTGGGACGGGGGCGACCCGTGGTGGCGGGCTCCATCTCTGCAGTGGGCAGGAAGAGGCGGTGGGTCACGGCGTTCATGCCCATGGTGCGCGCTCCGGTGGGCGTCTTCACCGTCTGCACGACTGCGAATGCACCGGACTTCTCGGCGGCGACGGTCAGGGTGCCGTCTCCTGCGCTGGCGAAGGCAACGCCCGCGGCGGCGGCGGTGGCGTCCACGCCCGCGCCGATGGGAAGCGCGGCCTCGATCTTTCCGGTCTCATCGTTCATTACGACCAGTTTCTGCGGATTGCGGCAGCCGATGAAGAGCCGGTGGGCGGCTGGATCGATCGCCATGCCGACTGGGTGGCCGGCGGGCGCGACCGGCCAGCGCGAGACGACAGAGCGCGACTTGAGGTCGACGACGGCGACGACATCCTTGTCTTCAAGGTTGACGAAGACCTTACCGCTGCCGTCGGAGGCGAGGAACTCCGGCTTGCCGCCCAGGTCGATGGAGGTGACTTTGCCGTTTGCCGGATCGATGTCCGGGGCGAAGGTCATGAGGGCGCCGCCGTCGCCGGAGACGGCGAGGACGCGGTCGAGCTTGGCGTCGTAGATGATGCCGTCTGCATCGGGCATGGCGGCGAGCTTGCCGAGGGTGGCGTAGGTCTTCAGGTCGAAGACGAGGATGGCTCCTGGGCCGCCGCCGTCGGTGATGAATCCGCGGTTGAGCTTGGGCACGATGGCCACGCCGTGAGAACGTACCTGGCCGGGAATGTCGCCCAGCACCTTGCCGGAGTCGGTGTCGATGGCCTGGGTATGGGTGGAGCGGGTGACGAAGAGGCGATGGTTGGGTGCGTCGATGGTGACGTAGTCCCAGCTACCCTCTCCGCCGATGTGGAAGGTTTGTACAACTGCCCAGTTGGACTGGGCGAGGCAGGGCATGGCTGCGAGAACCAGCAGCGTGGCAAGAGGCTTCATGATGTTCCGAATGGATGGCAAATCAGTTCTCCTTTGGTGTGGCAACTTTGGGTGAGCGGTTACGTTTGCTTCGGGCCGCGATGGCTGTTGCTGCCATGTGCGCCGAACGCAATCAGAGAAATGGTAGAACCGCCAGCTTAATTTGACGTGAAGTTGGCAGGGAGAACGAGGGTTCTCCGTGAAGAAGGCGATTAGTGCTGCAGGGCGAGGGCGATCTCGTGGGTGGGGATGGCCCCCTCGCGGAGGATCATCCAGGAGTTTCCGCCGCCGGAGAGGTCGACGATGGTGGTGGGGGTGGAGCGGAGAGTGGGGCCACCATCGACGATGAGGGGAATCTGGTTGCCAAGCTGCTCGCTGACGCTGGCGGCGTCGGTACACTCGGGCATTCCGCGCAGGTTGGCGGAGGTTGCGGTGATGGGCAGGCCGAGGAGGTCGACGACGGCGCGTGCGATGGCTGCCTCGGGGACGCGCAGGGCGACGTTGCCGGTGTTGGCGGTGACGCGCAGGGGAAGGCGGGTGCCGGCCTTGACGACGAGGGTGAGCGGGCCGGGCCAGAAGCGCTCGGCGAGGCGGTCGAATGCGGTGTCGATCTGGCGGGCGAGGCCGTAGGCCTGAGCGGTGTCGCCGATGAGCAGGGAGAGCGGCTTGTGGCGGGCGCGGCTCTTGAGCTCGTAGATGCGGTCGACGGCGCGCAGGTTGATGGGATCGACGGCGAGGCCGTAGAAGGTGTCGGTGGGCAGCGCGACGACGCGGCCTGCGGAGAGCGAGCGGACCACCAGAGCGATCAACTCGGGCTCTGGCTCATCCGGGTGGATGCGGAGTATCTCGGCCGTCAAAGGATTCTCCTGTGCGAGGGGCTGGAGCTGGGATGCAATCTGGAGCTGGGATGCAATGGAGAACAGCGCAAGAACATAGCATAACTCCGACGGAGGTTAAGTTGCGGAAGGATGTTTGTCGGGCGAGGCGGGAAGATGGATACTGGGGCTGCGCCGGACATTGCAGTTCCTCTTGCAGTTACACTGGCAGCTTCAGCGGCGGGCCGGAAGCGCTGCAGCCTTGCCGTCGAGAATTCCTGCCCTATGGGTTCCACGTCCACCAGTTCGCCGAAGCGCCGCTTCAGTCTGCCGAAGCGCCGCTCCACTTCGCCGAAGCGGAGGGAGACGACGGCGCGACTGTTGCTGCGGCGCCTGCTGGGCGTTGTGCTGCTGGCGGCGCTGGGGTGGTTTGGCTGGCTCACGGTCGAGATCAACGCGGTTGCGGGGAGGGACGAGGCGCGGCCGGCGGACGCGATCGCGGTCTTCGGGGCGGCGGAGTACGGCGGACGGCCGTCGCCGGTGCTGCATGCGCGGCTGGACCACGCGGTGGAGCTCTACCGCGAGCAGATGGCCCCGCTTGTGATTACGCTGGGCGGCGGCAGCGATCTTGACAAAGGGAAGACCGAGGGCGGCGTGGGGCGCGACTACCTGCTGGCGAACGGCGTTCCGTATGACCGGATTGTGGCGGAGACCCACTCGGTGGACACCGAGCAGCAGGTGCGGCGGCTGGCGGAGATCGCGCGGCAGAGGCATCTGAACAGCATTGTGGTGGTGAGCGACGGGACGCACCTGTTCCGCGTGCGCAAGCTGTGCCATGACGCAGGGCTGATCGTCTACACCTCGCCGCGCGGGACGCTGGGAAACATCGACGACTACGACCTGGCGTTGCGCTACTTCCACGAGATGCTGAGCTATACGCTGCTGCGGCTGCATGTGAACATCGGCTGGCTGCACGGGAGGGCGGACGCTTAAAGACAGTTGTAAGTTGTAAGTTCTGAGTTGTGAGTTTGAGGCGCGGCGGGAGTGGTTTTGAAGGGGGCGGGAGCGCAGGGGGCCGGGTTGATTTACAATCGAGGCTTGAGCGCAGTCAGCATCGGCGGGAATGTGGGAGCAGGTTTGCATCGAGCGGAAGCGCAGTCGGCAGAGATTGGGAAACGGAGCGGGATTCAGAGGGCGGTGCGCGGAGCGGCGTCATTTGGGCGCGCGGCGGCGGCAGCGGGGCTGACCGCATCGCTGGCAATGATGGCCGGGTGCGGGAACGCGTATCGGCCGGTGGTAAGCGCGATCGGCGTGGTGGGGCCGGCGGCGCAACCGACCAAGTATGCGATTGCGGTGTCGAGCCCGAGCGCCACATCGAACGGACTGATGACGATGGTGGATTTTTCCGGCGACACCGTGCTGGTAACGGCGGAGTTGGGGGTGAATCCGTACTACCTGGCGTTGAACGCGAACGGAACCAACGGCTATACGCTGAACAGCGACAAGACGGTGACCTCGTTCGACATCAACACCTCGCTGATCACGAGCCAGGTGTTGCAGACGACACTGCTGGCGGGGGCAAACCCGGCGAGCCTCTTCACGACGTCGAATACGGCCTACATCGCAGACCCCGGGGTGAACGGGATCGATCAACTGCTGGGAACGCCGCCGGCGCTGAAGCAGGAGCTGCCGGTTGCGACCGGTTTCACGCCGGTGTATGTGGTGGGCCAGGCGGGATCGACGCGGTTCTATGGCATCAGCCAGTCGGCCAGCGGCGGGCCGGGACAGGTGGAGGCGATCGAGAACGCAACCAGCTTGACCTCCATGCCGACGATCTCGGCCACGCTTCCGGTGGGACGCGGGCCGGTGTATGGGGTGATGACGATCGACACCCGGCGCGCCTTCATCCTGAACCAGACGGACGGGACGGTGTCGGTGATCAACGCGCAGACCAACGCGCTGGACACGCCGTTGAACACGATCCCGGTGGGGGTGCGTCCGGTGTGGGCGGACCTGGCGTCGGGCCTGGATGAGCTGGTGGTGGTCAACGAGGGGACGGGCACGTCGAATGGCTCGGTGACGCTGATCAACATTCCGTTGTGCATGGCGACGGCGCTGCCGACCAACCCGAACTGCGATCCAACCAACCCGGTGGACGCGACGACCTTCGGGCAGGTGGTGACGACGATTCCGGTGGGCGTCAACCCGATCATGGTGTCGGTGCTGAGCGACTATTCGCGGGCGTATGTGGCCAACGCCGGGGTTGCGGGACTGCCCTGCGCGGCGGTGGCGGTGCCGAACGTTTCGACGACCTGCACGGTGTCGGTGGTGAACCTGACCACGCAGACGGTGACGGCGACCATCCCGATCAACGGGCATCCGGTGTGGATTGCCACGGCGAACGCGACGCCAACGGGCAAGGTGTATGTGGTGTGCAAGGACTCGCAGGTGATGACGGTGATCGAGACCGATACGGACACCGTGGACACCACCATTCCGCTGCAAGGGTATGGTGTGAGCGTGCGCATGACGCAGCCGTAAGACTCACCTTCTATTGATCCGATTGACAAGTCGTGGGAGTAGACTAACTCCATGAATCTCGCGCTCACAGATACGGGTCTGCCAGTCCGCCTGCGCTTCGACCGTCCCATGACGGACGAGGAGTTGATGCGCTTCTGCGCTGAAAATGAGACGGCCCGCGTGGAGCGCGACGCCAAGGGAGAGCTTATCGTGATGTCGCCGACGGGAAGCGAAGGCAGCGGTTGGAACTCGGAGATCATCACGGACCTGAACCTGTGGGCGCGACAGGATGGGCGGGGCAAGGTCTTCGATTCCAATGGCGGATTTACGCTGCCGGACGGATCGATGCGCGCTCCCGACGCGGCCTGGGTCTCGTTGCGGCGATGGAATGCGCTGAGCCGCGAGGACCAGAAGCGGTTTGCGCCAATCTGCCCGGAGTTCGTCATTGAGGTGCGCTCGGAGACGGACCGCCTGCCCGACTTGCAGGCCAAGATGGAGATGTGGATCGCCAATGGGGCTGAGGTCGCGTGGCTCATCGATCCGCTGGAGAAGGCCGTCAGCATCTACCGCCCGGGCGAGCAGCCGGAGGTCCTCGCGCAGCCCACCTCCGTCCAGGGTACCGGCCCCATCGCCGGGTTTGAACTGGTGCTGGCGAGGATTTGGGCCTGATGCTTCTGCGCGGGCATATTCCAGCCCGTACGAAACAATTAGAATTTGTGTTGGCTATCGGCTAGAATTTGGCCCAGTCCCCAAAAGGCAAAGCCGATGCGTACACATTACGACGTTCTTGGCGTTTCCGAAAGAGCCGATAGCGCGACGATTAGATCGACTTACCTCAGACTGCTCCAGATCTACCATCCAGACCACAACAAAGACCCATTAGCTAGTGCGAAGACTTCTGAGTTGATCGAGGCTTTCACTGTTCTCAGTGACCCCGTATCTCGTGCTAAGTATGACTCCTACTTGCATCCTCAGGAACATTCACAAGCATCGAAAGAATCTAGCAAGCACGCTGAACCGTCGCCTCCCCCTCCCTCACCCTCGCCCCCGCCTTTAGTCGTCTGCCAGTTCTGTGGTGCGCAGAACTCTAGTCTGCGAATATCTCAGATGTATTGGGTCTACTCCCTTCTCGTCGTGACTAGAAGAGGTGGAAAATCTGGTATATGGTGCGAGCGATGTAGAGCGAAGCAAGCTGCGGTCTGGTCTTCCGTTACAGGTATTGTAGGTTGGTGGGGTGTGCCGTGGGGGCCGATTTATACAGTCCAAGCGCTCTATCACAACGCACTTGGCGGCAAGCAGGATCGCGCACAAAATGCGGCACTTCTACGATTGGTTGCCTACCAGCTTTATCAGAAAGGGGAGATCAAACAATCCCTTGAAACAATAGTTTCAAGCCTGAAACTTGAGCAAGATAAAGCAACTGAAGACTTCGCAAATTCCCTCAGAGCAATGTGTCCTCAATCACCAGCGACACCTCGTGATACATTTCGATTGCTGACTGCACTTCCAAGTATTGCGATCTGCATCGCAATAATTTTCGGAATTTACGTTACGCTGAACCGGCCCACAGGGTATGAGACACGGTATGAACCTCCAATTAACACAGCACCACCTCCTATAACAAATAAGGCCTCAGCCTCCAGTCGTGACAATGTAAATGAACTTATTGGATCACTGGCTGACGCCGTGCATCAGAATGCAACTGTAAGTGGTACACACCAAGAGGGCACCACTACAATAACCGATTACGTTCTGGATCGTGAAAAATACGACTACAAAGATTTTGAGCGAATCGCAGTACAAATCGAGCCGTATCTTACAGACGCTGCTGCCAATCGTGACGGGTTTGCCTCCAGTGCATTTTTCAACGCAAAGATTATGGAGCTTAGTATAGAAATAGAGAACGGTATCGACACAGGAGAGAATGTCCAGCCTGCGATCTTCGAGTTCGATTCATTAAGTGAAGACCCTCCGCTGATTCCCTGGTTAGACTCAAGCCAATACTTGAAACCGTACCAAATTCTGAAAGCGAAGCTAAGAGTTGTTTCACGGTATTATGAGTCCAACCCTTCGCAGAAGCCGACTGACGAAGAACTCGGCTCACTTAAGAGGACAATTGATACAACGCACCAGGCCTTTGAGCAAGCTCAGGCAACTGGTGATTCTCAATCTGAAAAGACTCTCGCCGCAGAGCATGATCGCTACGTTGACCAATTTAATCTCTTGGTCAAACGACACAATCAGATCATTGCATTTCAGAGAGGGCTCGATCTCGCGTTTAATCGCTGTCTTGATCCAAAGGTGCTGATGAGTCGGTTCGATCAAGTGAATCTGACATCTGGCTCAGATGATTTTCCTGACGCCCCCCAAAACAAATAAGCGACAGGGTCCCCGCTCCTATTTGACGGGAATCTTGCGTTCCGGCATACTGGAAAGAGTGTCTCCGCCGTGTGCGGGGGCCAGTCAGATGCACCACGGCCGAACGGCTCATCCAGCCCGCAGTTGAAGAACAGCATCTCCGGATGGGTTCAGCGTGAAATTGCGCTGCGGGGTTCGCGCGGTGGGAGACGAGGGAAGTATGGCAAGAAAGCTGTCCAGGAATATGGTGAAGGCGCGCGCGCTGGTGGAGCGGCGGCCCTACACCCTGATCGATGCGGTCCCACTCATCCAAAAGGCCAAGTACGCCAAGTTCGACGAGACCGTCGACCTGAATATCCGTCTGGGCGTTGACCCCAAGCACGCCGACCAGATGGTGCGCGGGACGGTGGTGCTGCCGCATGGGCTGGGCAAGACCAAGATCGTCGCGGTGATCGCCTCCGGCGACAAGGTGGCCGATGCGCTGGCTGCCGGAGCGGAGTTTGCCGGCGGCGACGAGCTGGTGGAGAAGATTCAGAAGGAGAACTGGACCGCCTTCGACGCGCTGATTGCCACACCCGACATGATGAAGTCGGTGGGGCGGCTGGGCAAAGTGCTGGGGCCGAAGGGGTTGATGCCCAACCCCAAGACCGGCACGGTGACGACCGATGTGGTTGCCGCGATCAAGGAGATCAAGGCCGGCAAGGTGGAGTTCCGCACCGACAAGACGGCGCTGGTGCATGTGCCGGTGGGCAAGCTCTCGTTCGAGCCGAAGAAGCTGGTGGACAACGCCATGACGGTGATCAGCTCGGTGCTGAAGGCCAAGCCCGCGGCGGCCAAGGGAAGATATGTCAAGGGAATGACGATCAGCTCGACGATGGGGCCGGGCGTGCAGCTCGACTCGGTTGTTCTGGAGCTGGCGGGCAAGGTTTAGAGGCAGTTTTTAGAGGCAGTTTATAGATAGAGGCCCACTCTGGCGCGTGAGCGAGGAGCGGGCGGCGAAAGCGAAGAGGATTCAGTCATGGCATTGACCAGAGCAAGGAAGACGGAGAAGGTGAAGGCGCTCGCCAGCAAGCTGGAGCACTCGACTTCGGCCATCGTCGGCACATTCACCGGACTGACCGCAGCCAAGGACTACGGACTGCGCAAGGCGGTGCGCGGAGCAGGCGGCAGCTACCAAGTGGTGAAGAACAAGCTGGTGGCGCGCGCCGGCGAGGGGACCAAGATCGAGGCGGCGCTGCAGGGGCTGAGGGGCGTCTCGTCGGTGGCATACACCTCGGGCGACCCGGTGGCCCTGGCCAAGGCGCTGGCAGGCTGGGTGAAGGAGAACTCGGAGTTCTTCAGCTTCAAGCTGGGAATCGTCGAGGGCAAGGTGCTCTCGGTCGACGAGATCAAGGCACTGGCCACGATGCCGGGCAAGGAAGAGCTCTTCAGCAAGCTGCTGTTCCTGATCCAGTCTCCGGCGCAACGGCTGGCCACGGTGATCAATGCCGCGGGCCGCGATTTAGCCGTGGTGGTCAGCCAAGGCGTGGAGAAGGGCAAGTTTGCCGGTTCGGCGGTTGCTCCGGTCGCCGAAGTAGCTGCGGATAAAACAGTTGCAGCAGAAGCTCCAGCGGCAGAAGCAGTTGCAGCCGAAGCTCCAGCGGTCGAGGTTCCGGTTGTAGAAGCGCCGGTTGAGGAAGCGCCGAAGGCCGAGGGCGCATAGAGTTTGGCTTTGTCCCCCTGGGGGCGCTTGGCGGATTGCTGGTCTGGGCATCCGCCCCGCGCAACGGAAACCCGGAGGGGTGAGGCGGCCGAAGAGGAACGAATCTTCGGAGATGGAGACGCAAACGTAGCAACCAAGTTTCTGAATCGAAATAGTTTAGGAGAGAGAAAAAATGGCAGACATTCAGCAGTTGGAAGATCAGATCGTGAGCCTCAGCCTGCTTGAGGCTTCGGCGTTGGTGAAGAAGCTGGAAGAGCGGCTCGGCGTCTCGGCGGCAGCGGCCGTTGCGGCTCCGGCGGCGGGCGGCGGAGCTGCGGCAGCGGCCCCGGTGGAGGAGAAGACCGAGTTCACCGTGATCCTGAAGGATGCGGGCGCGAACAAGATCTCCACCATCAAGGCTGTGCGCGAGGTCACGGCCCTGGGCTTGAAGGAGGCCAAGGACCTGGTGGACGGCGCTCCGAAGGCCCTGAAGGAGAACATCTCGAAGGAAGACGCGGCCGCCATCGCCAAGAAGTTCGAGGGCGTCGCGACGGTCGAAATCAAGTAGTTAACTCTTCGACTTGCACCCCGGGACAGAAAGCGGTATCCTAACCAATGGAGAACCGCCTCTGCCTTGGTGTGCTAGTAGGCAGACAGCGCTTCCGGACACCTCGGCAACTTAATATTGGACAATTCGGCAAACCGATGCTTCGGCATCGCAGGCGATTTAAGCAACTTTGGCAATCCAGCTAAGGCTGGTTCGGCATCGCCGGAAACAATGGCATCCAGCCAAGGCTGGTTTGGCATCAACATCTACGGCAACTCTTCCGGTCCATCCCGCGAGCGCGGGCTACGGGGCCGGCCACCTGCAAGTCTGGCGGCGGACATGCACGGTGACACGGGAACAGCGGCGGCAGCAAAACCTTGAGGCTAGGCGAGCTTCAAAGGGCGGCAGGCATCCAGTTTAGAACCGGAAACAGTGCACAAGACGAACTCTGCGCTCACGGGGCAATCTGCCCCTGCGAGCGCATTTCTGCGTTTTTCGCCTTCCCCACGGAGGCGAATGCAATCCAGCTTACGAGGACTTTATAGCAGTTCCAGCAGTCCAGCGATAGTTAAATTTTTCTGCTGAGCTGAGAGATTGAGACGAAACCAGGTACAGGCGCACAGGCCAGACCGCATCGAGGGTGGGAGGCGAAACAAGCGTAGACGGAACAATTCGGAGGGCTGCATTGCGGCCCTCCCCCTTCGAACGCGGCCGGATGCACCCACACCGGAAGCGGTCCACGGAAGGCCTCGAACACGAGTTTTCAGGAGAAGAGCATGTCCAGCGAAATGCGCGCGGTCCGCAGCCGCCTCGATTTTTCCAAGATTTCCACCTCCATCCAGATTCCCAATCTCATTGAAGTGCAGCGGCGCAGCTATGAGCGCTTTCTACAGATGGACAAGCTGCCCCAGGAGCGCGAAGACAACGGGCTGCAGTCGGTGTTCACGTCGGTCTTTCCGATCACGGACTTTCGCAATGTGAGCGAGCTCGAGTTTGTCGACTTCTCCATCGGCAACTGGGAGTGCAAGTGCGGCTACCTGAAGGGGCTGAACCATCTGCGCACGGCCTGCACCAACTGCGGCCACATGGTGATCACCGACCCCTTCCATCCGGGGGACGTGCTGTGCAGCTTCTGCGGGACGTACAACAAGAACAGCCCCGACTTCTGCACCAAGTGCGGCGACCCGGTGGGGTTGCAGTTGAAGTACGACCAGGCGGAGTGCGAAGAGCGCGGCATGACCTACTCGGCGCCGCTGAAGGTGACCATCCGGCTGAAGGTCTACGACAAGGACCCCGAGACCGGCGTGAAGAGCCTGCGCGACATGAAGGAGCAGGAGGTCTTCTTCGGCGACATTCCGCTGATGAGCGCCAACGGGACCTTCATTGTGAACGGGACGGAGCGGGTCATCGTGAGCCAGCTTCACCGTTCGCCCGGCGTCTTCTTCGAGACGGCCAACAACCGGACCTACTTCCTGGGCAAGATCATCCCCTACCGCGGAAGCTGGGTGGAGTTTGAGTACGACCAGAAGAACACGCTGTATGTGCGCATCGACCGCAAGCGCAAGTTCCTGGGCACGATCTTTCTGCGCGCTCTTGGGCTGCGCACCGACGAGGAGATCCTGAAGACCTTCTACACCGTGGACACCATCCATGTGAAGGACGGCAAGCTGTACTGGAAGGTGGCCCCCGAGGCGCAGGCGAGCAACCTGCCGGGCACGCGTCCGGCGGTTGGCATCACGATGAAGGGCGAGGAGCTGGCTCCGGCCACGCGCAAGATCACGCCGCACACCCTGAAGCTGCTGCGCTCGCACAAGATCGAGTCGGTCGAGGTGGAGGCGAGCGAGTTCGACGGCGCCATGACGGCGGCGGATGTGGTGGACCTGACCACCGGCGAGCTGCTGTATGAGGCCAACCAGGAGCTGTCCGCCGACAAGCTGCACAAGGTGATGCAGTCGGGCGCGACCTCGATCGAGGTCTTCTTTCCGGAGCGCGACGATGTGGGCAACATCATCAGCAACACGCTGCGGCGAGACACGGTGCGCAAGCCGGAAGAGGCGCTGATCGAGATCTACCGCAAGCTGCGTCCCGGCGACCCGCCCACGCTGGACACCGCGAGCGCGCTCTTCGAGGGCATGTTCTTCGACCAGCGCAAGTACGATTTTTCGCGCGTGGGCCGGCTGAAGTTCAACATCAAGCTCTACGAGAACCAGGACGCCAGCGGCCTGGACAAGCGCACGCTGACGCCGGAGGACTTTTACGGGACGATCCGCTACCTGCTGAAGCTGCGCAAGAACATCGGCATGGTGGACGACATCGACCACCTGGGCAACCGGCGCGTGCGTGCGGTGGGCGAGTTGATGGAGAACCAGTTCCGCATCGGGCTGGTGCGCATGGAGCGGGCCATCAAGGAGAAGATGAGCGTGTATCAGGAGATGTCGACGGCGATGCCGCACGACCTGATCAACGCCAAGCCGGTGATGGCGGCGATCCGCGAGTTCTTCGGATCGAGCCAGCTCTCGCAGTTCATGGACCAGACCAATCCACTGAGTGAGATCACGCACAAGCGGCGCCTGTCGGCCCTCGGGCCGGGCGGGCTGTCGAGGGAGCGCGCGGGCTTCGAGGTGCGCGACGTCCATCCCACGCACTACGGGCGCATCTGCCCGATCGAAACGCCGGAAGGCCCGAACATCGGCCTCATCAGCTCGCTCTCGTGTTTCGCGCGGATCAATGAGTACGGCTTTATCGAGTCGCCCTACCGCCGCGTGAAGGACGGGCGCGTTCTGGACTTCTTCGCGGTGGTCAACGCGGGCGAGAGCACGCTGCGCCAGGGCGACCACATCGAGGCCAACGAGCTGCGCCGGCTGAACGAACGCCTGCGCAAGGAGAAGAAGCGCCAGGTGGAGGTCGAGCCGTACAGCTTTTATCTCTCCGCGTGGGAGGAAGACCGCCATACCGTCGCGCAGGCCAACATCGAGCTGGACGAAAAAGGCAACATCGTACAGAACATCGTCGATGCGCGCCGCCAGGGCAACTTCGTGATGGTCAACAAGTCCGAAGTGGACTACGTCGACGTCTCGCCCAAGCAGCTTGTCTCGGTTGCGGCTTCACTCGTCCCCTTCCTGGAGCATGACGACGCCAACCGCGCTCTGATGGGCGCCAACATGCAGCGCCAGTCGGTGCCCCTGCTGGTCTCCGAGGCCCCCTTCGTCGGCACCGGCATGGAGGGCGTGACCGCGCGCGACTCCGGCGCGGTGATTCTGGCCAAGCGCAACGGCATCGTCGATTCGGTGGACTCCGAGCGCATCATCGTGCGCGTGGAGGGCGAACACCACCCCACGCAGCTCTCGCGCGAGGTTGGCTCGGACATCTATCAGTTGACCAAGTTCAAGCGGTCGAACCAGAACACGTGCATCAACCAGAAGCCCATCGTCAGCCAGGGCGACCGCGTGGTGAAGGGGCAGGTGATCGCCGACGGGCCATGCACAGAGCAGGGCGAGCTTGGACTGGGACGCAACGTTCTGGTGGCGTTCATGCCGTGGCGCGGCTACAACTTCGAGGACGCGATCCTGATCAGCGAAAAGCTGGTGAAGGACGACTACTACACCTCCATCCACATCGAGGAGTTTGAGATCGAGGCGCGCGACACCAAGCTGGGGCCGGAGGAGATCACGCGCGACATTCCCAACGTCAGCGAGCACGCGCTGCGCGACCTGGACGATTCGGGGATCATCCGCATCGGCGCCAGCGTCGGGCACAACGACATTCTTGTCGGCAAGGTGACGCCCAAGGGCGAGACCCAGTTGACGCCGGAAGAGAAGCTGCTGCGCGCCATCTTCGGCGAGAAGGCGGGCGACGTGCGCGACGCATCGCTGACCTGCCCTCCGGGCATCGAGGGGACGATTGTGGACGTGCGCATCTTCAGCCGCAAGGGACAGGAGAAGGACGAGCGCGCCAAGCAGATCGAGCAGGAGCAGATCGAGAAGCTGGAGCGCAACCTGGCCGACGAGATCCGCATTCTGACCGACGAGCGGCTGAAGCGGCTGGAAGGGATTCTGGGCGCGCGGGAGGTGCTCAGCGACCTGCACGACGAGCGCACCAACAAGAAGCTGCTCTCGAAGGGCGACATTCTCAACCGCGACACCATCGAACTGATCAGCACGCGCAATTTGAAGCGGATTCGCTATGCGGACAAGGACCCGCGGGTGAACGAGCAGATCGACGAGATCGAGGAGATGACCTCGCGCCAAATCGATGTGCTGCGCAAGATCACCAACGACAAGGTCGGCAAGATGCAGAAGGGCGACGAGCTTTCGCCCGGCGTCATCAAGATGGTGAAGGTGTACGTCGCCATGAAGCGCAAGCTCTCGGTGGGCGACAAGATGGCGGGACGGCACGGCAACAAGGGCGTCATCGCGCGCATCCTGCCCGAGGAGGACATGCCGTACCTGCCGGACGGAACGCCGGTGGAGATTGTGCTGAACCCGCTGGGCGTGCCTTCGCGAATGAACGTGGGACAGATTCTGGAGACGCACCTGGGCTGGGCGGCGCACGAACTGGGCAAGCAGATCGCCGAGGCGGCCGCAGAGATGCAGTCGGCCAGCGAGGTGCGCGAGCTCTTCAAGGCGCGCTTCGCGGGCACCGCCGCGCTCAGCCAGCTCCTGGACCTGGACGACGCGCAGATCGTCCGCGCCGCCGCCGGCATGAAGCGCGGCATATGGTTTGCCACCGCGGTCTTCGACGGAGCGCGCGAGACGGAGATCAAGGCGCTGCTGAAGGCGGCGGGTCTGCCCAGCTCGGGCAAGACGCAGCTCTACGACGGCATGGTCGGCGAGCCGTTCGAGCAGCCCGCCACGGTCGGCTACATCTATATGCTGAAGCTCTCGCACCTGGTGGACGACAAGATCCACGCGCGCTCCATCGGGCCGTACAGCCTGATTACGCAACAGCCGCTGGGCGGCAAGGCGCAGTTCGGCGGACAGCGCTTCGGCGAGATGGAGGTGTGGGCGCTGGAGGCATACGGTGCGGCCTACATCCTGCAGGAGCTGCTTACCGCAAAATCCGACGATGTCTTCGGCCGCACCAAGATCTACGAGGCCATTGTGAAGGGCGAGGCCGCAATCGAGCCCGGCGTGCCCGAATCGTTCAACGTACTGATCCGCGAGTTGCAGTCGCTGTGCCTCGACGTCGAGCTGATCAAGCAGATCGACCAGAAGAAGGTGCCGCTGCCTGAGCTCGCTTTAGCGGATTAGCTTTTAGCCTTTAGCTGTTAGCTCTTAGCAGAGAAGCCCAGAGCTAACAGCAGAGGCGAATCGAATCAAAGATTGCAGCAAGAGCTAATGGCCAAGAACTAATGGCTAAAAGCTAAGCAACACCACAATCGAAATAGGCAACAGCACCAGAAGCAAAGGCATCGCGATGCGCCTGATGAAGTCATCGCGGAACAGATAGAGCAACCGCAGCCAACCCGCTGCAGCAGACGGAGACGCAAACCATGTTCCGCTCCAGCCCCTTTGAACTGACCGGACCGATCCTCGACTTTGACGCCATCAAGATCCAGCTTGCCAGCCCGGAGAAGATCCGCTCCTGGTCGCATGGCGAGGTGACCAAGCCGGAGACGATCAACTACCGCACCTTCAAGCCGGAGCGCGACGGCCTGTTCTGCGCACGCATCTTTGGCCCCATCACGGACTGGGAGTGCCTGTGCGGCAAGTACAAGCGGATGAAGCACCGCGGGGTGATCTGCGACAAGTGCGGCGTGGAGGTGACGCTCTCGAAGGTGCGCCGCGAGCGGCTCGGCCACATCGAGCTGGCCAGCCCCTGCTCGCACGTGTGGTTCTTCAAGGGACTGCCCAGCCGCATCGGGCACCTGCTGGACATCAGCCTGCGCGAGCTGGAGGCGGTGCTGTACTTCGAATCCTACGTGGTGGTGGACCCGGGCGATGCGCCGGTCAAAGAGCGCGAGGTGATCAAGGACGAGACGCGCTTCCGAGAGCTTGACGACCAGTATCGTCCCTCCGGCTTCAAGGCCATGATGGGCGCAGAGGCGATCAAGGAGCTGCTGAAGAGGGTCGATGTCACCGAGCTCTCCCTGGAACTGCGCGAGCGCATCAAGACCGAGACATCGCTGCAGAAGAAGCTGAAGTACTCCAAGCGGCTGAAGATCGTGGAGGCCTTCCGCAAGTCCGACAACAAGCCGCAGTGGATGATTCTGGACGTGATCCCGGTGATTCCGCCGGAGCTGCGCCCGCTGGTCCCGCTGGACGGCGGCCGCTTCGCCACGTCCGACCTGAACGACCTCTACCGCCGCGTCATCAACCGCAACAACCGGCTGAAGAAGCTGATGGACCTGCACGCGCCCGAGGTGATCGTGCGCAACGAGAAGCGCATGTTGCAGGAGGCGGTGGACGCTCTGTTCGACAACGGACGGCGCGGCCGCGTGCTGCGCGGGGCTAACAATCGTCCGCTTAAGAGCCTGTCCGACACGCTGAAGGGCAAGCAGGGCCGCTTCCGCCAGAACCTGCTGGGCAAGCGCGTGGACTACTCCGGCCGGTCGGTGATCGTGGTCGGCCCGGAGCTGCAACTGCACCAGTGCGGCCTGCCCAAGAAGATGGCGCTGGAACTCTTCAAGCCGTTCATCTACCACCGGCTGGAACAGACCGGCCACTGCACCACCATCAAGCAGGCCAAGGAGATGGTGGAGATGCAGGAGTCCATCGTCTGGGACATCCTGGAAGAGGTGATCAAAGACCATCCCATCCTGCTGAACCGCGCGCCCACGCTGCATCGCCTCGGCATCCAGGGGTTTGAGCCGGTGCTGGTGGAGGGCAAGGCCATCAAGATCCACCCGCTGGTATGCACCGCCTTCAACGCGGACTTCGACGGCGACCAGATGGCGGTGCATATTCCGCTGTCGCCGGAGGCGCAGATCGAGGCGTCGGTGCTGATGCTGGCCTCGCACAACATCCTATCGCCGGCCAGCGGACAGCCCATCACCGTGCCCACGCAGGACATGGTGCTGGGCATCTACTACCTGACCAAGGCCAAGGTGAACGCGATCGGCGAGGGCCGCGTCTTCGCCAACATCGAAGAGGTGCTGATGGCGCTGGAGGCCAAGCAGATCGAGACGCTGACGCCCATCCGCCTGCGCTACACCGGCCCGGTGCTGGACATGACCACCGCCTACGACGACCAGGACCTGAACCACACCGAGGTGGTGCACTTCAACAAGCAGTTCCTCTCCACCACGGTGGGCCGCGCCATCTTCAACGACGCGCTGCCCGAGGGGATGCCCTACGTCAACGGCCTGCTGAAGAAGAAAGGGATTGGCCAACTGGTGAACTACTGCTACCTGAACCTGGGCCTGGAGACGACGGTCAAGACGCTGGACAGGATCAAGGACCTGGGCTTCCGTTACGCCACCAAGTCCGGGCTCTCGGTCGGACTCGACGACATGGTCATCCCGGACTCCAAGTACAGCCTGGTGGGCGAGGCGGAGAAGACCGTGCTCGCCATGCAGCAGCAGTACCTGGACGGCGCCATCACCAACGGCGAGCGGTCGAACAAGGTGATCCAGATGTGGTCTGGCGTCACCGAGCGCGTGGCCGATGAGATGTTCAACAACATGAGGAGCGCCGACAAGGAGGGGGCCATGAACCCGATCTACATCATGGCCGACTCGGGCGCGCGCGGATCGAAGCAGCAGATCCGCCAGCTCTCCGGCATGAGGGGCCTGATGGCCAAGCCTTCGGGCGAGATCATCGAGACGCCAATCACGGCGAACTTCCGCGAAGGGCTCACCGTGCTGCAGTACTTCATCTCCACGCACGGCGCGCGCAAGGGCCTGGCCGACACCGCGCTGAAGACCGCCGACTCCGGCTATCTCACGCGCCGCCTGGTCGATGTCGCCCAGGACGTCATCATCTCCGAGCACGACTGCGGCACCGTGGAAGGCATCTACGTTACGCCGATCATCGAGGCGGGCGAGGTCATCGAGCCGCTGCGCGACCGCATCATCGGCCGCGTCTCGCTGGAAAAATTGAAGGACTTCGAGGGCAAGACCATCGTCGAGGTCAACCAGGAGATCGACGAGGACCTGGCATCGGCCGTGCAGGCCGCGGGCATCGAGCGGGTCAAGATCCGCTCCGTGCTGACCTGCGAATCGAAGCGCGGAGTCTGCATTCTCTGCTACGGGCGCAACCTCGGCTCCGGCAAGATGGTGGAGATGGGCGAGGCCGTCGGCGTCATCGCGGCACAGTCCATCGGCGAGCCGGGCACGCAGCTCACCATGCGCACCTTCCACATCGGCGGAACCGCCAGCCGGGTCACCGACGCCTCGCACATCGACGCCAAGAACGCCGGCACCGTGCGCTTCATCAACCTGGTCACCGTGCGCTCGAAGGACGGCGGCCTGGTGACGATGAACCGCAACGGGTCGATCGCCATCGTCGACGACAAGGGGCGCGAGAAGGAGCGCTACGCCATCGTCTACGGCGCCAAGCTCAAGGTGGAGGAGGGCGTCAAGGTCACGCAGGGCGACATCCTTGGCGAATGGGACCCATACACCTTCTCGCTGCTGACGGAGATCGCCGGCACCGTCCACTTCAGGGACCTGCAGGAGGGCGTTACGCTGAACGACGAGGTCGACGAGGTGACCGGGCTCAGCCGCCTGGTGGTGGCCGACTCGACCGACGAGAAGCGCCAGCCCGCCATCCTGATCAAGGCCGCCAGCGGAAGCAAGCGCTACCTGATGCCATCGCGCGCCCACCTGATGGTGGCCGACGGCGACGAGCTCTTCCCCGGAGACATCCTGGCCAAGATCCCGCGCGAAACCACGCGCACCAAGGACATCACCGGAGGTCTGCCGCGCGTCGTCGAGCTCTTCGAGGCGCGCAAGCCGCACGACCCCGCCATCATCAGCAAGATCGACGGCGTGGTGCGCTTCGGCGAGGTCGCCAAGGGCCAGCGCAAGGTCTACGTCACCGCCGACAACGGACAGGAAGAGGAGTACACCGTTCCCCGCGGCGTCTACGTCAACGTGCAGGAGGGAGAACGCCTGCGCGCCGGCGACGCGCTCATCGACGGCCCGCGCAACCCGCACGACATCCTCGATGTCCTCGGCGAGCGCGCGCTGCAGATGTACCTGGTCAACGAGATCCAGGAGGTCTACCGCCTGCAGGGCGTCGCCATCTCCGACAAGCACATCGAGGTCATCGTGCGCCAGATGCTGCGCTGGGTCAAGATCGAGGAGATCGGCGACACCAACTTCCTGCTGGAGCAACAGACCGACCGCTTCCGCTTCAACGAGGAGAACCAGCGTGTGCTGATGAACGGCGGACGGCCGGCCATCGGGCGTAGCTTGCTGCTGGGAATTACGAAGGCGTCGCTCTCCACGGATTCGTTTATTTCGGCGGCCAGCTTCCAGGAGACCACCCGCGTACTGACGGAGGCCAGCATCAACGGCTCCATCGACACGCTGCGCGGCCTCAAGGAGAACGTCATCGTCGGCCGCCTCATCCCCGCCGGCACCGGCATGGAGTACTACCGCAACGTCCAGCTCTCGCCGGAGCTGGAGGAAGCGGCGGCGCAGGTGCAGAGCGAAGTGACGGCAGCCATCGAAGCCGAAGAGCGCGAACTCGAACTCATGCGCATGGAAGGCGAACAGGAAGAGATGGCCGCCGAATAGGCAGCCACTACGCCCTGATTTGTCATTCCGCAGCGCAGCGGAGGAATCTGCTTCATCGTAGTGATCCACGAATCAAACGGCAGGGCTTCGGCTCTGCCGTTCTCTTCTGTCCTCAACTTGACAAAGTTATCATCCAGTAATAACATTGAAGAATGGCGGTTCGCGACCCCAGCCTCGACACGCTCCTGCTGCTCGATGGCGAGAGCTTCGTGGTGGACGCGGACGGCAAGTGCTGGGTCAAGTTCGTTGTGAAGCAGTGTGCCGTATCACTGGAGCGGCCGCACGGTCTGGATTACTCGCTGACGCTGCACGACGAAGACGGCACGCGGCTGCTCGGCTTCGACAACGCGCACGCTGTTCGCGAGGGCGCGGGGCCGGGAGCGCGCACCCGCATCGAGTACGACCACAGGCACTCCGGCCAACGGGCCCGTTTTTACACCTATGCAGACGCCGCAACGCTGCTCGCGGACTTCTGGACAGAGGTGGAAGCCATCTTGCAACAAAGGAGCACGCAGACATGAATTCACTGAAGGTCGGCATCGCCACGCTGGAACAGTACAAGAAGCGGACCATGGCCATCGCGCGCGGGCAGTACGTTCCGGCGCGCAACGAGCCGAAGGTCTGGTTCCAGTCGTTGGAGACCATGTCCCAGGTGCTCTCGGACCGCAACCGCGCCCTGCTTGCGCTGATCGTCAAGACGCAGCCGCAGTCGCTCACCGAACTGGCCGAGACGACCGGACGCGCCAAGTCGAACCTCTCGCGCACGCTCAAGACCATGGAGCGCTACGGACTGGTCTACTTCGAGCAAGGCCCCGGCCGCCAGATCGCCCCGCGCACCAACTACTCCGGCGTCAAACTGGAGATGACCTTCCAATAGCACTTAGTGCTGTGCTCGGCGCTTCACGTGAAAGCAAACAACACCTTAAACAGACGGGCGGACTCGTAAGAGTCCGCCCGTTTCTTAATCGGATAATGCGGCTATCCGTTCACATCTTTCATTACTTCTACAAGGGTGTGTGGATAGATGCGAAGCGCATCATAGACTCCTGCATCGCGCCCCATCTGCATGGGATCACTCTGCTTGCCGCGAAACTGCTGGACTGCACGTGCGATCATTTCTTTTGGTCTGAAGAGATTCGGAGTCATTATCTTCCAGACACTCGGTTCGACTTCTGTTACAAATTCACTCATTGCCCCAATCATGGGAAAGATAATGCCTGGAGAGATCCACACGATCTTACCAGTGTCATCGCGCCGGCAGGCTCGACCACCCTTCTTCGTCTCATCCCAGATCCGATGTCCATTCCACCCAGGATGCCCCTCCCAAAACTGATACTCGGAAATGGCCTGAGGTGCGATCTGTACGGTGAACTGGTACTTTCTGCGAGCCTCTTCGTTCGTCTTCCTCGCCTCGAACCACTCCGAGAACTCAGACAGACACTGCTCGGGGTTCTTATAAGGACGCAGTCGCTCAGCGGCCGTTTCGTTGCCTGAAACCTCAGGCGGCATCAACAGACGGGCATACTGAAGGATCTTCCTCGTATCAAACACGTCCTCGTCCGTTTCACTCTTCCGGATTTTGATCTCCGGATGAAACTTTCGAACACTCTTCTCAAGTTCGTCGAGGTGCCCTCTCGCACCGGCCTGAGAAATTGACTTAACGGGCGTCGCTGTATTTCGGGCGATTGCGGTTTCCACCACCTCTTCGCTGTCGGAATCCACGATAATTTCGGCCCGTACGTGGAAGGGGGAATCCTCATCAGTAGGAGCCTCCTCGCCGTAAACAGCACCAACCCACCGTCGGATCTCGCCTTGTGACTGAGCGCCGTTGATGATGCTCGCGTCGAACAGCTTGACGGTCTTACGATTATCGTCTACCTCTATCTCGCTAGCAGCGATTACAAATCCGCTGTTGCGCGTGATGAAGCGTTCCGGCTCGGTCTCGATCGTGTTCTCAATTGACTCGTGAACGCGATTGCGCTTCCTCGCGTTGTATTCGGCAAGGTAGATCCGGAGGTTTTCCTTGGTTCCAATCTTGAGAATCTCAAACGCTGGCAGATTCAAGACGAAGGACTTGACCCCGGTGTTGTTTTCGTCGGGGCTGGTGACGTTACGGAGCAGTTGGTAGGAAAGAGTGACGGACGGGCGGGCAGAAGCCTTCTTAGGCTTGTTGGTCATATAGTTCTCCTTATCACTATCTTTATGAAGGTCACCGCATCCGCAGTGCCGTCGCGATAGATGATGGAAGTAAGATACCGCAGACTCCATTTGCCGTCAACTCCCTAGCCGGATACCCCATTCATCGCGTACTTTGCGATGAATGGGGTATCCGCACTTGCGAACCCGTCAAATCTTGTCAAGGGGCTCGATCCGACGGCAATTTGGCAAATCGAACAAACCACGCATGTTAGCTGTGAAAAATAGTCAAAAATAGTTGGCATAGTAGATATGCTCCATCCTGTAGAATTAAGGTAGTAGAGAAATGAAAGAGGCCCGGCGCGTCAGCCGGGCCTCTCTCATTTACGGGCAACAGCAATCTCTCATTTGCGCGCAGGCGCAATCTGTAACCAGTTTGTTTTCTTATTGATCGCTGTAACTTGTTTTGAATGGATACTTTGCGCGTGGAATCGCATAGTACGTTGAATTCAGATACTTTACGAGGTATGGGGGGGGTGGGGGGGGGACCACCAGTTGCACAACAACGAATGTGATTTTGGGTGCCACGCGCGAGGACTGATCTGGTTTCGGGTGCCAGGTGCGGGGCAGGGTTAAATGAAAACGCCGGAGACCTATGAGGGTCCCCGGCGTCTCATTCTTGAAGATCCCGCAGTTCTAATCGGGTGTTGCGCCGTCCGGCTACCGTTGGGCCAACCTGCGGCTTGCGCCGCCGATTACCCCTTCGGCCTCGCCTTCGGATCAACCGCCGACTCTCATCGGCTACCAACTTGCGTTGGTTGCCAACTTGCGCCGACTGCCGACTTTCGCCGACTGCCGACTTGCGTCGGCTGCCAACCTTCCGGCGTCGCCTTCCAACTCAACCTCCGACTCTCATCGGCGTCAGATCCAACGGCCCCTTCCAACCGATCTGCGGCTTGCGCCGCCGACCAGTCTTCCGGTTTGCCATCCGATCGATCTCCGGCTTGCGCCTTCGACCGACCCTCCGGCCCAGCCTTCCGGACGACCTGCGGCTTGCGCCGCCGATCGACCCTCCGGCTCCGCCTCTTGACCGGCCTGCGACTTGCGCCGCATGCCGATCCTTCGGCCATGCCCTCCGACGAACCTCCAGCTTGCGCCTTCGATCCATCTTCCGGCTCGACCTTCCAGCCGACCTCCAGCTTGCGCCTTCGGTCGACCTTCCGGCCCTGCCTTTGAACCTAACCTCCGACTCTCATCGGTCGTTGCATCGCCGACTCCGCCTTGTGCCAACCAGCGGCTTGCGCCTCCGGTCAACCCTTGGCTGTGCCTTCGGCCCAGCCTCCGACCGTCGCCGGGTGCCAACCTTCCAGCTTTGCCTTCCAGATGGCCTCCGACTTGCGCCGACTGCCAACCTTCCGGCTCTGCCCACGAAGCAACTTCCGACTCACGCCAACTGTTGCGCTCTCGGCGCTGCCGTCCGTTCAACCGTTGACTTGCGTCACCGATCAAGCGTCCGGCCCTGCCTTTGAACGCAACCTCCGACGTACTGCGCGTCATCAGTTGTAGTGACACTAGGAGTGGGGCGCCTGTGCACGCAAGTGCAAAACTACAGAATTCTGTGGATAACTCCCGGGCGCTGGGGATGGTTTCGTAAACCGTTGCATCGACAGGCGAAGCGGCGGGCGAGGCGGGCTGCTGGCGGGCAAAATGGGCGAGAAAATAGGCATGCGGGCGTGAAACGGAGCGGAGATTTCCCACAGATGGGCGGGCGGATTTATTGCGGCTGTGGGGGCATCCAGCCGTGAAGTTGCAGCCAGTTGGCGAGCAGCGTGGGGAAGAGGGTGAGTTCGCGCATCGCAGGGGGCTGGTCTACTCCCATGTGCGTGCCATGGGCGCCGAGTTCGAAGATGTGCAACTCCGCGGGGACGCTGGCGGCCTTCAGGGCCTCGTAGAACTCGGCGGCGTTGCGCGGGTCGACCGTCCTGTCACCGGTGGTGGAGTAGATGAGGCAGGGGCTGGAGTCGGCGGAGACGTGCCTGGAGGGGTCGATGGCATCGATGGCGGCCTGCGTGGGATGCTGGCCGATGAGCGTTTGCAGGGGAACGACGCCGGCGCGGGCGTAGAGGTCCAATGCGAGTACGCCGTAGGAGATGATGGCGAAGTCGGGGCGGTCGGAGACGCGGTCGATGGGGTCGGCGGCGGCGGGATCGCCGGGCTTGTGCGTGGTGGCCATGTAGGCGGAGAGATGGCCTCCGGCGGAGAATCCCCAGACGCCGATCTGGCTGGGGTTCACACCCAGCTCCGCGGCGTGCGAGCGGACGTAGCGAATGGCGCGCGAGGCGTCCAGCATGGGCGCGGGGAAGGCGTAGGCGGGCGCGAGCCGGTACTCCAGCACAAAGGCGGAGATGCCGCGCGTAGCGAGCCAGCGCACCTCGGTCGCGCCCTCCTGCTCCATCACAAGATGGTTGTATCCGCCGCCGGGCATCACGATGACGGCGCTGTGCGGGCTGGCGCCCGCGGCGGGGTAGGTGAAGAGCTTGGGGATGTCTCCCTCGGTTGTTCCCTGCGCCAGCGGCGCGCCCGCGGGCCACAGAACGATGGACTGGGTGAAGCCGGTCGGCGGGGCAGTCCTGGTGGCGGCGACCGGAGACGCGGAGTTCGCGGGCGACCGGGACGCGGGCGTCTGCGCGGCAAGTGGAATGGCGAGGAGAGAGAGGGCGGCGGCGAGGAGGGGACGGTCCATAGCTCGAAAGCATATCGCACCGATAAGACGAGTGTGAAACAACGCCGGGCGCGCGTTGATGGATGTGGCGAAAAGACGGTATTCTTTGAGGCATGAATCGAACTGCGCTGGTTACGGGGGGGGCGCGCGGACTAGGCGCAGCCATGACAATTGCTCTTGCCGAGGCGGGCTACCGCGTCGCGGTGAACTACTTTGCCAGCGCCGAGCGCGCGAAGAAGCTGTGCGCGGAGTTGCGCGCGCGCAAGCTGGTGGCGCAGCCCTTCCACGCCGACGTGCGCGACGAGGCGGCGGTGACGCGGATGGTGCGCGAGGTGGAGGCGAGCCTGGGGCCGATCGACGTTGCGGTGGTGAACGCAACCGGGCCGCAGCCCATGCTCTCCATCGAAGAGCAGACCTGGCAGTCGTATGTGGACCAGCTTGAGTTCTTCGTGAAGTCGCCGCTGCTGATTCTGCGCGCCGTGCTGCCGGGAATGCGGGAGCGGGGCTTTGGGCGGATCATCCAGATCGGCAGCGAGGTGGTGGAGGTGGGCAATCCGCGCTTCGCCAACTACGTTGCGGCCAAGAGCGCACAGCTTGGGCAGACGCGCTCGTGGGCGCGCGAGCTGGGGCCGACGGGGGTGACGGTGAACCTGGTGGCTCCGGGCTGGATTCCGACCGAGCGGCACGCCAACGATCCGGAGGCCGACAAGCTGGCCTACGCGCAGGCTGTGCCGGTGGGACACATGGGGAAGGCCGAGGACGTGGCGCGCGCCGTGGTGTTTCTGGCCAGCGACGAGGCTGGTTTCATTACCGGACAGAAGATCTCCGTCAACGGCGGCAACACGCTGGAGTAAGCGCGGAGGGAAGCGAGGCGACTGCACCCGATGGCTTGATGGTCGCGGTGAGATAATCGAAGCGCCGCATGTGGAGTTGGTTCCTGTGATGAAGCGAATCTTCACGCTAGTGCTGGGCGCGTTGGCTTTGGTTGCCGTCGCGCTGATCTCTGCGTTTATCGCCATGCGGCTGGCGATCCATGGACGCGAGGCGGTGGTTCCCAACCTGAGCGGCCTGACCGTGGCCGACGCAAACAGCCTGGCCAGCCGCTCGGGGCTCGCACTCAATCTGGAGAACAGGTTCTACTCCGCCGATGTACCAGCCGGTCGCATTCTGGCGCAGGACCCGGCGGCGGGCTCGCGCGTGCGCCGCGAGTGGCCGGTGCGCATCACCGAGTCGCTGGGTGCGCAGCGGGTGGAGATTCCCGAGCTAACGGGCCAGACGGAGCGCTCCGCGACCATTGGAATTCGGCGGCTCTCGCTGGATCTGGGCGTGGTGGCGCACCTCGCCATTGCGGGCGACCCCGACGTTGTGCTGACGCAGACGCCGCCGGCCAACGCCAGCGGAGTGGACGGGCCGCGAGTGAGCCTGCTGGTGAGCGATGCCGCCATTGCGCAGCCGAATGCGTACGCGATGCCGTCGCTGGTGGGACTCAGCTACTCCGCCGCCAACGCGCGCGCGGCAAGCGCCGGGCTGCACCTGGTCGCGGTCTCGGAGAGCGCATTGCCCACAGCGGCGCCGTCCGCGGCAAACCCCGCGCCGAACGGCCTGACCACGCCCGCTCCATCCGTCGCGGCGCCCACCGCGCCATCCGCGACACGCCCCGCGGCCGTTCGTCCATCTGGAATCGTCACCGCGCAGAGCCCGCAGGCCGGCCACCGCGTGGTGCAGGGCGACGTGGTGCATGTGACTCTGGGCCACTCCGCGCCGCCTGTAGCAGCGCCGGTCGCGCCGCCTGCCGCAGCGCCGGTTGCGACGCAGTGAAACTCACATCCCGCCGGCAATGCAACTTAATGTGGATGAGGATGGGTTAGCGCGGATGAGAGGGCATCCGGCGAATTCCGGTGTACTAGGAGACGGGTTCAATGTCAGGCGTCGTTTTCGCCGGAGTCTCAACTTCATCGCTCAGCTGATTATTGCCCGGCTTCATTGGATGAGTTTTATATCGGATGAGGTTATAGCCGACCATATAGCAATAGATACTTGCTGGAATGAAATTCAATTCAACATCTTTAACTTTGCATGACATTGACATCGTCTTTGACGTAACCATCGCATATGGAAGAGTGTTCTCGCTACAGTAGTCAAGTATACTCACTAATTCTCCAGGTTTCTCACAGTATCTGTCTGACCACTTGACTTCAAGTGCCCACAACGGCTTTTGATCTTCACGGTTCAGCATGACCATATCGACTTCGCCGTCTTTCCATCTGGCATAATGCAATGTCACATTACCATGGAACCATTGGGAGAAAATAGCCGTCTCTGCGAGGTGGGGTAATGATGTATCGTCTTCTTTAACAGGAGAAAATAGAGCTGCACGCATCGATGGGTTCGTTAGATAAACCTTGAAATAATTGGCACGCCGAAACCGTTTGGAACTTCGATCAACACGGTGGATAACCTGAATAAGAAACGCAGCCTGCAAATATTCGATATATTTCTTAATCGTATTCTTTGCGACTCCTGAATTCTTCGATAGTTCCTCAAGGGACACTTCGTTAGCCGTATTGAACGCCAGCGTAGTAAACAGATAGTTCAGCTCTTGAATATCACTAATTCCGTAAAGGCTTGGCAGGTCGCGCAACAAAACCTTATCAATAATGTCACTCTTGATAAAGCGTGCCGGATCGGACTGTATTTGTGGAGAGAAAATTACTTCAGGATAGCCACCAAAATTTAAGTAGTAAATAAACTTCTCGTTTAACGATTTGATGTCGTTTGTTTGGAAATTAGGCTTTGTTACGATGTCACCTTCGTTGAGCAGTTCCAGATATTCATAGAACGTAAGCGGTGGAAGCAGTATGTCTGTGAATCTTCCGGCACCAGACTCGTCGCTTTTCAGTTTCAATGCTGCGGCGGCTGAGCCAGAAACGACGGCCTTGATATTTGCGCGGGTATCTACCAAGGACTTAAGATGTGTTTCCCAGTTCTTCATGTACTGAATCTCATCAAAGAACACATAAAGCTGGTCTTTCTCGAGGTCTATCTCTGCAGCTTGCGCATAGGAAAACAAAAACTTCTCTAGCGTCAAGGTGTTATAAATCGGATTATCAACCGACAGGTAACAGATCGACTTGGGAGGGATTCCATCGTTCAGTAGCGTTTGGATTGCGTGATGGATCATCACTGTTTTTCCGACGCGACGGGGTCCCATCAAGACGATTGCCCTTCGCACGGATGTTTCTCTTATGAGCGGTAGGAATACATCGAGATATGCCCGCGGCTTCCAACTCTGATAGAGAGTGCTTGTTTTGTGGGGACTCTCCCACCACGGATTCTCCAACCGGACTCTACGCTGTACGTCTTCATCCGCAATCATCTGCATGATAAGAGTCTAATCTTATTTCCCACCTAGAGTCAATGCATTGACTCTAACTGTTTACAAGGGGCTATATAATTGTAAACAAAAAGCTTACGCCTACAAAACAATGCTGCCATGTCACGACGGCCCATTTTTACCTGATTTTGGTGTGTCAAGTATGTTTACACCGAGTGAGTTATGTGGGTTGTAGTCTTGACGCAAATCTGCGCGAGCCGACACGTATGTATGGCGGTGGGGGGCTACTTTGCGGTGTCGATTTTGAGGGTGATGTTGAACTCGGTGCGGGAGTCGAAGGAGCTGATGTTCTTGACGGCGCTTTTTTTGCCGGCGAACTCGGCCCAGAGCTGGCAGTCGGAGTTGGGGGCGACCTGGCCGAAGCGGAAGGTGCCGTCGTCGGCGGCGATGTAGCTCTTGACGGCGAGGGTGCGGCCATCCTTGAGATAGACGGTGGCGCCCTTGATGCCGGCGCCGGAGCTGCCGACCACCTTGCCCTGGACCACGCGCTGGGCCTGCGACTGCGCGAGGAGCCGGGGGGAAGACGGAGCAAGCGAGGAGGCCAGCGCAACCAGGCAGCAGAGGAGCGCGAGGAGGCGGGCAAAGCGGGCGGCAGAATAAGAGTGGGGGGCCATAGAGGCTATGATACGCGGGCAGGGCTTGGCCGATGCAGATGCGGGGAGCATTACTCCTCGTCCTCTTCCAGGGCAAGCGCATCGTCCTCGTCGTCGTAGCCGACGATGTCGACGGGGGCGAGCTCGAGCGGATCGGTGGAGACCACCTCCAGCTCCATGCCGCACTCATCGCACTGCACGGTTTCTCCCTCTTCGACCTCGTCGGGGTCGATCACGATGGGGGAATCGCATTCGGGACAGACAACAGCCATTGTTTGAGCCTCCGCAGCTTAGAAGTCGAATCCGGCCTTTGGGATGCCCCATCGGTCACTTTGCGCCACCCTCCCCGGACCGCGCCCGGGGAACCGCAACGGCACACCCGCCTAGGTTAGTTTTAGTAGCGGCCTGGCGGTTCGTCAAGCACAGACGATTCCCACAGGCAATTGGTTTCAAAATTATGCGCGCGGGCAGAGGGCGGCGCGGGACGGATGCGCGGGATGTGGTGAAATGAAGAGGAGGCGAGACCGATGGCGCGCTCCAGCACAATCCCGATGAGCTTTCCGCCGTTTGCGGGAGTGGTGCGCAAGCTGGTGCTGGCGAATGCGGCGGTCTACTTCGCGCTGCTTGTGCTGGGATGGCTCGCGGGAGATGTGGCCGGAGCGCTGGTGGACATACTGCGGCTTCAGCCGGCGGCTGTCGCGCGGGGCGAAGTGTGGCAACTTGCGACATACTGCTTCCTGCATTTTGGGCTGTGGGAGGTCCTGTTCGCGATGCTGACGCTGTGGTTCTGCGGCTCGCTGCTGGAGGGGGCGTACGGCGGGCGCTGGCTGAAGGAGCTGTACTTCACGTCGGCGATCGGCGGGGCGGCAGTGGCGTCGGCGATCTCGTTCACGCACGTGCTGCGGCTGAGCCCGGCGAGCTTGGGGAATGGCGCGTGGGCGGGGATCTTCGGGGTGATGATTGCGATTGCGGTGCGCATGGGCGACGCGGAGTTCCTGCTCTTCCCGTTTCCGTTCCGCATCCGCGCCAAGTATCTGGTGGCGATCTATCTATTGATCGCGGTTGCAATCCTGCTGAAGGACGCGAATGAGTTTGGCGCGCTGCTGCAGCTCTCGGGCGCGCTCGCCGGATGGCTGTATGTGCGCTACGCTCCGCGGCGGGGGCTGGCGTTCGGATTCGGCGAGCAGTACTTCGGGATGCGCAATGCGTACTACCGCGCGAAGCGGCGGAGGGCGGCGCGGAAGTTCGAGGTGTACATGGGCAAGCAGGGGCGCAAGGTGCACTTCGACGAGGAGGGGCGATACGTCGATCCCGACGAGAAGAAAGACCCCAACGACAAGCGGTGGATGAATTAACTCCGGGTGGCGATGCGGAGGTGGAGTTCGCGGAGTTGCTGGGGGGTGGCGGGGGTGGGGGCGTCGACCATGAGGTCGATGGCCTTGGCGGTCTTGGGGAAGGCGATGACCTCGCGCAGGCTGGCGGCGCCGGCCAGGATCATAACGATGCGGTCGAGGCCGAGGGCGATGCCTCCGTGCGGAGGCGTGCCGTACTCCAACGCGTCGAGGAAGAAGCCGAAGCGTTCGTGGGCCTCTTCATCCGTCATACCTAATGACCGGAAGATCTCGGCCTGCACGTCCTTGCGGTGGATACGGATGGAGCCGGAGCCGAGCTCGTTGCCGTTGAGGACGATGTCGTAGGCGAGGGCGCGGACGGCCCCCTTGTCGGTGGTGAGGCGGCTGGCCTGGATGTCGTCCTCGTGCGGCGAGGTGAAGGGATGGTGCGCGGCGTCCCAGGTCTTGGTCTCCTCGTTCCACTCGTACATGGGGAAGTCGGTGACCCAGACGAATTTGAAGTCGGAGGCGGCGCCGGTTTTGGCGAAGAGGCCGTGTTTGTCGGCGAACTTTGCGCCAAGTTCGAGGCGGAGCGCGCCGACGCGCTTATAGATCCACTGCGGATCGTAGTTCCACATGGCGGGCGTACCGAGCTTGGGCGTGACAACCATGACCGTATTTGGAACGTTCGGATCGAGAACTCCCAAAAAAAATTCTAGGGATTGATCGATACGTGACTTTATCTGGGCCGCCAGATTAGTGAACTCAGGGTTGTCGCTGAGCGCAAGGCGCAAGACATCGAGTACATCGAGTCCACTGTCGCCGAAGAACGCCCGAACTTCTGACATAAGCGCTTTCCTTGCTGTTCCACTCAGTAGACCTGTTTTCGGAATTACGACTGCCAGTACGGGCAGTCGCTGCTCAATCTTTAGGGATTCTCTCAACGCTGGTGTTAGCACATCCGACAGATCGACCATTGCTGGGAGGCGCATGTCTGGCTTGTCGATGCCGTAGTTGCGGATGGCCTCGTCGTAGGTCATGCGGACGAAGGGCGGGGTGAGCGCAACACCGGCGGCGGCGAAGGCGGCGGTGAGGAAGCCCTCGGTGACGCGGAAGATGGTGTCCATCTGCGGGAAGGACATCTCGAGGTCGATCTGGGTGAACTCGGGCTGGCGGTCGGCGCGCAGGTCCTCGTCGCGGAAGCAGCGGGCGATCTGGAAGTAGCGGTCGAAGCCGGAGACCATGAGGATCTGCTTGAAGATCTGCGGCGACTGGGGCAGCGCGTAAAAGCTGCCGGCGTGGATGCGGCTGGGAACGAGATAGTCGCGCGCGCCCTCGGGTGTGGAGCGGGTCATGAAGGGCGTCTCGATCTCCAGAAAGCCTTCGCCGACGAGGTAGTTGCGGATGGCCATGGCGACGCGGCTGCGCAGGGCAAAGTTCGCCTGCATCTCCGTGCGGCGCAGATCGAGGTAGCGATACTTCAGGCGCACCTCTTCGTTGGCGATGGCGTCTTCGGCGGGCGAGAAGGGCGGCGTCCGGGCATCATTGAGCAGAAGGAGTTCGCTGGCGACGACTTCGATCTCGCCGGTGGGCATGTTGGGATTTTCGAGTCCGGCGGCACGGCGGCGGACTGTTCCTTTAACAGCAACAACAAATTCGGGGCGCGCTGCGTCGGCTTTGGCGTGGGCGGCGGCGGACTTCTCGTCGACGACGATCTGAGCGATGCCGGAGCGATCGCGCAGATCGAGGAAGATGAGGCCGCCGTGGTCGCGGCGGCGGTTGACCCAGCCCATGAGAACGACATCCTGCCCCGCGTCTTCGGCGCGCAGCTCTCCACACATCCCGGTCCGTTGCAAAGTGCCTAAAAAGTCTAATGTCACAGTTTTTCTATTGTACGAAGTTTGGCGGGTATCGGCACACGGACGGCATCGCGCATGGTTGCTTGTGGATAGACCTCCAAGGATTCCCATTCAGCGCTGAATGGGTTAATCAATTCGTTATTAATTACCCCCCCCCCCCCCCCTCCCCCCCCCCGGGGTATTTTGAGAGGAACTCTTTATGAATCTGTGCTTTGCCGGGGCATGTGTCTGCAAAGTAGTCATGGTAAACGAGTTGTTTGCAAAGTCCTCTCAGCCAATGGGTTGCGGTCGGGCAAGCCGGCAATTTCGGCGGGAGAGCAAAGAAAAGAAGCCCGGCGCGGACGCAGGGCTTCTCTGTCATCTCTCTACTACCTCTATTATACGCGCTGGAAGGAAACTGTTATGCCAACTATTATTTCGATGGAAGTGATTGGTGCGGTGCGGGTTAGGTGGATTTTGGAGGGTCGAGGGGCTTGACATGCGATTTTGCTGAGGTTTTTGGCGAAAGAAAGATTCGGCGGCGGGTTGGAACCAGAACCCACATCTCAAAAGCGAGATGTGGGGCAACCGGTGCCCGGCTAGATGGACTGCATCTCTACAGATTCGAATAGGCCGTTGATGAATGCTTGTCTTTCATACTCGCAGAATTCGCCGACGCTCTCAATTGACCCGACTTCGTAGTAGTCCCTTGCTCTACATGCCCCGCAGCAAATGTAGCGAAGTTCACATGTTGAGCATTTTCCAAGTGTATCGACTGTTATATTGCGCAAGCGATTGAAGACAGGCGATTCATAGTAGATTTCGGCCAAAGGACGTTCTCGAATATTTCCAGCCCTAAACTCCTCCGCGTGAAGAAGCTGACATGGATATATATCGCCGGTCTCCGAGATGCTGATTTCGCGTTCGGCTAACGCGCATCGGCGAATCCCCCGTCCCCTGACTGACTCAAGCGTCTTCGCGATCATTCCCATTGGAGCGAGTCCATCTACAGAGGCCAGAGCCTCGTAATACTCAGCGCCTGTCAGCGACAGATGATCCTTGTCTTCACCCCGTCCTGCCTTAAACAATGGTTGCAGCACCAAACGGGAACCGAAGCGAGAAACCATCTCTGGAATATCGCTCCGATTTTCCCTCGTCACTGTCATGGCGACGATTACATTGACATTGAGGTTCACAAGAAAGTCAATCGCTCGAACAACTCTCGCAAAATTATTCTTGCCGCGTGTCGCTGAATGTACATCTTCGCTACTGCCGTCGAGACTGATCTTGACCATATCAGCGACTTTGCTGATGCTCTCTGCGTTCTTCTCGTCTATAAGTGTGCCATTTGTAAGGATATGGACGGTATTTCCAGACGCCTTAACCATCTCAGCGAAGTCGAGCGCATGTGGATTGAGTAATGGCTCCCCGCCGGAAAGTTCATACTCAACACAACGCGATATTGAGGCAACTCCATTCGCGATCAACTCCAAATCTCTGAGGGAGAGCACCTCGGAAGGTTTACCGCTTTGCGCGTAGCAATAACTGCAATGAAGATTGCATTGGTTGGTCAGCATTAAGTGGACGCTACCAAGGATAGGTTTATTACTCTTTGGCTCAGCACAGCGCACTGTTTCCGCATTTTTATTTAGCGTAAAAGCGGAGTCAACAAGAATGCCACGACTCAGTGCCTCAGAAAAAAGCGCCTGAGCTTGTTGTGAGAGACTACCGAATGCCGCCGTCGACTTGACAATTTCCTCTCGCGTTGCGCTACCGTCGCAACGCGAGAGGAGAATAGCCCCATTCTGATTGACAACTAACCAATCCGGGATGCTGGGCTGCAGAAAGAGGTGCTTTCCACCTCTTTCTGCATATACAACACTTTCTGCTAGCTTCAGTTTGAGTGAGCGTTCCTCCATTATTCAGCTCCCGGTGCAATTAACGGCAGCACCGCACTGCCCACCACCTCCAGCGCAATTGACAGCAGCACCGCACACACCACCGCCTCCAGCGCAATTGACCGCAGCGCCACATCGCCCGCCACCTCCTGCACAACTGACCGCAGCACCGCACTGCCCACCGCCGCTACCGCCTCTACCACCACCAGTGCAATTGACGGCCGCACCACACTGCCCACCACCACCAGTACAATTGACGGCCGCACCGCATTGCCCGCCTCCGCCAGTGCAATTGACCGCAGCACCACAAACTCCACCACCTCCAGCGCAATTGACAGATGCTCCGCACACGCCACCACCGCCAGCACAGCTGACGGCTGCTCCACACTCGCCACCGCCTCCAGCGCAACTGACGGCCGCGCCGCAGGTGCCTGCGGCTTTCGCAAATCCCAACGATTCCTCTACCCTACCAATCATCACTTCTTCACCAAACGCAAGTTTGGATGCCCCAAGGGATCCAATAACGGCTCCAGCGGAAACCAATGCGAGTTTCATAAACTTTCTTCGGCCCTCTGCTGTATCTGGCATATCTCCCCCTTGGAGATGCACTGTCTGACTATCTTTCCTTTCGGCAGTGCCTTTGCGGAATAAGTATTGAGCGCCCGAATGCTTGGCTGTCTGTGTCGGCTATCACACACTGGCAGGCACCACATCAAGCTCAGGGGGATGACGGCGAAAAACACAACTTCGCAAACCGGTCATGGGGAGACGGCGAAGGTGAGGGCGGATTTGGTGGCGTCGACGAGGACGTGGTCGCCGTGGCGGACGGAGCCGTCGAGGATTTTGATGGCGAGAGGATCCTGGACGAGGCGCTGGATGGCGCGCTTGAGGGGGCGCGCTCCGTAGGCGCGGTCGTAGCCGGATTTGAAGATGAGCTTGCGCGCGGCGGGGGTGAGGGTGAGGGTGATCTTGCGGTCGGCGAGCATACGGGCGAGCTCGGCGAGGCGGAGGTCGATGATGCGGGTGAGCTGCTCTTCGCCGAGGGGGTGGAAGACGACGACATCGTCGATGCGGTTGAGGAACTCGGGGCGGAAGTGCTCGCGCAGGATGGCGAGGACTCGCTCGGTGGCCTCGGCGAATCCCTCTTCGCCCTCGGCCCAGGCGGTGGTGAGCTGCGTGGCACCGAGGTTCGAGGTCATGATGAGGACGGTGTTTTTAAAATCGACGGTGCGGCCCTTGGAGTCGGTCAGGCGGCCGTCGTCGAGGACCTGGAGGAGGACGTTGAAGACATCGGCGTGGGCCTTCTCGATCTCGTCGAAGAGAACGACGGCATAGGGGCGGCGGCGGACGGCCTCGGTGAGCTGGCCACCCTCGTCGTAGCCGACATAGCCGGGAGGCGCGCCGATGAGGCGGGCGACGGCGTGCTTCTCCATGTACTCGGACATGTCGATGCGGACCATGGCGGACTCGTCGTCGAAGAGGAACTCGGCGAGGGCGCGGGCGGTCTCGGTTTTGCCGACGCCGGTGGGACCAAGGAAGATGAAGCTGCCGATGGGACGCTTGGGGTCGGAGAGGCCGGCGCGGCTGCGGCGGATGGCGTTGGCGACGACGGTGAGTGCGGCGTCCTGGCCGATGACGCGCTGGCGCAGCCGGTCTTCCATCGTGACGAGCTTCTGCATCTCGCCTTCGAGCATCTTGGCGACGGGGATGCCGGTCCACTTGGAGACGACGGCGGCGATGTCTTCCTCGTCCACTTCTTCCTTCAACATGCGGTGCGGGGCTTTAGCGTCCGGCGATGCGGATTCGGTGAGCTTGCGGAGTTCGGCTTCGGCCTTGGGGATTTCGCCGTATTGCAGTTCGGCGGCGCGCTGGAGATTGCCCTTGCGGGTCTGCTCTTCGGCCTCGAAGCGGAGGGCTTCGAGGTGGGTTTTGAGTTCGGCGATGCGGCCGATGGCGCCGCGTTCCTGCTGCCAGCGGGCGCGGAGGGCCTTGGCTTGCTCGCGGACTTCGGCGAGTTCTTTGCGGACCGCATCGAGGCGCTCGCGGGAGGCTTCGTCTTTTTCGCGCTTGAGGGCGGCCTGCTCGATTTCGAGCGATGTGGCGCGGCGTTCGAGGTCGTCGATCTCGGTGGGGACGGAGCCGATCTGATTGGCGAGCGCGGCGGCGGCCTCGTCGACCAGGTCGATGGCCTTGTCGGGCAGGAAGCGGTCGGAGATATAGCGGTGGGAGAGCGTGGCTGCGGCGACGATGGCGGAGTCCTTGATGCGGACCTTGTGGTGGGACTCGTAGCGCTCGCGCAGGCCGCGCAGGATGTTGATGGTATCTTCTACGTTGGGCTCGCCGACATAGACGACCTGGAAGCGGCGTTCAAGGGCGGCGTCCTTCTCGATGTACTTGCGGTATTCGTTGAGGGTGGTTGCGCCGATGCAGCGCAGGCCTCCGCGAGCGAGCGCGGGCTTGAGCATGTTGCTGGCGTCCATTGCGCCTTCGGCCGCGCCCGCGCCGACCAGGGTATGCAGCTCATCGATGAAGAGGATGATCTCGCCGTTGGAGTCTTCGATCTCCTTCAGCAGAGCTTTGAGGCGGTCTTCGAACTCGCCGCGATACTTGGCCCCGGCGATCATGCTGGCGAGGTCGAGGGCGACGACGCGCTTGTCCTTGAGAATTTCCGGGACGTCGCCGTGGATGATGCGGCGGGCGAGGCCCTCGACGATGGCGGTCTTGCCGACGCCGGGCTCGCCGATGAGGACGGGGTTGTTCTTGGTGCGGCGGGAGAGGACCTGGATGACGCGGCGGATCTCCTCGTCGCGGCCGATGACGGGGTCGAGCTTGCCCTTGCGCGCCAGGTCAGTGAGGTCTTTGCCGTACTTTTCCAGCGCCTGAAACTTGGCCTCGGGGTTCTGGTCGGTGACGCGCTGCGAGCCGCGCACGGCGGAGAGGGCCTTGAGAACGGCGTCGTGGGTTGCGCCCATGGCGGCGAGTGCGTCGCGGGTGGGATCGGATTTGGCCTCGGTGAGGGCGAGGAGAAGGTGCTCGGTGGAGATGAAGTCGTCCTTGAAGGAGTCGGCCTCTTTACTGGCGCGGTCGAGGACCTTTTGCAGGGAGGCGGCCATGGCGGGCTGGGCGTTGGAGCCGGAGACTTTGGGGAGTTTCGAGATGGCGGCGTTGGCGCCGGCGAGAAGCTGCTGCACGCGGACGCCCGCGCCTTCCAGCACGGGCAGGACGACGCCCTCGCGGTCTTCCAGCAGCGCGGCGAGCAGGTGCATGGGCAGGACTTCCGGGTTGCCGTTCTCGGCGGCCAGGGACGCGGCGGCCTGGATGGCCTGCTGCGACTTGACGGTCAACTTCTCCCACTTGAATGGCATAGCACTTCCTTGGATGCGGATGGACGGAGAGCGGCTTGAGGCTGGCGCCCTCTGCGTCTGGTCGAACGCAATTTGGAATTAGTATAGGGCGCGCGGAGGCTCATCCAAATCAAACAAAGACAATACAGGGGTCCTTCACTTCGTTCAGGATGACGCGGGTTGTCGTTCAGGATGACGCGGGTTGGGGTGCGGGATGACGCGGGTCGGGGTGCGGTGGACGTGCGGCAAGCGGCTTGGTGGCGATCTGCGCGAGCGGCGGAGTATACTCCGGAGCGCACGAAAATCAGCGATCCGGAGTCGATGCAATGAAGGCTGCCCGCAGGTTCTCACTCGTCCCGCTCTTCCTCTTTCCAGTTTTGTTCTTCATGGTTCTGACCGTGGCCGCGCAGGCGCAGGCACCGGCGCAGGCTCCGGCACAGGCGCAGGTGCGTCCGTGGCAGGTGATTACGGTGCCTTCGACCGCCGAGGTTGCGGCGAACTTTGTATCTCCGCCGCGCGAGTATGGGGCGATGCAGCAGTTCCAGAGCTGGAACGGCGCGGACCAGGCCGATGTGCGGCGGAGGATCTCCTTCGACCTGGACCAGATGGAGGCGAACGGCATCTTCATGATCAACCTTTCGCCCGGGCGGCGCGATATGGCCCACGGCGAGCCGGCGTACCTATCGCCGGGCCACATGGACCTGGTGAAGTACATTGTGGGCGAGTTGGCCAAGCGGAACATGCGGATGTGGATCCAGGATGAGAGCGACTATCCGAGCGGGTTTGCGGGGGGATATATCACAGAGCGGTATCCGCAGCTTGGGATGCAGGACATTGTGGCCGACATTACGGTGCACGTGGCGCCGGGGCAGACGCTGACCATGCCGGTGCCGCCGGACACGCTGGCGATCTGGGCGACGGAGACGGACCAGACCGGGGCGATCAAACAGGTGATCCCGATCCCTGTGCCGGCGGACATGCAGTTGAAGTACCTGACGCCGGCCGAGGGTACGACGCCGAACGAGCCGCGCTACACCTGGCAGGTGCAGTTTCTGCGGCATGTGTACCTGAGCTCGCCGACGCGCAACTTCAACCGCGCGGACGGGACACGGGCCAAGGACGCGACGTACACGATCATCAACTACCTGGACCCGAAGGCGACCGACGCGTTCCTGCATACGGTTCATGAGACCTACTACGGGGCGGTGGGCGACCGGTTCGGCAAGATTGTGATGGGCACCTTCGGCGATGAGCCGGACTACAGCAGCGGGATTCCGTGGACGCCGAAGCTGCTGGAGGAGTTCAAGGCGAAGAAGGGCTACGACCTGGCGCCGTACCTTCCCTCGTGGTTCGACCGCAAGCCGATCGAGGGCGCGGACCTGGCGCGGGCGGACTACTACGACGTGTGGAGCGGGATCTTCCAGAACTCGTACTTCGGCGAGCAGGCCAACTGGGCGAAGGCGCACAACGTGGAGTACCTGGTGCACCTGAACCACGAAGAGACGATGCAGGCGCTGGAACGCAGCGAGGGCGACTTCTTCCGCGACGAGCGGTATGTGGAGGTGCCGGGGATCGACAACCTGAACCAGCTGATTCCGAGCGCGGTGCATACGCCGGATGGGACATGGAACATCAACAACAACTTCCCCAAGCTGGCCAGCTCGACGGCGCACCTGTTCGGCAAGCCAAAGGTGTGGGCGGAAGAGGGCGGCGGAACGGGGATTGACGGCAAGTACCAGATGGACTTCCAACTGGTGCGCGGCGTTACCACGCTGGCGCTTCGCGTGCCGTGGACGCACGCCACCGCCGGAGAGCCTCTGCCGGCGAACCCTGTGGTGCAGCCGCAGGCCAGGATGATAGCGATGTACGGCAACCGCGGCGGCTATCTGATGTCGATCGGCCGACCGGCGGCGCAGGTTGGGCTGTACCATCCGGGCAACACGATATGGATGGGAGGCGACGCGGCCACCGAGGCCGACCGCAGCACGACCAAGCTGGGCTGGCAGTTGTTCGAGCACCAGATCGACTGGGACTACTTCGACGAGCAGTCGCTGAGTTCTGTGGCGACGCTGGCGAATGGCGGCTTCACCAACCTGAGCGGGCAGACCTATAAGGCGATCGTGCTCCCCTCGATGACGGTGATTACGCGGACTGGCCTCGCGCGCTTGCAGGAATTCGCGAAACAGGGCGGCAAGGTGATCTTCGTGGGCAAGACGCCGAGCCTGATCCTGGACAAGACGTTCATGGATGCGAAGGAGAAGCCGGACCTGAGCTTCGCCACGCTGATTGAGCCCGTGGGCGACATTACGCCGGCGGTTCTGGCTGCGCTGCCCAAGCCGGACGTGAAGCTGGACGCGGAGTTCCCGCGGCTGACCTACACGCACCGCGCATGGATCGACGGGGACATGTACTTCTTCTTCAACGAGAGCAACAAGGTGGAGTCGCGCGTGGCGACCCTTGCAGGACACGGCAAGGCGCAGGATTGGGACCTGGCTACGGGCGAGATCCATCCTCTGAGCGGTGCCGTGGCCGATGGGCCGGATGCGGTGAAGGTTCCGCTGGTTCTGGGGCCGTATGAGGCGAAGGTGATAGTGGTGGGGCCGCTGCCCAAGAAGGGGGTTGCCGCCGCACCGGAGCCGTCGTTTGCGGCGGGCGACACGTTTGCGACGCTGGATGGCGACTGGAAGCTGGACCTGAACGGAAAGCAGATGACGACGGCACTGAAGCCGTGGGAGGAACTGGGCACAACCGGGTTCTCCGGGCCGGCGACGTATAGCAGGCAGTTCACTGCAGCCAAGGCGCCCAAGGGGAAGCGTGTGTTCCTGGAGATCGCCGATGTGCACGACTACGCGAAGGTGACGCTCAACGGAAAGGACGTGGGCGCGTGTTCATGGCAGCCGTATCGCTGGGACGTGACCGGCGCTCTGAAGAAGGGGGCGAATAATCTGGTGATCGAGGTGGATGCGCTGTCTGCTCAGGGCCGCGGAGGCTTTGGCGGGCCGCCGCCGGGTGCTCCGGCTGCGGCTGCTCCGGCTGGTGCGGGTCCGGCGGGTGCGGGTCCAGCTGGTGCGGGTCCTGCGGGAGCTGCTGGGGCAGGCGCTCGGCGCAGGCCGACAGGAGCTGCTGGGGCGGGAGCTGCTGGAACGCCCGCTGGAACTCCACCTGCCGGCTACGGCGCGGCCGGAGGAGGAGCAGGACGCGGAGCACCCGCACCGCCGCCAACATCGGGCCTGCTGGGTTCCGTCAAGCTGGTGGTGTACTAACCGCTAACGGGCGGCAGACGATTCCACGTCACTCCATTCGAGTGGAGAGAGGAATTGTGTGTCGCCCGCCATCCGAATCCTGAACGAGCTCCATCGACATCAAATGCAAATAGGATAGGAGTGGCTGCCGCACAGTGGGGATGCGGCGGGCGAGGAGGGTGCGGCTTATGCGGAGTGAGGTGCTGGCGGTACAGGTGGAGGCGGCGGCGCGGGCGGCGGGGCTGGCGGTGGTGTCGAGCGAGGCGGACGCGAGCAGGGGGACGGCGAAGTATCTGCTGGCGCCGGTAGGAGATGCGGCAACGGCGGCGGGCAAGACGATGTTGCTAGAGTTGAGCGAGCGCTTCGAGTTTGGCCGGTCCGACCTGAAGGATGGTGTGAGGGCGTACCTGGCGGAGTCGGCCAAGCGGCTGAGGAATCCGAGGCCGGAGTGCGCGCTGACGCTGCATGGGATTCCGTTGAGCTTTGGGCGGTTTGAGTGGCCGTTCCACGCGTCGAGCTCGGGGGCGGACACCTCGCTGGTGCACGGCGAAGTACGGCTGGAAGACGGCGGCCAGAGCGTGCTGCACGCAAAGATCGCCGCGTCGATGACGGTAACGTTTCGCGATGTGGTTGCGGCGCCGGAGCAGCCGTTCGCCGAGGGGTTTGTGTACAACGCGGTGCGCAAGACGATGGACCAGGGGCAGTTGGAGCTGGTGAAGAGCGGCAACCGGCAGCCAGTGCCGTTGACCACGCGCTTCTACAGCCCGAAGTACAAGACGTTCAGCTTCAACGATACGAGCGAGGAGCAGAGGATTGGATTTGTGGCAGGGAAGGTCTACTGGCTCTCCGGCGTGCTGGGCGGGGGCGGGCCGGTGTGGCTGCTAGACCCGAGGGACGCGCAGTATCTGAATACGACGGTGGAGGAGCTGCGCAAGGCGGTGGGCTCGCTGGCGGTGGAGGGGATATTGCGGGCGACGGACGCGGAGTGCGGGGCCGCGACGGCGAAGCTGATGGAGCGGCGGGAGGAGTATGTTGCGCAGTTGGAGCGGATGCTGGCGTTCATCCGGCCATCGTTCAACGAGGAGATGCGGCATGGGTTGACGAATATGTGAGCGGCGAGGGGGTGGATGTCCGTCTTCGGAACTAATACACAAACGGAATCAGCCGCCAGGTTCGCCGCATGTAGTTGCTGTAGTCAGAGCCGAGGCCGCGCACGAGAGCTTGTTCCTCGATCGGGATGCGATAGGCATAAGCAGTTGCGAGGCAGCATACGGGCAAGAGCATCGCCAGCCAGTTTGTCAATGTCATTCCAAACCCGATCATGGCCAGCAGCGAACCGAGATACGAGGGGTGCCGAAGCCAGCGATAGGGACCCCGTTCCACAATCTGCTGGTCCTTGGAAGTCGCTACGTCATAGGTGAACGAGTGTCCAAGGATGCGAATCGAAGCCAGGCGAAACAGTATTCCACCGAGCCAGACGGCAATTCCAAGGGCAAACACAGCCTTCCAGTGCGCTTCCAGGGAGAAGCTGGGGACTTCGAAGGCGGCAAGGAACCCGAGGCAGATGCCGAAATTAACCGCCGCGATCACAAGGGACTTCGATCCGCGATCGGCTTTCTGCGCGTCTTTTGCGGAACGCAGCCGTATCGAAAGGATGGTCTCGGGAACGATCCAGAGCACATCGGTTGCGATCCAGACGCCTGCCATGATCGGATGATAAAAACAAGGTGGCACATGCATAACGTTCCTTTCAACCGGAGTGTCGGCTGTTGATGATGAGTCGCATCATTCTACTGGATATAAGTACGAGGGTTCATCTGAAGAAGTTCGGCTCTCGGGAATCATTGGCGATCAGATTCAATTGACCCGCCGCCGGTATCTCGGTCGAGCGGCTTGAGCTGAGGGTTTCAGCTATTGTGGAACTTGCCGGAATTGCGGGTTCGGAAGCGGAGGGCGTGGATGGCGGGCAGGGGCTTGGCGGTAATCGCGCTGGCGTTGGCGCTGGGGGCGGGGCGCGCGGCGGCGCAGGATGTGGGGGCAGGGGCGCAGAGCGGAAGCGCGGAGGAGCTGCCGGGAGCGACGCGCGTAGTCCGCGCGCCGGAGGCTCCGGTGGATGGGCTGGTGAGGCGGGACGCGGACACGGTGGCGCTGACATTGCCGAGCAAGACTGGGGCGGCGGGAAAGGCGGATACAGCAAGTGGTGCGGCGGCGGGTGCTGTTGTGAGCGGCGCGGAGTTGTTGGTGCATGACTTCGACTTCAACGGCGCGCCGGTGGCGACCGACAAGGTGCACCTGAAGCAGGTGGCGCCGGGGGTGGTGGAGATCACGAGCGTGGCGTGGGAGGTTGGGTACTGGCGCTTTCTGGTGCATGATGCGGCGAGCTACTACGGACTGGGAGAGAGGTTCGATGCGTTGGACCACGCGCATACGGTGGTGAAGAACCTGTCGACGGACAACAACGGGGTGAAGGGAAGTTCGAGCTACAAGCCGGTTCCGTTTTTCATGAGCACGACGGGCTATGGGCTGTGGGTGGATACCACCGGCGAGGCGACGTTCGACATGAACGCCAGCGATCGCGATGAGATTGTGGTGGATGTGACGGCGGCGAAGCTGCGGATTGTGCTGATTGCGGGGCCGGAGTTTCCTGGGATTCTGGAGCGGTTCACGGCGCTGGCGGGCCGCGCGGTGGTTCCTCCTTATTGGGCGTTTGCGCCGTGGAAGGCGCGGGACTATCACCAGAACGCGGCGCAGGTTGCGGAGGATGTGGACCGGACGCGGGAGCTGGGGCTGCCGGCGAGCGTGATCCTGATCGACTCGCCGTGGGCGGCGACATATAACGATTACAAGTTCAACCCGAAGCAGTTCGACGATGCGCCGGCGATGGTGAGGCACATTCACGAGGAGGGATTCAAGCTGGTGTTGTGGCACACGCCGTGGATCAATTCAAAGTCCGACCCGCCGAAGGAGGCGGGCTTCGAGGGGAAGATTGCGCCGATGGCGGAGAACTATGCGGAGGCGGCGGAGCAGGGGCTGTTTGTGAAGAACCCGAACGGGAGTCCGTACGTGGGGCGGTGGTGGAAGGGCGAGGGGTCGCTGATCGACTTCACCAATCCGAAGGCGAAGCAGTGGTGGCAAGATCAAGTTCGGCAGGCGATTGCGGCTGGCGCGGATGGCTTCAAGGACGACGACGCGGAGGGGAGCTTTCTGGGCGACGTGAAGTTTGCCGACGGCACCGACCAGCGGCTGATGCGAAATCGCTATGCGGTGCTGTACAACAACGCGGTGGAGGAGCTGATCCAAAAGGACCTGAAGGGAAATGGAGTGCTGTTTGCGCGCAGCGCGACGGTGGGGGCGAATGGGATTGGGTTTCTGTGGGGCGGGGACAATGAGGCGAGCTTCTCGCCGGAGAACGGACTGCCGACGGTGGTGACGGCGGGCCTGGGCGCGGGGTTGAGCGGGATGCCGCTGTGGACGGCGGACCTGGGCGGGTACGAGGCGACGGCGACGACTCCCGACGCGCGGCTGCTGGAGCGGTGGACGGAGTACGCGGCGTTCTCGCCGGTGATGGAGGTGATGTCGAGCGCAAACATCGGGCCCTGGGATTTTGACAAGAACGGGCCGCCGGGCGGGCATGAGGCGCTGGATGTCTATCGCAGGTACGCAGTGCTGCACATGAGCCTGTTTCCGTATCGCTATGCGGCGGCGCAGGAGGCGGCGCGGACGGGGATGCCGTTGATGCGCGCGCTGGCGTTGCTGTATCAGGACGACGCGCGAGCGCGAGCGGCGAAGGATGAGTATCTCTTCGGGCCGGACCTGCTAGTGGCTCCGGTGGTGGACGAGGGGACGCAGCGGACGGTGTATCTTCCGCCGGGGGAGTGGGTGGACTACTGGACGGGCGCTGCGGTTGCGGGTGGGAAGGTGGTGGTGGCGGACGCGCCGCTGGAGACGATTCCGGTGTGGGCGCGCGCGGGCGCGGTGCTTGCGAAGATTCCCGAGGACGTGATGACTCTGGTGCCAGAGAAGGAGAGCGGGAATTCGTCGGTGAAGACGCTGGACGAGCGGCGAGTGTATGAGTTGATCGGAGGCTCGGCTGGCGAGACGCGGATTACCGACTTCGAGGGGCGCGTGGTAGTGCGAGGGGCGAAGTCGCTGAAGATTTCGGGAGGCCCGGCGGCGCGGGTGACGGTGCGCTGGCGGTTTGGGACGGTGGCGAGCGCCACGGTAAATGGGGTTGCCGTGCAGGTGCAGGCGGGAGCAGACGGGCCATCGGCGCAGTTCGACTACGCGGCGGAGAGCCTGATGGAGTGGCAGTAGGAACAGTTGTGAGTTGCCGATTGGTACGGCGCGGATGCGGCGGCTTGCAATGTGTGGCGGGGGCGGGTAGTATGCAGCGTAGAAACCGGCCTGCAAAGCAGGTGCGGGGGACAACGCTGGTTGAACCAACATTGAATAAACAGGGGTCCTGCTCGTATATATGGCTCGGTGTGCTGTCCGCCAGTTCGGAATGCCTGAAGAGCCACGGTAGGGTTCCGCCGTCTTAGGACGGGTTCACCAGCACTTCTCCCCACGGCCCCGCGGGTCGGTTTTCTCATGCCATGAGCTGTCAGCGCGACATTTGGGAAGGACGTGGGCGATGCCGTCTAAGAACATGTTGCGCAAGGGGTCGAGACGGCAATCGGTGCGGGCCGAGTACAGGGCCACGCGCGGGGTGGAGGCGGAGCCGGAGGTTGTGGTGCCGGTTCTCGATCTCGATGAGGACACTGAGATCGAGGATGGGGTACGCAGCTTTGTGGCCGATGCGGCGGCGGCCGGGATGCGACTGGACGCGTATCTGGCGCAGGCGATTCCGGAGATCAGCAGGGCACGGGTGCAGATGCTGATCGAGGCTGGGCAGGTGCGGGTGGACGGCGCGGCGGCAAAGGGCAAGCAGAAGATGCGCGGCGGCGAGGCGATCGAGATCGAGGGCGAGCCGCATCCCGCGCCGCTGCACGCTACTCCGGAAGACATTCCGCTGGACATTCTGTATGAGGACAAGTTCCTGGCGGTGGTGAACAAGCCGGCGGGAATGATGGTGCATGCGGGGGCGGGCTCAAGCGAAGACGCGCGCAATCGGGGCACACTGGTGAACGCGCTGCTGTTCCACATGGCGAAGCTGTCGGAGGCGGGCGGCGAACTGCGGCCGGGGATCGTGCATCGGCTGGACAAGCAGACCAGCGGGGCGATTGTGGTGGCCAAGGACGACGCGACGCACCGCAAGCTGGGCGAGATGTTCGCAACGCGGCGCGTCGCGAAGAGATACATCGCACTGCTGCATGGGACGCTGGCGAAGGAGAACGTAACGGTGAATCTGCCGGTCGCGCGGGACCTGGTTCGGCGGACTCGGATGACGACGCGGCGCGCGGACGGACGCAACGCGGTCTCTCATTTTTCGGTGGTGGAGCGGCTGGCGACGCGCTATGGCGCGTTCACGCTGGTGGAGGTGCGGATCGAGACGGGACGGACGCACCAGATCCGCGTTCATGCGCAGTCGTTGGGACATCCGGTGGTGGGCGATACGCTGTATGGCGCGCCGCGCGTGATTAAGCCTGCGCTGTCGAAGGACGGTGTGGCGCGTCCAACGGAGGCGAGCGTGGGGCTGGAGCGGAACTTTCTCCATGCGGCGCACCTGGAGTTTGCGCATCCGCAGACGGGCAAGGCGGTGGCAGTGGATGCTCCGCTGCCTCGGGAGCTGGAGGAGTTTCTGGCGCTGCTGAGGACGGAGCGGGTGTGAGTTGGGTAGAATCATGCAAGGGAACAAAGTGAAGAGAACGAGCGAAATCGGCTGCGGTGTTGCGGGCCATAGGAAGATAATTATTGCTGTTTGCGCGGGGATGGCCCTGGCGGTTGCGGTTGCGCTGGCGCAGGGGCAATCGGCGACGACGGCTGCCGCAGCGGCGGCGTCTGCGGCGGATGCGGCGACTCAGACGATCCGGGCGTATGCCAACGAGGTGGACCTTGTCTTTACCGTGACGGACAAGAACGGGAAGTTCATCACGGGGCTGAACCAGTCGAGCTTTGGGCTGCTGGACAACCACATGCCTCCAGAAGCGGTGCTGCATTTTTACCAGCAGACGAACCTGCCTTTGCGGGTGGGGATCATGCTGGACACCAGCAGCTCGATCCGGCAGCGGTTCCAGTTCGAGCAGGAGTCGGCGATCACGTTCCTGCTGCAGGTGCTGCACCGCAACGACCGCGCGTTCGTTGAGGGGTTCGACGTGCAGACGGACGTGGAGCAGGGATTTACCAACAACATCGACCTGCTGAGCCAGGGAATCCACAGGCTGCGGCCGGGCGGCGGGACGGCGCTCTACGATTCGCTCTACTCGGCGTGCAAGGACCAGATGCTGACGCTGCGCGAAGAGGGCGTAGTGCGCAAGGCGATCGTCCTGGTGTCGGACGGCGACGACGACTTTAGCCACGCGCTGGAGACGGACGCGATCAAGGAGTGCCAGCGGGCGGAGACGATCGTGTACGCAATCAGCACCGATGTGAACCCGAGCCGGGACAAGGGCGACAAGGTGCTGCGCGATATCGCCGAGGCAACCGGCGGACAGGCCTTCTACCCGATCAAGAGCGAGGACGTGGCGCTGGGCTTCATCAGCATCGAGGAGGAGCTGCGCAGCCAGTACCTGCTGGAGTACCGGCCGGCGAACTTCAAGCTGGATGGGGCCTTCCGCACGATCTATCTGCACGCCAACGACCCGCGATACCATGTGCGGGCGCATACAGGCTACTTCGCGCCCAAGGCCGCGGAGTAGCGCAGGGACGTTCGTGGGGGTGGAGTGGGTGGTTTGCGCGGGCGCGGCGAGGAGTTGACATTTCGCTATAATTAGGTAAGCCTACTTGTTAGGTATACCTAATTGCGTCTCCTCATTCAAATCGCATGGATAGCCGTAGCCCTGTTTGTGGTGATGGCCGGGACGCGGGCGTTGCCGCTGCGTGCGCAGAGCGGCACCAGCAGCGCTGTTGCGGGGAGCGTTGCGGACAAGAGCGGCGCCGTGATTGCCGATGCGCAAGTCAAGGCAACCGAGGTAAATACCGGCGCGGTCCGTGTCGTCCAAAGCAACGGGGACGGGCGCTTTCTGTTCAGCCAGGTGAATCCTGGAATCTACCGTATTGAGGTCAGCGCGGCGGGATTCGGCCCCGGAGAGTCGCAACCGGTCAGTGTTTCGGTGGGCCAGACCGACGCTGTCAATTTCACGCTGTCACCCGCAGCCACGTCGCAGATCATCGAAGTCAGCGCGCAATCGGGGCTGATGAGTCTTGAAAATGCGAATACATCCACCACGCTCGAAGAGAAGACCATCAAGGGCTTGCCCAATCCAGGTCAGGACCTGACCTACATCACGCAGTTTGCGCCGGGTGCGCTGATGAATACCGCCGGATCGTCGAACGACGCCAAGGCCGCAGGCGGCTATGGCAATGTTGAGTTCAACGGGCTGCCTGCGACCTCTAACGGCTATATTCTTGATGGCTACGACGCGAACGATCCGTTTCTCGGGCTGAATATCGGGCTTTCCACGAATCTCGTCATCGGGTTGGACGCCCTGCAGGAGGCGACCGTGAACACCAACTCCTACGCGGTCGATCAGGGACGCTACGGGGCGTCGCAGGTCAACTACTTCACCAAGTCGGGGACGAACCAGTTTCACGGAGATGTGTACGAGATATGGAACGGCTCGCTGTTCAACGCCACGGACTACTTTCTTCATGCCAATGACACGCCGGGAAACACAGCGAAGAAGCCCCGCTCGACGGTGAACGAGTTCGGCATAAGCGTCGGCGGGCCGATCCGCAAGGACAGGCTCTTCTTCTTCGCGCATTACGAAGGAATCCGCATCGCGCTTCCTCTGGTTGCGCGAACGACGGTGCCGTCGCCCGCTTATCAGCAATATGTTTTGCAGCAGTTGCCGCAGGGCGGGACCGATCCGATCAACGGAACCGTGCTGCCCGCACAGCCGCAGGAGGAAGCGTTCTACCAGAAGATGTTCGCGTTTTACAACAATACGGCAGGCACGCCAACGCCCGTTCTCTCCTGTCCGCTGGATGCGAATGGCGTGTTGCTGTCCGGAACCCAGAGCTCGACGAACCTGTTCAACGGCTCCGGTTGTGCGAACATACGCACACAGTCGATGAACAACAGCGACAGCGAAAACCTCATCGTCGTCAAGATCGACCACACCGTCGACGCGAACAACAGTATTTGGTACCGATTCCAGCAGGACACGGGCCTACAGGCCGCTTACACCGACGCGATCAATCCCATCTTCAACTCGTATTCTCCGCAGCCACAGCGGACGCTTGTCGTCGGCTACACGCACCTGTTCACGCCGAATCTGATCAATCAGATCAACCCCGGCGCAAGTTGGTATTCGAGCCTCTTTCTGCCCAATAACTACCCGCAGGTGCTACAGGCCTTTCCGATCGTGCTGGCCGGAGGCAGTTCCAACGCACCGTTCAGCACGATTGGCGGCAACGACCAGACCTATACCCAGGGCCGCAAAATCACGCAATGGCAGATCAATGACAACCTGATCTGGACGCTCGGACGCCATAGCTTCAAATTCGGCGAGAACTCGCGCAGGCTGGATGTAAGCGACTACGACCTGGGGGAAGGCGTGGTGCCCACCGTGGTCTACAACGATCTTGCGCAGTTCACTTACGGCGCTGCGTCCACCGCGACGGCAACTTTTCCGGTCACGCAGAAAGAGAGCATCGCTCTGGGCAACCTTGACCTGTACGCGATGGACACCTACAAAGCCAGCTCCCGATGGACCCTGATCGCCGGGCTGCGCGTGACCTGGAACACGGACCCGGTCAACCAGCACGGCCTGTTCGCACGGCCTTCGGGATCGTTCCTCGACATGACCCACGATATTACCCAGCCTTTGGATCAGGCGATCCAGACCAATGTGCGAAGGCTCTTCCCAGGTACGCCGCTCTTCAGCTGGCAGCCGCGCGCGTCGGTGGCGTACAAGCTGTCGAACAAAATGGCGATTCATGCGGGCGGCGGCGTCTTCAACGACATCATTCCGGCGCAGGTAGCCGACACGGGCGCGACCAATCCTCCGTATGCTCCGGTTTTTGTTGGCGGGATCAACGGACAGGTGGGCGGCGTAGGGATTGCGCCGGGAGTTGCAAACAGCGCGGTAGACGCGACCGTAAAGGCCAACCAATCCTTCCAGAGTGTTTTTGCGTCGGGCGGCGTTCCATGTGCCGGTCTGGCTGCCGGCGCTCCCACGTGTCCGCTGGCGGTCAACAGCAACACCTTTCCCAGCGGCACTTTGAAGACGCCATATTTTCTGCAATGGAGCCTGGGCATCGAGCGCGAACTGGGTCCGCGTGGCGGGCTGCGCGTGGATTACGTCGGCACGCGTTCCGTGCATGAGCCATATCAAGTGCAGTTGAATGGCTATCAGACGGTGTGCAATGGATGCTTCGCGCCTTTTGCGTACAACCAACCGCTGGACCAGCGCTTTGGCAGCGTGAACGAATTCCGCACCGACGCGGGCAGCCACTACTCCGGCCTGCAAACCAGCGTGACGAAGCAATTCGGCGGCCTGACGCTGCGCGGAAACTACACCTACAGCCATTGCCTCGACGAAGTATCCAACGGCGGCCTGCTTGCGTTCTCCAGCCTGGGCATTCTCTCTCCGCTGCCCGGCGATCTGCGCAAGGAGTACGGCAACTGCGACTACGACGTTCGCCACAACCTGTCGGCCTTCGGGATCTATGAGATTCCATTTCGTTCCAGCCACGCATTGTTGAGGCAGATGTTGGGCGGTTGGCAGGTATCGGAGACGGCGTTCCTGCACAGTGGATTGCCATTCAGCGTACTGAGCGCGCCGTATACGGCGAACAATAACGGCATCTTCCAGGGCAGTGGGCCACAGTATGCGAACCGGGTCCCGGGCGTTCCGCTCTATCGCAAGAGTGCTATCTCTGGCGTCACCCAGACTGGCAGTCTGCAATGGCTCAACCCCGATGCCTTCGCCTCGGTCGTCGATCCCAGCACCGGCGCGTGTGCCGGAGGAGATTCACCCGTCAACTGCCAGTTCGGCAACTCAGGACGCAACAACTATCGTGGGCCGCATTTCACCTATTCCGAGATTTATCTGACTAAGAAAATTCCCATCACCGAACACGTCACATTCCGCTTCGACACGCAATTCTTCAACGTCTTCAACCACCCCAACTTCACGCTGCCCAGCAACCAGGCAGGCACGCCGGGCGAACCGGCTACGCAGACTGGTTTTGGCGCGCTGACCAGCACCATTTCGCCGCCGACTGGTTTGCTGGGCGTGGGGTTGGGCGGCGATAGCTCGCCGCGCATGATCGCGTTCCAGGGCAGGATCGAGTTCTGAAGTACGGTTTAGCGGTACTGCTCGATGCGGGAGAGGAGGGCGAGTTTGCGGGTGGGGGGGAGGAAGCTGGCTTCGACGGAGTTGGCGGCAAGCTCGCGGAGCTGGTCGAGGGAGAAGCCGAAGTGGGTGTGGGCGAGGGCGTACTCGTCGAGCAGGCTGGCGCCGAACATGGGCGGGTCGTCGGAGTTGAGGGTGACCATGAGGCCGAGGTCGAAGTAGGCGCGCAGGGGGTGGTCGTCGAGGGAGGGGCAGCAGCCGGTGCGCAGGTTGGAGGTGACGCAGAGCTCGATGGGGAGCTGGCGGGCGGCGAGGACCTGCATGAGTTCGGGGTCGTGGTGGGCGGCGAGGGCGTGGCCGATGCGCTCGGCGCCGATGTTGATGGCGGACCAGATGCTGGCGGGGCCTTCGATGAGGCCGCCGGTCTCGCCGGCGTGGGCGGTGAGGCGCAGGCCGGCGGCGCGGGCCTCGGCGTAGAGGTCTTTGAAGAGGGATGCGGGGCCGCGCGCCTCGTCTCCCCCGATGCCGATGCCGACGATGGAGGGGAATTGCGGGCGTAACTCGGCGGCCTTGCGGAAGACGCGGGCGGCCTCTTCGGGGCCGAAGTTGCGTACGGCGTCGATGAGCCAGTAGATGGTGGTGCCGAAGTCGCGCTCGGCGCGGATACGGCCGCGCTCGATGGCTTCGACGAAGGGTTCGACTTCGGCGTGCTTCCAGTGGTAGAGGATGCCGAAGGAGATGTAGACCTCGGCGTGGACGACGCCCTGGGCGGCCAGCGTGCGGACCATGTTGTAGGCGATGAGCTCGTAGTCGGCGGGGGTGCGCAGGCGGGTGGTGACGGACTTGAAGGCGGCGAGGAAGCCGAGGAAGTCGGCGTAGGTGTAGAGGCCGCGGGCGTCGTCGAGGGTGAGCGGGGAGGGGTCGTGGCGGCGGGAGAGCGCGACCAGGGTTGCGGGCTCGATGGTGCCCTCGAGGTGAAGATGCAGCTCGACCTTGGGGAGATTGCGCAGCCAGGTTGTGAGGTCGAACTCGGGGGCGGGGGGCTTGCGGGTCGTCGTCACGTTATTAGGCTAGCCGAGATTGGGCGGGGTGTCGTGGGGATTCGGAGGGTAAGGAGGATGGGGTGTTGGTAGCGGAAGATGTTTTGGTTGGGCTCAAGACCTGACCTCAGCGGCTAAAGCCGAAGAACAAATGCAGCTTTGCGGCACGGCTGAAGCCGTGCCCTTAAGCAAAACAAGGATCTTCCGCAGAGAGCCTTCGCCTCGCCGGAGGTTTAAGTCTTTTTCATCGCCTTGGCCTTGAGGCGCTGCATGACGAGCGGGGGGACGAGGCCGCTGACATCGCCGCCCAGCATGAAGACTCCCTTGATGAGGCGCGAGCTGACGTAGGTGTACTGCTCGGTGGGCATCATGAAGAGGGTCTCGAGGTTGGGGTCGAGCTTGCGGTTCATCATGGCCATGGGGAACTCGTACTCGTAGTCGGAGATGGCGCGAATGCCGCGCAGGACGGCCTTGGCGCCCTGGGCGTGACAGAAGTCGACGAGCAGGCCGTGGAAGGTGGTGACGGAGACGTTCTGGAAGCCGGAGGCGGCGATGGCTTCGGCGATCATCTCCATGCGCTCGGCGACGGAGAAGAGAGGGACGCCTTTGTCGGAGTTGCTGAGGATGGCGACGACCAGCTCGTCGACGATGCGGGAGCCGCGCTCGATGAGGTCGAGATGGCCGTTGGTGAGGGGGTCGAAGGTGCCGGGATAGATTGCCTTGACGAATTTCATGGCTAGAAGCAGGATACCTCAGGCCGGGCTGGCGGCGGCGTGCCGCAAATTATTGCGTTGCGGGCGTAGACTTCCGGAGATCGGTTCCCGTCTGTCCTAGTAGAGCGGAACCAGAGTAACGGTGCCAATGCGAAAAGTATTCAAGGTGGCTTTTTCTTGAGAAAAAAGCCACTCGAAGGATTTGCCTCAGGGTACACCTACTCTGGTTCCGCTCTAGCCGCTCGAAATGGGCAGGCGGCGCGCCGACTGGGCCGGGCAGTTGCCGTCCAGCCCTGCGGCAGCCGCCCAGCGAATGCGGGACACTGGGATGCATATGGGGCATGAAGGGGTCCGGATGTTTCCATCGACGAGCCTGTCGCTTGGCGCCGAGGCGCGCAGTACGCCGCTCGACGATCTGGAGAACGTGGTGGCGATGTACCAGCCGCGGGTCTTCCGGTTCCTGCTGGCCACGCTGCGCGACCGCGACGCCGCCGAGACCCTGACGCAGGAGACGTTTCTGCGGGCATGGAGCGCGCGGGCGAGCTTCCGCGAGGACTGTTCGCTGGCGACGTGGCTGATCCGCATCGCGCTGAACCTGGCGCGCGACCACACGCGGACGGGACGGTTCCGCTTCTGGAAGCGCGTGTCGGCGAGCGCGGTGGATGTGGCGGACGTGGCGGCATTCGTTCCCACGCACGAAGGCTCCGCCGAGACGCAACTGATCGCGCAGCAGCAGGTGGCGGGGATCTGGGAGTCGGTGGCAAGACTCTCCAGCCGGCAGCGGTCGATCTTCCTGCTGCGGTTTATGGAGGAGATGGAGATTCCCGAGATTGCCACGGTAACGGGCCTGCCGCTGGGGACGGTGAAGAGCCACCTGTACCGCGCGCTGGCCGTGGTCCGCGCGCAACACAACACCCGCGACGCTACGCCGCGCAACCCAACACCGCGCAGTGCAGCACGGCGCGACGCAACAACGAAGGAGACGCAATGACTCCTCAACCGAGGACGGAAGAACTGGCAGGGCAACCCGGGTGCGGCTGTGGATCGCCGGGCAAGAGCCACCTGACGGGCGAGCAGTTCGGCGAGCTGATGGCCGGGACGACGGAGGCCGCGGGAGGTGAGCTTGCGCTGGCCGAGGCGCACCTGCTGGTCTGCGAGCAGTGCGCGGCGGAGCTTGCCAGCCTGCGGGAGGCGATCTGCGTCTTCCGCGAGGCAAGCAGCACCTACGCCGACGAAGAGCTGCGGCGCAGGCCGCGATGGATCCTTCCGGAGCGGCGTTCTTTCTCGCTCTCTCTTGTGCCGGCGTACTGGGTCGCCGCCGCGGCAATGTTTATAACCGCTCTGTTCCCGTTGCAGGTGCTGCGCCATCACAATGTTCCGCAGGCGCCAGCGGGCGTCTCCAGTGTTGCGGTCAGCAATGCAGCCAGCGATGCGCAGTCCGACGAGGCGCTGCTGGAGGACGTCAACAGCGAGATCTCCCGGTCGGTGCCAGCTTCCATGCAGGCGCTGGCCGATCCAAGCGATGACGAGACCGCGGTCAACAGCGAAACATCCGTTCCGACTTCAAACCAAAGGAAGGACCAACCATGACTCCACGAATGACTCTCAGCCCACTGTTTGCCCTCGCCGCATTCGCACTGTGCGGCCCGATCGCGCTGGCGCAGCAGACACCGGCGCAGCAGGCCCCCGCAGCGCCGGCGGCAACCGCTCCGGCGGCTGCAACTGCAGCTCCTGCGGCCGCACCCATCGAACGGCAGACGCCGTCGGGCCCCGGAATGGGCCAAGGAATGGGCCAAGGAATGGGCCAGGGAATGCGGCCTGGGATGGGCCAAGGGATGCGGCCTGGGATGCGTGCCGGCATGCAGGGCAACCTCCGCGCCAACATGATGCGTAACCGCGGCAACGTACGCGGCGGCCTGGGCGCGGGATTCCGCATCGCTCCCGGCGGAATGTGGTGGAAGAACCCCATGGTGGTGCAGCGGCTGGCGCTTACGCCCGAACAGACCAAGAAGATGGACGGCATCTTTGAGCAGAGCCGGCTGCAACTGATCGACCTGAAGGCGAACGTGGAGAAGCAGAATGCGCTGCTGGAGCCGCTGTTGAGCGCCAACCCGCCGGACACGGTGAAGGCCATGGCGCAGATCGACAAGGTGGCCGAGGCGCGCGCGGAGCTGGAAAAGGCCAACGCCAAGATGCTGCTTGGCCTGCGCGGAGTGCTTACGCCGGAGCAGTGGACCAAGCTCCATGCGTGGCGCGGAGCAGGACGCGGGGCGCATGGACCGGGCGGCCCCGGCGGGAACCATTTTGTAGCACCCGTTCCTCAGCCCTGAATCCCGCATCCGGCGGCTCTCAGGTCTCTGTTGCGCGGTGGAGGGGTAGTATGAGCGAAGCAAAAGCCCGCCAGTTCGGCGGGCTTTGCTTTTGGGATTCGCGACGGCAAGCAATTGCTTCTGGCGCTCTCTTGATTGCGCAGCAATCAAGAGAGCGCCAGACTTTAAAATTGAGTGCGTTTTCGGCACGGCTAAAGCCGTGCCCTTAAGCAAAACAGAGTTTTTCCGCAGTCTATGAAGCCGTGCCCTTAAGCAAGACAAATGCGGGGATTCTACCCCTTCCCCTTCGACTGCGCTCAGGGTCAGGGTCAGAATGACAACATCCGAATTGGGTACAGCGATTCTGAATCCGCTATGGTGCGGCGCGAGCTGACGATTGAAGCGCGTTATTTGCGGGACTTGACGGCTTCGTGGGCGGCGACGGCGGCGCCGGCCGGGACGGGCGGGACCTCGGCGGCGACGATGGCGGCGCCGATGCCGAGCTTCTTGCGCAGCTCAGAGTCGAGGCGGGCGAAGACTTCCTTGTTCTCCTTGAGGAAGCCGCGCACGTTCTCGCGGCCCTGGCCGATGCGCTCGCCCTGGAAGCTGTACCACGCGCCGCTCTTGTCGACGATGCCGTGCAGCGTGGCGAGGTCGAGGGCATCGCCCTCCTTGGAGATTCCCTCGCCGTAGAGGATGTCGAACTCGGCGTCGCGGAAGGGAGCGGCGACCTTGTTCTTGACGATCTTGACCTTGGTGCGCGAGCCGACGACGACATCGCCCTCCTTGACCGCGCCGATGCGGCGAATGTCGATGCGCATGGAGGAGTAGAACTTGAGGGCCTTGCCGCCGGTGGTGGTTTCGGGGTTGCCGAACATGACGCCGATCTTCTCGCGGATCTGGTTGATAAAGATGAGGCTGGTGCGCGACTTGGAGACGGTCCCGGTGAGCTTGCGCAGGGCCTGCGACATGAGGCGGGCTTGCAGTCCCATGTGGGAGTCGCCCATCTCGCCGTCGAGCTCGGCCTTGGGAACGAGGGCGGCGACGGAGTCAACGACGAGGACGTCGATGGCGCCGGAGCGGACGAGTGCCTCGACGATTTCGAGCGCCTGCTCGCCGTAGTCGGGCTGCGAGATGAGCAGGTTGTCGATGTCCACGCCGAGCTTCTTGGCGTATGCGGGATCGAGCGCGTGCTCCGCGTCGACGAATGCGGCGAGGCCGCCGGCGCGCTGCGCCTCGGCAACGATCTGGAGCGAGATGGTGGTCTTGCCGGAGGACTCTGGCCCGAAGACCTCGATGACGCGGCCGCGCGGAACGCCGCCGACGCCGGTGGCGGCGTCGAAGGAGATGGAGCCGGTGGAGATGACCGCGATGGGGACGACGGCCTCCTTCGAGCCCAGCCGCATGACGGAGCCTTTGCCAAACTGCTTTTCCAGCGCTGCGAGTGCGGTCTCTATTGCTTTGTTGCGGTCATCGGCCACGGCGTTATTCTCCTCGGTGGAAGGTCAAGAGGGATTCTAGCACCTCAAAATGGTGTAGGCGAAGAGAAAACGAATTTATTTTTATAGAGAGTGCAATTTCGTCCCGATATATCTGTCGTTCAGAGGGCGCTGAAAATTAGTGAATGGAGCTAAAAACGTACCTCAGGGGCTAAAGCCCCGTCGATAATAATCCCTTTGCGGCACGGCTGAAGCCGTGCCCTTAAGCAATAAGGGTCATTTCCGCAACCTGTTCGGCTGGTATTGCGATGCGGCTGAGGTTCGGCTCAGGGCTGGGCGAGCGGAGTGTCGGCTGGCGGGGCGGCCTCGGCCGGTTTTGCGGCGGCGGGCTTGGTGGCAGCTTCGGCGGCGGGCTTCTTGGGTGCTGGGGCCGAGGTGCGCGCGGGAGCGATGATGGCGTGCAGCGTGGTGCCTTCCATGCGCGGCATGAACTCGACCAATGCGGCGTCGCCGAGGTCCTGGATGAGGCGGTTGACGATCTTGTAGCCGAGGTCGCGGTGGGCCATCTGGCGGCCCTTGAAGCGCAGCGAGGCCTTGACCTTGTCGCCGTCGGCGAGGAAGCGGAGGGCCATGTTCTTCTTGGTCTGGTAGTCGTGCTCGTCGACGGTGACGGAGAACTTGACTTCCTTGATGGTGATGACTTTTTGCTTCTTGCGCGCGGCGCGCTCGCTCTTGTCCTTCTCGTAGAGGAACTTGCCGTAGTCCTGAATGCGGCAGACGGGCGGGACGGCGTTGGGGGAGATCTCCACCAGGTCGAGGGAGCGCTCGCGGGCCATCTTGAGGGCCTCGAAGGGAGGCATGATGCCGAGCTGCTCGCCGTTCTCGTCGATGACGCGAATCTCGCGGGCACGGATCCGTTCGTTGGTGCGGATGAAGGATTTTGCGGAACGCTTATCGATCGGGGGAATAAAGTACCTCCACAGCGTGCCGCATGGGCCGCCATGTCTCTAAAGGATTGGATTGCAAGCCTCGTCTGAAGGTTGCGTATAGCGAGAAGTATAGCATCAGGCGGGTTTAGGAGCGGTCATTTCGCTGCGGGTGGTGGGTTAGTTTGAAGTCCAGGGCAAACGAAGTTGCCGAAAACCCGTCTTTCGGGAACGTCGCTTTCTCGGTTAGCCCTAAGGTTTGTCACCACCACTGAAACACGCGCCCAAGAGAACAGAAATGAAAACATACGAAGCTTTTCAAAAGACTCGGCGGCCAGGATGAGCGTCATCGTCGGCTTTGGCGAAGGCCAATTCTTTCTTGCGGATGCGCTCTGCGCACCATTTCACCAGTTCGAGCGAACACTTGATCATGGATTGGAGTTGCTCATGGCTCACTGCCACTTCGGCGTCAACGCCCTCACCAGCGACAAAATCTGGGAATGCTGACGAGAACTTGAGGTCGAGCATTTTATTGGTATCGAATGGTACTTCTTCCAGTTCGTTATCGCTGCGACCCTCCTGTATATCTTGCCTGAAGAGGTACGGGTTCGCTACCCCACCGTCGTGGACAATTTGATTGCGAACTGCGCGTAGTGGCTCAATGAATGCTATGCGTCTGGGTTCTATATCGAAATCGAACCGTTCCTTGTATTCAATCCATAGGCGTTCGAACTCACTCTTATCGTTACCGCCGTACTTCTTCTTCCGGGCGCTGAAAGATTCTGCAATACGTGCCAACTGACGCAAACTGTGCGTCAGGCGAGACGCCAGCCCAACAAGAGCCATATTCAGTAGGAAGCGAAGCTGGTCATGAAAAAACCAGTGAAGCTCAGCGAGATCGTCAGTCAGTCGTTCGCTGAGGCTAACAGCAGACTCGCTCAATCCAGCAGTTATTTTGGCCTTATCCTCTTCAAATTCAGACTCAAGCCTAGCGTTCGCAGCGTCCAGAGTTCCCAAGATGAGAATGTAGACTTCTCGCTCAAATGTTGAATACTCAAAATAGAACTGATCGTTTTGGCGGGAAAGCGAGAGTCGAGAGAATTCCATGGCAGCTCTCATATCGTGAACATCAAATGGTAATGGCGCAGGTGAGGTCAGTCCTTTGCCTGATCCGCGAACTTTCTGAGTTTCGCTACCATCATGTTGATGGTCCGAACGTATTGCGGATCCCAGTATGGTTCTAGGTAAGGGAATTCCGCATATCGAGTGCCAATCCAGTTTGCCATGCCCTCGTAAGCTGGGAAATTCGACTCTTGCCGGTAGTTAAGACAGCCTTTTGGTTCAAAATATGCGATGTCTGTTACTGCCCATTTGAAGTTGTCAAGATAGTAGTCTATTTCCTCTTTCCCTGTATGGCTCTTCTCTATCCATGCCAGATACTTTTTCTTATCCACGGACGATCCCGGACCACCACTGTCAATTTGAACGTGTACCACAGCGAATTTTAGGTTTTCGAGCGGAGCATGGTTTCCAACCAAGATAGTAGCTAAGACGCCTGGCTTTCTAAGATTATCGATAGTTTGTTGACGAGATTTTTCGTCTTGATAAACCACGATAAATCTCATCCCGTCTCCGCCTCCCAAAGGTGATCCGCCTAATAGCTTTTGTATGGTCACGTTGCCATGTAGAGCCTCGCCAAGTTGATTCACGTCAAATGACGTCGCAGAATATATGTCGTCTCCGTCCTCTGAAAATAGATATTCAAGAGGAGTGTTACCGATAAGCCCATCTTCAATCAATGCAGGACCTTGAACTGTCAAGTGGCGTATCTGTTCCTGACAAGGGTCAGGAGCGGGCTGCGGCAGCGGCGACTGTGTATACAAGGTGCCTGCTGCCAGAAAACACACGGAGAACGCGAAGCAAGCCTCGACTACATGTGGATGATTGCTCATTATCGTCCTTCCTGATGAATTTTACGCCAAAGATAGCAACCTAGGTTTACTCAATATCGCCGACGCATGGTTGTACGGTCGGGTGCGTGACTGCTTCCTGCGGTCGAACTGCCTGTAAAGTCAGCTTATCGTAAATTTCATCCATTCCCGTCAAATTGACACACTACTTCGCGGAGGCCATTTGGAGCTGATATTCGGCGTAGGGGCCTTTGAAGTCCTCGATGCGGAAGGCGGATGGGCCGCCCTCGAAGTGCCAGATGCGGGTGGCGACTTCGTCGATGAGGTCGAGGTCGTGGGTGACGAGCAGGACGGTGCCCTCGTACTTCTGCAGGGCGAGGTTGAGCGCGTTGCTGGCTTCGAGGTCGAGGTGGTTGGAGGGCTCGTCGAGGACGAGGACGTTGGGCTTCTGTAGCATGAGCTTGCAGAAGAGCAGGCGCGCCGATTCGCCGCCAGAGAGCGCGTCCGTCATCTTCATGCCCTCCTCGCCGCGGAAGAGCATGCGGCCGAGGATGCCGCGGATGTCCTCCTTGGTGGCGTCCTCGTCGAACTGGTGCAGCCAGTCGTTGATGGTGATGCCGGGCTGGATGGAGGAGATGAAGTCCTGGGCGAAGTAGCCGATCTGCGCCTCGTGGCCCCACTTGACGGCGCCTGAATCGATGGAGACGTCGGCCTCGTCGACGCCGGGCGCGTTGGCCAGCAGCGCCTTGAGCAGCGTCGATTTGCCCTGGCCGTTGCGGCCCATGAGTGCGATCTTGTCGCCGCGCATGAGTGAGGCGGAGAAGCTGCGGATGACTTCGAGCGGCGGGCCGTCCTGCTGCGGGTAGGCCTTGCAGACACCTTCAAATTCGAGGACGTGCTTGCCGGAGGGGCGCGCCTGCTCGAAGCGGATGTAGGGGCGCTGGATGTTGGAGCGGGCCAGCTCGGTGACGGCGAGGCGATCGACCTCCTTGCGGCGCGAGGTGACCTGGCTGGAGCGCGTGCCGCCGGAGAAGCGCGCGATGAACTCGTTGAGCTGGGCGATTTTTTTCTCGCGCTGCTGGTTCTGGCTCTCGATGCGCGAACGGATGGCGGTCTTCTGCTCGACCATGTCGTCGTAGCCGCCGTTGTAGAGGATGATGGTCTCGTAGTCGATGTCTGCGATGTGGGTGCAGACGGAGTTGAGGAAGTGGCGGTCGTGGGAGATGGTGATGAGGGTGCCGTTGTAGCGGACGAGGAAGTCCTGCAGCCAGAGGATGGAGTCGAGGTCGAGGTAGTTGGTGGGCTCGTCGAGCGAAGAGGGCCTGGGCGAGCAGGACGCGGACCTTCTGGCCGCCTTGCAGCTCGGACATCCTGCGATCGTGCAGCGCGTCGGGGATGTCGAGGCCCTGGAGGAGGATGGCGGCGTTGGCCTCGGCCTCGTAGCCGTCCTCTTCGCCGACGATGCCCTCCAGCTCGCCCAGACGGCTGCCGTCGGCGTCGGTCATCTCGTGCTTGGCGTAGATGCGCTCACGCTCCTCGAGCGCGGCCCAGACAGGCTTGTTGCCCATGATGACGGTGTCGATGACGCGGAAGGCGTCGAAGGCGAACTGGTCCTGGGAGAGGACGCCGAGCTTGCGCGGACGGACGACGTCGCCCTTCTGCGGGTCGAGCTCGCCGGAGAGGACCTTCATGAAGGTGGTCTTGCCCGCGCCGTTGGGGCCGGTGAGTCCGTAGCGGCGGCCGGCGGTGAAGGT
>JBEKRR010000003.1:0-96602 GCA_049518555.1 Acidobacteriaceae bacterium
GCCTCCGCCATCGCCGCCCGCACCACCGGCACGATGTTGCGCAAGTGTTCGCGGCTCGCCAGCTCCGTAACCACCCCGCCGTACTTCGCGTGCAGCGCCATCTGCGACGCCACCACATTGGCCAGCACCTCGCCGCCCGCGCGCACCACCGCCGCCGCCGTCTCGTCGCACGAGCTCTCAATCCCCAAAATTAGTCCGCCGCCACTCCGCATTGCTCTCGCGCTCGCCGCCCGCATCTCTCTATCATAAGGACATGCAGGGCGACCAACACTCCAACCCGCACTATCTCGCTGCGCTCGCCATCGCCTGCCGCCTGCGCGACGCGGGCCACCAGGCCTTCTTCGCCGGCGGATGCGTGCGCGACCTGCTGCTGGGCCTCGCGCCCAAGGACTTCGACGTCGCCACCTCCGCCACGCCCGACGAGATCGTCGCCCTCTTCCCCAAGACCTTCACCGTCGGCGCGCACTTCGGCGTCGTCCTTGTCTGCAATGAGATCGACGACGCCGAGATCGCCACCGAGGTCGCCACCTTCCGCTCGGACGGGGCCTACTCCGACGGCCGCCGTCCCGATGCAGTGCGTTACACCACCGACCCCCGCGAAGACGTCCTCCGCCGCGACTTCACCATCAACGGAATGCTCCTCGATCCGCTCGCCACCGGCGACCCCGCCCGCGCCACGCTCGACTTCGTCCACGGCCGCGAAGACCTCGCTCGCGGCATCATCCGCGCCATCGGCGACCCCTCCCTGCGCTTCGCCGAAGACAAGCTGCGCATGATGCGCGCCGTCCGCTTCGCCGCGCGCCTCAACTTCCAGATCGACCCCGCAACCTCCGCCGCCATCCGCCGCCACGCCGCCGAGATCGCCCACGTCAGCGCCGAGCGCATCCGCGACGAACTCACCCGCATCCTCACCGAGGGAGGCGCGCGCCGCGGCTTCGAGCTGCTCTTCGATCTCGGCCTCCTCGCCCAGGTCCTGCCCGAAGCCGTCCGCCTGCGCGGCGTCGCCCAGCCGCCCGAGTTCCACCCCGAGGGCGATGTCTGGACCCACACCATGCTCATGCTGGAGCAGCTCGGACCTGCCACAGACGAGCCTTTGCCTTCACGCGAAGCGTCGAGCACGGCACGAAGTGCCTCGCCCACCCTCGCCTGGGGCGCGCTGCTGCACGACATCGGCAAGCCCGCCACCTACCAGCCGCCCAAACCGGCAACTCCCGGCAGCAATCAGAAGCCCGACCGCATCCATTTCTACGGCCACGTCGAGGCCGGCATCCGCATCAGTGAGACCATCCTCGCGCGCCTGCGCTTCTCTGGCGACGACACCGCCCAGGTTCTCGCGCTCGTCGCCAACCACATGCGCTTCGGCGACGTCTTCCAGATGAAGCAGTCCACCCTCAAGCGCTTCCTCCGCCTGTCGCGCTTCGAAGAGCACCTCGAGTTGCACCGCCTCGATGCCCTCTCATCCCACGGCGGCCTCACCTGCTACAACTTCGCCCGCGCCCACTACGAGGCCGAGCCCGCACCCGATCTTCGCCCCGCGCCGCTGCTTACCGGGCGCGACCTCATCGCCGCCGGCTACCGCCCCTCCCCGCAGTTCAAACCCATGCTCGCGCTCGCCGAGGACGCCCAGCTCGAAGGCGCCGCAACCACCCGCGAAGAAGCCCTCGCCCTGGTTCAGGCAAGCTATCCTCTTATATGACAGGGCATTGCAAACAAGGGGGGGTGGAAACTTGATTCTCGCTTAAGTCGTATTAGGAATCAGGGCGAATGACAGGTAGGATTTATTTATGACGCGCTTGGGGCCAGTGGTTTAGTATGGCCGGACAACAGGATACTGATCCAACGGAGTTGCGTTTGGGCAATCTCAGCCTGAGAGAAAGAGATAGAGCATGAGTATAGCCATCCTGATCGGCGTTCACGACGGGGTTGTGTTGGCAGCGGACAGCGCGTCAACTCTTTCACTGTCACCGCCTCCGGGCGTGATTATCCCGTCTGGAACCCCGCTTGTCGGAAACGTGTACGATAACGCCAACAAAATATTCAACATCGTCAAAGGGCTTCCAATTGGTTGCATCACCTTTGGAAGCGGCAATATTGGCAATGCTTCAATCGGTACGCTGGTAAAGGATCTCCGACAAAAACTGACAAAGACCACCAAGAACGATCCTGCGAAAGAAATGGGATTCGATCCCACCAACTATACAATGGAAGGCATCGCCGGAATCATGGCGAAATTCTTTGATGCAGAATGTTCTAGCTTAGACCCTCGGGCAAAGAGCAATACAAATATAGGCTTTCTGTTGGGGGGGTATTCAAAACCGGGAAATCTTGGAGAATCTTGGTCGATTGAAATTGCTCAGGGAGTCGTTCAGACTCCGAAGCCTCTCAGAAAACCCGAAGAATCTGGCATCAATTGGGGCGGTCAGAGTGAGAGCATACAACGTATGCTATTTGGCTTCAGTCCTAATATCTTCGCTGTTTTGGCACAGGTCACTCAGCCCACACAGGATCCTGCCGAAGTAGAGACAAATCTAGCCCCATTGCTGCTTTCCCGGCTGCGAGCACCACTGGTATTTGCTCCAATGCCAATTCAGGATGCCATTGATCTGGCGCGATTCCTGGTTCATACGGCCATTATGTTCGCACGCTTTTTACCGGGACCAAACACCGTCGGCGGCCCGATTGAGGTAGCCGCAATCACCAAACACGAAAGTTTCAAGTGGATTAGCCGTAAGCATTACTACGACCAACCTCTGAATAAGGAGCCTGTACATGTCGTTATCGATAAGCAACACGAAGATTGAAGAATTGCTGACATCCCCCTATGAGGGAACGCCATCATTCGACGATGCGGGCAATCAGTCAATGTGGAGTCGCACATCCGTTGGGGGTGTTGTCTATGCCACGCCGATTCTTGTCACGACGGATACAAAAGAGCATCTGATGTCACATCGGCGCAAAATTGAGAGTGCTGGAATTCCCCTCATAAGCGGAGACGAACTGGAATCTGAATTGCGCGAAATGCGAAGGTAGCCCGTCTGAAGAATGATAACGACCTATATCGATTCCGGCGTTCTTATCGCCGCTGCGAGAGGCGATGCCAATTTGTCCCTTCTTGCACTCCCGTATCTGGCCGACCCAGAGCGCGAATACATTACTAGCGACTATGTGCGCTTAGAGGTTTTGCCCAAAGCAGTGTTCCATAGAAGGCAAGAAGAAGCCGACTTCTATAACGAGTTTTTTCGCCTGAACACACGCAGCATCCCGACAAGTCCCGCGCTCCTGGAATATGCATTGGCGGAAGGTTGTGAGACTGGCATTCAGGGGCTTGATGCAATACACATTGCATGTGCGGTATTTGCTGGCGCGGAGGAATTCATTACATCGGAAAAGCAAACAAAACCGATCCATCGGACACAAAAGGTACGAGTGATATCGATTTATCCTCACCATCAACAGAGTCGCAGCAATATCAAAAAGTTCTTAGCGAATGCCAAACATCGATTCAGAGTCTTCCTGAAAGATTTGCAGGACATCCTCACGCGTCGTCTTTCGCATTGCTAGCGCTGGAAGACCACATTGTGCCGGCGCAGCCACCAGCACGCCCCGCTGCCGGCCTGGGGAAAGATGGACCGGCTGCAACTCACATCCGCCGTGCCGCCCCAGTCGTACTCCTCCTTGTTGTTCTTCAGCGGCATTACCACGATGCTGCTCACCACCACCGACCCCATCCCGCCGCCTCGCGCCACGCGCACCCGCCACACCGCCCAGTCCCCCACATAGAGGACCATCAGCGCCACCATCAGCCCTGCCGCCGTCCTGACTAGAATCCGCTTCACGCGCCCTTCAGCTCTCGTTCGGCCCGCAACCAGTCCTGCTGGTCCGCACCATTCTTTCCGCCGCGCTCCACAAAGTAGCGATGCGCCAACTGCGCAATCTCTTCGCGCGATGGCGTCTTTGCGGCCGGAGGTTTGCCAACCGCCACCTTCTTTGCCGTGGTCTTCTTGGCCTGAGCCGCGCTCGTCCGTGGCTTCGCCGTTGCCTTTGCCTTCTTCACTTTCTCAGCCATATAAATCCTCCTTCGCGTCAAATCGCGCCCACACTGCGGGGCCATCTTTTACAGAATACTGGATTCTGTCAACTAAGACGCGCCTTGCGAGCGCAGAGGTGCCTCGCCGCTAACTCCGCAGTGAAATCGGTTGTCTGCGCGCTTTCTATCCGGAGGGCTGCGCTGCCCATGGCTGCAATTTTGGTCCTACGATTGTGGCCGGTTCCCCAGATACTTGCGGACAAAGATGGCAGCCTCCGGCACCTTCACCGTGGATTCCGCAATCTCCTGCCTTCGGCCTGTCTCCCGTTCATCCGTCTCCCGTTTCTGCGCAGGCCGGTCGTCCTGCGGGAAGCCGGCGGGCTTCTCATTCTCGTAGCCCGAGAGGCTTTGCAGCAGTTGCGCATTCACCTCGTCCGCAATCACCATCAGGGTCCCGGGCAACTGGCCAACGCCGATCAGGTCGAGATTGTGTTGCACCGCCTGGAAGAGCGCCACCTGCAGCGCCCGCGCCTCCTCCACCAGCACCGGCGCCGCAAAGCCCTGCCGCCGCCGCCGCGCGCCATGCTGCAGCGCGGCCATGGAGAACAGCGTCATCGATCCCAGCCGCTGCGGATAGCGCAGGCGATAGACAATCTCGTCGATCGCGTCGGGCAGATAATCCGTCTGCTCTTCCTCCGTGATGGGCGCCGCCGTCAGGCCGCCGGTCTCCTTCATGGCCTGCAGCCACGCTTGGGTCACCGATGCGCTCTCCCGTTCCAGCACCGTCGCCGCCAACTCGATGCTTCCGCTGCGCCGCGACGGCTTCTCCTGCGCCAGATGCTGGCGGATCGCCTGCAGGATGGCTCCGGCCTTCACCGGCTTCGTCACGATATCGTCCACCTGTCGCAGCATGGAAGCGGTGGCCTTCGTCATGTCGGGGTTGGCGCTCAGCAGCAGGGTCACGGCCTTTGGATTGGCATGGCGCATCGCCCCCACGACGATCAGGCCATCGCCGTCGTCCGGCATGTGCAGGTCGCTCAGCAGCACGTCGAAGCTCTCGCTCGCAATGTGCTGCAGCGCCTCGATCACGCTCGACGCGGTCGTGACACTATATCCTTGCGCTTCGAGGACGGTCCCCAGTCCGGTCAGGACCGATTCGTCGTCGTCGACGAGCAAAAGTCTTGCGGGTGCCAAGGAAAAACCCCTTGTGCTGGTTGCACACAGACATACAGCCCCAAAAGCAGGCTGTGAAACAGGGAAAAAGGAATGTACTTCAAGCAAATTCTTCTAGCGTACGAATTGCCTATCTTAAGTTTAGACCGCTGACAGCCATAAAAGTTGTCTAAATAGTAATCAGTTGTTGTCTAAAGAGTAAGTAGTGTTGAAATCTTTGGCATCTTCGCCGCCGCTAGAGCGAAACCAGAGTCTGTGTATCCGGGGCAAACGGACAATGCGCGGTTTTCCCCTCAAGCGGGGTCCCCAGTGACAGGTCCTCGTCGCTGGGGTGGAAGGAAAACCGCATCGCATCCTCTTCGCTAAGCTACGGCAACTCTGGTTCCGCTCTGACCGGGAGCACCCGAAGCAGACCGTGCCTGCCCTCCGCCTCCCGTCCCATCGGCCCGCCCGCCGGAGAATGCAACCCCAGCCCATGCTAGACTCGAACTTCTCCGCCGTCCGCACCTTGCGCGTCCGTCAGCCGCAAACGGTGGCAATTCTTGAGAGGCCCCTCCATGCATTCGGATCTCGCCAAGCTCGTCGTCCTGCAATCGCATGACATCGAGGCAAAGCGTCTGCGCGGCCAGATCGACGCGCTGCCACGCCAGCTCGCCGCGCTCGAAGCCAAGGCCAGGGCCACCGAAGGCCAGCGCGCCGCCGTCCTCGACCTCATCGCCAAAGAAGAGGCCCTGCGCCGCCGCCAGGAGTCCGAGATCGCAGACCAGAAACAGAAGCTCGCGCGAACCCAGAAGAAGATCGACCTCTCCACCACCTCCGTCCAGGTCACCGCGCTGGAACACGAGGCCGCCTTCGCCCGCGCCCAGATCAACCGCCTCGAAGACGCCGAGCTGGAGAGCATGGAGCGCGGCGAAGCGCTCGATGCCCAGCGCGCCCGCGCCGATCAGGCCGTCGCCGACGCCGCCCGGCAGCTCGAGCAGGAGCGCGCCCGCATCAACGAACTCCTCGCCCGCGACCGCGCCGAGCTCGCCGTTCTCGACGGCAAGCGCGAAGCCCTGCGCACAGAGATCGCCCAAAGCCCCACCGGCGAAGACTCCCTCTCCACCTACGACCGCATCAGCCGCTCCAAGGGCGCCGCCGTCGCCCAGGCCCTCAACCAGAAGTGCTCCGCATGCCAGATGATGCTCCGCCCGCAGCACTGGAACGACCTGCGCGACAACACCCCCGGCTCCCCCTCCAGCCAGACGCTGATGACCTGCGAGAACTGCGGCCACCTCCTCTACTACGATCCCGCCCGCGACGCCCCCCAGCCCAAACCCGCGGAATCCATCCCCGCCCAAGCATTGTCATCCTGAGCGGAGTTTGGCGGGCACCTGCGCCAAACGCAGTCGAAGAGCCTGTCCTGAGCTTGTCGAAGGAACCTGCGGTTGTTTGTTTTACTCCGTCATCCTGAGCGAGCGTAGCGAGTCGAAGGAACCCCGATACACCCCGCCCCGCCGCAACCGCCCGCACCTTTCTCCCACAAAACTCCCGCATTTGCTCGCTCGCCGCATAATAGAAACAGATGAAGAAGTCCCTCACCCCGCAACGAATTGCCGTTGACATGGACGAGGTCATCGCCGACACCGTCGCCGAGCACCTCATCCGCTACAACCGCGACTACAACGGCAACATCACCAAGGCCGACCTGCGCGGCAAGTGGATCTGGGACGTCGTCGCCATCGACCGCCATCCCCGCCTCGAGGAGTATCTCCGCTCCGACGACTTCTTCGACGTCCTCGACGTCATCCCCGACGCGCAGCGCGTCCTGCGCCGCCTACAGCAGCAATTCGAGGTCTTCATCGCATCCGCCGCCATGGAGGTCCCAACGTCGTTCAACGCCAAGTATCGCTGGCTGGAGCGCCACTTCCCCACCATCCCCGCCACCCACATCGTCTTCTGCGGAGACAAGTCCATCCTCCGCGCCGACTACCTCATCGACGACAACCCACGCCAGCTCCGCCGCTTCTCCGGCGCCGGAATCCTCTACGACGCGCCCCACAACGCCGCCGTCACCGGCTTCCGCCGCGTCCACAACTGGCTCGAAATCGAGTCCCTCTTCCTCAGCGAAAAATAATTTCCCCGGACACCCCTTCCCGAACCGTCATTCTGGCCACAGGCCAGAATCTCAATATCTGTCCTTCACGCGCGATACACTCGAATCGTGACACGAACCATCGCATCCACCACAGGAGAGCGCAGACGAGCGTGAAGATCGGTCCGCCAGCCATCGCCGCATGACCCTCCCGCGCATCCACATCGGGCGGCCGCAACGTCTTGCCGCGCTTCTCCTTCTGGCCCTACTCGCCCAGTGTCTCTGGATCGTCGGCCACCAGCAGCTCTCCACCGCCGACGATCGCTTCGCCCGCTGCGGCCGCGAGATGTGGGAGCGTCCCTCGCCGCTCGCCGGGACCTTCACCACCTGCGGCAACCTCAACGGCGACGGAACATTCGCCTACCGCGTGGCTGGCCTTCCGCTCACCCTCGAGCGCCTTACTCTGCTCGCTGTCGATCACTTTCGTTCGCCCGCCAATCGCCTCTACACCGGCGGCTCGCTCAACGGATCCACATGGGAGTCGCGCCATCAACTGAACTTCGTCGTCGTTCTCATCCATCTGCCGTTCGTGCTCTTCGCGCTGTTGCTGGGCGGCGGCCTGTGGTGGGTTACGCGCCGTCTCTACGGCAACGAGGGCGGTTTCTTCGCGCTCGGCCTCTACTGCTTCTGCCCCGCCGTCGTCCGCATGGCGGTCGCGCCCAATAACGACGTCCTCGCCATGTGGGGACTCTACGGACTCATCTACACCGCCATCGGCGTCGCCCACGCCATGCAGGGGCCGCGCCGCAAGTGGCGTCCGCGCATCGTGCTGCTGACCATCGCGCTGGGCCTCACCGCGGCGGCGCATCTTCTGGCCGCAATCGTTGGCTTCATCGCAGCGCTGGCCTTCATGCTTTACCTCGCCGAACGTCGTCGCGGCTACGTCTTTCAGGTTCTCCTCATCTCCGCCATCGGCGCGCTTGCAATCCTCTTCGCGTTCTACGGATTTCGCCCGGCCGCCTTCAGCTACGTCTTCACCGGCGGAGCGGCACGTTTCTGGTTCTCTCTCGCGGGCGTTCGCAGTTTTGTTGTAGATCGCGGCTTCGCCGGCAGCCTGGCGAACTTCCCCATCCTGATCGCGGCCTGCGTTGCCGCTATGCTCTATTGCGCTGTGCGCCGCAGCCGCTACTTCGGCAACACCGCGCCGCTTCTGGTCCTGCTCGCGCTCGCGCCCCTCATCACCACGCAGACCGTGAGCGCGCCCTGGTTTTGGGCGCTGCCGTTTTTCTTCACCTTCATCGGCGGCGTCTTCGCCGACGCGCTCGAAACCCGCACGCGCAAGCTCTTCCTCCTGCTCACCGGCGCGATTCTGACCGCGCAAGCAATGGAGTGTCTCCTCGCGCTGCACCTGATTGCGCGCTGCTTGTGATGGATCGAATGGAATGTCCCGGAGATGCCGGGTTCCCGCCGTCTCTGCGCACGGAGACGGCGCTCAATCTCGGCGTGTCACTATTTGTGGACTGGCTTTCTCGCCGGACTCGGCTCCGCCGCAACCTTTGCCTCCAGCTCGTCGATGGTCTGGTAGAGCAGCGAGATGTCCGTCACATGCACCCATTCGTGTTGCGTGCAAACGATGATTGACGGCGTGAACTGCACTCCCAGCCTCTCGCCCAGCGCCCTGTCCGCCTCCACTTCCTTCTTGAACTGGCCCGTCGGGTCGGGCACGAACGGCAGTTGCAGCCCGTGCGTCTGGAAGAACCTCCGCGTGAAGTTCAGCATGTCGTCCTTGCTGGCGATTCCGGTCTGCGCCGCGAACACCGCGCCGCGATACTCGTCCGCCGTCTTGGGCGACACCTTGTCCTGCAGAAAGCGGGCCCACACCGCAGCGTCGAAGCTCCAGATGTGCTGCAGCAAGGGGAAGTCCCTGCGCACAATCGGGATGTTGTAGTGCGCCGCCGCCGCATGGACGATGGGAAACGCGTGCGCGCAGGCCGGGCACTCCAGGTCCTCCAGCTCGTAGATCGCAATCTTCGCCCCCGCCGGAGGCTTCAGCATCGACGTGTCCTTGAACGTCTCGCCCGATCCCGGCGGCGCGGACCGCTGCGCCATCAGTGGTGCGGCAGCAGGCGCGGCGGCAAAGGGCAGAGTCATCGCAACGGCAGCGGCGACAACCACGGAACGAAGGCGGTTCATCTCAGTCATGCGAAAAAATCCTCGCTTTCAATCCTATCGCAATCGCGCACCGAGTCCTATCGCAGTCCCGCGCCGCGCACACCGCGCACATCGCGCCGCGCTCCTCGCAAGCTCGTACAATGAATCTGCCCGGGCAGCCCCGCGGCACGGAGACTTGCATGAGCATCGCAGAAAAGGTCAACGCCGACATCATCGCCGCCATGAAGGCCCACCAGGAACATCGCCTCACCACCCTGCGCATGGTCAAGTCCGCGCTGCGCTCCAGGGAGATCGACAAGCGCCAGCCGCTCACCGATGCCGAGCAGACCCAGGTCCTGTCTACTCTCCTCAAACAGCGCCGCGACTCGGTCGACAGCTTCACCAAGGGCAACCGTCCCGAGCTTGCCGCCCGGGAGCAGGCCGAGATCGCCATGATCGAGGTCTACATGCCGCAGGCCGCCAGCGAGGACCAGCTCCGCGCCATCGTCCAGCAAGCCGTCGCCCAGCTCGCCGAAAGCTCCGGCCTCAAGCCCACACCGCGCGAGATGGGAGCCGTCATGAAGCTCGCGCAGCAACAAATCCTCGCGTCCGGCCTGCGCGCCGACGGCAAGCTCGTCGCCGAACTCGTCAAAGCCGAGCTGGCAAAGTAGCTGCCGCGCGGCTCCATTACAATAAGCTCATGATCCAGAAAACGCGTCTCTTCACGCCCGGCCCAACCCCCCTGCTTCCTGCCGCCCAGTTCGCCATGGCCGCGGCAGATGTTCACCACCGCACGCCCGAGTTCCGCGCACTCTACAGCCGCGTCCTCGCGCAGCTGAAGGACTTCGTCGGCACGCAGAACGACGTCATCGTCCTCTCCAGTTCAGGCACCGGCGCAATGGAGGCCTCCGTCTCCAACCTCACCTCGCCCGGCGATCGCGTGCTGGTACTCAGCGCCGGCAAGTTCGGCGAGCGATGGGCCGGCCTCGCCAAGGCCTTCGGCTGCGAGGTCGATCTGGTCACCGCGCCCTACGGCGAGACCTTCTCCTTGGACACCGTCAAGGCCGCGCTGCGGCTCGAAACCCGCGTCGTCTTCATGCAGGCCACCGAGACCTCCACCGGCGCGCGCCACTGCCTCGGTGCAGTCGCCAAGCTGCTCCGCGAGGCCAACTCCGAAGCTCTGCTCGTCGTCGACGCCATCACCGGCCTCGGCACCACCCACATCGACATGGACCGCCTCGGCATCGACGTCCTCATCGGCGGATCGCAGAAGGCCGTCATGATCCCGCCCGGCCTCAGCTATCTGGCCATCAGCCAGCGTGCCTGGGACCGCATGGAGTCCAGCTACAACCCGCGCTACTACTTCGACCTGCGCAAGGAGCGCAAGAACTCCAAAAATGGCGAGAGCGCCTACACCCCCTCGGTCGCGCTGATCGCCGCCCTCGGCGCGGCGTTGGACTACATCGCCCATCAGGCCGCCACGCCGGAGAACCCCGCCGGAGACCTCGTCGCCGGCCGCAAGAAGCTCGTAGAGAACGCCGAGACCATCGCCGAGATGACCCGCGCCGCCGTCCAGGCGCTGGGCATGAAGCTCTTCGCGCCCACCTGCCCCGCCGCCGCAGCCACCGCCGTCATCGCTCCCGATGGCGTAGACTCCAGCGTCGTCGTCAAGGAGCTGAAGACGCGCTTCGGCTCCATCATCGCCAACGGTCAGGGAGAGATGAAGGGCAAGATCTTCCGCATCGCCCACCTCGGCTTCTTCGATTACATGGACGCCATCGCGCTCATCGGCGCGCTGGAGCAGGTCATCGCAAAGAGCTTCCCCTCGCCCAGCTTCGCCTTCGGCAACGGCCTCATCGCCGCGCAGAAGGTCTACGCTGAACGATCCCCCACCGCCGCCGCCGATGCCTGCTGCTGCGCTAAATAACAGCCCCGTCATCCCGGCGATTTCCCCGCACAGTTTTTCTACGTCTTACCTTGCATATGCATAAGCCAGTTACACTAAACCAATGAAGATCGTTCTCGCTGAAAAAGTCTCGCCTGCAACCCTCGCCGTCCTCAAGGAAGAGCCGGATTGGAACGTCGTCACCGCCGATGCCATCGCCCAGCTCGGCCCCGGCGGTCTCGAAGCCGAACTCGCAGACGCCGACGCGCTGGTCGTCCGCTCCGCCGTGCAGGTGGACGCCAAGATGCTACAGTCCGCGCCGAAGCTGCGCGCCATCGGCCGCGCCGGAGTCGGCGTAGACAACATCGACATCGATGCCGCCACGCACTCCGGCATCGTCGTGATGAACACGCCCGGCGCCAACGCAGTCGCGGTCGCCGAGCTTGCGCTTGGCCTCATGATCTCCATGGCGCGCAGCATCCCGCGCGCCAACTCCACCATGCACGCCGCCAGGTGGGAGAAGAAGTCCCTGCAAGGCTCCGAGCTGCGCGGCAAGACGCTCGGCATCGTTGGCCTCGGCCGCATCGGCCTCGAAGTCGCCCGCCGCGCGCGCAGCTTCGGAATGGAGCTGATCGGCTACGACCCCTTCATCGCTCCCGTCGTCGCGCGCGAGAACCAGGTCGCGCTCGTCCCGCTCGACGAGCTCTTCAAGCAGTCCGACTATCTCACCCTGCACGTCGGCCTCACCTCCGAGACCGAGGGCATGATCAACGCCGCGTCGATCAAGCGGATGAAGCCCGGCGTTCGCATCGTCAACTGCGCGCGCGGCGAACTGATCGTCGACGAGGCGCTGGCCGAGGCCATCCGCTCCGGCCACGTCGCCGGCGCGGCGCTCGATGTCTTCCGCAAGGAGCCGCTCAAGGACTCAGCCTACTTCGGCCTCGACAACGTGCTCCTTTCGCCCCACGTCGCCGGCTCCACCGACGAGGCGCAGGAGGCCATCGGCATTCAGCTCGCCAAGCAGGTGCGCGACTACCTCAAGCTGGGCGTGGTGCAGTGCGCCGTCAACCTGCCATCGCTTTCGCACGAGGAGTACGTCGAGATCGCGCCCTACATCGACATGGCCGAGCGGCTCGGACTCTTCCTCTCCCACGCCACGCCGGGAAATCTGGAGAGCATCCAGATCACCTACGGGGGACGGCTCGCCCAGGGCAAGACCGAGCTCATCCGCAACGCCGCCCTCTGCGGCATCCTGGCCAACACCGAGGGCGACTCCGAGCAGGGCACAAATGCCAACCGCATTAACGCCGCGGCCCTGGCCGAAGAGCGCGGAATCCGCATCCAGGAGGAGAAGAAGGAGGCGACCAGCGGCGGCGCGGGAAGCACATTGAAGCTGGTGCTGCACTCCTCGGACGGCGACGCCAGCGCATCGGCAACCGTGCTGCACGGCAACTCGCCGCGCCTGCTCTCCTACGACGGCATCGACATCGAAGCAGCGCTGCAAGGAACCCTGCTGGTCTTCCGCAACCACGACGTTCCCGGAGTCATCGGACGCATCGGGACCATCCTGGGCGAGCACTCGCTGAACATCGCGAACTTCGCGCTCGGCCGCTCCGTCCGCTCGCAACGCATCCCCCAGGGACAGGCGCTGGCCCTGGTCCAGGTCGACTTGCAGAACCCAGGCGACGCCAACACCGCCATCGCAGCGCTGCGCAAGGTCGAGGCCATCGTCAGCGTGCGCCTGGTCGAGCTGGGAAACCCGTAAACAACTGCGCCGCACAGCGATTGCTGCACGCAGCAACAGCGTCGGGTAGCAATCGCGCGACGCGAGTGCGGGAAACATAGCGCCAACGGCGCGATCTATACCAGCCTGGGGCGCAGCCCCAGGAAGCCGGCCCGGTGGAACGACCTAGGGCTGAAGGCCCGCTCTATCTCGATGGATCGCGTCGTTGGCGAAATATGCCGAAGCAAGTTTTAAGAATCAGCAAAGGGAATTGACATGCCGCTCTACGAGTACAAATGCAAGCAGTGCAAAAAACACACGGAAAAGATCCAGAAGTTCTCCGACCCCGAGATCACTGAGTGTCCGCACTGCAAAGGCCCGCTGGAACGCGTCGTCTCCGCGGCGGCCATCTCCTTCAAAGGCGGCGGATGGTTCAAGGACGGCTACAGCCACGCCAAGCCAAAGTCCTCCAGCAAAAGCGAGAGCAAAACCAAGAGCGACTCTGGCGCATCGCCCACTGAAGCCGCTGCTTCATCGAGCAAAGACGCGGCACCTGCCCCAGCCTCCAGCGCACCGGGCACGGCGTCGGCACCCGCCCCAGCCGCGCCTGCGGGAACGGAGTCGCGCAATCTCCGATGAAGCTGACGGCGCCGTACGAACGCCGGATCATACAAGCCACGGTCCAGCATTAGACGTTTCTTGGCGGGAGAAGAACACAAGTCAATCCGCGGCTTTGTGGTGCAGTGTTGATTTGGAAGATCAGCTCGTGACCAGAACAATCCGGGGTGATCTCCGAAAGCAAAGGGTGCGCGGTCACAGATGCAAGAGGAAGAATATCCCCAGACAGGTCAACGCAAGTCCATACCAGCGTTCGAGCTTTGCCGCGCGTGTCTTGATCGCAAGGCGCGCTCCCAGCAGTGAGAACGGGATCGAACCCAGGGCCACCAGAGACGTAACCAGCCATGAGATGTGGCCGAGGTAGGCGTGGACAACGGTGCCCGGTACGGCAAGCGCGGCGGAGACCGCGAGCGAGCACGCGAAGGCCTTCTTCATGGGCTGTTTGAGGAACATCGTATAGCACGGCACAAGAAGAAATCCGCCGGCGTTGGCCAGCAGTCCCGAGATCAGTCCCACGCCAATCGCGACCGCGACAAGGCGAAGCCTCCAGTAGGCCGGTCGCAGCCCCTGCGGGTTCTCCGCTGCTTCTTTGGTCAGTGACCGGTCCTTGGGAAAGAACAGAAAGGAGATTCCGAAGCCGAGCACCAGAAGGCCCGTGACAACAAGCAAAGGCTTGGCGCCGACATAGGGAGACAGGAAAGAGCCAGCCATGATTGCAGGGGTTCCAATGCCGATGCTCCACCACACAATCTCCCAGTCCAGGAGCCGGGAGCGCCAGTACTCCGCGGACGCAACCAAGGTGCTGGGTATGGCCGCTGGAAGCGGGGACGCAATCGCTACGAATCCGGGGAAGCCCAGCAGACTGAGCAACGGAGTGGCAATCGCGCTGCCTCCCTTGCCGAAGAGGCCGCCCAGAAAGCCAATCGCAACGCCCGTCAGTACAGCTCCCAGATGTTGCCAGGTCAATCAAACCCCCTATTAACTCTACGATCCGCGCCGTCAGTCAGAGGCATCGAGTAATTCCCGTTCGGGTAATGTTACGGCTACACACAAATCCTGAGCGAACCGTGACCCCGCGTTCAACGACTTTGCAAGAGCGATTGCATCTGCCTCTCGATTTTGTTCAGGTTTGTCTCCCCTTGATACTCCGCCTGAATCTCGCCGTGTCGGTCGATCAGGTAGGTTACCGGCAGGCCGAGGACCCCGCCGTAGAGATCGCCTAACTTCACATCTCCCATGGCTACGGGATAGTTCAGCTTCAGCTTGCGATAGGCTTGACGGACGAGGGCCGGGTCGTCGTCCATGGAGATGCCGATGACTTGCAGGCCGCGCGGGCCATACTTCTGTTGCCACGCCATAAAGTGCGGCATCTCAACCTGGCAGGGAGCGCACCATGTGGCCCAGAAATTGAGCAATACCACCTTGCCCCGATAGGCATTGAGGTCTAGCCTCTTGTGGTCGAGGTCCGTGCGAACAAACTCCGGCGCTCGCTTGTGAACGAGCGAGGTTGCCGCGCAGGCGTCGTGTGTACCGCCTGCTGCGAGGCAAACAGCCACCAACAGAAGGATCAACGCAAACCGGCGAGGTGCGAAGCTCCGCGCATGACCTGCATCCGGCCCAGGGACAGCCTTCCAGGCGATGCGTTGACTAGTGACTGCGTTCAACCGGATAGCCTTTGGCGACCCAATCGGCGCCCAGATTGTTAGCCAGATAGAGGACCTTCACGTTACTGAAGCCCATGTCGCGCAGTTGCTTGAATGCAGGGCCAAGGTTGGGGCAGCGGTCCCACGGGCAACAGCCGCAGTAGAGGACGATGAACTTCTTCCTGGAGAGCGAGGCCACCGTGCTCTGCAGTTGTTGCAGTCCAGCGGGTTGCGAACCTGCGCCGGCGTAGACGGAGCCGGGGATATGGGCCTCATCGAAGAGAAGATGCGAGCCGACCTGGAACAATAGCGGCTTGCCTGTTCCCGTGGCTTGCAGCATGTGAACCAGCTCCTCGGGCTGAATCAACTGGGCCTGGGGAATCGAGTACGCGCTCCCCGGCCCTGTCAACGGGGTAAATTGCGCCGGGCATTGCGCGCAGACGAAGAAAAGAACCATCGTTGCCAGTCCCACAGCTCCGGACGGTCGTGAAACGAAGCTGAATTTCATGAATAGCCTCCGCAGCCATCTTAGCCCAGCAAGGCCGCTAACAGATGAAGCAGCAAACCCGACGCCCTAGTCGCGCCAGCCTGGACTTACCGTGCAACCCTCCTGTGATTCCGGGGTGAGGGTGGAAAGGCAACAACGGCGCTGCCACGTCACGCACCCATCGTCCTCCCTCGGCATCCCGGCTGCGCCGGTGCACTGCATAATCCACCACAACTGTCCACAGTTATCTGGACAGTTGCGGACAGCCCTGCTAAAACAGGGACAGCAATTGAAGTACCGACTCACAAAGAACCAGTCGAATCGTTCCGGCACCAGAGCGCGGGCTCCCAGGCGCGTCCGGAGCTGCGCGGGTGTGTGCGTCGCGCTCGCGGCGCTGGCGTGTGCCGGAACAGGCGGGCCGGCGCGGGCGCAGGAGAATGCATCCCTTCCCATGGCCCCCAGCGCGCTTCGTGCCGCCCTGCCGGCGAACTCCGTGGACCGCGTGGCGGGCCAGCCTCTTGCCGATCGCGCCTTTATCCATCCCATCTTCGCCAGTCAGGCGGGGGAAACCTCGGGGCTTCGCTTCCCTGTGGAGCAGGCCACGCCGGGCGCTCTGCCGCTCTCGCTGGACGACGCCATCGGCCGCGGACTGAAGCACAACCTGCAGGTGCTGCTGGCCGCCCAGAGCGAGCAGTCTGTTCGCGGCCAGGTCCTCGGCGTCTACTTTGCGCTGCTTCCCAACATGCGGGCCACCGCCTACACCAACGCGCTCGAACTCAACCTGGCCGCCATGGGATTCAAGCCCTCGTCGCTGGCGGCCTTCGGCTTCGCGCCCGGAACGGTCAAGGAGATCGTGAAGGTGGACACCACCAGCGCGCAGTTCAGCGCCGACCAGGTGCTCTTCAACCTGACCGACTTCTATCTCTACCAGGCGGCAAAGAAGGCCTCCAACGTCGTCGCCATGAACACGCTCAATGTGCGCGGAGGGGTGGTCGATGCGGTCGGCACAGAGTATCTGGCGGCGCTGGCCGACCAGGCGCAGATCGCCAACGCCCGGGCCCTCGTCTCCGTCGATGAAGAGGTGCTGCGCCAGGCCACGCTGACGCACGACGCCGGAGTCGGCGCCAACCTCGACGTGTTGCGCGCCCGCGTTCAGTTGCAGTCGGAGCAGCAGGCGCTGGTGCGCGCCCAGAACACATTCGCCAAGGACAAGATCGCGCTCAACCGCCTCATCGGCCTGCCCGCTGAACAGGAGCTCTCGCTCACTGACGCGGTTCCCTACGCCGAGCTGGCCGAGATGCCGCTCGCCCAGACACGCGCGCTGGCCTATGAACGGCGCAAGGACCTGCTCGCGCTCACCGCGCAGCTCGAAGTCGCCCAGCGCGCGCAGAAGGCGGTGAAGTTCGAACGCCTTCCGTCGCTCTCCTTCAACAGCGACTACGGCGTCCTCGGCGTCACCCACGGCAACTACCACGGCGTCTTTACGGCGCAGGGAACGCTGAAGATTCCCATCTTCGAGGAGGGCCGCTTCCGCGGCGAGAGCCAGGTTGCCGCCGCCCAGCAGGTCTCCCTCCAGCGCCAGATCGAGTCGCTGAAGGTCACCATCGACGCGCAGATTCGCTCCAGCCGAATGGACGTCGAGTCCTCCGCCGAGCTGGTCAAGGTCGCGCGCAGCAACGTCGATCTGGCTGCCCAGGCGCTCGCCGACACCCGCGACCGCTTCCGTGCCGGCGTCGCCGACAACCTTCCCGTCGTCGAGGCGCAGGCCGCGCTCGCCGCCGCCCAGAGCCGCCTCGTCGCCACCGAGTTCCTCTTCAACCAGGCCAAGCTCACGCTGGCCCGCAACACCGGCGTCGTCGAAACCCAGTACAACCAATACCTGGGGCGACAGCGCCAGTAAGTCCTGTACAAGCTGCTGGATAATATTTGTTTTGCGGTTGTGTGCGGCTTCTCCCATGCCTGTGCCGTCTACAATGTGAAAACAAAGGCGTATATGGCTGAGTGCAGGGCTGGGCTGGCGGAGGCTGGAACGGAGATCAGCGCGGGCAGCGCGTTTCTCTCGCGCGACTTCCGGCTCTATCAGACCGCGCGCCTGCTGGTCATCCTGGGCGCGGAGGCGCAGGCCGTCGCCGTCGCATGGCAGATCTACCAGATCACGCACTCCGCGCTCGACCTCGGCCTCACCGGCCTCGCGCTCTACGCTCCAGTCATCCTCTTCATGCTCGCCGCCGGTCATGTCGCCGACCGCTACGACCGCCGCTCCGTCATCCTCGTCTGCTACGCCATGCAGGCCCTCTGTACCCTCGCACTCGTTCGCTTTGCCCTTCATCCCACCGGCCGCGTCTGGCCCATCTACGCGGTGCTCTTCGCCGTCGGGATCGGCCGCGCCTTCAGCAGCCCCGCCTCCTCGGCGTTTCTGCCCAGCCTCATTCCCAAACACCACTTCGTCAACGCGGTCACCTGGGGGGCCATCGTCTTCCAGATCGCCAACATCGCCGGCCCGTCGGTGGGCGGACTCCTCTTCACCCTGCCCCTCACCGGGTTCCTCAAGCACTGGAACGGCGCGGCCGTCGTCTACGCCTTCAGCCTGGTCACGCTCCTGGCCTTCCTCGTGCTGGTGGGGATGATGCGCACCCGTCCCGTGCGCGTGGTCAAAAACGCCTTCAACCTGGAGACCATGCTCGCCGGTTTTCGTTACGTCATGCGCGCCAAGCTCCTGCTCGGCTCCATCTCGCTGGACCTCTTCGCCGTCCTGCTGGGCGGAGCCACCGCGCTAATGCCGATCTTTGCCACCGACATTCTGCACGGAGGCCCCCGCGCCCTAGGTCTGCTGCGCGCCATGCCCGCCCTCGGCGCGCTGGTCGTATCGCTGGTCATGACAGGGCGCCCGGTCCAGCGCAATGCAGGCAAGCGGATGCTCTTCTGCGTCGGTGTCTACGGTGCGGCAACAGTCATCTTCGGCCTCTCCCACATCATCTGGGTCAGCCTGCTGGCGCTGGTCCTCGTCGGCGCAAGCGACATGGTCAGCGTCGTCATCCGAGCCAGTATTATGCAACTGGCGACGCCGCCCGGGATGCGCGGCCGCGTCAGCGCCGTCAACGGGCTCTTTGTCGGCGCCTCCAATGAGCTTGGCGGCTTCGAGAGCGGACTTACCGCGCATTGGTGGGGCGCGGTCCCCGCCGTCGTCGTCGGAGGCATCGGTTCGCTGGTCGTCACCATTCTCGCCTCCACCCTCTTCCCCTCCATCCGCCAGGCCGATGAACTCACCGCCGAGTCGCTGATGCAGACCAATCTGCAACAGAGCTCCGCCGAGCCGCCGGATTAAAGAAGGTTGCTGGTTGTTGGTTGGTCGTTGCAGCCTGTAGCCGTAAGAATCTATCTGGATCAGTCCACGTTTTGATAGGGCGGGACTTCCGAGGCTGCGGAAAAAGGCTGTTTTGGCACATCGAGCAAAAGACCCGGGGCTAAAGCCCATTGAATTCATTGGCTTTATTCAGGGGGCTGAAGCCCCCTGCTCCCTCCGAAAGACAGAACCGTGGTTTTTTCAGCAGCCTCTTCAGTCCCGCCGCATGTGCCGTATCATCAATTGGGCTTTAGCCCCCGAGGGAAAATCAAACGATTGTTCCGATCTTCCTTGGTTGTTGGTTGCGAGGAGGCAAGAAGAGCATGACTATAAGCAAGAGAACGGCAATCGGCATAACTCTGGCTCTGCTGTTGGCGCTGGCAATCCGCGTCGCGATGATCCACCACGATCGCAATGCGTCGGCTCCGGCAGCTCCCGCCGCAACCGCCACGGTGGACCCCGACGAGCTGGTCTTCCTCAAGCAGCAGCGGCCCTCGTCGCTGGCCGACGTGAAGCAGTTGATCGGCGCCACCGTCTGGGTCTCCGCCGGCGGCCAGCTCGACTACTACCCTTGCGCCGGCCACCGCGCGGACTACGCGCACTCCGCCGGCACGCTGCTCGGGGCCGAACCGCTGGCCATCAAAGACGCCTTCGAGCAAGTCGCGCCCAAATCCGCCACCTTCCGCATTCGAGGCGGCGACAGGCAGGTCCTGCTCGCCTTCACCATGCCCAAATCCGCCGACCCGGCCAAGCTCTACGCCGTCCCCGTGGGCTTCAAGGAGGGCGGCGACTACACCTTCGCCAACGACGAGATCTTCTTCTACGACGACCCCCATGTCTTGTTCCAGCAGTGGGGGCCGAAGGTCTGGCAGGCCATCGATGCCCACCAGGTCATCCTGGGCATGAACGAGCGCCAGGTCAACCTCTCGCTCGGCCAGATCTCCAAGAGCGTGAGCAAGGACTACGGCAACCGCCTGGTGATCTACGACAACCTCGGCAAGCCGATGGCCGTCACCTTCGTGGGTGACCATGTCACTGACTTCCATCCCGGCTCAGCAGCATTCTGAGGACAGCCATGCCGCCGCACGCGCTGACCCGGCGGGGGAGTATTTCGCGACAGGTGGTTCCAGAAGCGAAGAATGATTGTGTGATTTCCCTTCAAGGAAAACCACTTCGCACAATCATAGTGGGATAACATGTTCGGTGAAACTGCTCTACAGGTTCAGCTTTTTGAAGATGCGCTCGGGGATGTGGCGGACGATGAACATGATGGGCAGAAAAATCGCGGGCACATAGAGCACGTCCACGCGCTTGTCGATGGCTTTGACGATCGCCGCGGCCACCTTGTTCACGTCCGCCTTGCGGATGTTCATGTGGGCCGTCATCGAGGTATTCACCGGCCCCGGCTTGATTGTCATCACGGTCACGCCCTCTCGGTCGACGCGGTTGCGCAGCCCGCTCAGGAACGCGGTCAGTCCGGCCTTCGACGAGGCGTAGATGTAGTTCGACTTGCGTCCGCGGTCGCCTGCCACCGACGACAGCACCGCGATCGTGCCTGAGTGCCGCTGCACGCAGTAGTTGGCCAGCCACGTCAGCAGCGAGACCGGCGCGACAAAGTTGGTGTAGATGATCTGCGCCGCGTGCTGGAAGTCCTGCTCGCCGCGCGCCTGGTCGCCCAGAATTCCATGCGCCAGGAAGGCGATGTCCATGCCGGTCAGCGAGTTCACCGCGTGGGTCAGCAGCTCGGCGTGTTTTTCCGTGTCGTCCAGGTCGGCGACGGCGGCGCCGACGTACGACGCGCCGCTCAGCTTCAGGTCCGCCGCAACCGCGGCCAACTTCTCCGCGTTGCGCGCGACCAAAAAGAACTGCGCGCCCTGGGCCGCCCAAATGTGGCAGGTGGCCTCGGCAATGCCCGAGGTTGCGCCGAGAACGAGGATCTTCTTCGCTATCACCGCATCCGTGCTTGCAGCAAGCGCTGCATCCATAGGCCGCGTAACAAGTGTGCTCATAGGGTCATTCTCCTCCCGTGACGCGCTCCCAGAAGCTGGAGTTCAACTTTGGGTCGCGGAACTGCGCAAACCGCTGCCACTGCGGGTAGAAGGCCTGGAACTGCGCCGGTGTCATGGCCGCGTCCTTGGCGGCATACAGCCGTCCGCCGAACTCCAGCGTCATGTCTCCCAGCCGCTGGAGCAGCGGAAAGGTCAGATCGGGTTTGATGGGAAAGTCCAGCGCCAGCATGATGCCGGCCTGGGGAAAGCTCATCATCCCCAGCGAAGGGACCTCGCCGAAGGCCTTCAGCACCGCCAGGAAGCTGGCCAGGCCGGAGTTGGCGATCTCGCGCAGAATAGCAATCGTCCCCTCCTTGGCGTGCTCCCACGGAATGGCGTACTGGAACTGCACCAGCCCGCGGCTGCCGTACATCCGGTTCCAGTGCAGCACTGCGTCCAGCGGATAGAAGAACGGCTCGTAGTCCAGCACCGTCTTCACATGCGGCTTCATCTGCTTGTGGAAGAAGACGGAGTTGAAGAGGCTCACCGTGGTATGGTTCAGAGCGAAGCTCGGCAGGTCGAAGGGGAAGACCAGCCTGGGCTCAGGCGATGGCTTCAGCTCGCCCGGCGCCCTGGAGTGCTCGCCCAGCATGAAGATGCCGCGCGCGAAGTTCCTGCCCGTGGAGGCGCAATCCACCCAGCTCACGGTGTATTCGACGTTCTGGTACTGCCGCTTGAGGTCGAGGAACTCGTCGATGCCGTGGAACTGGATTCCCTCGTAGTCGATCTTGCGCGAGACGATGGGCCGCAGCTTCAACTGCGCCCATGTGATGACACCGGTCAGCCCCATCCCGCCGATCGTCGCGGCGTACCAGTCTGGGTTCTCGGTGGGTGAGCAGAGCCTTCGGCTGCCGTCCGAGCGCACCAGCTCGAAGCTGGGGACGTGGTTGCCGAACGAGCCCGCAGCCTCGTGGTTCTTGCCGTGGATGTCGTTGGCGATTGCGCCGCCGAGGGTTACATACTTCGTTCCCGGCGTTACCGGCAGAAAGAATCCGCGCGGCACGGCGAAGTCGAGTATTTTTGCCAGCGACACTCCCGCCTCTGCGGTCAGGATCCCGGTCGCGGGGTCGAAGCCGAGCAGGCGATTCATCCCCGTGGTCTGCAGCAGATTGCCATCCTTCAGCAGGCAGACGTCGCCGTAGCTGCGGCCCAGTCCCACCGGCAATGCGCCGCCGCGCAGCCCGGCCAACACACCGGGAAAATCACCCTGCCAGTTCAGGGGAACGACGTTTGCGTCGTACTTGGGATACCGGCCCCACGACTCGAACGCGGGAGGCGCGGTCTTTGCTGGTTGCGGATCCGCTACAGAGTGAGGCATGACTGTAGGATACAACCTGCGAAGGATCATGTTGCTGGACGCGCAACTCCAGACCTTCTTATGACACTTATCCTGAGCGACGAGAGAGCGGTCTAGCGGCGGTTACTGGTTGGCGAGAACGGAGTGCTGCTGCTGCTGTCCGGCGGAAATCTTCCCGTTGGGGAGAATGCCGAGCGACACGCCGTACACGCCGATTGGCGGCGCGGAGGCATCGGTGGTGACGGTGAATGTTGGATTCTCCGAAGCATCCAGTGTCCACGAGACTCGCGTGAGGATGGTTGTCCCCGCAGCCTCATTAGTGGATGCGATCACGACGTCGTTGCCTGATGGGTCTGCTGCGAAGCGAATCGCGCCGGCGGGGATTTTTGCGTCAGATACGTATGTGCCGATCTGGTGCATATTCCCCGTCGTCATGTCGACGAGCGCAACTTCCATATTGTAGGAGTTTCCCCCTGACAACACGGGAGCCATCACCGCAATCTTGCAGGTGTTATCCCACGCGACCACGAATCGTGCCAGCGTACTGCTAACCTGACTCGGCGTAGCGAAGGCCGACAGCGAAACATTGCCGATCCTCGTTGCGCTCACCGTTCCGGCGCTCGCGTTTTTGAGGGCATCCACACGGTAGACCCCGATTCCCATATCGTCTAAGGAAAAGAACGATGCGGTGTTTGGGTCCGGACTGCAACCCGTTGATGCCGCGATGGATGCGGGAGCGATGCCCACGCTCGCAACGTCAGTCACTATCGGAGACGATGAACTTCCCAACGCTTCCGTGACGAACGACACTTCCTGGTTTGTCGTGTAACCGATGATGCCGTTCTTCGCGGCAACATCGGTGATGTTATCACCGTTGCGGGTGTTGGCCCAGGTTCCCGTTCCCGTTGTGGTATTACTGGCGCTAATACTAGTGTTGCCGAGATTACTTCTCACGAGGTTTGTCCCGTCGACGATGTTGACAAGTCCCGAGCTAGAGAGGCACACGGGTGTGCCGTTTCCATTCAGTTCCGGCGTTCCGTCACTCAGTTTGTACTTGCAGGTAGTTTGACCTGCGAAGTCAGTCTGATACTCGTCGGTGCTGTCGTATCCCGCCCACATATCCCATGGTGATATAATGGAAATGTAGAGGGAATTTGACGTTGCGCCGTCGCTGCCGGTTACGTACATGTTGTACGCGCCCGGCGAGCACATGGTGCCAGCCGTGCCGCCGTTGCTGTTGCCGAGACCAAGTGCTACTGGGAATGTGCTTCCTGGAGTAGAGCTGAAGGTGCTGGGCCCGGTTCCGTACGGGGTGATGTAGAGCTTGTCTCCCGAAACGATTCCGGATTGGCCAACGGTAAGCGTGAAAATCTTGATGCATTGAGGGATCCAGATATTGCCAAATGTCCCTGTCAACTGGATCGCTCTCAGCGTCACCGTCACGGTTGTCGTAGCGAACTTGGTTGAGTCCGCCGTCGAAGTGGCCGTGATGTATGGTACGGCGGCTCCCGTAAAAGCAGGGGTGAAGGTGACAGCCGTTCCCGAACTTACTCCCGTGGTGGCGCTCAACGTTCCCGCCGTAGTCGGGGTGACCGAAAGGTTCGCGGTATTTGTGAACGCTCCCGTACCGGCGACCGTCGGTGTGCAACTCGTTGTCTGAATGTCCGTAATCGAAGACAGAGTGCAGGTAAGCGAGACGCTGGTAACCACCGGCGGAGGTGGTGCTGTCACAGTGATTGTGGCTGAACCGGATTTGGTAGAGTCCTGCGTCGAGGTCGCCGTGCAAGTCGCCGTTCCCACACCGCTCGGAGTCAGCACCCCGCCCGAAGTGATCGTCCCGCCCGTTGCGCTCCACATCACACCAGTGCTGAAAGCACCGGTTCCCTGCACCATAGCCGTACACGTCGCTGTCTGCGCCGTCGTGATCGATGCCGGAACGGCAGACACCGCAACCGAAGTAATGGTCGTAGGCACTGCGTTCACTACCACCGAAGCGGAGGCGGTCGCGCTACCGCCCGCGCCCGTCACCGTCGCCGTCTCGGTAAAGGTTCCGGTCGCCGTGGGTATGATGGTTGCGCCATAAGATATGTTGCACTGGAACGCGCCAGCAGTTACAAGGTTCCCAGACTCGGTGCAGGTGGTCGCGTTTGTGCTCACGATGGTCAGCACCGTGGACTGCCCCAGCGTGATTGTCGCCGGCGAGATTGTGACGGTCACGGTCGGCGCAGTCGGCGTTGTGCTGCCACTACCCGAGCTATCGCTGCCCTTGCTGCCGCAGCTTGCCAACCCCGCCAAGGCGATGGCAAGCACCAGCGTCGATCCAACTCTGCATCCGAGCATGAGTCACCATGGGAGGCGAATTCGCCAACGTAAGTTCAAGGATTGTCGATGCGCGGACAGTATACTCCGAGCCCGTGTATAGACCGGCCTCGATCCCTTCCTCCTGCGCAGGCGGAATCAGTTTCTGTAGCGATGTGTGGATAGCCTGCACCCATCCTTCACAATTTGCGAAGGATGGCGCAGACGGGCGTATTGATCAGTAGTGCGTGTGATTGGCGATGAGTTTGCGGCACTCGGCATCGCATTTCTTTGGGTGCGGAACGACGTTGGCGTTGCCGTAGACGCGCAGCGTCTGCGTACCGCCCGCGCCAGGGCCGCCGCCTCCGCCCTCCAGCGTGATCACCTGGTCCGCTCCGGTGTGGTCGAAGTCGAACATGTGGTAGGCCTCGCCCTTGAAGAACAGCGTGCCGTTGCCATCGGGTTCGAGCTTGAAGCGGAACCAGAAGTAGGTGCGCTTCCCGTTGCCGTACCAGTCGCCGCGCACGAAGTTGGGGTTGCCGTTCAGCGGATGGGCGGGCCAGCGCTCCAGCAGCCGACCGCGATTGTCGAACCAGTAAAGCTGCGCGGCCAGCCCGCCGTTAATGGCGATCTGGTCGGCGGGGCCCTGTTGCCTCCCGAAGCCCGGCTGCGGGCCTGCTCCTGCACCTGCCGCCGCGCCCGCGGGCCGCACGCCGGGTTGGAAGCTGGCGGGGCGCGGAACCGGCGCGCCGTACGTCCGCCCGTTGGCTACAGCCTGCGGTGTGGCCGAGTTGGCCAGGATGTAGCCGGCGGTGATCTGCTGCGTGTGGTCCGATTGGTTTTGCCACAGGATCGCGCCGGTCTGTGCGTTGTACTCCATCGTTCCCGCGTCGCTCTGCCCGACCACCAACTCCGGTTTGCCGTCGCCGTTCATGTCGAAGAACTCCAGCGCGTCCATGTGGTCGTGGTTGTCCTCGAAGTACTTGGCGTCGTTCCACACCTCGTGGCCCTCGGCGTCCAGGCACAGATGGCTGATGGTGACCTCGTCGATGCCGTCGCCGTTGATGTCATACGGATAGATGTAGTGGCCGAAGTAGTCCTTCGCGCGGTGCTCGGCGTGCTGCCAGAGCTGGTTGAGATCTTTGTCGTAGGCTGTCAGCGTGATCAACCCGCCGGTGTCCGAGAGCACAAGCAGCGTGTCCGGCCCGTCCGAGTCCTTATGGAACTTCGCCACCGCCATGCGGTAGTTGTTGTCCACATGCGGCAACGGCTGCGAGGGCCACGGCACCTTCTTTATGATGTCGCCGGTGCGCCCATCGGCCAGCACCAGCCACTCCTTGCCGTCGATCTCGCGCCAGTGCGCCAGTTCGTCGCGCCCCGTATGATGGAAGTCCCACAGAACTCCCGCCGCTTCGTTGCCCCGCGGATCGTCGCGCGAGGTAGGCGGCGCATCCCAGCGCCACAGTTCGTGGCCATCGTTGGCATACATGATGGTGGAGTAGTTATTCAGGATATCCAGGATCGCGTATTTTCCAGAACCATCGACATCACCGAATTTGACGATGTTGGACGGCGCAATCGTGTACTCGTGCAGCAGCTTGACCTCGGGCGGAAGCTCCAACGCCTTCAGGTCGTCTTCCTTGAAGCCCGCGTTCCTGGTTAGCACCAGCACGTTGAGCGATGGCCGCGGATGGATCGATGTAAGCCGCACCTCGATCTCGCCTCCGCCCTTCAGCGTGTAGTCGCCGCCACGCTGCCACGCCAGCTTTCCCTGGCCGTAGGTGCCGGAGTCTTCCTTGCCGTCGATCTTGACGTGGAAGGAGCTTGTAGGCGTGCCGATGCTGCGCACAAAGAGGTGATAGACGCCGGATTCCCGGACTGGGATCTTCGCCGCAATGTCGTCGGCAACTCCCAGGTTGATGGTGTTGTTGTTGAAGAACCATGTGCCGGCGGGGAAGCGCCCGTCGTTCGAATCGCCATCGGGAATGTTGAGGTAGAAGTCCGACGCGGGGACAACGATGGTGCCGGGAGGCTGGTGCGCAGCGTCGTGGTGGTGCAGCACAAGCGGCTTCTGCGCGAAAACCATCGCGCCCGGCAAGGCGAGCAGTAGTGCCACGGAGGAGAGCGAAAGACGTTTCATGGGCGGGCCTCGCTGGAGAGCGCAAACACTGGAGTAATGTCGATGGGAATGTCGCGAGTGGATTCGAGCGCACGGGTCAGAGACGGCGGCATTACGTCGTATCTGGCGAACCACGCCTCGACGCCGGCGCGGTCTCCCTTCGCCTCGAAGAGCAGAAGTTGCTTGTCCAGCGCCGCAATCGCCGCGGGCATCGCCGCGTAGTCGATGGCGAACCTGCCGTTGGCCCCCTGCGAGATCGCCTTCTGCTCCAGCAGGACGTTGAACTCCATCAACTCCGCGCGGCCGTGCGCCTCCGCCGTGCCGAAGCGCAGCGTGCGAAAGATTCCCGCGACGTACGACGCGTAGATTCCGTTCAGATCGGCGGCAGGAATGAGTTTTTGATCGACCAGCCACTTGGCCAGGTAGATTCCCGTCACGTCGGCCTTGGCCTCTTCCAACCCGCTGTACGCCGGCCCGATCGCCTCGTTGATCGCAACCTGTTTGCCGTCGATCTGCGCGAAGGCGGGACCGAGGCCGTGCGAGATTTCGTGCAGAATTACGCCGGTCAGATAACCCTCGCCGCTCACGTCCTTGGTCTGCTCCGCCGACAGCATCTTGCCCGCGATGGGCAGGACCACGTTGTTCACGCGCGCGTCCATGAAGTTCTTGAAGAAGATCTTCTTCGATCCCTTCTCCGCGTGGATGCGCGGGTCGTTGGGCAGATTGTCCGCCACGGCCTGGTAGCCGTAGTGCAGATCGCCCGCGCGCAGCGGCGCATCGGCCACCTCCATCGGCGTCGCAAAGCCCTCCTTCGAGGGCCTGGCGCCAGAATCCGCAGGAACCGGCAACGCCTGCTGCATCGCCGCCTCCTGCTTGCGATAGAGGTCGAGCTTGCGGCTCTCCGCCTCGTTGCGAATCAGGATCGCGCCTCCGTAGGAGGTCTTCACGCCAAGCACGCCGTCGAGATAGGTCTCATACGGCGCAAAGATCAGATCGATCTTCGGACTCTTCAGGTCGAGCCATGCCACATCGCTGGCGTAGAAATCGTCGGTCAGCAGGGCCTCGGCGCGCAGATTCAGATAATGGGCAAAGGCTGCGTCGTCGCTCAACTTCGCCGCCGCGCGCAGGTCGGCAGCCATCGGCCGCAGCCATTGAGCGTAGGCCTCGTGATAAGGATAGGTATAAAGATGGTCGGCAACGCTTGCCACCGGCTGGCTCAAAGCAGGCGCAAGGTCAAGCGGCGCCGAGCGGACCACCGTCCACGGGTTGTACAGAGCAGCCTTCTGCTCCGGGTGTGACGCGGCGTATTTCTCAATCACAGCGCTGGTGGTCCCGAAGGGATACAGTTCGTGTCCGGGGACCAGCGGCTCTTCGCCGAGGATGGGAGTGTTCCGGTCGGCCAGGTCCCAGCGACTTCCATTGATTGCGAAGAGCCGCTCCATCACCGGGTTCACCGTCACATGGTAGACGGCCCATCCACCCAGGTCGCTCTGATGCCAGTAGAGCGTGTCCATCAGATGACACGCTTCGGCGAGCTTGGCGATCATCTGCTGCTGGCGCGCGGTAAGCCCGGCCCGCGCGTAGGGCATTGCTACCGGCTTCCAGCGGGCCACGCGCTCGGCCTCATTGTGCACCGGCCGCCCGCCGCTGTTTCGTTCAGCCGCGAACTGGTCTACAGGCCGAGCCGCCCCCTGAGCAGAACCCGCAATTGAGCTCGCGGCAGGACGCTGCGCAGATCGAGCGGCGGAACTTGGAGCGGCGACTGGCGCCGGGTTTGCAACGGCAGGCCCTGAGGCCTGTGCCAGCGCTCCCACCGGAAGCAGAAGCGCGAAAGAGAGGAATAGACCAACCGAACCGGATCGCACCACAGAGTGACCTCACTAGGACGCACACTACTATCTCACCGCAAAACGTCTCCGCACAAGCGCCGGCTGCAACGGTTGAGGGATATAGGTTGGAGACGGGCAGACCCTCCAAAAGGACTCCGCAACTGGAAGTGCGGCGTCGATGCTGTCGCCCGCGATCAATGGCGCTCACCTGGCAATCCCGGCTCTGGCGGCGTCAGGTGGCCGAAGAAACCGGCCACATCTTCGGCAGCGCCGGAAACTGGACACCGAGTTCCTGCGGGATGATGGGGCGAAGCGGCTTGTCCAGGCTTGAGGCGTCGTAGTTCGCGTAGGACTCCAGCAGCATTCCATAGTAGAGCGCAGTGAATCCCCAGAAGCGGGTCTGCCCCAGGCCGTCGCCGCTCTCGGCGTTGTAGTACTCGCGCAGCACGGGGTTCTTGAGCACGGCCATCGTGAAGAGTCGCCGCGCCAGTTCGCGCGCCTCGGTGTGGTAGCCGTAGGCTTGCAGGCCCTGAAAGATCATGTAATTGGTGGGCGCCCATGTGGACCCGCGCCAGTTGCACTCGTGGTAGGAGCCCTGGTAGTAGTCGGGCTCGGTTTTGGCGTAGCTGGCGACAGGGTAGGTGAGCCAGAACTCCGCCGGGTTGAGCAGATGCTCGCGGACCATGCGCCGGGCGCGCTCCGGCGTGGCCGCGCCGGCAAAGAGCGGAGTAAAGTTGGTGGCCGATTTGACGGTCACGCGCTGGCCGGTCTTCTCGTTGCGGTCGAAGTACATGCCCTGCGTCTCGTCCCAGAAGACCGCGTTGATGAGCTTCACGACCTCGTCGCCATGCCGGTTGAAGGCCGCTGCATCGGCCTTGTTGCCCAGCGCCGTGGCAATCACAGCCATGGCGCGCAGCTCGCGGATGAGATAGCTGGCGAGATCGACGCCTTCCACCGTAAACGAGCCGAGCGCGCCCGCGCGAGACCACTGGTTGTCGGTGCCGGCGGCATCGGCCGAGTTCCAGACTGGAAGGCCATTGTGATCGGAGTCGTAGGAGAACCATTTAACGAGGTACTTGGTAAGCCGGTCGTAGTAGTTGCCGCGCAGCCACTCGTAGTCGTCGTGGTTCTGTTTGGCTCCGAGAACAACCAACTGGGCGAGGAATGGCTTGAAATCCTGCCGGTCGCGCTGCTTGATCAGGCTGCGGTTCACATAGCCGTCGGGCTGCTCGCGATTGAGGAACTCCCGCAGGTTGGTGAAGCAGAGCGGCCAGACGCCGTAGTAGGAGAGATATAGGTTCTCGAAGTAGAGGTCCCAATCGTAGAACTCGTTGTATGGATAGCCGGTGAGGAAGGTGCCTTCGACGCCGGGGATGTGGCGCAGGCCGCGCGCGACGAGGTCGTCGTTCACCGTGTGCAGACGATGGTTGAGTGCGACCCATGCATCGGGTCCGATGTCGGCGTAGAGCGCCTTTGCGGCAGGCGTGGCGGGAGGCGCGACGGGAGCAAAGCTGTCTGCAGCGGGTGCGTTGGAGGCGGTTGTGGCGGCCGATTGCGCGAGGCCGAACCGGTGGAGGGCCGCAATGCCCGCCAGCGATGCGGACGCAGTGAGAACGGTACGACGTGTGATGGTCATAGGATTATCCTGTCTCAGATTTCTCTTCCCAGGTGTCGATGGCCCCAGTTCTGGCACCTGTGCGTGGAGAAGGTCCACGATAGAAAAGCTGCGTTAGAAAGTAACATTAATGGCTCGTCTTGCGGAAGTCCGGGGGCCCAAATGAGTGCGGCGCCGTACTCCATTTACAATCGGCTCTGTGGACACCTCAACCATCGTCATTCTGGACTTCGGCTCGCAGTACACCCAACTGATCGCACGCCGCATCCGCGAGTTCAACGTATACTCCGTGGTTCTTCCCTGCACCGCGCCCATCGAGCAGGTCCGCGCGCTCAAGCCGCTGGGGCTGATCCTCTCCGGCGGCCCCAGTTCGGTCTACGATGCGGACGCGCCCGCCGCCGATCCCGCGCTGCTTGCGATGGGCGTGCCCGTGCTCGGCATCTGTTACGGACTGCACTTCATCGTGCATCACCTGGGCGGGCGGATCGAGCCTGCTCCCGCGCGCGAGTACGGCCACGCGCAGGTGGAGGTGATCGCCGAGACACAGCTCTTTCGCGGACTGCCCTCCACGCTCGAGGTGTGGATGAGCCACGGCGACGAGGCGAAGGCCCTGCCCGCGGGCTTTACCCAGACCGCGAAGACCGCGAACGCGCTGGCCGGAATCGCGGACGAGGCGCGGCGCATCTGGGCCGTGCAGTTCCATCCCGAGGTGGTGCATACGCGGCAAGGGATGGAACTGCTGCGCAACTTCGTGCTCGGCATCTGCGGCGCAAAGGCCGACTGGACGCCGGAACACTTCATCTACACCACCGTGGAGCGCGTGCGCGCGCAGGTCGGCGAGGGCCATGCCATCTGCGGACTGAGCGGTGGCGTGGATTCGTCGGTCGCGGCCGTCCTCGTTGCGCGCGCCATCGGCGACCGGCTGACCTGCATCTTTGTCAACAACGGCGTGCTGCGCAAGGACGAATTCGCGAAAGTCCAGAAGACCATGCGCGAGCAGCTTGGCCTGTGCGTGGTCGCAGTGGATGCCAGCCAGCGATTTCTTGCCCGGCTTGCCGGCGTCACCGATCCCGAAAAGAAGCGCAAGGCGATCGGCGGCGAATTCATCGCGGTCTTCGACGACGAGGCGAAAAAAATCTTCGCGTCGGAGAAGGGCGCGACCCGCTCCGGCGGCGAGGAGATCGCATGGCTGGTGCAGGGCACGCTCTACCCTGACGTCATCGAGTCGTCCAGCGTCAAAGGGCCATCGCAGACCATCAAGAGCCACCACAACGTCGGCGGTCTGCCGGCGAATATGAAGCTCAAGCTGATCGAACCGCTGCGCGACCTCTTCAAGGACGAGGTCCGGCGCATCGGACGCGACCTGGGAATGCCCGAAGAGATTCTGGAACGCCAGCCCTTCCCCGGGCCGGGACTTGCCGTTCGCATTCTCGGCGAGGTGACCGCCGAGCGCGTCGCCCTGCTGCAGGAGGCCGACGCAATCGTGGTCGACGAGATCAAGGCCGGGGGACTGTATCGCAAGATCTGGCAGTCGTTCGCCGTGCTGCTGCCGGTGAAGACGGTCGGCGTCATGGGCGACCAGCGGACCTACGCCTACACATGCTGCGTGCGCGCGGTGCACTCCGAGGACGGCATGACCGCCGACTGGGCGCCGCTGCCGTACGAGGTGCTGCGCGCCATCTCCAGCCGGATCGTCAGCGAGGTTCGCGGCATCAACCGCGTTGTCTACGACATCACCTCCAAGCCGCCCGGCACTATCGAGTGGGAGTAAGGTTCTGGGCGCCAAACCTGCTGGCGATGGAGCGTCCATTGCCCGGTCCGCATTCCTCCGAAGTATTTCCCCTTGACACGCGTCATGGCTGGCATTCCAACATTCCACAATCAGCGTCGCACGGGCCGGCGGTGTAGCGACCGTCAAAGTCGTGACATCAGTCTCAATATCGGTTCGAAACAGATTTTGATCGTCGAAGCGCTGCACACGGTCCGGTAGGACGCGCCTCCAGCTAGGGAATAAAGTAGAAGGGATTCGGCAGCTTAACCGAGAGCTCGGCTTGTGGATTTCCGTTCAGGTCGCTCATCTGGTCCCCCACATTAATAATGATGTGATAGCCGGACGCCACGATTTTTGCGCGCTCCCCGGACTTATACTCAGCAACCTTTTGCGTCGGAGGATGCGGCCCGCGAAGAGCGAGCCCGGCCCAGTCGTGATAGCCTGCCGCCTTTAGGTTCTCGGCTGTCGCAGCTTCTTGCGACTGCGGCCGCCCGGTGATAAAGAAGACCGAGACCCCATGCTTTACCGCCTCGTTATAGAGACGCAGGGTTCCTTCGATCGCCGGCGCCCGCTTCTTGTCCACCCAGTCATTCCAGTCCTTCGCGATGTAGCCAAAATCGTCCTGGACCTCCTCGTCCCAATTGGAAAGTGAGGTCTCATCGATATCGAGAACCAGTGCCAGCTTCTCCCCCTGTTTCGCCTTCGCCGCCCTTCGTTGCAGGTAAGCAATCGCCAAATCGCTTTGGCGATCCACTTCCGGCGTGTAACACCCGTGGATGCGCTGGCAGTCGTGATACGCGAGCAGACGCGTTTTGAGTTGCCCAAGATTGGGGGTTGGTTCTTGAGGAATAAGCAGGCTGGTGCGCGGCGCTGGCTGTGCGGTCAGCAACACCGAAGACAAAACGACCGCGGTTAGAGTCAACAGCCGTGGGCAAGGTCGCATAGGTTCCTCCAGGCAGTAGATGGCCAAGTTTACCGCAGCCAGGCCGGGCAAGCGCAGCCACACCATCCTGCATCGCTGGATGCTAGGCTCCAACACGGAGCGCGTGCTGAAGTACGCGCACTGCCCGGTGATGATCGTGCATTGACGGGAGATTCCGAGGAGCCATGCCCAAACGCGGGACCTGGTGCGGTGTGTTGGCGTGCCCGCCGGGCAACCAATCCTGAGATTAGCCATCCTATGGTATGAGCGCTCTTTCAGCCGGATGGCTGAGATGAGCGAAGACGGGACACCGCAGTATCCAACGCATCTACCAGGAGCCGCAGCCACCGTAAGGGAGGTTCCATATGCGTGGATCGAGAGTTCTACTTTGTGCTGCGGCATTGCTTACTGCCCTGGCTTTGGCTTCAGCGCCGGCGGCAAACGCACAGATTGAGATTGGCGTCCGTCTTCCATCGGCTGGTATCGGCATTGGGGTTCAGCCGGTCTGTTCCTACGGCTACTACGGCTATGCGCCCTATGCCTGCGCGCCCTACGGTTATTATGGGTCGGGCTACTTCTATAACGGCATCTTCCTGGGCATGGGCCCATGGGCCAACTGGGGCTATGGCCACGGCTGGGGTGACCATCGCTTCGTCGCCTACGGTGGAGGACGCTATTACGGCGGTGACGGTAGAGGACGCTATCGCGGCGCTCCCGCCAGCCGCGGATATGGCGGCGGCGCAGCAGTACGCGGTGGCCGTGGATATGGTGGCGGCGGCGCAGTTCGCGGCGGCGGCGGTGGAGCACGAGGCGGCGCAGCAGTACGTGGCGGCGGCGCAGCACGCGGCGGCGGTGGCGCAGCACGTGGCGGTGGTGGTGGAGCACGTGACGGTGGCGGCGGCGGACGTCGCTAACCGGCTGGACGTTGCGTGAAGCGGCGTCTGGAATCAACATTGCACCAAACTGCGGCGGAGCAAACCAGCTCCGCCGTTTTTGCGCTCGAATCGCCGGTCGAGAACCCCGGTTGAACAAACCGAGTCAACTCAGTCATGGAATTCAGATTCCCTCGCCCATGCAACTTATTCCTTCGGGAGAATGTGCACCGGGAACTTGAGCGCGCTCATCTTTCCCTGGTGTACGATTGGGTTTGAATCCGGTTGCGTGGCGCCCTCCAAGCCCGCTCGGCTCTTCGCTCTTTCATGCGTCCCTATCGTCTAGTGGCCCAGGACTCCGCCTGTTCCCGGCGGCGACACAGGTTCGAATCCCGTTGGGGACGCCAATCCAATCCATCCGCAAGAGACACCGTATGGAGCTGCTCGCAGGGGAGTGCATCCGCCCGCCTCGCAAGCCGTTGCGCTGATCGGCCCACAGGGGTGTGACTGGGGTCACCGACCCTGCGGCGATCCGCCGATACTCTGGGATTGGGTTCCCGGTAATCAGGGAGCGGGCCGCCAGCAAATCGCCCGCGGAGATCAATCGGCCCAGCCCTTGAAAGTGAGCGAGACCATGGCGTACGTAATTACCGATGCATGTGTGAAGGATTTTCTGTGTGCGGTGGAGTGTCCCACGAACGCGGTTCATCCCCTGAGCGATGAGGCCGGCGCAGACTCTGTGACGCAGTTGTTCATCAATCCCGACGAGTGCATCGACTGCGGCAACTGCATCTCGGTGTGCCCCTCGAATGCGATCTTCCCCATCGACGAACTCCCCGCCGACAAAGCGGCATTCACGGAGAAGAACGCCGCGCACTTCCAGTAAGACTGTGCAACCGGGAAAGAGCAAAGGCCCAACACCGATTCACACCGATGGGACCGGTCCTGGGCAGACACAGGTTGAGACCGGAAGTGCAGGTTCGGCTCCCCCTTCATCAGTCCTGGTCTTATCGGTCTCATCGGTGCAGATCGGCGTTAAGTAGTTCGTTCCCGCCGCACGGCGCGCTTGACCTGTGCGTATTGCAGCAGGATGAAGCTGTCCGTCATCCCGGCGATGTAGTCGGCGACGACGCGCGCCAGCCCCTCGCTCTCGATCTGCTCCACATAGCCTGAGGGCAGATCCTCGGGCTCCGCAATCCAGAAGTCGAAGAGCGCTGTGACCACCTGCTCGGCCTTATCATGCTCCAGCGAGAGCGCGTGGCAGGTATACAGCGTCTCGTAGAGGTAGCGCTTCTCCTGCTTGCGCTGCGCCTCCGCCAGCGTCGAGAAGGTAGCCAGCCGCGTGGGGTGCGCGCGCACCTCGTCCAGGCTGGTGGCGCCGATCGCGCGCGCATTTGCCAGAGTAGTTGCCATCAGGTCGTCGGTCAGGATGTTCTGCATCCGTTGCAGCGCCTCGTAAAAGAGGTACTTCGCCTCAACGCCGGAGTGCTCACGCTCCACCTGGGCATAGCTTTGGGCCAGCAGATCGACGTGTTCGCGGATGTGGTCGATCTCCAGCAACCCCGACTCCACTCCGTCGTCCAGGTCCGCCGTAAGATACGCAATCTCGTCGGCCAGGTCGATGATCTGCGCCTCCAGCGGTGGCTGCCGGTCCAGCAGGTAGCCGGCCAGCTCGGGATACTCGCCGGCGCTATAGTCGCGCGAGTGCTTGATGATCCCCTCGCGCACGCCCAGCGTCAGGTTCAGCCCGCGATGCGCGGCGTAGCGCAGCTCGAAGTGTTCCACAATGCGCAGCGCGTGCAGGTTGTGGTCGAAGCGCAACCCATGCCGCTTCAGGCATTCATCGAGCGCGCGCTCGCCTGCGTGCCCGAAGGGCGGATGCCCAATGTCGTGCACCAGCGCCAGCGCCTCGGCCAGCTCCTGGTTCAGCCCCAGCTCCTGGGCCACGCCGCGCGCGATCTGCGCCACCTCGATGGTGTGGGTCAGGCGGCTGCGGAAGTGGTCGCTGGCGCGGCTGGTGAAGACCTGCGTCTTGCCGGCCAGGCGGCGAAAGGCCCGCGCCTGCACAATGCGTTCGCAGTCGCGCTGGAACGCGGTGCGGCTTGTCCGCTCCGGCGCGGCGTAGACACGCTCGGTGAGTGCGTCGTCCGCGTCCCCGCGGACCGCACAGCAATGCAGGTCGCAGTTCTTCGCCCCATTCAAAGTCACAATACGTTCCAGTGTAACCGGCGGAACGCAATCCGTTCGTCTGCGCGACCGTTACTTGGCGCCCTTGTCGGATGCGGGGCCCAGCTTGGCCAGTTTGACGCGCGCGTTCTCCAGCTTGTGCTGCACCTTCTGCACGTCCTCGGGATCGGCGTCGGCGGCGAGCGAGTGGGCGTACTCGGTCATCGACCGCTCCCACTGCGCCACCGCCATCTTCAGGTTGCCGGTCTTCTCGTACAGCTCGCCCAGATGGTCATGCACGGTTGGGTCGCTGTTCATGCGCTCGTTGGCCTTGCGCAGGTTCTCTTCCGCCTCCGGGTATTGACCCAACTTGAAGTAGACCCAGCCGAGCGAGTCCAGGTAGGCCCCGTTCTGCGGCTCCAGCTCCACCGCCTGGCGGATCAGCTTCAGCGCCTCGGGCAGCTTCTGGCCCTGGTCGGCCAGCATATATCCCAGATAGTTCAGCACGCCTGGGTTGTGCGGGTCGATCGCCAGCGCCTTGCGGAACTGGACCTCCGCCTGGTCGTACATCTTCTGCCGCTCGTAGAACTCTCCGCGCAGGTAGAGCACTTCCAGCTTCTCGTCCGGCTTTGTGGCCAGCGCGTCGGCCTTGTCGAGCTGCTCGCTCGCCTCCTTGAACCGCTTCAGCCGGATGTAGACCTGGGCAAGGTCCTCCTCCACTTCGCGGTCGTCCGCGCCTCCGGTCAACTGCGCCTTGGCCAGCGCGATTCCCTCCGCCTCCTGCCCGGTGTCCGCAAGCTGGACGGCGTAGGCCAGTTGAGCGAGGTGGTTCTTGGGCAACGCCTTCGCCACTTCGGCGGCGGCCTCGGTTGCCTCCTTCCACTGGTGCGCGTCGCGATAGGCATCAATCTCGCCGTCGAAGCCGCGTTCCGCGTACTCTCCGCCGAGGTCGATGATCTGCTTGTAAGCCGCCACGGCCTCCGCCGTCTTGTTCTCTTCACGGAAGATGATGCCAAGCCGGTCCAGGAAGATCGCTCGGTTCTGCTTCTCCTGCTCGGAGTACTTGCCATCGGCGTGCGTGGAGCTGTCGAGAATGCCGGTCAGAACATCCGTTGCCTGGCCGTACTTGCCCAGCGCGTCGTAGATCAACGCCTCGTTGTAGCTCAGTTCCAGCGAGTCCTGCACCTGCAACTTCGCCTTCTCCAGGGTCGTGAGCGCCTCGTCGTAGTGGCCCTGGCGGCGTTGTATCTCGGAGATGCGGATCTCCGACTGCGCGTCCGTCGGGTCCGCCGCCACCAGCGCGTTGAACGCCTTAAGCGCCTCATCCAACTGGCCGTCCATCAGCAGTGCAGTCGCCAGCCCGCGCTCGGCATCGGGATTGTCCGGGTCGATCTCCAGCGAGCGGCGGTAGGCCGCCGCGGCCTCCTTCGGCTTCTTCAACTGGTCGTAGCTGGCCGCCAGAGCGAACTCGATCCGCGCCGTCCGGTCCGCCACCGGCACCGCCGAGAGCGTATCGACCGCGCGCTGCGCATCCCCCTCCTCGCCGTACAGCGCCGCCATCCGCAGAACCACTTCCTCGCTGTCGCCATCGATCTTCTGCGCCGCCTTGAACGCCGCCTCCGCCTTGGCGGAGTCGTGGTTGAGCGCGTAGAGCTGGCCCAGCAGCAGCTTGGTCTCCAGGTCGGCCGGCTTCAGGCGCGCGATCGTCTCGTACTCGGCGATCGCCAGTTGCAGCATCTCACCAGCCTGTGTGCCGTGCATGTCGCCCAGCGAACGCAGATACACCTGCCCCAGAAGCGTGTGCGCCGCCACATCGTCCGGATTCTTCTTCAACTGGTCCTCGGCGGCGCCTACCGCGTCCTTGTTGCGCCCGATCTTGAAGTAGAGATCGGCCAGCCCGTCCTCCAGCAGCGCCGAGTTTGGATCGGCGTCCAGCGCCAGCTTGTACTCCTCCACCGCCTGCGTTGCGTAGTCCGGACGTCCCGCATTGACCGCCATCTCCTCGTAGAGATGGGCCAGGCCGTAGTGGTAGTAGGCGCTTGCGCGGTCGGGCTCCGTCTGGCCCTGATCTGCGGCAGCCTGCGATGCAGGTCCCTGCCTCCGCTGCAGCGTCTGCTGCATCGGAGGATCCATCTGCTTGGGGGCGTCCTGCGGCTTCGGGCCGGCCGGAGGGGCCGTCTGCTGCGCGGCGGCCGGCAGTTGTGGCATTGCAATCAGCAGGGCAGCGACCCAGACCAGCCGGAGGGAATGAATCCGTAAAGCTCGAAAGAGCAACGCCATGGGCATAGCTTCCTATCCGGCGGGAGCGAACACGCAATCACTGGTTAGACGATGCGGCGCATCCATTGGATGCTGTTGACCGCGCCGGTCGCGCCAACCCGGCAGAGTATGTCCATTATATCTGCATCTCCGCGGATCGGATTATCTGTAGATCGAAGGCTCGGGAGCGGCCCCGCGTACTCTATCCGTGCCGGAAGTGCCGTATCCCGGTGAATACCATCGCGATGCCCAGCCGGTTCGCCGCCTCGATCACCTCGGCATCGCGCACCGAGCCTCCGGGCTGGATGATGGCCGTAGCGCCCGCCGCGGCCACCGCCTCCAGGCCATCCGGGAAGGGGAAAAACGCGTCCGATGCGGCAACCGTCCCAGCCAGCGGAAGGACCGCCTTCATCGCGCCGAAGCGCGCCGCATCCACCCGGCTCATCTGTCCCGCCCCGATGCCAACCGTCTGGCCGTGGCCCTGGTCGTAGCGCGCGTAGACGATGGCGTTCGACTTGACGTGCTTGCAGACGTTCCACGCGAACAGCAGCGCGCGCATCTCCTCCGCCGTAGGGCTGCGTTTGGTGGCAACGCGCAGTTCAGGCTCACTGATGCGGATGCGGTCGGCATCCTGCATCAGGAACCCGCCGGAGACCTGCTTCAGCGCGCGCACCGGCCTGCCCGCGTCCGGGTGGCTGGGGGCGGTCTCCAGCAGCCGCAGGTTCTTCTTTGCGGCGAAGCAGGCGACCGCCTCCGGCGTGAACGACGGCGCAATGATCGCCTCCACAAACAGCTTGGAAAGCTCCTCGGCGGCCTCGGCGTCCACCTCACGGTTGATGCCGATCACGCTGCCGAAGGCCGAGACGGGATCGGCCTGCAGCGCGCGCCGGTAGGCTTCAAGAACGGTCGCGCCCGTCGCCGCGCCGCACGGGTTGGTGTGCTTGATGATCGCGACCGCGGCATCCTGCGCAGCGTCAAACTCGCCTACCAGTTGCCAGCAGGCGTCCAAATCGACCAGGTTGTTGTAGCTCAGATACTTGCCCTGCAACTGTTTTGCCGAGGCCACTCCGCCCCCGCTTCCATCCACATACAGCGCGGCCTTCTGGTGCGGGTTCTCGCCATAGCGCAGGACCGTCTTCAGCGGATGGATGACGCGGATGGCCGGCGGCATCGCCTCCGCGTCGAAGACCGCAGCCTCGCCGTGCGCAGCGGGCGCCGCAATGCTCTCCAGCGTCGTGGCAATCCCCGCGTCGTAGGCCGCCGTCACCGCGAAGGCAGCCTTCGCCAGCCGCCAGCGCGTCGCGCGAGTCAGGCTGCCAGCGTTCGCCGCAAGTTCCTCCGCAACCGGCGCGTAGTCCGCCACCGACGTCACAATCGCCACATACTCGAAGTTCTTCGCCGCCGAGCGCACCATCGACGGCCCGCCGATGTCGATGTTCTCGATGATCTCGCTGAACGCCGCGCCCGGCTTGTTCGCCGTCTTCTCAAACGCGTACAGGTTCACCACCACCATGTCGATCGGCTCGATCCCGTGCTCCTTCACCGCGGCCACATGCTCCTTGTTCCCGCGGATGTGCAGAATGCCGCCATGCACCTTGGGATGCAGCGTCTTTACGCGGCCGTCCAGCATCTCCGGAAAGCCGGTCAGGTCGCTGATGTCGCGCACACTGAGTCCCGCCTCGCGCAGCGCGCGCGCCGTCCCGCCGGTCGAGACCAGCTCAATGTCGTGTGCGACCAGGGCGCGGGCAAACTCCACCAGGCCGGTCTTGTCGGTTACGGAGAGAAGCGCGCGGCGGACGCGGCGAAGGCCGCTCTTGGTTTCAGGGCTGTTTGCAGGAACGGATTCTGTGCTCACGCCACCATTTTATGCCGAAGCAACTGCCCGTCCGAGGAGAGCACTTGGACTGAAGCAACCGGAATCTGAGGAAAAGCCGTCCATTATCGCTCCATTGCGCCGGTCAGGTCGCTCACCCGGGCGACGCCGTGGCTACCGCACCAGCGGCGCAGGCCGTTGGCGATGTTCTCCACGGCGCGCGGATCGGCGAAGCTGGCCGTTCCCACCTCCACCGCGGTCGCCCCGGCGAGCATAAACTCCACTGCGTCCTCGGCGCGCACAATGCCGCCCATCCCCACCACGGGAATCTTCACCGCCTGCGATGCCTCATGCACCATGCGCACCGCGATCGGCCGGATCGCCGGGCCACTCAGCCCGCCCGTCACGTTGGCCAGGCGTGGCCGCCGCGTCTCCACGTCGATGGCCAGCGCCAGAAACGTGTTCACCAGTGAGATCGCCTGCGCGCCCGCGTCCTCGCAGACCTTCGCCATCAGGCCGATGCTGGTGACGTTGGGCGACAGCTTCACCATCAGCGGACGCTTCGCGGCCTGGCAACAGCGCGTGGCCAGTTGAGACAGCGAGTCCGGGTCGGTGCCGAAGACCATGCCGCCGTGGCTGGTGTTGGGGCAACTGGCGTTCAGCTCGTAGATCGCGATGCCGGGCGCGTCGTTGAGCACGTGGATCACCTCCACGCAGTCCTCGATGGTGTACCCGAAGACGTTGGCGAGCACCACCACGCCGGGAATCTTGCGCAGTTTGGGCAGCTTTTGTTCGACGAAGGCATGGACGCCGATGTTCTGCAGGCCCACCGCGTTCATCATTCCGGCCGGGCTCTCGATGATGCGCGGGCTTGCGTTGCCCGCCATCGGCTCCCTCGAGAGGCCCTTGGTGACGAACGCCCCGATGCGCTCCAGCGAGATGATCTCCTCGAACTCCAGCCCGTAGCCGAAGGTCCCACTGGCCGCAATCACCGGCGAGCGCAGCTCCACCCCGGCCAGCGTCACGCGCATGTCTGGCTTGCTCAGCTTGTCACCGCCGTTCGCATCCCTCCCAGTGTAACGGCCAACGGCCCCGCAGCGCATCCACCTTGCGCGGAAGGGTAGAATTATAGGGATGCTTGACCTTGGATATGTGCGGGCGAATCTGCCGGTTGTGGAAGAGAAACTCCGCGCGCGCGGCTTGGACCCCGACATAGTGCTGGGCGAATTCGCCACCATCGACGCCCACCGCCGCGACGCCATAACCCGGGCCGAAACCGTTAAGGCCCAGCGCAACGCATACTCCGCCGAGGTCGGCCGTCTGATGCGCGAGGGCCGAGGCGACCCCGTTGTCATCGGCGTCCACTCCTACGCACTTAAGCAGCAGGCCGAGTCTCTCGAAGCCGCTGCCACAGTCGCCGACGAGCAGCTCCGCGCCATCCTCCAATCCATTCCCAACCTGCCCCAGGACTCCGTCCCCATCGGCAAATCCGAGCTCGACAATCGCGTCGAGAAGACCTGGAACGGTGAAGAAAAGCCCGCAGGCTACACGCCGCCCGCCCTCGCCTTCCCCGCCCAACCTCACTGGGAGATCGGCGAGCGCCTCGGCATCCTCGACTTCGAGCGCGCCGCCAAGATCTCCGGCTCCCGCTTCGTCGTCCACTTTGGCCAGGGAGCGCGCCTCGAACGCGCCCTCGCCAACTTCATGCTCGACCTGCACACGCGCGAGCATGGCTACACCGAAGTCCTCACGCCCTACATGGTCAACTCGAAGTCGCTCTTCGGCACCGGCCAGCTCCCTAAGTTCGCCGAGGACCTCTTCCACTGCGACGACAAGGGCGCGTTCGAACCCGGCCAATTTCAGGACTCCGACCACTGGCTCATTCCCACCGCCGAGGTCCCCGTCACCAACCTCTTCCGCGACGAGACGCTCGACGAATCGCAGTTGACCATCAGCTTCTGCGCCTACACGCCCTGCTTCCGCTCCGAAGCAGGGAGCTACGGCAAGGACGTGCGCGGCATGATTCGCCAGCACCAGTTCCAGAAGGTCGAGCTGGTCAAGTTCTGCCGCCCCGCCGATTCCAACGAAGAACACGAGCGCCTCACCCGCGACGCCGAGCGCGTCCTCGAACTCCTCGGCCTGCCCTATCGCCGCGTGCTGCTCTGCACTGGCGACATGGGCTTCGCCTCGGCCAGGACCTACGACCTCGAGGTCTGGCTTCCGGGGCAGGGCCTCTACCGCGAGATCAGCTCCTGCTCCAACTTCGAGGCGTTTCAGGCGCGCCGCGCCAACATCCGCTTCCGGCCGTCCGGCAGCGCGCAGGGCAAGGCCAAAAAATCCGAGTTTGTGCATACACTGAACGGCAGCGGTCTGGCCGTCGGGCGGACCTACCTTGCCGTGCTGGAGAATTATCAGCAGGCCGATGGAACGGTGCGCATTCCCGAGGCGCTGCTGCCGTACATGAACGATCCAGGCAAACCGCGCGCGGAGTGGCAGACGCTGATCGCGCCGCAGCAGCACACGGGGAGCGGGAGGGCGAGGAAGGACTGAGCGATGGGCAAAATTTTACGCAGCTATTTTTTCTGGGCTTACGAAAGGGGCAGCTTTCACTTTGACGTCATGGTGACGCTGATCCTGCTCTTCCTTTTCGTCTCCCCGCACGTGATCGACTTCAAGGACCGTCCGGTGGAGACGGTCGCGCTGCACGGCAGCGAGGTGCTGGTGAGGGAGGCGGGGCGCGAGGGCACCAGCAGCCGCTTCGTCTTCCAGATCCGCAGCGACCAGAGCGGCGGACCGACGGCCAGCCAGAGCGACGGCCAACGCCGCGCGGCGATCCTGCAGGCGGTTGAGCCGATCTCCGGCGCGGTGACACTGGAGCGCTATGAGCAGGTGCTGGACGCGCACGGCAAAGTCGTTGCCTACAACGCCTGGGTGGTACGCTGATGCGGCTTTCGCTCCTCGCAGCAGTAGCCGCAACAGGCTCATTCATTCTCGCCAGCCTCGCTCCGGTTCACACCGCGGGCGCGCAGGCCAAACCCGACCGCCTGAAGATCGTTCTGGCCCAGATGGACGCCGGCAGCGCGAAGTTCCGCTCCGCCGAGGCGTCGATCCAGAAGCAGCAGTTCGAAAAGATCGTCAACGACACGACGACCGAGTCGGGGACGATTTATTTTTTGCGCAGCGGCAACTCCACCCAGATGGGAGCCAAATTCAGTGCTCCCAATGAGCAGACGCTGGAGTACAAGAACGGCCTGGGACGTTTGTACTCGGCGGGAACCAACCACATCGATACCATTTCGACCTCGGGCGCAAACCAGGCGCGGGCGGATGCGTTCCTTACGCTTGGCTTCGGAGGCAGCGGAAGCGATCTGGCGAAGGCGTGGATGATCACCGACCAGGGCACGGAGCAGATGAGCGATGGCACCCGGAAGGTGGAGGTGGAGAAGCTCGACCTGGTGCCGAAGGAAGAAAGTGTGCGCGGCAGCTTCACCCACATCACGATCTGGGTAGACCCGGTGCGCGATGTCTTGCTGAAGCAGGAGTTCTTTACCCCCTCGGGAGACACGCAGACGGCAATCTACACCAACATCCGCCTGAACCAGCCGATCGACCTCAAGGCGTTCGCGATCAAGTGCAAAGGCAAGTGCAGCTAGATCTCGCGCGGGGCTTTGCGCGGGGCGACCAGCAGCGGTTCGGCAAACAACGCGCCGATCCAGACGAAGAAGACGGGGAAGAACTCCAGCGTGTAGCGGGGCTCTGCGTTGTCGATGAAGAGCAGCATGGCCGCGCGCAACAGCAGGCTGGCGGCCATGGCGTAGGCCAATTCGCGGGTGGCGCGCAGACCGGGGCCGGGCGGATTGGGCGCGGCTACCTTCTGCGGATCGGCCGCAGGCGGATTGGGCGAGAGCCATGCGCGGCGCCTCCAGACGGAAAATCCCGTGAAGGCAACCACGTAGAAGGCGAGATTGAGCGCGGCGTAGGATGCGGCAAAGGCGGACTGAGCGCGGTGCTCCCTCCACCTCCACCATTCATCGGAGACCTGCATCAGTTCGGTGCGCGGGCGCAGGGCCATGTCGAAGACGCGCGCGATGGGCAGGCCGAGGTAGTAGAGCGCCAGCTGGTCGTGGATGCGTTCGGCGGCCAGCGCGTCGAAGCGCGCATCGAGGTCCGGGGTCAGCTCGAGGGTGGCGTTGTAATCGGCAATCAGCGCGGCGGTGCGGTTGCGCACCTCTGCCGAGGTTGATCGCGAGGTGGCGCTGAAGACGCGCGGCGGCAGGCTGGCGAACTCGATGCGCTCGCCGTCCATGGGCCAGCAGACCTCGTCGACCGAAGCGAAGTCGATGGCCCAGCTGCGGTACCAGCGGCCGAAACCTTGCAGGACCACCGGATCTCCGGGGTCGTTGGCGTTGCGCGGGGAGAGCGGCTGAAAGACGTGGAAGACGCGTTCGTTGCGTGCCGTCCAGAAGAGCAGCGGAAGGGCGACGCAGAACGCGGCGGCCAGAACCGGCAGAGCTGCACGGAGCGGGCGGAGGCTTGGTTTGCGGGTTGCCAACGACCGCCAGAGCATTGCCGGGAGGACAGCGGCTGCGAGCAGGCCCTGTTCTGGCCTCAGCAGGATGGAGTAGGCGAGGGCGGCGGCGACGGTCCACAGCCAGCGGTTGGTGCCCAGGCCTGCGTCCTGCCAGCGCGCGAAGGCGTAAAAGGCCAGCGCGATCGTGGTGAACACAAGCGTCTCGGCGAGCGCCGTGGCGACGTAGTTGGCGGTGAAGGGACACAGCGCCGCAATCCACAGGACGATCATCTGCGCGCGGCGGCCGAAGAGTCGTCCGGCCAGCGCACCGGCCAACCAGCAGGTGACGAGATCGGCGACGACCTGAGCGTTGAGTACGGCGCGGTAGTGCTCCACGCCAAAGAGGCGGAAGCAGGCGGCCAGAAAGAGGGGGTAGCCGGGAAGGCGAGCCAGGGTGGGGCGGAGAACGAGAGAGCCGGTTGGGCTGGCCGCGGAGACGCCATAGACTCCGTGCTGCAGCCAGGTCTTGGCGATTTCTCCATAAAAGAGGCTGTCGCCGGCGACCCTCGCCATGTGGGCGACAAACCACAGACGCAGGAGCAGACCGGCCAGCAGAGCCGCGGCCGCCCAGAGCCAGAACCTGAGTCGCTCTCTGTTCATCTATCAGCATCATACCGGGTACCGTGTGGGGCGTTTCGGCCGGCGCGTTGACTATGTCTGGAGGGCTGCATACGATTGCGCAGGAGCGGCTATGCAGATGCTTCAAACTTGCGCATGAGAATGCGGCCCTCCACCGTGCGGCCCTCGCATTCGGGCCCGGTTCGCGACCGCGTGTACCTGGCCCGGCATCAGGGCCGGAGATTCGCGGTCAAGCACTTCGTTCAATTGCAGTCCAGCAGTTTAAGTCAGAAATTGGCCATTAGGGAACCATGAGCCAGCAAGTCTTCTTCGATCCTCAACGCAAGCGCTGGCGGCGGCTGCGGCGAATCTTCGACGGCCTGGCAGTGCTTGGCGTCGTCGTCGGGGTCCTGTTCGTCATTGGCCTGCTGCACATGACGCCGCTGCCCGAGCTGCTGCTGGCAACGCCCAAGCGCAACATCAGCGCCCTGAAGGTCGAGCCCGCCAGGCCGGGCCAGAAGCTGCGCCGCTCCCCCCATCGCAAGACCGACCTCAAGCCCTCCCAGGTGCCGTTGAACTCCGGCGAAGGCCTGCGCGCGGCCTACTACGTCGAGGACGATCCGGCCAGCTACTCTTCGCTCAAGCAGCACATCCACCAGATCGACCTGCTCTTTCCGGAGTGGCTCCATGTGGTGACTCCGGACGGCGCTCTGACCTCCTACAGCCTGGACAACCGCGCCTTCGCCGTGGTGGACGCGGCTGGAGTCCATGGCGTGGACCACGAGCGAAGGGTTGCCCACACCATTGCAGCCGCGGGCGAGGACACGGAAGTTTTTCCGTTGGTCAACAACTACGATCCCACCAAGGGCGTCTTTCTTCCGTTCATCGGCGATTTTCTTTCCAGCGCCGCATCGCGTGCCCATTTTGTCCAACAGATCGACCAGTTCCTCGCCGCGAACCCAAGCTACCATGGCATCTCGCTGGACTTCGAGAACTTCCCCGACGAGGCGCAGCCGGGATACATGGCGCTGCTCGCCGCGCTCTACCAGGACTTCCACCCGCGCAACCTCAAGCTCTATCTCAACGCGCCGGTGAACGACGACGCATACGATCTCAAGTACATGGCACTCCACTCCGACGGCCTGCTCCTGATGAACTACGACCAGCACCAGAGGGAGAGCGAGCCCGGGCCGATCGCCGCACAGGACTGGTTCCTCGACAACCTCAAGGCCGTGCTGAAGATCGTGCCCAAGGAAAAGGTGATCTGCGCTCTGGGCAGCTATGGCTACGACTGGACGATGTCGCTTCCGCCCGTGAATCCGAAGCACGGCGCACAGCCCAGGCACTTTGTGCCCAAGGTTCTGGCCGCCGAGGAGAAATCGACCCAGGAGGCCTGGCAGGACGCGGACGACGCGGAGGCGCAGATCCAGCTCGATCCCGACTCCCTCAACGTCCACTTCGCCTACGATGACGATGACCAGCATGTCCGCCACCAGGTCTGGTTCCTGGACGCGGTCACCGTGCTCAACCAGATGCGCGCGGCCCGCGCCCTGGGCATCGAGACCTTCGCGCTGTGGCGGCTCGGCTCCGAGGACAACTCGCTGTGGAAGATCTGGGACCGTCCCATCCACGCCGATCCGGTACTCGACCTGGCCCATGTGGAGCCCGGCTTCGACGTCGACACCGAGGGCGAAGGCGACATTCTGCGCATCACGCGCAAGATGCAGACCGGCCGCCGCGCCGTCACCCTGGACGACGACGATTCGGTGCCGCTGCCCTTCCGCTCGGTCACCGCCGAGACGATGACCTCCTACCCGCTCTCCTACACCATCCAGCAGACCGGCTATAACCCAAAAGAGGTCGCCCTCAGCTTCGACGACGGGCCGGACTCGAAGTGGACCCCGCTCATCCTCGACATCCTGAAGAAATACCGCGTCGTCGGGGCGTTTTTTATGATCGGCGAGGAGGCGCAGAACAATATCGGCTTGATGCGGCGCGTCTACAACGAAGGCCACGAGATCGGCAATCACACCTTTACGCACCCGGACATCAGCGAAATCTCGGTCCCCAGCGCGGACCTGGAACTGAACCTCACCGAGCGCCTCTTCGACGCCGAGATCGGCGTGCAGCCTCTCTACTTCCGCCCTCCCTACTCCATCGATCAGGAGCCAGACACCAACGACCAGGCCGCCCCCGCCGACCGCATTCAGGACCTCGGCTATGTGATCGTCGGCGACAAGATCGACACCAGCGACTGGGATGAGCACCCGCGCAAGACCCCGCAGGAGATTACCGACAGCGTCTTCCAGCAGATGCACGACATGCAGACCCGCCCCTGGATGCAGGGTTCCATCATCCTGCTGCACGATGGCGGCGGCGACCGCGCGGCCACCGTGGCCGCGCTCCCCGTGCTCATCCAGGCCCTGCGCGACCGCGGATACACCATCGTTCCCGTCTCGCAGTTGATGGGCAAGACCCGCGCCCAGGTCATGCCCCCGCTCAACCACCATCAGCTCTGGCAGGCGCGCGTCGACTCCATCGCCTTCTTCGTCTGGGCCTTCTTCAACCACTTCGTCATCGCGGTCTTCTTCGTCGGCGACATCCTGATGAGCGCTCGCCTCATCATCATCGGCGTCTTCGCCGTCATCGACCGCTTCCGCAAACGGAAGAACTTCGCCGGGCCAAACTACGCCCCGCGCGTCGCCGTCCTCATCCCCGCATTCAACGAGGAGAAGGTCATCGTGCGCACCATCCGCTCGGTGCTCATGTCCAACTACAAGAACATCCGCATCATCGTCATCGACGACGGCTCCCGCGACAATACCTATAACGTCGCCATCGACGCCTACCCCGCGGAGATCGCCTCCGGCCGGCTGACCGTGCTCACCAAGTCCAACGGAGGCAAGGCCGACGCCCTCAACTTCGCCCTGGCCCAGACCCGCGAGGAGATATACATCGGCATCGACGCCGACGGCGTCATCGCGCACGACGCCATCGCCAACCTGGTCTGCCACTTCGCCAATCCGAAGATCGGCGCGGTCGCGGGCAACGCCAAGGTCGGCAACCGCGTCAACCTCTGGACCCGCTGGCAAGCGCTGGAGTACATCACCAGCCAGAACTTCGAGCGCCGCGCCCTCGACCTCTTCGACGTCGTCATGGTTGTCCCCGGGGCCATCGGCGCGTGGCGCACCGCAGCCGTCAAGGCCGGCGGCGGATACCACACCAACACCGTCGCCGAAGACGCCGACCTCACCATGAACCTCCTCGAACAGGGCTACGAGGTCATCTACGAGGACCAGGCCCTCGCCTTCACCGAGGCCCCCGTCAACATGAATGGCCTCATGCGCCAGCGTTTCCGCTGGTCCTTCGGCATCCTGCAGGCCATCTTCAAGCATCGCGGCGCCATCCGCAATCGCCGCGCCATGGGCCTCTTCGCCCTGCCCAACACCCTCATCTTCCAGATCCTGCTTCCCCTCTTCTCGCCGTTTATCGACCTCATGTTCTTCGCCGGCGTCGCCAATTATTTCTACGACAAGCACTTCCATCCCGAGGCCGCCTCGGCGGCCAGCTTCGAGAAGCTGTTGGCCTTCTTCCTCGCCTTCCTCATCATCGACTTCGTCACCTCCGCGCTGGCCTTCTCGCTGGAGCGCAAGCATCCGGCCTGCCACGGCGACGCATGGCTGCTCGGCCACATCTGGATCCAGCGCTTCACCTACCGCCAGGTCTTCTCCATCGTGCTTTTCAAGACGCTCAAGCGCGCCATCGACGGCAAGCCCTTCGCCTGGGACAAGCTCGACCGCACCGCCACCATGTCCCCCCAAACCGAAAAACTCACCGAGGTCCACTGAGCAGACCCCCGCTGGGGTGGAGCGTGGGGTATCGAGCGCAGCTCGACCGTCTTTCTCGTCCCAGCCACCAAACCGGAAGATACAAGGGCACGGCTTCAGGGCCTGTCCTGAGCGCAGTCGAATGGATGCCGGGATGGGCGCTTCTCTAAAAGACAAACTGACCCGCCAACCAAACGACTGGCGGTTAGACATTTACCCGCGCCATTCATATAATCTCTGGTAGAGTGATGAGCGATCTCAATCAGAACCGTTCGGAACCTCGCGGGCCAGCTTCGGTCAAGCTCAGCGGCATGCAGGTCGTGTGCAAGTTCCACGACCGCATCGCAGCATCTCCCCGCGCATTTTTCTGTTGACCCCACCTCGTACTGCCACCGCATTGGGCGCTGCTTCATCTGCGGCAGTGCGCACTCAGGAGCGCAACCCCGGCATCGCGCCGGGTTATGAGTCAAAGGGGGAAAAATGAACATCGCAAAGAAAATCACAGATCTGATTGGCAGCACACCGCTGGTTCAACTGAACCGGGTCACCGAGGGGGCCACCGCCACCGTAGTCGTCAAGCTGGAGAGCCGCAATCCGGCCAGCAGCGTGAAGGACCGCATCGGCCTGGCCATGATCGAGGCCGCCGAGCGCGATGGCAAGATCAAGCCCGGCGAGACCGTGCTGATCGAGCCCACCAGCGGCAACACCGGCATCGGCCTGGCGTTTGTGGCCGCGGTCAAGGGCTACAGCATCATCCTTACCATGCCCGAGACCATGAGCATCGAACGCCGCATTCTTCTGCTCGCCTATGGCGCTAAGATCGTTCTGACGCCCGGGCCAAACGGCATGAAGGGCGCCATCGCCAAGGCCGAGGAGCTGCAGCGCGAGACGCCCAACAGCTTCATCCCGCAGCAGTTCAACAATCCCGCAAACCCGAAGATTCACTTCGACACCACCGGGCCGGAGATTTGGAACGACACCGATGGCAAGGCGGACATCCTCGTTTCCGGCGTCGGAACCGGCGGTACGCTCACCGGCGTCAGCCAGTACATCAAGCCGCGCAAGCCCGGCTTCTGGACCGTCGCCGTCGAACCGGCAGACAGCCCCGTGCTCTCCGGCGGGGCGCCGGGGCCGCACAAGATTCAGGGCCTCGGCGCGGGTTTTGTGCCCACCGTGCTGCAGACTGGGCTGATCGACGAGATCATCCAGGTCACCAACGACGAAGCCTTCGCCATGGCGCGCCGCCTGCCCCGCGAGGAGGGCCTTCTGGTCGGCATCTCCTCCGGCGCGGCGGTCCATGCGGCAGTCAAGCTTGCGCGCGACCCGAAGCACGCGGGTAAATTGATCGTCGCCGTCCTTCCCGACTTCGGCGAACGCTATCTCTCCACCGGGCTCTTCGACGAGCTGCGCCAGCAGGCGCTCGCCACGCCGACGGCGACTCTCACGCCATGAACCTGATTAAATCCATTCGCGAGGACATCCGCTGCGTCTTTGAGCGCGATCCGGCCGCCTCGTCGCGGGCGATGGTGCTCTTCTGCTATCCCGGCCTGCACGCCGTCTGGGCGCATCGCATTCATCATTGGCTCTGGCGCAGGCATCTGCGCCTGCCCGCGCGTGTCCTCTCGCAGGTCACGCGCTTCTGGACGGGCGTGGAGATCCATCCCGGGGCGCGCATCGGCCGCCGCGTCTTCATCGACCACGGAATGGGCGTCGTCATCGGCGAGACCGCGATCGTCGGCGACGACGTAACCATGTACCAGGGCGTGACCCTTGGCGGCACCGGGAAGGGTGTCGGCAAACGGCACCCCACCCTGCGCAATGGCGTCTTTGTCGGCAACAATGCCAACATCCTGGGCAATATCACCATCGGCGAAAACTCCCGCGTGGGCGCTGGCTCGGTGGTGGTGCGCGATGTGCCTCCGGACTCCACCGTCGTCGGCGTCCCCGCGCACATCGTCTACCAGAACGGCAAGCGGGTGCTCATTACCGACCCGCATGACGTCAACGACCCGCTCTCCGATGTCATCATCGCGCTGGCCGACGAGGTGAAGCGGCTGATGACGCGCGTGGAGCGGCTGGACGGCGAGTTGCAAACCGTACGCCAGGAACCGGCCGGCACGCTCACCGTGGAGGAGGAAGAACGCGCGCAGTACCGCAGCGAGCAGTCTTCGCGGTCGGACAGTGTGAGCATGGGCGAGGGCATCTGACCAGAGCAGTCGTGCATGTGGCGGGTCAGTTTGCATGTGTTTGAAAGGGACGGGCTGGTAGCCCAAGGCTTTAGCCATGGGTCTCAAGTCCGGAAACAGCACAATCAATAGCTGGGATTTAACCCCTGAGGGAATGTTGACTACAAACGGACCCATGGCAATCGGGCCGGGCTGTTTGGCAAGCAGGCCCGTGCCGTTTGGCCTGCGATTGCCGCAATCGGTTATATTTGGTGGGACATCGTTTCCGCTCATAGGAGCGTCTCAACAGATTGTCTTCGAAGTACCCTGAGGCTACAGGAGATCCTGCCATGACCCCGGAATTCACCCCCACATTGCCGATGCACACCAAATCCCGTTTCCTGGGCCTCGCCGCCCGCATCTTGGCCACAGTCGTATGCGCCCTGCTGCTCTTCTGTGGGATTGCACCGGTCGCGCGCGCCTTCGCGCAGACCCCCACCTTGGTCGTGGTGCGCGCCATGCCCGCAAAGGCCAAAAAGTCGGAGGTCTTTCCCCCTCAACCGCCGCTCACGAACTCCGACATCGGCGAAGTCAAGATCGGCGGAAAGACCGCTCCAATCACAGGCTTTGTGCCTCTGTTTCATGATCCTCACTCGCCTGTCCTGCAATTGATGGTATTGCTGGACTCCGAGCAGATGCTCGGCGCCAATGGTCAATTTGTAGACATTAAGCAGTTCTTTAAAGACATGCCGCCCAATGTCGAGATCGGCGTGGGCTGGCTGCTGCAAGGTCGTGCCGTCGTGGTCCAGCCGTTCACCACGGACCGCGAACTCGCCGGCAAGGCACTCATCGCAAAGACGAGGGCAGAAGCGGCAAACCCGAAGAACGACAATGGGAATCCATTTCAGTGCCTCAGAGACCTGGCAGCCAAATGGCCCACTCCGGATCCAGCGAAACTGCGCGCCGTGCTGATGTTCACCGACGGCATCACTCGCAGCAACGGCCAGATTATGGTTGGTGGGGCTAATGGCGAACAAATGAATCCCGATGTCTCTGGGGCTTCGCAGCTCTTACAGCGTGAGGGAGTCGTCCCCTATCCCTTCTTCTGGCAGGACCCCATCGTTCCGGACCCAAACCGCAGCGAGGGCGGTCAGCTCGAGGGACAGCAGAACTTCTCCGACCTGGCCTCGGAGACCGGCGGCGCAGCCCTCGAAGAGGGCCTCTTCGCTCCGGGATCGCTCGCTCCTCTGCTCAACAGGCTGTACAAGACACTGGAGAGCGAGGCAGTCCTCACCGTGAATGCGCCTGGCAAACCGGGCAGCTTCACGCGGATCGATATCAAGTCCACCCGGGACGATATAAAGATATTCGCTCCGGATAGCATAACCGTCGGAAACGTACTGAAGAAATAAACCGGCTGGACGCAACTCCGAACTGCGCTGTGAACGACTTTGAGGGCGTCTCTGGATTCCAGAGACGCCCACAACCGTCTCCATGGGTCGAGTTCGGCTGCCGCCCGCCGAACGGGCAGACCGCCCTTCCGGCGCCGTGCGATACTTAGTCCTGACATGTACAAACGCATCCTCCTCAAACTCTCCGGAGAAGCCCTCGCCGCAGGTACGGGCTTCGGCATCGACGCAGTTTTCATTCACCAAGTGGCCGCCGAGATCGCCGCCGTCCACGCTCTCGGATGCGAGATCGGAATCGTCGTCGGAGGAGGCAACTTCTTCCGCGGCGTCGCCCAGCAGGCCATCGACATGGACCGCGTGGCCGCCGACCACATGGGCATGCTCTCCACCGTCATCAACGCCATTGCGCTGCAGGACGCCATCGAGAAGCTGGGCCTGGTATGCCGCGTCATGTCCGCCATTGAAATTCGCCAGGTCGCCGAGCCATACATCCGCCGCCGCGCCATGCGCCACCTGGAGAAAGGCCGCATCCTCATCTTCGCCGCCGGCACCGGCAATCCCTTCTTCTCCACAGACACTGCCGCCAGCCTGCGCGCCATGGAGATGAAGGCAGACATCCTGCTCAAGGCCACCTCGGTCGACGGCATCTATACCGCCGACCCCAAGACCCACCCCGGCGCCACCAAGTTCTCTCATATCTCCTACGCCGACATCCTCCGCCTCAACCTCAAGGTGATGGACACCGCTGCCGTCTCGCTCTGCCGCGACAACAACATGCCCATGATGGTCTTCAGCATGAAGGAGCCGGGCAATATCGCGCGCGTCATCCAGGGCGAACCCCTCGGCTCCCTCGTCACACCGTAAGAGAACTCATCGCGCGGGGTTTTGATAGGGATGGACTTTAGTCCATCCAACATCGACGTCAAAGGAATTGGGCTTCAGCCCCGGAGGGAAAACTCCCTCATGCGTCGCCTCGGCCTCATCCATCGTCAGCTACACTTGAATCCAGTGAACCCCACCCTGAAACCCTCCATCGCTTCAGCCCCAGCCGTAGCGCAATCGCGCGCCGCCGCGCGCAGGCCGAACCTCCCTGCGCTCACCGGCCTCCGCTCCCTGCTTGCCCTCACCATCATGTTCTTCCACTACACGCCGCCTCACATGCAGCTTCTCTATCCGGTCATCGATAGCGGCTACGTCTTTGTCGGCTTCTTCTTCCTTCTCTCCGGCTTCGTGCTTGCGTATAACTACGCCGGCCGGCCCACGCCGCTGGTCAAGCGCGAGTTCTGGCGCGCCCGTTTCGCCCGCCTCTACCCCATCTACCTGCTCTCGCTGGCCATCTCCTTCACCATGCTCCAGGCCGAGTGGCACGCGCGCACTCACGCGGACTTCTTCACCGGCCTCGTTCTCACTCCGCTGCTGCTTCAGGGCTGGAGCCCGGCACTCGCCACCTTCTGGAACACCGTCGCCTGGACGCTCTCGGCCGAACTCCTCCTCTACGCCACCTTCCCCTGGCTCATCCGCCTGCCGTGGCCAAAATCTCCCGCCCGCCTGATCGCGCTTCTCGTCGCCATCTGGGCGCTCGGACTTGTCCCGCATTCGCTCTACGTCCTTCTCAATCCGGACCATCTCGCCGCGCCAATCAACCGCTACAGTTCCGGCTACTGGCTGCGCGCGCTCAAGTACACGCCGCTTGCCTACGCAACCACCTTCCTGGTTGGGGTCGGCCTAGGCAAACTCCAGACTGTCCTCACGCTGCCCACGCGCCGGCGCACCCTGGTCGCCGCTGCCAGCCTCATCGCCCTGGCCGCGTTCTACGCCAAGGCCGTCTCCCACGTGCCCTTCATCCTGATGCACGGCGGACTGCTGATGCCGCTCTTTGCCGCGCTCATCGTCGGCCTCAGCGGACCGAACCCCATCGCCTCAATCTTCACCTGGAGGCCGCTGGTGCTGCTCGGCCAGGCCAGCTACTGCCTCTTTCTGCTGCACTTCAACTTCATCAACATGGTCCGCCTCTACCATGTGACCGAACGGATGCACCTCGCCGCGCTCGATCCGTGGATCACCTACGCCGCCACGGTCCTGCTCGCCTTCGCTGCGTATTATCTGGTGGAAGAGCCCGCCCGCAAGGCCCTTCTGCGCCGTCGTCCGTCCTCCGCCCGGTGATTCCCGCAACGCAGAAAAGCCCCCGTCGCGGGGGCCCTTTTGCGTTGTGGAATCCGGCCGGATGCAGCCTCTACGGAATGACGGCCTGCGCTGCGTGCGGCCCGTTTGGCACCACGGTCAGGCAGCTCGGTTGTCCCGAGCCGTTGAACGGAGAGTTCTGCACCCCCTGCAGCCCGCCCGTGTTCGGGTTCAGCCGCTCGCCCGTGACCGTGTTGTCCAGGCTGTTCGAGGTATACAGGAAGTCGCCCAGCGCGGGATCGATGGCCACGCAGGTCGGGCCCGTCCCGGTACCGGTCGCAAATGCGCCGGCCGCGCCCGAAGGTGTCCCGGTCGCCCCATCGATCATGTAGCCCTGCACCGTGTTGCCGTTGAAGTTCACCACATAGATCAGCTTGCCGGTCGGGTCGATGGTCAGGTCGGCAGGGAACAGTCCGGTCGCGAACGGCCCATTGACCATCGGTAGCAGTCCGCCCGAAGCCAGCACCGTATACCCGATCAACTGGTTCGCCGCCTGGTCGGTCACATAGACGTAGCGCGAGGTCGGCTCCTCCGCGATGGCGTTGGGCACCACGCCCGCCGCAAATCCGGTCGCCACCGTCTTGCCCCCCACGGTCGCAATCGTGGTCCCCGGCACAGGCGTCAGCGCGCCCGTCGAGGTGTTCTGCGAGAAGCCCAGAATGGTCGCCTTGGGCGAAGCCTCCTGGTCCAGCACATACACAAAGTGGTTGAAGTAGCTCACCGTAACGCCCACCGGATTGTTGCCCACGTTCTGCGTCAACGGCGTGCCCAGCGAGTTGTCCGCATTCACCGGGAAGATCGACACCCCGCCCGGCCCCGGCGTCGTCGCCGAGTAGCCCGTCTGGTAGGTGAACGTTACGTACAGAAAAGCTCCCTGCGGGTCGATCGCCACCGCCGTCGGACGCATGCCGGTGGTCTTGTACACGTTCTTCGAGGCAAGCGATCCATCGCCCTCGACCGCGAACTCCTGCACCGTCGAGTCCCCTTGGTTGATCACATAGACGAACTGGCCGTTCGGCGCGGCAACCAGCGTCACCGGGTCGTTGCCCGCGGCAACCGGCGAGCCGACCACGCTCAGCGCGCCCGAGTCGAAGTCGATCGCGTACTGATCGATCAGGCCTGGATTGCTCTTGTTCGTCGTCATGTAAACGTACCCGACCGTGTAGTCGAGGCTGCACGACGCGAGCCCCAGAACCATCGCCACAGAGACCGCCGAAACCTTCGCCGTTCGTCTGATCTTATGCAAATTCATCTGCTTCCTTCATCCCGGCTGCTTGCGCCGCCTGCTGATAATCTTCTCCTGCCCGTTCGTTCTCCAGCCGCATCCAAAGCCTGCCCCTCGCCCCTAGTAATTCCTCAGCGGAAACGCCGGAACCGTCACCGCGCAGGTGGGCAGAGCGCTGCCGCCAAACGGCTCTCCCAGGATCTGGTACAGACTTCCGTCCTGCGGGTTCAGTTGCTCGCCCGTGATGTTGCCGCTCAGCGCATTCGACGTGTACAGATAAACCGCGTGGCTTGGGTTGGCGTTGCTCGGAGCGCCGCTAATGGTCACGCACGTCGGCCCCGTCCCGGCCTGCACGCTCCCCGCCACGCTCGACCGCACCGGCTGTCCGCTTGCGCCCAGCGTATAGCCGTCGATCGTGTTGGCGGTGTAGGCCACCACATAAAGATACTTGCCGCTGAGGTCGAACGCCATGCCCATCGGCCCTGCTTCGGTCGGCGCCACGCCGCCCGCGATCGGCGTGGGAATGCCATTTGCCCCCACCGAGTAAGAGGCCACCTGGTCTGCCGTCTGGTCGGTGATATACAGATGGCTCGCCGTTCGGTCCTCCAGAATCCCGTTCGGCGCCGTCCCGCTCGCAAAGCCGGTCGACGGCACGTTGCCCGCGTTGATCGTTACCCCGGCCAGCGGCGTCAGCGCGCCGGTCGCCGCATTCTCCGCAAATCCCAGCAGGTTGTTCATGCTAGCCGGGTCCTGCTCGATCACATACACGAAGTTGCCCACCGCGCTGGTCGCAATCCCCACCGGGTTCCGCCCCACGTTCACTGTGGCCGGCGTGCCCAGTGTATTGTCCGGGTTGATGGGGAAGATCGACACGCCGCCCGGCCCGGGATTCGCCGGCGTATACGAGATCGGCGTGTTCTGGTAGGTAAAGGCCACATACAGGAACTTGCCCGCCGCATCGATCGCCGCCGCCGTCGGCAGGCTGCCCGAGATGTTATAGGTGTGCTGGGGATACAGCTTGCCGTCCGTCCCAATGGCGAACGCCGTCACATCAGAGTCGAAGTTATTGACCGTATATAGGAACAGGTTGTTGGGCGCCACCACCAGCCCCACCGTGTCCCGCCCCCCGGCGTCGATCGGCGAATCCGCCAACGGCAGAAGCGAGCCCGACTGGTAGTCGATCTGGTAGCCGTTGATCAGCCCATGTGGCAGCGTCTTCGACGTCGTCATGTACAGGTACGACACGGTGTAGTCATTGCTGCACGCCGTGACGCCGAGCGCCATCGCCAGGGACAACATCGAAGCCGTTACCGCACGGCCCATCGGTCTCAACATCATGCGATTCCATAGCTCCGGGGCAGATCGTCTCCGCCCCCATCCCGTCCGGAAGAGGCCAGCATCGCCTTCCTCCCGCCCGTCTGCTTCCTGACGCTTCCGGCTGCGCGCGCCAGCACAACCCATACTGCCTGTCCAACCTATGCTGTCTGCCGAACCTGTGCCGCAGGCTGAACCGAATTCTCCGGCCGAACCCGCGCCGCAGGCTGAATCTCTGCCGCAGGCGCTAATCGACGTTCCCGCTAACCGCAAGACACGTCGCCTGTGCCGCAAAGGCAGAGAAGGACGATCCGCGCGTCAGGTCGGAGAGCTGGCCCGTGTTCTGGTTGATGTACTTCCCGGTCACCGTCCCATCGTTGCTGTTGGACGTATACACATACTGGTTCGACGGATCTTCCACCATGCATGCCGGCCCACTGCCAACCGGATAGGGGTTGTTGGCGTCCGAGATCGGCTGCAACTGGCCCGTCGACTCGATCACATACGCCGAGATCGTGCTGTTGGCGTAGTTCGGGTTGGTGCCGCCGTGGTTCAGCACATACAGGAACTTGTTCTTGGTGTCCGTCATGCTGTACACCGGGTCGGCGGTCAGCGGCAGGTTCGCCACCGCGCCGTCGGCCTGCACGCTCAGCGAGCAGCTCGACCCCGGCGTATAGGGGATGATCGCCCCTCCGGAGGACAACTTCGATCCCGCATCCGTGATGTAGATGCTGTTTCCATATGCGTTGATCGAGGTCGCGTTGACCGTGCCCAGCGGAATCGTCGAATTGATCTCGATCGTCAGTTGGCCATTGCTCCCCAGCCCATACGGGAAGATCGTCTGGTCGCCCGAATCCAGCGTGTACAGGCACGAGCCGCCAACACGGAACGTCGTGGGCGCTTTGCCAACCTCAAAGTAGTTCAACTGCTGCCCCGCGGCATTCCGGATCAACTGGTTCGGCACCAGTTGCAACCGTCCCGTGCTGCCGTCGATCCCGAAGACCGTAATGTCCCCATTGCCCGTCGTTGCATAATCCGGGGCCTGCGAGTCCAGTACGTATAGATAGTTCCCCGTCCCGTTCGTCGACGCCCATACCGGCGAGTTGCCCGCCGTGGTGTAGGTGTTCTGGAAGGTCAGCACCCCGTCCTCGCCGACCGCGAAGACCGCGATGTTGCCATCGCCGTTGCTGGTCCCGTTGGCGTTGTAGGTGCCCTTGTTCACCACAAAGACGTAGTCCCCCCCCACACGCACCGCGACCGTCACCGGGTTCGCGCCCCCCGATGGGTACGGAGAGTTCACCATCGCGGTCAGGTTTCCCGTATAGTCGTCGATCTTGAAGCCGGCAATCTGGTTGTACTGCGTGCCCGCAACCCACATGAAACCGACCGTGTAGCCGCCGCACGCCGACATGCCCAGCACTACCGCCATGGATACAACCAGGGCCCGTGTAATCCGGCCAATTCTGCTCAACGTCATGCGTTTCCTTAATCCTCGCCGGCGGCCCGACTGCGACGCGCCTCAGATGCGAGCAACTCTCTGGGGATGCAAATTCCTACCGCTTATTGTAGAAGCTGCGGCGACTTTGCGCCACTTCCCCCGGCAAACAGTTCCCCACTGCCAGTTGTCCGTGCTCCGTTGTCCGTTCTTCGTGCAGCGACTTTGCGGCACTGCTGCACTGTCGCATCCCCGGCAACGGTCAACGAACAACGGACAACAGTCAACGCTCATCCGCCTCTAAAAGATCTTCATATGGATCGTCATATACTTCTTCGGGTCCTGGCGGATGGTCGTCACCAGCGTCGTGCTCTCGGTCAGCAGCTTGTTCAGGTTGGTATACGCCGCATCGTCGGTCGCCAGCTTGCCCAGCGTCCCCTTGCCCTCGTTGATGGCTGTCACCAATGCGTCCGTCTTGGTCACGGCATCGTTCAGCGTCTTGGCAAACGTCGGGTCCTTCAACAGCATTCCAGCGCTCCCCTTGCCCGCCTCCGCGTCCGCCAGAATGGCGTTCAGGCTCGCTAGCGACTGGTTGAGATTGTTGTACATCGTCTCGTCGGTCAGCATCTTGCCGGCTGAACCCTTCCCGCTTTGCAGGTTCTTGGTAATGTCGTCCACCCTGCCGATGGCGTCGTTCATCCGGTTGTACATCTCGGCGTTGTCGTTGAAGAACTTGCCCACCGTGTTGTCGTTGCTGTTCATCTTCACGCTCAGCTTATGCACCTCGTCGGCGGCCGCGGTGAACTTGTTGTACAGGTCGGGGTTGGTCAGCAACTGTCCGAACGAGCCCTTGCCCGACTGCATGTTATCGACCACCGTGTTCAACTTCGCCAGCACCACGTTCAGGTTCTCGATTGTGTTCTGGCTGGCCTTCATCACGTCCTGAATGCTGGGCGTCTCCTGCGTCTTCAGCTCGTCGCCGTCATTGATCGTCGGTCCAGTCGCGTTCTGGCTGTTGATGTCGATGACGGGATCGCCCAGCGGCCCCACGGTGGTCAGCGTGGCGATCGAGTCGGTGCGGATGCTGCTCTGGTACTTGCTGTCCAGCTTCATCACCACCTGCACCGGCGTCAGCTTGCGCTCCGGCGACGTCACCACGGTGATGCTCTTCACATTACCAATCGTCACCCCTTCCAGGTTCACCACCGCGCCTATCTTCAGCCCGGCCGAGTTCTCAAAGTACGTCGTCACCGTCAGCTTGCGAGAGAACAACCCCAGCCCCGACGCACTCGTCATCAGGAACAACAGCGTCGTCAGAATCACCACAGACACCAGCACAATCGCCCCGATCTTCAGTTGCGACCATCGGACCTCCTGCTGGCTGGGCATAAACCTCCTCAATCCTCGCGGCGAACCATGCGCATGCAACCTGCTTCAAGCCGCACCGCAGGCCGCATCGGAGCTTGATCTGAGGGTACCACCCCCCGCCCACGCTACACTAGAGCCGAAACACAGAGAGGCGCAATGGTCATTGGCGTGGGCACGGATGTAATCGAGATCGCGCGCATTTCCCAGAGCATCGGCCGCTTCGGCGACCGCTTCCTGCGCCGCGTCTTCACCCCGCGAGAGATCGCCTACTGCCGGCGCAGGAAGAATGCCGCCGAGAGCTTCGCCGCCCGCTTCGCCGCCAAGGAGGCCGGCGCCAAGGCCCTCGGCACCGGAATCAGCCGCGGCGTCAGTTGGCTCGAGCTGGAGGTCGCCCGCGAGCCCTCCGGCAAGCCCTCGCTCTCGCTCTCCGGACGCGCCGCCCAACGCGCCCGCCAGCTTGGCATCGCAAAATCCTCGCTCAGCCTCACCCACAGCAAAGACATCGCCCTCGCCGTCGTCGTCATGGAGGATTAGGTTCGAGGCACTAGGTTCGAGGTTCGAGGACCCCAGCTTATACCTCGAACCTTGTACCTCGAACCTCTCCTGGTCACGTGACCCCCGTACCCTCCCGCCCCATCACGCGCCGGTGCGATGACTCCGATGAACACAGCAGCGGCATGTACCTACAAGTCGCGGCGGCACATCGAACCATGCAATCGCTCGACATCCAGGGCTTCACCTACGAACAGCGCCACGGCCTGCTCCCCGACCTCACGGCCGCCTTCAGCAACTGCGGAGGATGGGTCCTCGAACGCAAGACGCTTTCTCCAACCAACATGGAGTTCCGCATCGAGATCCAACTGCTCGCGGTCCTCGATCTCTACGCCGCCATCGTCGCCACCGGAGTCGAACTCACCCGCGCCGGTCACGAAGCCCTCACCGAACTCTGCACCCGCCGCAAACATCTCCGCCTCGCCGCCGAACTCGGCCAGATCGTCGCCATCCGCCTGGAGATCAGCTTCCTCGACGACATCACCATCCACTCCCTGCTCGCCTCCGGCTCCGGCCTCGCCTGACGGGCACATCCCCTCGCACCTCGCACCTCGAACCTTGAACCTCGCACCTCCTCATAGTTGACCGCATCGTCGTGAAGACTGAGAATCGAACCTGACAGCCACTCCCGTTCCATCCCGCTCCGGGCCTGCTCTCCAGATTCCTGCCTGAGGTCTTCCATGCTCGCCTATCTCGTCCTTCTCGTCGCCGTGCTCAGCCGCATCCTTCCCCATGCCTTCCACGCCGTCAGTTGGAACTTCACCGCGCTCGGCGGAGGCCTGCTCTTCTTCGGCTCCCGCATGGGCAGCTCAAAGCGCGCCGCATGGATGCTCCCCTCCGCCGTCGCCGTCCTCATGGCCACCGACTACTACCTCACTGTCTTCGCGTATCAATATCCCTTCCAGCTGCGCGAGTACGCCGTCACCTGGATCTGGTACGCCGCCGTCTGCCTGCTTGGCATGGGCATCCTGCAAAGGCCCACCCTGCTGCGCGTCGCCGCCGGTGTCCTGGCCTCCTCCACCTCGTTCTTCCTGCTCAGCAACTTCATGGTCTGGGTCGGCGGCTCCATCGCCATGTACCCCCGCTCGCTCGCCGGCCTCGGCGCCTGCTACGCCGCCGGCCTTCCCTTCTATCGCAACGATCTGGTCTCCACCGCGCTCACCGCCGGTGCGCTCTTCGGCCTGCCTGTGCTCGCCGCCCGCATCGCCGAGTCGCTCCGCGCCACACGCCGCAACCACCTTCCCCTCGCGTAAGTCGGGTGTCCCATCCTCAACATGGCACCAACGGAAGGACACGGCTTCAGGGCCTGTCCTGAGCGCAGTCGAATGGATGCCAGAAAGTGCACTCTTTTTGAAGACTCGCGTTCCCTTGATCGCTTCGCGATCGGGAAAGTGCGAGAAAGATGGTCTGCAAGATGACCCGCTACGCACAGCGTGCCTCCTATAGTAGAGTTGTGGCCGGAACCAATTCGCCACGGGGGACCTCCGTTGAATCAGCCTCAAGATAAAGCAGCACTGCTGCCGTCGCGCCGCAAAGTTCTCAAGACAGGCGCAGCCTTCGCCGGAGCGGCCGCTCTCTCTCCACTCCATGCATTCGCGTCGCAGACTCCCACCCGCCCGCAACCCGCCCCGCGCAGCTCCGCCCCACAGATCAAGATCTTCGACGTGCTCAAGTACGGCGCGGCGGGCGATGGCAAGACGCTGGACAGCGCCGCCTTCCAGCACGCCATCGACGAGGCCGCGGCCTACGCGGGCAAGGCGCAGGTTCTCGTCCGCGGCGGCCGCAAGTACCTCGTCGGCACCATCGAACTTAAAGGCTCCATCGACTTCCATCTAGCCGACGACGCCGAACTCCTCGTCAGCACAAATCGCGAAGACTATCGCGGTGGTCTGCCCGGTTCGCAGAACGGTGACACCATGGCCGCAGCTCTCGGCGCGGTCATCACGGCCACCGGCGCGCAGGGCCTCACTATCAGCGGCACCGGCAACATCCAGGGCCGCGCCAAAGAGTTCATGACGCGCTACGACGACGCCGGCGGCATCTGGATGCCCGGCCCGTTCCGTCCCAAGATGTTCGTCCTCACTGGCTGCAAGGATTTGCAAGTCCGCGACATCACCTTCGCCGAGGCGCCCAACTGGGGCCTGCACATGCTCGGCTGCGACGGCGTCCTGGTCGACAACGTCAAGGTCCGCAACCTGCTCGACGTGCCCAACTGCGACGGCATCGACCCCGACCACTCGCGCAACGTCGAGATTCGCAACTGCGACATCGTCGCCGGCGACGACGGCGTGGTCATCAAGTGCAGCCGCCAGCCCATCGACTTCGGCCCCGCTGCCAACATCCACGTCCACGACTGCGTCATCGAGACCCAGGACGCCGGCCTCAAGATCGGCACCGAGACAACCTCCGACATCCACGACATCCTCTTCGAGCGCTGCCACATCAAGACCGCCTCGCGCGGCCTCTGCATCCAGTTGCGCGACGAGGGCAACATCCACGACATCATCTTCCGCGACATCGCCTTCGCCTCGCGCTTCTATGGAGACCCGTGGTGGGGACGCGGCGAGGCCATCTCCTTCACCGCAATCCCGCGCACGCCCACGTCGAAGCCCGGTACGCTCCACCACGTCAACGTGCAGAACGTAACCGGCACGGCCGAGAACTCCGTCCGTGTCTGCGGCAGCGAGCAGTCGCGCGTGCATGACGTGATCCTCGACCGCGTCGCCGTCACCCTCGACCGCACCACGCACTTCCCCGGCGCGCTCTTCGACAACCGCCCCACCACGGCCATCCCCGGCATCCAGCCGCACGACACCCCCGGCTTCTCCATTGAGCACGCCGACAACGTCACCCTGCGCAACTGCTCGGTCGCATGGGGCGCCAACCCGCCCGAGGCCTTCTCCTACGCCGTCGAGGCCGTCGACACCACCGGCCTCAGGATCGAAGGCCTCAAAGGCGAAGCCGCACACGCATCCCTTGGAAAGGCAGTCTCCATCTCATGAGAACAATTCATCTGGCAATGATGGTCTCCGCGCTTGCGCTTGCAGGCTCGTCGCTCCATGCGCAGCAACCGCCCGCACCTGCTGCAACCCCCGCTCCCGCAGCTCCCGCCGCAACCAGCGCGCCCACAGCTGCCGCGCCCGCCGACCAGATGACGCCCGCGACCGCGCCTGCTCTCCCCATCCTCAAAGTCTTCCAGTTCCCGCCCAACATGATTCCCCGCATCGACGGCAAGGACGACGACTGGGCCATCGTCCCCGACAGTTACACCATCACGCTGGCCGACATGCACGACGACGAGAAGAAGCACGCCGCGCCCGATCCCAAGGACCTCGACATCCACGTCAAGGTCGGCTGGGTCAAGGGCCTCAACCGCCTCTACTTCCTCTACGAGGCCTATAAAAACTACTGGGACTTCGCCGACCCCGGCCTGCACAACGACACCTTCGAGGTCGTCGTCGATGGCGACCGCTCCGGCGGCCCGCTCATCCCGCGCTTCCGCAACAACATGGACCAGGACGAGTGGGACGCGCACTTCTCCATGCACGGAGTCCAGGCGCAGAACTACCACATCATGACGCCATACGAGGGCAAGGACTGGGCCATGGCCTGGGGCTGCCAGCCCTGGGACAAGGAACTCCCCTGGGCCAACCACGCCCAGACCTACAACTTCCGCCCCGGCCAGTCCGGCCACTACATCCTCGAGTTCTACATCACGCCCTTCGACTACGCCAGTTGCGACGGCCCCGACCGCGCCGTCGAATCGAAGCTCACCGAGAACAAGCTCATCGGCCTCTCCTGGGCGGTCATCAACTACGAAGGCACGCCCGACGGCAAGAACAACGGCTTCTGGAACCTCTCGCCCGAGCACACCATGTACGGCAACTCAACCTACCTGCGCACCTTCCGCCTCATGCCGCTCGAACCCCAGTTCCGCAAGCCCATCGACGCCAAATGGAGCTTCAAGGTCATCGACATGAATCGCCGCCTGGTCGCCTTTCAGGACGAGTCCGAGGGCCAGATCACCAGTTGGAAGTGGGACTTCGGCGACGGCACTGACTCCAGCGACCAGAACCCCATCCACCAGTATGCGAAGGCCGGCGAGTACGTCGTCGTCCTCTACGTCGAAGGCCCCGCCGGCAAGTCCCGCCTCTCCAAAATCTGGGACGTCACCCTGCGGTAGCTAGTAATGAGCGATGAGTATCCGTTCGTCATTCTGGCGCAGCCAGAATCTCCGTATTAGCTTTTTCCGGGTGCCCCATCCATTCCGCGTTCTATGCGGAATGGGTGGGAAGCAAACCCCATCGCCTCACCCGTTGCTGTTCGTCCTTCCGGAAAGAAATCTGCTTTTGTTCTTGTACTTCGGAGGGAGCGTGGGGCTTCAGCCCCACGAATAAGCCCGAGGCAACAAGGGGCTTCAGCCCCGGACCCTCCCCTTGACGCGCGCGCCCCACTCGCCCAAATCCCCCCAAACCCTGTAGACTTCGCTCTCCGGCAACTCTGCGCGCCGCCGCATCGTATACAGAGCATCGCACCCAGAACCAGGAGACTCCCGCCATGCCAACCCCTGAAACCACCCGCCGCGACTTCGTCAAACTCGGCAGCGCAGCCCTCGCCGTCGCCGCCACGCAGTCCGCGCGCAGCTACGCGTCGAGCGCAGCGAGCTACGCCAAAATCGTCGGCGCCAACGACCGTGTCCGCGTCGGCATCGTCGGCGGAGGCGACCGCATGTTGGGCGGCGATGTGCCCGCCTTCGCCGCCAACCAGAAGGACCTGAACTTCGAGCTGGTCGCCGTCTCCGACATCTGGAAGCTCGCGCGCGAGCGGGCCGTGGCCGCGGTCGAGAAGGCCGCCGGCAGCAAGATCGACATGGTCCCCAACAACGAAGCCCTCTACGCCCGCAACGACATCGACGCCGTGCTCATCGCCACCGCCGACTTCCAGCACGCCCGCCACGGCATCGAGGCCGTCAAGGCTGGCCGCGACGCCTACGTCGAAAAGCCCACCGCCCACCGCATGGACGACGCCCGCGACTTCCTCAAGGCCGTCGAAAGCTCCAAACAGATCATCGCCGTCGGCACCCAGCGCCGCTCCACCCCCGCCTACATCAAGGCCGCCGAGTACATCCAGTCCGGCAAGTTCGGCGACATCGTCATGGTCGAGATGAGTTGGAACGTCAACCAGCCCGGACGCTGGCGCCGTCCCGACGTCGTGCCCCTGCTCAAGGAGGCCGACACCGACTGGACCCGCTACTGCATGGGCGAGATCAAGGACAAGTTCGACGCGCGCAAGTATCTCGAGTTCCGCCTCTTCTGGCCCTACTCCTCCGGCATTCCCGACCAGTGGCTCGTCCACCAGATCGACACCGTCCACTGGTTCACCGGCCTGCCGCATCCGCGCTCGGTCGTCGCCAACGGCGGCATCTATCTCTGGAAGGACGGCCGCACCAACTGGGACACCATGACCGCCGTCTTCGACTACGGCCCGCTCGACGACCCCACCAAGGGTTTCCAGGTCCAGTACACCTCGCGCTTCACCAACTCCGCCGGCGGCACCAAGGAACTCTACTACTCCAACGGCGGCATGATCGACATGGACCGGCAGACCGTCACCCCAACCGGCGGACTCAACGCAAGGTCGGCCGCCGAGATGAAGCTGCCCGCCAACCTACTGCCTAGTGTTTCTCTGATGCAGAATGTCGAAAAGGTCTCCAACGACGCCGACACCTCCGGCGGCGGTCGCGGCGACCCCCAGACCAACGCCAACATGCGCAACTGGATGGAGTGCGTCCGCTCGCGCAAGACTCCCAACGCCAGCATCCGCGCCGGATACGCCCACTCCATCGCCCTCTGCATGAACGTCGCCGCCATCCAGACCGGCCAGAAGGTCACCTTCGACGACAAGACCCAGCAGGTAATGGTCGGAGGCAAACCCTATGTCCACGCATAAGCCCTCCATACGCCGTCATCCTGAGCAAGCGCAGCGAGTCGAAGGACCCCTGTATTTGTCTTTGCTCCTGCTTGTTCTCCTCGCCCTCACCCCCATGCTCCACGCCGCACCACCAGCAAAAGGCGTCGCCGTCACCGTCAACGCCGCAGCCCACCGCGTCGACATCACCATCGACGGCGCGCCCTTCACCTCCTACCTCTGGCAGACCAACCAGCGCAAGCCCATCCTCTACCCGCTCCTTGCTCCGGACGGCACCACGCTCACCCGCGGCAATCCGCCCCTGCCCGGCGAGCGCACAGACCATCCCCACCACGCCGGCCTCTGGTTCAACTACTCCAACGTCAACGGCTTCGACTTCTGGAACAACTCCGACGCCATCAAGCCCGAGGCCCGCGCCCGCTACGGCTCCATCACCCACGACCGCATCGTCTCCGCCAGCAGCGGCCCCGACTCCGGCGAACTCGTCACCGAATCCACCTGGTACCCCGCCTCCGACGTCCCCTCAGTCGGAAGCAACCGGCAGCCGCCCGTCCTCCACCAGACCACGCGCTACGTCTTCTCCAAGCTCACCATCGACGGCAAGCCCGCCCGCGCCATCGACATGACCGTCACGCTCAACGCTCTGCAAACCTCCGTCTTCCACGACGACAAGGACGGCATGCTCGGCATCCGCGTCGCCCACTTCCTCGAATCGCCCACCGCAAAGCCCGAGACCCTCCGCGACGCCAACGGCATCGCAACTCCCGTCTCAGCTCCCGCCGCCGGTGCTACTGGCGTCTACCGCACCAGCGAAGGCAAGGTCGGCGACGCCGCCTGGGGCACGCGCGGCCGCTGGTGCGAACTCTCCGGCACAACGCCCGACGGCAAGGCCGAGACCATCGCCGTCCTCGACCACTCCGCAAACCCCAACTACCCAACCTACTGGCACGCCCGCGACTACGGTCTCTTTGCTGTCAACCCGCTCGGCGCGCACGGGTTCGATCCCAAGACCCCAGCCCTCAACTTCACCCTGGACCCGGGCAACTCCGCCACCTTCCGCTACCGCATCCTCCTCATCAGCGGAACCGTCTCCCCCGAAGCCCTCAACCAACAGTCCGACGCCTTCAACAGCAAGTAGCGCGCACACTACACACCATGCAGGCTTCCCTCTGCGCCGTGGTGCGCTCATAATTGCATTGTTTGGTCGTTGTTCCCAACGGTGAGAAGGAGAATGGAATCCGGATGAACGCGAGCAATTCCATCCTCGGACTCATTGCCGGTAACGGCCGCTTCCCGTTCGTGCTGCTCGACGCCGCGCGCGCCGAGGGCCTCTCGGTCGTCGTCGCTGCCATCCGCGAAGAGACCGATCCCGAGATCGATGCCCGCGCCGCCGCCGACCCCGCCATCCGCGTCCACTGGCTCTCACTCGGCGAACTCTCCCGCCTCATCGACACCTTCCGCGCCGAGGGCGTCACCCGCGCCGTCATGGCCGGCCAGGTCAAGCACACCCAGATCTTCTCCAGCATCCGTCCCGACTGGCGGCTCGCCAAGCTCCTCCTCAACCTGCGCACGCGCAACACAGACATGCTGCTCGGCGCGGTCGCCAAGGTCCTCGCCGACGAGGGCATCGAGCTCGTCTCCTCCACCCAGTACCTCGAACCGCTGCTCGCCACGCACGGCGTCCTCACCCAGCGCGCCCCCTCCGACGACGAGCGCAAGGACATCGCCTACGGACGCACCGTCGCCCGCGGCCTGGCCGCCTTCGACCTCGGCCAGACCGTCGTCATCGCCGCCCAGGCCTGCGTCGCCGTCGAAGCCATGGAGGGCACCGACGCCACAATCGAGCGCGCAGGCTCCCTGATGCGTCGTCTCGACGACGCGGCCTCCACCCTCAGCCGCTCCCTCACTGTCGTCAAGGTCGCCAAGCCCGCCCAGGACATGCGCTTCGACGTCCCCGTCATCGGCCTCGCCACCATCGAAGCCATGGCCCGCGCCGGCGCCACCTGCCTCGCCGTCGAGGCTGGTCGTACCCTGCTCTTCGACGCCGCCGCCATCCTCGCCGCCGCCGACCGCGCAGGCATCGCGCTCATCGCAGAGTAAGCGCGCTCGCCGTGGAGCAAGAAAGACAATCCGCCGCCGCCGCCGCCGCATCCAATCTCCGTAAGCGATGCGGCTGCACGGGCCCACCTCCGCTTCGCCATCCATCGAAATCGACCGGCCGCAATCATCCGCCAAGGAGAAGACAATGCTTCGCAACAGTGTTTGGATCACCGCCCTCATCGTAATCGTCGCGGCGTGCGGCTTCACCCTGAAGGCACGCGCCGCCGACCCGCTCCCGCCCGGAGCCGCCGCGCCCAACTTCAGCCTGCCCTCGCAGGAGGACGCGCAGGTTTCGCTCTCGCAGTTCAAGGGCAAGTGGGTCGTCCTCTACTTCTACCCCAAGGACATGACCACCGGCTGCACCATCGAGGCCCACAACTTCCAGCGCGACCTGCCCAAGTACGACGCACTCAACGCAGTCGTCCTCGGCGTCTCGCTCGATACCGTCGAGAGCCACAAGACCTTCTGCTCCAAAGACTCGCTCACCTTCAAGCTGCTCGCCGATCCCGAGCACAAGGTCATCGACACCTACGGAGTGCCCATTACCGCGCGCGGCGACAACAAGTTCGCCCAGCGCGACACCTTCCTCATCTCGCCCGCAGGCCTGATCGTTAAGGTCTGGACCGGTGTCAACCCAAACACCCACAGCGATGATGTCCTCGCCGAGATCGCCGCCCAAAAGAAGTGAGCCTGCAAGCAGACGCAAAAAGGCCCGGACCTCTCGAGAGGAGTCCGGGCCCTTTTGCTTGCCTGGTTAGTCCTGCTTGTTGACTACTTCTTCTTTGCAACCTTCTTTGCGGCCTTCTTCGCTGGCTTCTTTGCGGCCTTCTTTACAACCTTCTTCGCTGCTTTCTTAGTTGCCAAGGTATTACCTCTCGTTGTTGGTTTTTTGTTTCTTGAAGTGCCCTTGTTGCCGGCCGCTTTTTTCAAAGCGGCCTTACCGCCGCGCGGAGCACTCACTTTTTTCGCGGCAGATCTCAATGTCGTCTTCTTTGCGCCCTTCTTGGTGGCCTTCTTCTTCGCCACCTTCTTCTTCTTCGCAACGGCCTTCTTCGCAGCGGCCTTCTTCGCGGCGGCCTTCTTCGCAGCAGCCTTCTTCGCAGCAGCCTTCTTCGCCACCTTCTTCTTCGCAACGGCCTTCTTGGCCACCTTCTTCTTCTTCGCAACGGCCTTCTTGGCGGCGGCCTTCTTCGCCACCTTCTTCTTCTTCGCAACGGCCTTCTTGGCAGCCGCCTTCTTCGCGGCAGCCTTCTTGGCGGCGGCCTTCTTGGCGGCGGCCTTCTTGGCAGCAGCCTCCTTGGCAATGGCCTTCTTGGCGGCAGCCTGCTTAGCAATCTCTGCCTTCTTGGCCGCCTTCGCGACGACGCTGGCCGCAGCAGTTGCCTCGCTCTTCACGGCAGGCTTCGCTGTCGCAATCGCAGCAGCAGGGACCGCAACCGGCGCTGGTGGCGCCGCGGGGGCTGCTTCTTCAGCAGGCGGCCCAGCTTCCGACAGTTCGCCGGCGATGTCCTCCAGCAGTTCGAGAGCTTCAACGTCCTCCAGGGGCAGGGTCACCACGACCTCCTCCTCTTCCTCGTCATCGTCGAAGAGATCGTTGCCTTCGTATCCATCCCCGCCGGCTTCGTCGTCCCTATACTCCGCAGCCGCATAGGTCCTGATCTTCTCATCCGGTCCGTCGAATCCACCATGCTCTTTGAGCTTCATCGTCGCATCCTCGCGCTGTTTACCCAATCCGTTTATCGAACTCGCACCGCAACGCCGCACCGCATCCTGGACCGCAATGGCACTGCAACAAAAAATGCAATTGCGCCATGCCTCGGATTCTAGCAACAGAATGCGTCTGTGCGCCAGCAATTGCAAGCACTCTTTTTATCCAGGTAGCCAATGCAGCAGCCTTCCGTTTTCATTTCGGAGCGGCATGCTTCTTCGCCGCAACGGGTTTTTTCTTTGTTGCGCTCTGCAAAGGTCTCTTCGCGGAAGACTTTGAAGCGCCCGCTGCACTCTGCGTTGTTGCGCTTGCTCCAGCTTTCACGCTAGCTCCCGCATGTGTCTTCGTCCTGCTGTTCGCTCTCCTCGCGCGCACATGGGTTGCCGGGGCCAGATGCACCGGCTCACTGACGGCCAGTGTGCGGTGCGGCCCGATCCTGCTCGACGAGAGATGGTTCCAGCGCCGCAGGTCTTCCACCGACACGTTGAACCGGTCCGCCACTGTCACCAGCGTGTCGCCCGCGCGCGTGATGTAGTGCAGCGTACGCAGCGCCACGGCGACAGCCGCCACCGGAACCGCCAGTTCATCGCCCGCCTCGATCGGCGCGTTTGCATCCAGGCCATTGGCCGAGGCAATCTCCGAGGGCCGCCCATGAAGGCTGTTCGCAATGCTGTCCAGCGACTCGCCGGCGAGCACAACGTGAAAGCGCCAACTGCCGCGCTTCTCCTCGGGAATCTTCGCAATGCGTTTCAGATAGACATCCTGCGTCCCCGCGGGAAGATGCAGGTCGAAGTCCATCTCGCCCGGCGTGCTCATGCGCAGAAGGCTGGGGTTTAAATCGACGATCTCCGGCAGCGAGGCGCCGGTCACGTCCGCCACCAGCCGCAGATCGACCGCGTAGTCCACCGTCACCGTGTCCGAGACGACCGGCGCATCCGGCACTATGCCTTCCAGCCCGTACTGCTGCGGGTTCTTCGCCATGATGATCGCCGCGATGATTCCGGGCACATAGTTCTTGGTGTCCTTGGGCAGCACGTTGCGCCGGTACAGTTCCCAGAAGTCCGCATAGCCCGTCCGCATCACAGACCGCTGCACGTTGCCCGGGCCCCAGTTGTACGCCGCCATCGCCAGGTACCAGTCCCCGAACTGGTCGTACAGATACTTCATATAGCGCGCATATGCCTTCGACGACTTCTCCGGATCGAATCGCTCATCGAAATACGCATTGCGCGTAAGCCCGTACACCCCCTGGAACGGCATGAACTGCCACATGCCTCCCGCGCCCGAGTGCGCATTCAGCGCCTGCGGCTGGAAGCCCGACTCCGCCACCGCGAGGTAGATCAGGTCCTGCGGAACCCCCTCGTCCCGCAGGTCCTGCGAGATCATCTCCTTGTATTTGCCCGCGCGTTCCAGCGAGCGCAGCAGATGCGCGTGGCCCGCCGGCGAGTTCGAGAAGTAGTTGATGAACCCCGCCACATAGTCGTTCACCACCAGCGGAAAGTCCGACTGCGTCGTCTTAAGCTCCTCCTCCACCTTCGCCGTCAGCTCCGCGTTGGCCGGAAAGGTCACCTCGTCGGCGGCATCCAGCGGCGCCGCCTCGATTGGCGCGCTGAACCCCGTGCCCTCTTTCAGCGCCGACATCTCCAGCGAGTTGATCGCATCCAGCAGGTGCTCGAACTCGTCCGAGAGCTGCGGATCGTTCTTCACATCCATCTCGCTGGTCAGCATCAGATCGACCGCCATGTCGAAGTCGGCACGCGCGGCCTCCAGCTTCCCGCCGCGATAGTTCGCCACGCCGCTGCGATAGTCCCCCTCGGCCTGCTGGATCAGTTGCTGCACCCGCTGCGCTCTCGTAGCAAGCTCGTTGGCCTGCGCCTGCGTCACCGCCGGAGCAGAAGCGGCCACCGGCGCCGGCGCGGCGATCGCTGGCGCGGTTGCATTCGCCGCAACCCCGCCCGGCTTGCCCGCCTGCCGCTGCGGACAGCCCGCCAGCAGCATCAGCGGCACGCACGCAGTCGCCACCGCCCACCGCCGCACCCCGCTCACCATCCGCACCCGCTCGTCGTATCGATCAAGAATCTGGTCCCGTCCCTGCGCCCGCAGATGCTCTGCCCGATGCAAACGCATTGCTCATTGTAAGACGTTTGCGGAACACTTCGGTACGCACTCCGCATCATATCGATTTGCAGCCACGCACCTCGGCAATGCGCAGCCCCGTTCCGCTTCGCGATGGGCTGCGCGGATGCCCTGCGCGTCCGCTGCGCACTGCCATGTGTGCCCGCTGCGCGATGATAGCATCGAAGATTGAGGCCGTTCGCACCCCGCATGGACCCGAACCACATCCGCAACTTCGCCATCATCGCGCACATCGACCACGGAAAGTCCACGCTCTCCGACCGTCTGCTGGAGCTTACCGGCTCGCTCACCGCGCGCGAGATGCAGGCCCAGGTGCTCGACGCCATGGACCTCGAACGCGAGCGCGGCATCACCATCAAGGCCCACACCGTGCGCATGATGTATCAGGCGCAGGACGGCGAGACCTATCAGCTCAACCTCATCGACACACCCGGCCACGTCGACTTCAGCTACGAGGTCTCGCGCTCGCTGGCCTCCTGCGAGGGCGCACTCCTCGTCGTCGACGCCTCCCAGGGCGTCGAGGCGCAGACCCTGGCCAACGCCTATCTCGCCATCAACCACGGCCTCGAAGTCATCCCCGTCATCAACAAGATCGACTTGCCCAGCGCCGACATTGAACGCACCCGCGAGATGATCGAAAAAGCCGTCGGCCTTCCCGCCGACGATGCGCTCGCCGTCTCCGCCAAGACCGGCGAGGGCGTCGCAGGCATCCTCGAAGCCGTCGTGCATCGCCTTCCTCCGCCGCACGGAGACGCCGACGCGCCGCTCCAGGCCCTCATCTTCGACTCCTGGTTCGATTCCTACCGTGGAGTCGTCGTTCTCGCCCGCATCATCAACGGCCGCCTGCGTCAGGGCATGAAGATCAAGATCGTCTCCAACGGCAAACAGTTCGACGTGGAGAGCATGGGCGTCATGACGCCCAAGCCCGTCGCGCTCGCCGAGCTCTCCGCCGGCGAGGTCGGCTTCTTCGTCGCCACCATCAAAAACGTCGCAGACACCAAAGTCGGCGACACCATCACCGAAGTCGCGCGCCCCTGCGCCCAGGCCCTCCCCGGATTCGAAGACATCAAGAGCATGGTCTTCGCCGGCCTCTACACCGTCGACTCGCACGCCCACGGATTGCTGCGCGACGCCCTCGAGAAGCTCCGCCTCAACGACGCCAGCTTCACCTTCGAGCCCGAGTCCTCGGTCGCCCTCGGCTTCGGATTCCGCTGCGGCTTCCTCGGCCTGCTCCACCTCGAAATCATCCAGGAGCGCCTGGAGCGCGAATACGACCTCGACCTCATCATCACCGCGCCGGGCGTGCGCTACCAGATCACCCTCACCGACGGCAGGGTCGTCGAGGTGGACAACCCATCGCGCTGGCCGGAACCCTCCGAGATCGTCTCCATCGCCGAGCCCGTCATCACCGCACGCATCCTCACTAACGAGGAGTACGTCGGCGGAATCCTCAAGCTGGTCGAGGAGAAGCGCGGCCGCCAGAAGAACCTCGAGTACGTCACCTCCACCCGCGTCATGATCACCTACGAGCTTCCGCTCAACGAGATCGTCCTCGACTTTTACGACCGCCTCAAGACCGTCTCCCGCGGATATGCCTCGCTCGACTACACGCTCTCCGGCAGTTGGATCTCGCCCATGGTCAAGCTCGACATCCTCATCGGCGGCGATCCGGTCGACGCGCTCTCTATCATCGTTCACCGCGACTTCGCCTACGACCGCGGCCGCGCCCTGGTTCACAAGATGCGCCAGCTCATCCCCCGCCAGATGTTCGAGGTCGCCATCCAGGCCGCCATCGGCGTAAAAGTCATCGCGCGCGAGACCGTCTCCGCCCTGCGCAAGAACGTCATCGCCAAGTGCTACGGCGGAGACATCAGCCGCAAGCGCAAGCTCCTGGAAAAGCAGAAGGAAGGCAAGAAGCGCATGAAACGCATCGGCAAGGTGGACATTCCCCAGGAGGCCTTCCTCGCCGTTCTCAAGGTTGGCGAAGAGTAGCAGCCTTCCCCTTCGCCGCAGCCGCCGGCTTTGAGCCTCCCCCGGCCCTTCTTGTCTCTGTGGATCGCCGTTTCTCTGCGGAGTGTGCAGCGCACTTGCAGCAACTTCCCTCAACTGCCGCAATCTGACCTCAAGCGCATGAAACCATGCAACTTGAAACCCTGAGACAGTAGATGCATCGGCGCTCGCCGCAGTCATGTTGGACGGATTGTGAATTTCCCGCGCTCGTGAATCCACAATTTATCCACAAGGCATCCGAGGTCCGAGGAGTTGCGGAATTCCTCGTGCAGCAATACAAAAGGGAGGCCCGAAGGCCTCCCCTTTGACTGAGTTCGCGTGAGTGAGTTATTTCGCTGCGGGCTTTGCGGCAGGGCTGGTCCGCGGCGTTGTTGTGGATGCAGGCTTCGGGCGGGCCGCTGCGGCTGGAGCTGCGGGCGGCAGCGGCGCAACCTTGGACGCGGCGTTGTACGCCTCGATGATAGCCATGGTTATATCTGCATTTGGCTCTGTCGCGGCCCACATCACCGGGCTCGACTGGTCGCCCGCATTCAGCAGCAGCGTGTAGCCGTTATCGCTCACATACTTTCGCATCACCACATCGACCTTCTGCGCCACCTTCCCCAGTGCCTCCTGAAGGTCGGCCTGCGAAGTGTTCTGGAAGTCCTCGAAGTCGCGTTGATACTGCTTGTCCTTGGTGTCGATGTTCCTGGCGCGAGTGGCTTTCTCATCGTCCGACAGCGTGGTCGGTGCGGCCTGCAACTGTTTCTTCAACGAATCGATCTCGGCTGCCAGGGTCTGTAGCTGGGTCTGCTGCGGCTGGTACTTCTTCCTCAGGTCCTCCATCGCCCGCTGGCCTTCGTTGGTGTTGGCGACGGCGTACTCGAACGTGATGATGGCGATCCGGGCGGGAAACGCCGACGGAGGAACAAAAACGGGGGCCTGCGGCGCCGGCGCTGCGGCCGGTGCGGCAGCTGGGGCGGGTGCGGCCGGGGCGGAGGTCGCGGCTGGTGCAGCGGGTTGAGCTGCGGCAGGCGCCGCCTGTGCTACCGCGGCCACTGGGAGAAGTCCCGCGACCAGCGCGGCGAGGAGAGCAAACTTGGGTTTCATGCGGTCTAGAGCTCCTTGGAAGTTTTCCTGGTCCATCTGCCGCCGGAGATGCGCTCACGCGCCTTCCCGGTCAGTTGCCCTGCATCCGCCCGCCGGATCGCCGGGTGTGCCCAATCGAGAAGGGCACTCACCGCGCTTTACCGCCTTGATCTCCATTAACCACTTTCAGTCCATGAGGATTGGCGGAAGCGAGAGGGCTGCCAGAACAGCCCTCATTATATGGCTCGATTCTCGCAGGGGTCAAACCTCTATCTTCTGAATTGTGGAGCTTGCCATGCGATCTCTCTTATTTTTGGGGAACAATCCCACGCCAGTGGGCGCAGGATGGCTGGATTTCGGGATAAGCCGCATGATGCCCTTTGGCATTCCAATTGCTCGTTCTTCATTCGCAACAAGCCGGGAAGAGATGCACCCACTGTAGATGCAATCCCCGGGTTTCAGTTCCTGCTTCCGCAAGGAAGCCACTTTAGGAGGCCTTTGACAGGCCATTGTGCTTCGGGCCGCTCCCTCCCCAGGGTGCGGCCCGAAGCATGTTAAGCACGGTTCCCTGCACTTTAAGGCGCCGCAAGGCACCGCCGGAATGAGAGTGCGGAGCATGCTGCCCGTTCACCCCCAACCTCCCTTGAAATCTTTCTCTTGCTACGCTTTGCCTTTGAGCGTATGATCGTAAATGACTTGTGGACCGGCTGTGGGTGCCGGACGTTGTATGACCGCTGGTTTTTCCGAAGGCGGCAAGATACACAGAAATCCGCGGATTCCGGCGGACCTCATGGGGCCGGCGGATTCCACTGGGTTCGATGCATGGGTCGTTTGAGCCAGGAGATTGAATCGCGACAGATGGGCCCGATCGTCGCGACAGTTGTACACGATCTTCGCGACAATTGAGCCCGATCGAAGTTGAGTTGCAATTCACGGCAAGGGTGTGGGATCTGCCATCGTTGGCAATCGCACTTTGGCAATTTCAGGTGGCTTTTGGCAATTCCCGGATGCTCTTTGCTCTCCCGGGCTTTTGAAAATTCCCGGGTGCTCTTTTGCACTCCCGGGCCTTTGATGGTTCCCGGTGGCTTTGGCAGTGCAGGCGGCTTTGGCAATCCCGGTGGCGCGCAGCGGCTGTTTGCATCCGCGCTCGGAATGCTGCTTGCGGCTGATTGATGCAGTTCCATGTAGTTCGAGTACAACTTGATACCGTTTCCACAAACGCTGCAATCCCGGTTTGCTTCTGCCTCCGCGCTCTCCGCGGGGGTTGAACAGCCATGCAGTCGTGGGGAAGAAACGCGAATCGCCAACCCGCAATAGGAAGTGGAAACATGAGTTCAGAGCAGAACGCACCTGAGGTGCAGATGCAGCAGGGGCCGCCCTCGCCAACCGCCCAGATGGATGACCAGCCGGACCAGTACGGCCAGCCGGACCAGTACAGCCAGCCGCGCATGGACCAGAACGGCCAACCGCAGGACTCCGCGCACAACGTCCAGCACGGCATGGGCCAGTCCAAGAGCAGCCGCCGCCGCCGCCGCAAGCGCAAGAACAAGTCGCCCGACGCCCTCCAGCAGGGACGCCAGAACGGCCCCGGCCAGTTTGTCGGAGACATCCAGGCGGGCGAGCAGGTCCTGGCCTCCGGCGGACAGCCGCAGCAGAACTTCCAGGCCGGCGCCGCGCAGCAGCAGGCCGGCGCGGGCCCATCCACCAAGCGATGGAAGAAAAAGTTTCGCGACCGCGACCGTCAGCGCTCCCAGGACAACCTCGGCAACCAGGCCAGCCCCGGCAACGGCAATGGCGCGGGCTACCGCGACGGCAACACTCATCAGCCCGGCAACGGAGGCAGCTTTAAGCGCAAGGGCAAGCAGCAGCGCGGCCCGCGCAGCTTCGTCGGCCCCATGGACCACAGCTATCGCGCCGTCAACGGCAACTTCGCCGACGCGCCCGCCTCCACCATCGACACCCAGGGCAACTACATGCCCAGGGGGGGCGGCAGCCGCTATGTCAGCGACTCCCAGCCCATCGACTACTCCATCGGACGCCCCATTCCCATCCCCGAGGACGCCCCCACCCGGATCTTCTTCTTCATCGAAGACCTCTTCTTCAACGCCAAGATCACCGAGACCGCGCGCAAGCTCGGCGTCAAGGTCGCCTTCATCAAGAACGATCCGGACGTCCTCGCCGGAATCACCGACGGAGAGGAGGCCGACCGCCCGGGCCTCATCGTCTTCGACCTCAACAACGCCAACGCCAAGCCCCTCACCCTCATCCCCAAGCTCAAGGCAAAGCTCAAGAAGAGCACCTCCATCGTCGGCTTCCTCTCCCACCTGCAGAACGAGCTGCGCCTCAAGGCCATCGAGGCCGGATGCGACACCGTCATGCCCCGCTCCGCCTTCTCCCAGAACCTCCCCAACCTCCTCCGCCGGTACGGCCTCCAGGAAGACGAAGAAGACAACTTCAACCAGTAACGGTCCGTTGTCATCCGCCGTTTTTTCACAATGAAAATGCCGGACGGAGGTATCATCGGAAGTATGGCAACCATCCACATCTCGGAGTTCGAAGCCGCCCGCGACTTCGCCGGGCTACTGGCACGCGTCCGTCTCGGCGAAGAGATCGTCATCGAGAGCGGAAGCTATCCGGCTGCTGTGCTGCGTCCGGCAGCTCCGCCGCGCCGCTCCATCTCCGAGTCCATCGCGTTGGCCGAGGCCCGCTCGAAGGAGCTTGGCTATAAGCCGGTGATGGATGCCGATTACGCCGCCGACATGGAAGAGATCGTCCGCAACCGTAAGCCGCGCAACACATCGGCATGGGACTGATCCCTTGGGCCTGATCGCATGGGAATAATCCTCGATACCTGCATCCTGATCGCAAGCGAACGCCGTGGCGAGGCCATCGAAGACATCCTGCGCACCGCGCGTGCCTCGCATGGTGAGACAGACATTGCACTCTCGACCATCAGCGTCGTTGAACTGACGCATGGCATCTACCGCGCCAGGACCGAGACCGACCGCATACGGCGGCGCATCTTCGCCGAAGGAGTCTTCCAAGACCTGATTGTGCATCCGGTCACGCTGGAGATCGCGCAGATTGCCGGACGCATCGAGGGCGAACAGGCAGCCAAGGGCATCGTCATCGCCTTCGAGGACCTCGTCATCGGAGCCACGGCCCTGCACCTGGGCTTCGATGTGGCCACCTTCAACGTGCAGCACTTCCAGCACATTCCCGGCCTCAATATCGTCACCCTCTGAAGGGGAAGCAGCTACAGCAGAATCGGAATTGGCAGCTTCGCGCCAACAACCGTCTTCCCGCCTGCGCCCGCGCAGGCCGTTTTACTTCGCCGCCACCGCCGCATGGACCGCCAGCAGCTCTTCCAGCAGCCCCTTCAGCTTGTCCAGCCGCAGCGCATTCGCCCCGTCCGACTTGGCCTGCGCCGGGTCCTCATGCACTTCCAGGAAGACCCCATCCACTCCCGCCGCCACCGCCGCGCGCGCCAGCACGGGAATGAACTCCGGCTGTCCGCCGCTCACTCCATTGGCCGCCGAGGGAGTCTGCACCGAGTGCGTCGCGTCGAAGACCACCGGCGCAAACCGCCGCATCGTCGGCAGCGCGCGCATGTCCACCACCAGGTTGTTGTAGCCGAAGCTGGCCCCGCGCTCGGTCAGCATCACCCGCGCCGGCTTGCCCGCCACCGCCGAGTCGCGCACCTTCAGCACCGCGTGCTGCATGTCCAACGGCGCCACAAACTGCCCCTTCTTCACGTTGATCGCGCGCCCCGTGTGCGCCGCCGCTATCAGCAGGTCGGTCTGCCGGCACAGGAACGCCGGAATCTGCAGCACCGCCTCCACGTCGCCCAGCGCCTTCGACAGCCGCAGGCAGTCCTCCGGCGTATGCACGTCCGTCAGGATGGGCAGCCCGTTGCTCTGCGCAATCGCCCGCAGGATCCGCGCACCCTCCACCAGTCCCGGCCCGCGAAAGCTCCGGATGCTGGTGCGGTTCGCCTTGTCGTAGCTGGCCTTGTAGATGTACGGAATGCCCAGGTCCGCCGCCGTGCGCTGGATCGCGTCGGCCATCGTGCGCGCGTGCGTCTCCGACTCAATCACGCACGGCCCGGCGATCAGGAACAGCTTGCCGCTGCCAACCGGAACAGAGCCGATCTCGAAGGAATGATTCACGTCAACTATTCTATGCCGGGTGCCCCATTCATCGCGGCCTTATCACGATGAGTGGGATTTCGGGTGCCCTAGGTCTCGCTTCTGAGACCTGGGTTTCTGTCGCTGCCTCTACCCCGCCTCAACCGGAAGTGACTGATCTGAGGCCGTACCAATGTATGAAACACGCCCTAAGAATCTTGGGGGCGGCGGATGCGGCGGCTCTGGTTGAGCAGGCCCATGGACTGGGAGAGGTTCTGCGGGGTGACGATGCCGACGATGCGCTCGCCCTGCATGACGGGAACGAGTTGCGCGCCCTGTCCGCCGGTGATGCGGCCCAGGGTATGGATCAGCGAATCGCCGGGCTGCGCGGTCTGGAAGCTGCGCGTCATCACGCCCTGCACATAGCTGTTGCCGCCGGTGGCGAGCGCCTCCATGATGTTCTGGCGGCTGACGGCGCCGACCAGGTTGCCTCCGCGCACTACGGGAAAGACGTCCTGCAGGGAGTGGACAGCGCGCTGCAGTGCGTCCTCCAGCGTGTCGGATGCAGAGAGCGTGCTGAACTGGGTGAGCATGACATCGCGCATGAGCACGCTTTCGGCGTCGCCCTGGGAGAGCAGGTTCGGGCCTTCCATGTGGGCTGCGACGAGCACGAAGGCGCCCATGATGAGGAGCCAGAGGTTGCCCATCAGCAGCCCGGTGACGACCAGGGCGATGGCGATCCACTGGCCGAGGCCCGCGCCCAGTCCCCACCGGAGGCCCGCGCCCAATCCCGCGCTCAAACCGGTGGCTGGTGCGGCGCCCGGCGCGGCGGGCCGTTGCCGGTCTTCGACTTCCTGCGCACCGCCGGCGTGAGCGCGGCGAAAGACGCGTCCTCCATCCAACGGGAAGGCAGGCAGAAGATTGATTGCGCCGAGCAGAAGGTTGAGCCATACCATGGCGCGCAGCAGGTGGGCGGGCGCGATCCACGGCCTCTCGATGAGGTTGATGCCGGGCGTGGTAGCCAGCACAACAGCCGCGAGCAGAAGGCCGAAGCCGATGTTGGCGAGCGGGCCGACGACGGCCATGCGCCGCTCGATCGCCGGCCCGGAGGCGCGCTCAGTGGCTTCGCGCGTGGCATAGGTGCTCAGGCCTCCAGTGGGCAGCAGCAGGATCCCGCCGAGCTCCAGTCCGAACCACGCCGCGGCCAGCGCGCACGCGACCTCGCGCACGGCAACAGCGAACAAAAGCAGGAGCCAGAGGGTGAACATACGCCCGGCGCTCGATCCGGCGAACGAGCCAAGGCTGATCGCCATGGCGAGCAGGAGCAGGAAGAACGCATGAATGCGGACCTCAACGCCAAAGAACCGACCGACCGGGAAGCTCCATCCGCGCATGGCTCCATTGTATTCGCTCGAGGGTCGCGGACATGACAAACAGAATGAAACCGGCCGGCGCGGATGCCGTCATAATGGATGGGATGCGAGTTATTGCAGGGACCTATCGCTCACGCCAACTGATTGCCCCGCGCGGCACGGGGACGCGACCCACCAGCGACCGCCTGCGCGAGACGCTCTTCAACATTCTGGCGCCGAGGGTTGCGGGATGCCGCTTCGCCGACCTCTACGCGGGCACTGGCGCGGTGGGGATCGAGGCGATTAGCCGCGGCGCGGAGCATGTGTGGTTCGCGGAGCGGGCGGAGGCGGCGCTGACGGCGATTCGCGCGAATCTGAAGGTGTTGCAGATTGCGCGGGGCATCACCGTGGAGGAGCGCGGGACAGGGGCGCTGCTGGAACGGCTGGCCAAGGCGGCGGAGAAGGGGGGGGCGGGGGCTGCTGAATCGGTGGAGAGCGCTCGGGCTGGCAATTTGCTCGATCTGGTCTATATCGATCCACCGTGGGAGGCGGAGGCGGAGTACGCCAAAACTCTGGAGCTACTGGGCAGCGCGCGCGGTCGGCTGATGCTTGCGCCCGGCGCGCTGGTTGTCGCCGAGCACAACAGCAAGGCGCGGCTTGCGGAGCGGTACGGCGAGCTGGCGCAGATGCGGACGCTGAAGCAGGGCGATGCGGCGTTGAGCTTTTATGCGGTTGCTGATCGGTAGTCAGCGCAGCGCGTCGAACGAACGATTCCGGTTGAGTCATGCATAGCGCTGGCTTAATCCTCATGCTTTCCGGTGAAGTGTTCCCAGCCGCCGGGCTGGAGCGGTGTCCGGCGTCCGGTGGGGTCCAGCAATGAAATGCTGCGGCCGCGCACGAGGCTTCCGATGCGGGTGACGCGGACACCGGCGAGGCGGCGCGGAAGGCGCACAGAAGGCGGCGCTGCGAATAGGAGCTCGTAGTCCTCGCCGCCGTGGAGGGCGAGATCGAGGGCGCGGTTGGTTGCGGCGTGAGCCTGACCCGACTGCGCGGCGCGGGTCTGCTGCGCCAAGGGATGGATCGGCAGCGCGGCGGAGGAGATCCGGGCGCCGACACCGGATTCGCGGCAGAGGTGGGCGAGATCGGTGGAGAGGCCGTCGCTGAGGTCGATGCAGGCGGTGGCAAGACGACGCCGCAGAAGCGCCAGACCGACGGCGGTGCGTGGCTGCGGAAAGAGGTGCGGATGCGCGGCGAGCTGATTTGGCGTGGACTCCCATCCATTCCGCAAAGAACGCGGAATGGATGGGGCACCCAAATCTTTGTATGGATGGGCCGGATTAGTAGCGGCGCGGCGATCCATTGCGGCGAGCTCGGCGGCCGCGCCACCCAGTTCTCCGGTGACGTAGAGCGCGTCTCCGGCGCGAGCGCCACTACGGCGCAGCGCGCGACCGGCGGGTGCCGACCCGATGAGCACAATGTCCGCCAGCACCAGATCGCTGGGAGATTCGGCGGTGTCTCCGCCCGCCAGCGGTACGGCGTGCCGGTCCGCCAGGCTGCGCAGGCCGGCGAAGAAGCGCTCGACCCACACGCGTCCGGCGCGGGTAGAAAGCATCTCCGTGGGCAGCGCGAGCGAGAGAAAGGCTGCCAGCGGACGCGCGCCCATTGCGGCCAGATCGCTCAGGCCGCGTGCCAGCGTCCGGTGACCGACCGACTCTGGCGGATGCAAGTCGCGGCGGAAGTGGCGGCCTTCGAGGGTGAAGTCGGTGGTGACGAGGAGCTCATGGCCACGGGGCGGACGCAGGATGGCGCAATCGTCGCCGATGCCAAGGGCGAGATTGCGCGGGAGGCTGCGGCTGCCGCATCCGGCGGCCCCCCCTGCTCCGCGCCCGACCGCCCCCCCTGCTCCGCGCCCGGCGGCCCCCCATCCCGAACGGATGCGTTCGATCAGCTCCAGCTCGCCCATCTCTCTCTTCATCGTGAGCCAAGCATAAACCAGCCGGGGATTGCCGGACATGTGCGGCTGCATCCGGTCGAAGACAGGCGAAGAAGAGGGGAAAATGACCGGAAATACTGTCGCTGGCGTTCAACTTATCGGCGATCTGGCACACAAATTGGATTGCGTCCGCCCCCATCGGCGGTTAAAATCCGAAGTAACGTCCAAGAGGGATGGCAACTGCGGAAGCCGATCGCGTACGGCGATTGGCAATGTGCATTTGACCCGGTTGCCGCGCACTCATCGCGCCGATCTCGCCGCCGAACCGCGGAGAGAAGGCCCAATCACTGCACAAGGTCCAGGACTTGACTCTAAAACGCTTCAGCCTGAAAAAACGTTATTACGTTGTCCTTGTCAGCCGCGATGAGGGTGGCGGCCTGCGCAAGATTCCCGTGCCGCTGCACTATGCCTATGTCTTTATAGCAGCGGCAGTTATCGGGACCTTTACGGTTGCCGGGCTGGCCGGGTCATACTCCCGCATGTTGATCAAGACGGCGCGCTTCAACCAGTTGCGCGTCGACCACGCCACGCTGCAAAAGGACTACGCGCACCTGGAGAAGCAGGCGCACGAGAAGGACGTGCAGGTGGCGTCGCTGGGCTCGCTGGCGAATGAGGTCTCGGCGCTCTACGGCCTGACCGCGAGCAAGCTGGCCGTGCCCATGGGCCACATGCGGCTGAAGCCGTCGCGCAAATCGGCCGGGGCCGTGGCAGTGCAGGGCGCGCTGATCGCCGATACGGCCTCCAGCTTCTCCGACGACAGCTACTACAAATCGCTCGACACCTTTTACAGCCTGCGCGACTCAGCGGTGAGCGGCGCCGTGACCCACGCCATCGACGGCGTATCGGCGATGGGCACGCTCTCTGGAATGGGCGGGACGGACCTGTCGATCGACGCGCCATCGCTGTGGCCGGTGATCGGGCCGATCCGCAGCAGCTTCGGCCAGCGGCAAGACCCCATCCACGGCAACGGTGAGGGCGAGTTCCACACCGGCATCGACATCTCCGCGCCCATCGGAACGCCCATCCGGGCCGCCGCCGACGGCACCGTAAAGTCGGCCGCGATGGAGAGCGGGTACGGGCGCGAGGTCATCATCGACCACGGCCACAATGTGGAGACCTGCTACGCCCACATGTCCGGTTTCACCGTGATGGCGGGCCAGACCGTGGTTCGCGGGCAGGTGATCGGATACGTCGGGATGAGCGGACGCACCACCGGAGCCCACCTGCACTACGAGGTGCGCATTCACAATACACCGGTAAATCCGCACAAATACCTGCGCGCCACGCTCTCCGGCCTGGACAGCGATGCCGCCGGGCTCTAAGCCGCCGCAATCAGCGTACCCACTTGACACTTAGCAAAACTGCGGGGATTCTTCGCCGTTCCCCTTCGACTTCGCTCAGGGGCAGAATGACAGCATCAACCAGGGACCACCAAGCGTGAATCGGCTCTACCGCTTCGTCGCGCTGGTGGGGGGTGTGGCGGCGGCGGATGGGGCTGCGAGGATTGCACTCTCCGGCGTCACCATCATCTTGAGCAACTGCGTGGGCAGGATAGCGGTGAGTACGGCTCGGTCCTTGTGCTGCTCAATCTGGATGGATGCGGCGAATTGGCGCAGTGCCTCGGCGTCTGGCGCCTCGGACTGCGCCTCGATCTTGGGCTGGATGACCTGGAAGATGCGCAGCAGTGCGTCCAGCGCCTGGGTGGAGCGGGCGGCGTCGGCCTCGCTGGGGGCAATCTGCTCGATGCGCAGGTGCAGCGCGCCGAGGCCAACGCGCAGGCTGGCGACGAAGGTGGTGTCCTCGGGCAGCGGAAGCTCCAAGCCGAAGACCGTGATGCGTCCGCGCTCCGAAAAGGGAAGGCCGACATGGCCGATGGCCCACGCGCTGGAGAGCAGCGGAACGTCGCGGTAGCGCGCGGCCAGCAGCGACGATCCGGCAAACGGCGAGGCCGATGCGCGATAGCGGTCGAGCATGGAGTGGATCTGCTCGGTGGTGGGCATGTTGGAGGCGGCAATGGTGTCGTAGCCGAGCTGCGCGATGCGCAAGCGGCGGCCCTCGATGGGGATGGTGTATATGGTGTGGCCGGCGTACTGCTCCTGGGAGGTGGCCATGCCGCTCAGGTAGCGGGCTAGGCGCTCGCCGTCGAAGCGGCCCTCGAAGACTTCGGAGTAGGCGACCGGGCCGTTGGGGCCAGCGGGGTCGTCCATGCGGTGCAGGGCGAAGGCGGCGGCGTCCAGGTCGCGCTCCGGGTCGATTCCGGTGGCGTCGACGAAGTGCTGGTAGTCCGGGCTGCGGATAACGGGTGTGCGCTCGAAGTGTGTGGCGGCGCGCAATGGCTGCAGGTTGAGGTAGACGATGGCGTCGGACTCCGGCAGCAGGCGCGCGACCTCCGGCGGGGCATGCTTGCGCAGCCACACGGCGGCAATTAGCGCCACAATCAGCGCCAGCATCAGAAGCAGCGAATATAGCGTCCGTTTCCGCATCCTGCACTCTTTTTATACGCTAAGCAGAGTGAGCGCGTGATGTGCGATTGCCCCACCCTTCGCTGAATGTGCGAAAGGAGGGGGCAACTGGGGCTATTAGTAGAGGGCACACTTATTTTGCTGTAATACCGAATGCGAACATCTGATTTGCTGCAGCGGATCCAGCTTGCCCGGTGGGGGGCATGAAACAGTACTCGCCTGGTTGTAGTTCCACCGTCGGAATGACCTTGTAGATTCCAGGCTTGACTTTTGTGTATGTGAATCCAGAAGTGGCCGCGTTATCAGTCCCCGTTGATGATCCAAGTACATTCGACGAACCTGTTACGGTTTCACGGGTATTTCCCTTCTCATCAAATTTCAGAAGGGTATATATGTTCGGTGTCGTCGCTCCGCCGAACGATTTACCTGAATCCTCGAAATAAAAGTAGAAAACGATTCCAGTGTCACTGGTATGTACACCTGAATGCGCACCCTGAACAACCGCCTTCATCTTGACCTTGGCGATGCCATAGGTCAGCCCAGATGCAAGAAATCCTCCTGATTTCCCTTGCGAGTATACACTCAACTCCAGCATCGTCAGTTCCATGCCATTTGGCCCCTTGGTATACATGTAGATCCCCGGATCGTGAGGAGCATTTGGGTCATTAGGGTCGGAGACCGCGGCTGGCTGTGCCCCTTCGCCCTGATTCGCAACTCTTTCCACCGGGGCCGCAACGGGGGCGACACTCTTGGTGACGATTGTGCCGACCACTTTGTCGCTGACCCCGGCTTTCTTCAGTGCGATGAGGCCGTCGGTTGAGGTGTCGTAAGCCCCGGGCTGGGAGTTGATGGTCGATATGATCAGGTCCTCAGAGAGCCCTGCCTTGACCAATTTGATGACGGCGTCGTTGTTCATCGTCTGTTGGGCGTTGAGTGTTTGCGGAGCCATGCAGATGGCGGAGCACACGGCCAGAGATGCCACGAGCAGCTTCTTGAAACGCATTGGGTCATTCTCCTTGAGGTAAGCGGTTTTCCGCGCGCAGGCGCACGGATCTCCTAACAGATACAACACACAAGACATATGGGACATCAGGAGGAAATCCATGCTAACACTCAAGCTGGCTGGTCAAAAATTAATTTTTATGCACAGGGCGGGGAGCGATGTGGCAGAGGGTGTGGCGGCTGTGCTAAAGTTGATACTGTGCGCTGCCCTTTTATGGACAGCGCATTCGACTGTTTGGGCTGGCGTAGCTCAGTTGGTAGAGCATCTGATTTGTAATCAGAGGGTCGGGGGTTCAAATCCCTCCGTCAGCTCCAAAAGCGCCAGCTCCGCCCGGCCGGCCCCGTTCCATTCGGGCGAGGCTCGTCTGAAGTGCGATGACGGGCGGAAGATGCACAGGTGGCCGAGTGGTTAATGGCAGCAGACTGTAAATCTGCCGCGCTAAGCGCTACGGAGGTTCGAATCCTCCCCTGTGCACCATTTATTTCATGCGGTTGTTTCATGCAGTTGCGTTAGGCGGTTGCGTCTGTCGGTGTTTCAGGCGGTGAATGGCGATGAGTGACAGTGAACGATGCCTCAACCCGGCGGCAAGCAGGCCGCGCATGTTCATTGCGCTTGCGGTTTTGTTAGTCTTGGGAGTGCTTTCGTGGCTTACGATAGACTCCTCTGCCGTACTTCACGTTCAGGGTTTTTCGAGCAGGGTTGTTTCGTACGGGCCTCGCGATGTCGAGATTCGATGGCTTCCGATCCTGTTTCTGGGTCTCTTCGCCTTCAAGGTGGTGCTGGCCAACATGCGGGCGCGCCTGGAGACGGGAGGTCCGCGGTAAGGCTGGCATAGCTCAGTGGTAGAGCACTCCCTTGGTAAGGGAGAGGTCGAGAGTTCAATCCTCTCTGCCAGCTCCAGATTCAGATTGCAAAGCGGGCCGACAGGCAAGAGAGGGCGGAGAACGCTGATCTATTGCCGGAACCGTTTTTTCGCTGTTTGGTCGCTGTTTCTTCTCCCCCTCCCCCTGCCATCCCCCCTTGGCGGCGGATTGGCGCGTAAGTGGATTGTTATGTGGTGGCTACGGGCGAGATGTACATGATAAACAACTTATGAGCAAGTGGTTTGGAATCATTGGGTCGCGCGGCGAGTGGCTGGCCAGAATATTCATTGCGTTGCGGTTGCGGCTAAAAGGTTCAGGACATAAGGGTTAGGGGTGAAAAAGAGGTTTTGGCGCGGGTGGCGTCGGTAAAAGATTCATTCGCGGTTTGTTGCGGATAAGATATTGATTCTGTGCGGCTTATTCGATTGAGAAAGAACGGTGCAAGCGGGCGGCGGAGGTCTGTTTCCGCGTGATCGAAGCGGCCCCTCGATGGATTTGATCCATATGTTAAGTGTATCAAGCGGAGCATAACTACTATGCCAACTATTTTCCGGAGGGAAGTGGTTGGTACGGTGTGGGTTAGGGGATTTTTCGGGTGTGCAGGGGCTTGACACGCGATTTTGCTGAGGTTTTTGGGGAAAGAAAATGCGGGGGGCGGGTTGGGGGAAGAACCTACATCTCAGAAGCGAGGGTGGGGCAGCCGGCTTCAGTGGTTATATAGTTTGTACGTCGAGATTTCGCTGTGGTATGCGGCTTTCAACCGTTCGACAGAACGTGGGCCCCTTATGAAACCGGTTGCGTCATTATTGCCGCGCCTATCCCTTCGCAACGGAACCAGTCTCTTGTTCGCTCTGGCCGGATTTGCGGCTGTTGGACTTATCTCTGGCTGCGGTTCCAGCGGTTCTCAATCGGGAAGTCCGGTGTTGGGCGGGAATACGTCGGTCACTCTGCTGATCTCGAGCACTGCGAACGACCAGCTATCTCAATTTAACGTGGATTTCAGCGGGATCAGCTTGACCAGCCAATCGGGAAAGACGGTCAGCCTGCTAGGGAGCTACCTGAACCCGGAGTTCATTCATGTGAACGGGACTGCGGAGCCTCTGGTCACGGTCAGCGTTCCGCAGGACATCTATACCGCTGCGACAGTGACTGTCCCGCAAGGGGAGTTCGTGTGCATAGGTCAGGACGTTTCTTCGAATTCAACCTACACCAGCACTTACTCCTATATCGATCAACCGAGCTTGCAAATAACGGTGGACCTGGCGTCGCCGATCACGGTTTCCGGCAATGCGATGGGACTGATGCTGGACTTGCTGGTATCGAAGTCGGAGACGCTTGGGAGCTGTTATTCGACTGGGGCGTATGACCCATACACGGTAACGCCGACGTTTAATCTGACCCCGATGACGATTTCGCCGCAGCCGAGTAATGTCGGGAATGGAAAGCTGACTGGGTTGCGTGGGCTGGTTGCCTCGGTCGATGCGGTGGGAAGCAGCTTCGCGGTGACGGCGGCCGATGGCCCGGTATGGTCGTCCACTTCCAACGGCGCGACAACGTTCCAGGGGATTGCGGGAATTTCCGCGCTGGTTGTGGGCATGCCCGTGGATATGGATGTGGCGATGCAATCCGATGGTTCGCTGGTGGCGACACGGGTTGAAGTGAGTGACACTAACCCAAGCGGTCTTACGCTCGCTAGCGGCCCCGTGGAATTTGTAGCTGGCTCGCAGCCAACACTCAATTCTCTCGTACGCCTCGGACAGGGCTACCTCTATTCAGGCGGTGTCGCACTCGGTGCGCATCCTTTCAGCTTTGGGAACGCTGTCTTCCAAGCGTCCGGCCAGCTCACTAATTTGCAGAGCTTGCCGTTCTCCGCGAGCTTTACGGCGGCGAACTTGGTTCCCGGGCAAAATGTTTCCATTACGTCGCATGCCCTTACGGAGCAGGGTGGTCCCGTCTACGTTCCGGCAGCCACGGTCACGCTGGTTCCACAGACGATCAATGGCATGGTGAGCGCGGTGGCAAACTCAGGTGGATTTGAGATGTACACGGTGGCGCTGGCGGCTTACGACTTGATGCCGAATTTGGCCGTGCAGGGCGGGCAGAATACTCTGCTTACGAATCCGGGGATGGTGGTGGTGTATGCGGACCCCAATACGCAGATGCTGAACAGCGGCACGATTGGCGTGGGCAGCGTGATGCGCTTCAACGGATTGGTGTTCAACGACAATGGGACGCTGCGGATGGACTGTGCGCAGGTGAACGACGGCGTGGCGGAGTAGCAGGCACGCAGAAGCAGATTCCCTAAGGGAATGACAAACAAAAATGCAACGACAGAGATTCTGAGCCTTCGGCTCAGAATGACGAGCAAAAACAGATGCGGGGATTCTTCGCTACGCTCAGAATGACAGTTTTCACTACTCAACCGCAGGTTCCTTCGGCTTCGCTCAGGACAGGCTCTTCGACAAGCTCAGGATGATAAACAAGGGCAAGGGCTAATACGGAGATTCTGGCTGCGCCAGAATGACGACTCGTGTGGCTGCGCTCGGGTGACAGAGTAGAGAGGGGTCAAAGAAAGCGGTCGTTCGCTACCGCGAACGATAACCCACCCTTTCACGATGAAGCTGTGAAAGGATGGGGCACCCAAATCCCACTCATGCGATGAAGCCGCATGAATGGGGCACCCGAACGCCAGATATGGGCCGGGTGAGGTACATTGGTTTTGCTTCTTTTCACGCTGCGCACGGGGTGGCGTGCGATGTTGCGAATCTGGGTGCCGCGCGGGTGTGTGGCAGAGCAAATGAGGAAAAACCGATGAAGCGAATCGCTGTTGTGCTGGGTTTGGGAGTGTCTACCGCGATCTGCGCCGCGCAGGGCGTGAAGTGCAATATGAAGGATTACAAGGCCGTGGATGGGGTGCGGGCCGTGGCCACAGCGGGCGGCGTGACGCTGGCGTGGCGCGGTGAGGGGCAGGGCGAGGCGCAGCAGGAGCTGCGCGCGGAGTTTGCGCTGCGCGATGGGCAACCCGTGGTGGCGGAGCTGGCGGCGCGCAAGGCCGGAGGCGCGTGGGTGGTACTGGGCAAGGAGCTGACGCCGCAGTTCGAGGTGACGACGGGACGGCGGAGAATATCGACCACTGAGCTGGACATTCTGAAGCGGCTGAATCTGGACACTCCGGAGAATGAGGAGACGTACAAGTGGAATGTCTTCTGGGACGCGCCGTTGGTGGTTCCGGGGCACGAGCGGCTGGTGGGGCCGGGGCGGACGCAGGACGAGATTAAGCGCGCGGCGGTACGTTACAAGTCCGACGCGTGCACGGTGAAGACGGACGGCGAACGGGTGAGCGTGACCTTCAACGGGCTGACGCTGGGAATCTTCAGCGGAGACTTGCAGTTCACGGTGTACAAGGGATCGAACCTGCTGCGGCAGGAGGCGATGGCCAGCACGCAGGCGAAGGACGTTGCGTTCATCTACAAGGCGGGGCTGAAGGGATTTGCGATTGCGAAGGACACCAAGGTGGTGTGGCGCGACACGTCGCAGATGTGGCAGGAGCAGGATTTTGGCGGCGCGGTAAACCAGCAGGCGGTGAACATCCGGGCGCGGAACCGGCTGGAGATCATGCAGGCGGGCGCGGGGTCGCTGGCTGTGTTTCCGCCGCCGCACAAGTTCTTCTTCGCGCGCGAGAACGAGGTGAACGGAGGCTACATGTACACGCGCAAGGACAGCGACAGCAGCTTTTCGCTGGGCGTGATGCAGCCGGAACGATGCGAGGGCTACGATCCGTGGGGCGTTGCGCCGGAGGTGTGGACGCGGCGCGCGTCGACGGCGCGGTCGCAGGCGGAGAACTGCGCGCTGTACAACGCGCCGCCGGGAACCGTGCAGCGGATGGCGGCCTACTACTACCTGAGCGCGACGGGGAGCCATGCTACGCAGCAGGCCGTGATGGCATATACGCACGACGATGTGTACAAGCCGGTAGCGGGATTCAAGACGGTGACGGGACACTTCCATCTGGAGCTGAACGAGATGGTGCGCGACCGGGGAACGTCGGACCTGAGCCCGACTTGGGTGCCCGTGTTCCGCGGGCTGGGGATCAACATTGTGTACCTGGGCGACTTTCACGACGACTCGGACGGAGGCGATGCTGGGCCGAAGCGATTGCCGGAGCAGAAGGCGTACTTCGAGGCGTCGGCGAAGCTGAGCGACAAAAACTTTCTGGTGATGCCGGAGGAAGAGGCGAACGCGTTCATCGCCGGACACACGTACTATATGAATCCGAAGCCGATCTACTTTACCCACTCCGGACCGCGGAACAACGGCCAGCCGTTCGAGGAGAACATTGCGGGTTATGGCACGGTGTATCACCTGGGATCGACGGACGACGTGCTGCGGTTCATCAACGAGACGCAGAGCATTCTGTGGGTTGCGCATCCGCGGACCAAGAGCTCGGCGATGTATCCCGACATGTATAAGGACAAGGACTACTTCCAGAGCGACCGGTTCATCGGCGGATCGTGGGAGTCGCTGCCGGTGGACCTGAGCCAGCCGCGGCTGTGCGAGGTGCGCTGCTTCGGCGTGAACGACGACATGAGCAATTGGGCGCCCAAGCCGAAGTTCATGCTGGCCGAGGGCGATACCTACATGAAGCGGCCGGACGACGATACGTATTCCTCATTCGCGGTGAATTACCTGAAGCTGGACAAGGTGCCGCTGTTCAACGAGAGCTGGTCGCCGATTGTGGAGGGGATTCGCGCGGGGAACTTCTTCGGGACGACGGGCGAGATACTGTTCCACAACTGGGTCATTGAAGGCTCGGGCGCGAAGAGCGTCTACACGGCGACGATCGAGTACACCTTCCCGCTGGAGTTCGCGGAACTGGTGTGGAGCGACGGGGCAAAGGTGGACCGCAAGATCATTCCGCTGACGGAGACGACGGCGTTCGGGACGAAGAGCTTCCGGATCCCGTTCGACGCGACGGGGAAGAAGTGGGTGAGATTCGCGGTTTGGGATTCGGCAGGCGATGGAGCGTGGCTGCAGCCGGTCGCGGTGAAGTGAGAAAAGGCTTAGCACCGATCGACACCGATGAAACCGATCAAGACCAGAGCGAAATGCGGGGATTCTTCGCTGCGCTCAGAATGACGGCGCATAACAAGCAACCGCAGGTCCTTCGACTGCGCGCTACGCGCTTCGCTCAGGATGACGGCGGGGGTGGGTTATGGGATGAGGCCGAGGAGGGGGCGGAGGTGGTGGCCAGTGTGGGACGCGGGGTGGGCGGCGATTGCTTCGGGGGTTCCGGTGGCGACGACCTGGCCGCCGGCGTCGCCGCCCTCGGGGCCGAGGTCGATGACCCAGTCGGCTGATTTGATGATGTCGAGGTTGTGCTCGATGACGAGCAAAGAGCCGCCGCCGTCGATGAGCTTGCGGAAGGCTGCGAGGAGTTTCTGTACGTCGTCGAAGTGGAGGCCGGTGGTGGGCTCGTCGAGGATGTAGAGGGTGCGGGAGCGCGAGCGGGCGGCGATTTGCGCGGCGGTGGGATTGCCGGACTGATTGAAGAGGTCGGAGCTGCTGCTGATTCGGATGGAGTTAGCGCGGGCGGTTGCGAGATGCGAGGCGAGCTTGACGCGCTGGGCCTCGCCGCCGGAGAGCGTGGTGGCGGACTGGCCGAGGCGGACGTAGCCCAGGCCGACCTCGTCGAGGACGGCGAGCTTGTCGACGATGCGGGGGATTCCGGCGAAGAGCGAGAGGGCCTGCTTGACGGTGAGGTTGAGGACATCGTGGATGTTGCGGCCCTTGTATTTAATCTCGAGGATGGAGGATTTGTAACGCGTTCCGTTGCACTCTTCGCAGGGGAGCTCGATGTCGGCGAGGAACTGCATCTCGACGGTGACGGTGCCGTCGCCCTCGCAGGTGTCGCAGCGGCCGCCGGGGACGTTGAAGGAGAAGGCACCGGGGCCGAAGCCGCGACGGCGGGCGTCGGGCTGTGCGGCGAAGAGGGCGCGGATGTCGTCGAAGGCCTTGATGTAGGTCACTGGATTCGACCGCGGCGTGCGGCCGATGGGGGATTGGTCGACGAGGACGACGTCGTTGAGGTGCTGGGAGCCGGTGAGCGAGCGGAAGAGGGCGGTGGGCTCGGGCGCGGAGGCGTCGGGTTCGCGGTGGAGCTGTTGCATGAGCGCGCGGTAGAGGACCTGGTGGATGAGCGTGGATTTGCCGCTGCCGCTGACGCCGGTGACGCAGCAGAGGAGGTTGAGGGGGATTTCGACATCGACGCCGCGCAGGTTGTGGCGACGGACGCCGGTGAGCTGGAGGCGGGCTTTGGAATCGCCGGACTGGCGGCGATGGCGCGGGACGGGGATGGTGAGGCGGCCGGAGAGATATTTTCCGGTGATGGATTGCGGGTTGGCGGTGACTTCGGCGACCGTGCCCGCGGCGAGGACGTGGCCGCCGAGTTCGCCCGCGCCGGGGCCGAGGTCGAGGAGATGGTCGGCGGAGCGGATGACGCTGGGGTCGTGCTCGACGACTAGGATGGTGTTGCCGAGGTCGCGCAGGGAGTGGAGGATGCGGATGAGCTTTGCGGTGTCGCGGGCGTGCAGGCCGATGGAGGGCTCGTCGAGGACGTAGAGCGCGCCGACCAGGCGCGAGCCGAGCGATGTGGCGAGCTGGATGCGCTGCGATTCGCCGCCGGAGAGGGTGGAGCTGAGGCGGTCGAGGGTGAGGTAGTCGAGGCCAACCTCGACGAGGAAGTGGATGCGCTGGCGAACCTCTTCGAGGACCTTGCCGGCGATTTCGGTCTGCGCGGGGGTGAGTTGCAGGTTGTCGAAGAAGGCCTGCGCGGCGGTGATGGTGAGACTGGTGACTTCGCAGATATTTTTATTGTTGATTAAGACGGCGCGGGCCTCGGCGCGGAGGCGCTGGCCGTTGCAGTCGGGGCAGAGGGCGTAGCCGCGATACTTGGAGAGGAAGACGCGGACGTGGAGCTTATATTTTTTGCGCTCGAGAGCGGCGAAGAAGCCGCGGATGCCGGGGAAGGGGCCGCTGCCGGGGCCGTTCCAGAGGAGGGCCTGCTGCGCGGGGTCGAGGTCGTACCAGGGGACGTCGGTGGGGATGGCTGCGGAGCGGGCGAAGCGGACCATCTCGCCGTGGAAGGGACGGTACTTGGGCGTGGTCCAGGGGGCGATGGCTCCCTGCGCGAGGGTGCGGGAGCGGTCGGGGAGGATGAGGTTGGGGTCGAAGTCGATGGTGTTGCCGAAGCCCTGGCAGCGCGGGCAGGCGCCGTAGGGATTGTTGAAGGAGAAGAGACGCGGCTCCGGCTCGCGGTAGGCGCGGTGGCAGGTGGAGCACTCGAATGCGGCGGAGAAGCGGAGATGTTGAGGTGCGCTCGGAACTACCGCAGGTCCTTCGACTGCGTCGGGCCGATGCCCGACTCCGCTCAGGATGACACCTTCATTATTAATGGTCTCGGCGGGGCGGGGGAGGGTGTGGAACTGGATTTCGCCGGACTCGCGGTAGCCGGTCTCGATGGCGTCGACGATGCGGGAGCGGATGTCGGGGGAGATGGCGAGGCGGTCGATGAGGACGAAGATGGGCTGGGCGAAGTCGAGCGAGAGGAGGGACTCGGGGGTGGAGAACTCGACGATGTTTCCATTCTGGTAGAGGCGGTTGTAGCCGCGGCGGCGGAGTTCGGCGAGGCGGTCCTTGAGGGTGTCGGAAAGACTTAACACCGATGGCACCGATGGAACCGATTTTTTTGAGGTGGGTTTTTTTACGGATTTTTTTGCCGGCTTCGCGGGGACTTCTTCGGGAATCTCGGTCGTAGCGGGTTGCAGGGGCTCGAATTTTATTTCGGCGCGGGTGATGGGGAACAACGCGTAGGCGCGGGTGGACGGGGGCAGGGCGAGCAGGGCGGCGACGATCTCGTCGACCGTGTCGTGGCGGACGCCGCCGCCGCAGTGCAGGCAGGTGACGGTGCCGCAGCGGGCGTAAAGCAGGCGGAGGTAGTCGTATATCTCGGTGGCGGTGGCGACGGTGGAGCGGGGGTTGCGCGTCTGATTTTTTTGCTTGATGGCGATGGCGATGGCGGGGGCGAGGCCGTCCATGAAGTCGACGTCGGGCTTCTCGATGCGCTCGAGGAACTGGCGCGCGTAGGCGGAGAGGGATTCGACGTAGCGGCGCTGGCCCTCGGCGTAGATGGTGTCGAAGGCGAGCGAGGACTTGCCGGAGCCGGAGACGCCGGAGACGACGGTGAGGGCGTTGTGCGGGATGTCGACGTCGATGGACTTGAGGTTGTGGGTGCGCGCGCCGCGGATGGTGATGGCGTCGCTGGCGATGAGGACGACGCGCGGCGGGTCGGGCTCGCCGGGCTGCGCGTCTTCCCTGTCGATCATTTGCCCAATCATGGCCACTCTCCATTGTCGGATAGTTGGGCCGGGATTGCGAATCGGGTGCGGAAGCCGGGCTAGAATAGGCGAATCGACATGGACGAGAAGCAGCAGGCCGGCGGGAACAACGACTCGATCAAACTATTGCCGGGACCGCGCTTTCGAGTTGCGCTGATGGTGGCGGTGCTTGCGGACGCGCTGCAACTGATCGTGTTTCCATTCTTTATTGAGGGCGCGGAGTCGCCGGCGGACGACGTGCTGGATTGCGGCGTTGCAGGGCTGATGATATGGCTGCTGGGCTGGCACTGGGAGTTTCTGCCATCGGTGCTGGCGAAGCTGGTGCCGGGCGTCGATCTGGTGCCGTTCTGGACGCTGGCGGTTGCCAATGTCTATCGCAAGGCGAAGCGGAAGGCGATTGCCGAGGGAAAGAACCGCGAGATGCCGCGCGGCTAGGACTCGTGGGGAGTGGGGCGGAAGATTTCCAGCAGGAGGAGACATGCGCCGATGACGATGCAGGAGTCGGCCACGTTGAAGTCGGGCCAGTTGTAGTGGTAAATCTTCACGGCGAGGAAGTCGACGACGTGGTGGAAGCGGATGCGGTCGTAGAGGTTGCCGAGCGCGCCGCCGAGGATGAGCGCGAGCGCGGTGGAGGTGCATGTGAGCGTGCGGCCCGCCTGCCAGAGCAGAAAGAAGACAATGACAGCCGCAAAGACGGAGAAGCTGATGAGGCCGATGCGGAC
>JBEKRR010000004.1:0-102918 GCA_049518555.1 Acidobacteriaceae bacterium
AGTTCTACCGCCGCGCCACCGAATCCGACCCCGACTACGCCCTCGCCTTCTTCGATCTGGGCAATGTGCTCGACGAGATGAAGCGCCTCAACGACGCCATCGCCGCCTACCAGCGCGCCATCGCACTCGTCCCGCAGTACGCCGACGCGCACTACAACCTTGCCCTCGCCTACGAACGGCAGGGCCACCGCCGCCGCTCGCTGCGCCACTGGCTCACCTACGTCCGGCTGGATCCCGTCGGCCCCTGGGCCAACCACGCCAAGTCGCAGGCCAAGAGCATCCTCAGCAGCGAGCGCCTCTCCATCGTCAGCCGCGCCGGCCGCCTCGTCGCCGCGGGTTAGATCGCCACTTTCCTCGCTGCACCACGCTCAGCATCCGCACTCATCCGCCCCCGGGTTGTGCCAACTCCCGCCCGGCGCAAGCAGCGCGTCGGCCGCCTTCGGCCCCCAACTCCCGCGCTTGTAGACGCGCGCCCGATCGTGTTTCTTCAGCACCGGATCGACCACCGCCCACGCCGCCTCCACCGCGTCCTGCCGCGTGAACAGCGCCCCATTGCCGCGCATGGCGTCACCCAGCAGCCGCTCGTAGGGCATCTCCTGCCCGGCCAGCTCCTCGCACAGGAAGAGCTCCTGTTGCTGCCCGACGAACTCCTTCCCCGGGGTCTTCACCCGCGTCGCCAGCGCGATGGCCGCGTCCGGCGACAGGCGGAAGCGCAGATAATTCGCCCGCCCATGCTTCGGCATCGAGTCCGCAAACAGCCGTTGCGGGGCAGGCTTCAGCTCCACCAGGATCTCCGTCGCCGTCGTCGCCATGCACTTGCCGGAGCGCAGAAACCACGGCACGCCCGCCCAGCGCCACGAGTCGATAAACAGCCGCAGCGCGCAGAAGGTCTCCACGTCTGAGTCGCGCGCCACGTCCTGCTCCTTGCGATAGCCCGCATACTGTCCGCGCACCAGGTCGGCCGGCTTCAGCGGCAGCATCGCCTCGAAGACCTTCGCCTTCTCCGCCTGCACCGCACCGTAATCCCGCGTCGCCGGGGCCTCCATCGCCAGCAGCGCCACAATCTGGAAGAGGTGGTTCTCGACTACGTCGCGCAGGCAGCCCGCCGTCTCGTAGAACGCGCCGCGCTTCTTCACGCCGAAGTCCTCCGCCATCGTGATCTGCACGCTGGACACATAGTTGCGGTTCCAGATCGGCTCCAGGAAGGAGTTGGCGAAGCGATAGTACAGAATGTTCATGATCGCCTCCTTGCCCAGGAAGTGGTCGATGCGGAAGATCGAGTCTTCCGCGAACGCCTCGTGCGCCACGCGGTTCAGCTCGCGCGCCGACGCCAGGTCGCGCCCGAACGGCTTCTCCACAATCACGCGCGCGTCACGCGCCAACCCCGCCGCGCCCAGCCCTCGGATCACCGTCTCAAACAGCGACGGTGGAATGGCCAGGTAGTATGCCGGCCTCCGCGCACCATTCAGCGCCTGCCGGATCGCCGCAAACGTCGCCGGGTCCTGGTAATCCCCGCTCACATATTTAATGCGCGACAACAACGCATCCAGAGCGCGCCGGTCGCCGTTGCTCTTCGGCGCGACCCCGCCCGCCGCATGACGGATGCTGTCTGCCACGCGCCGCCGCAGCCGCTCCACGCTCCACTTGGGGAAGGCCACGCCGATCACCTGCGCCTTCAGCGCTCCACGCTTCTCCATCGCATACAGCGCCGGAAATATCTGCTTATGCGCCAGGTCGCCCGTCACTCCGAAGACCACCAGCGCGTCCGAACGCGGTCCAGCCATCAACCCCTCTCATTCTCGTCGCCGGTTTTTTCCAGATGCCCGCCGAACTGGTAGCGCAGCGCCGACAGCATCTTGTCCGCGAAGTCGTCCGCGCCGCGCGAGCTGAACCGCTCATACAGCGCCGCGCTCAGCACCGGCACGGGCACCGCCTCGTCGATCGCCGCGCGGATCGTCCACCGCCCTTCGCCGGAGTCCGACACGCGCCCGGCAAACTTCGCCAGGTCGGGGCTATCGATCAGCGCCTGCGCCGCCAAGTCCAGCAGCCACGACGAGATCACGCTTCCCCGCCGCCACACCTCGGCCACGTCCGGCAGGTTCAACTCATACTGATAGAACTCCGGATTGCGCATCGGGGTCGTCTCCGCATCCAGCGCGGTCGCCTGCTTGCCCTCGTTGGCGTGGCGCAGGATGTTCAACCCCTCGGCGTACGCGGCCATCATCCCGTACTCGATCCCGTTGTGCACCATCTTCACAAAGTGTCCCGCGCCGCTCGGCCCGCAGTGCAGATAGCCCTGCTCCGCCGTACCGCTCAGTCGTTTGCGCCCCGGCGTCTGCGCAATCTCCCCCATCCCCGGAGAGAGCGAACGGAAGATCGGGTCCAGCCGCTTGACCACCTCCTTCTCACCGCCGATCATCAGGCAGTATCCGCGGTCCGCGCCCCACACTCCGCCGCTGGTCCCCGTGTCCACATAATGAATGCCCTTCGCCTTCAACTGCGCGGCCCGCCGAATGTCGTCGTGATAATACGAGTTCCCGCCATCGATGACGACGTCGTCCGACTCCAGCATCGGCACCAGCTTCGCCAGCGTCGCATCCACCACCCCCGCCGGAACCATCAGCCACACCGTGCGCGGCCTCGCCAGCGTCTTCACAAACTCCGCCAGCGACCCCGTGCCCACCGCGCCCACCTTCACCACCGCCGCCACGGCCTCCGCCGACATGTCGTAGACCACGCATCGGTGCCCCGCCTGCGCCAGCCGCCGCACCATGCTCGCTCCCATCCGCCCCAGCCCAATCATTCCCAGTTCCATATTGACCCCCTCTCGCAACAGCTATATTGTTGACAGCAGATTGTCGCTCCCTATCTTCAGATGCGTCAACCCCTCGGCAGGCACCGCAATTCGCAAATCTCGGGAAAGATTTGCAATCATCCGTGACTGAATAAGGTTTAGCATGTGCGCCGCAGGGTCGCCATCTCGGGAAACACCGTGAATCATTGTTGTGACGCAAGCCGTATGGACTGGTTTTATGAGCGGTAGGATGAAATTGAGGTTGTATGACAGATACAAAAACAGATAACGATAGTTGGTTTGACAAGAAATTCTGGACTGGTCTGATCAGTGGAGTCGTACTCATATTGCTTGCGTATATAGTTCAATCATTATTCGCGGCAGCACCCGAGCTTCGATACACCATATCGCCGGCAAATGTAGTTTCAGTCAACGGCAATTCATCGGCAGTCTATGCTCTCCTGCTTCGCAATCGAGGTAAAATGATGGCGAAGAATGTCAAATTGACTATTGGAGTACCATCAGCGACGATCAGCAAGGTATCCGTAGGTGCGACAGATAACCTTGACCTAAATTTGAAACCAGAAGGCAGCAGTGAGGAAATTGACATACCGACGTTAAACGCGTCCGAATCGATTGCTGTTCAACTACAGGCTGACCGAAGCGGGGCATTACCAAACAGACCAGACGTGTACGTTCGAGGTGACGACTGCGTAGGAAAGGAAGAAGACTATATAGCCAGAGATTATAGCAGGATTATCTGGCTGGACTTAACGGCAGTAGCGATCATAATCATCATATTGGTTATTTACAAGATGCAAGACAATAAAATGATGGCAAGACTCAGGAAGACATATGAAGAAGATGACAAGAAGCGCACCGACGTAAAAAAGGAAATTGAGAAACTTAGGAAAGAAGTAGATGAAATACGAGAAGATAATATATTGACACCGCGGTTCGTCTTAGCCTACGCCTGCCGTGTAGCTGGCGACTCTAAAATGGCAGATGAATATCTCACACGTAGCGGTGAAATAGCCTTTTGGCCAGAAGCAGATCGGCTAGCCGATTGGGTCTTGGTATCCAACGAACAAACGGAAATGTATAGAAGGTTTCATTATTTTGAGTCAGTCCTAGGTATTATCGTTGAGTTTTCTGAAATCAGCGATCGTACACGATCAATTTTTATTCTCGCAGCAATGAAGGCAGCCTCGAAAGGGATAAAGGATTTCGACATGCGTTATTCGATGCGAAAGGCATATGAGTTGAATGCCGAGATCGCAAAATCTAGAATTTCGATCGATGATGACTTTAAATCGTTCAGAGGTTGGCTAGCCGAGCTGGAAGCCGAGAAAAAGGCAAGCGAAGTGAAATCATTGCCTGCGCCACAGTAGTAATCACAAGTTATATCCGCTCGTATGCAACAAATCGTGCCCGGACTTATTCGTCCGAGCCCTGCTGCACTTCATATAATTTCCGAACTCCTTAGGCCTGCGGAGCCTCGCCGGCTGCCTTGGTCTGCGCCACGGTCCAATCCGCCGCGCCAACCTTGAAGCGCGCGAAGCGCCGCACCGTGATGTTCTCGCCCAGCTTGGCCACCTTGGCCGCCACGATCTGCGCGATCGTCTGTGTCTGGTCCTTGATGAACGGCTGGTCCAGCAGGCAGAACTCCTCGTAGAACTTGCCCAGCTTGCCCTCCAGTATCTTCTCGATCACGGCTGGCGGCTTTCCGGTGGCCGCGGCCTGCGCGCGATAGATCTCCTTCTCGCGCGCGATGTCCGCCGGCGTCACCTCGTCGCGACTGACAAAGCGCGGCTCGCTGGCCGCAATGTGCATGGCCACGTCGCGCAGCAGCTCCTGGAAGTCGTCGGTGCGCGCCACAAAGTCCGACTCGCAGTCCAGCTCCAACAGCACGCCGATCTTTCCGCCCGCGTGGATGTACGTTCCCACCGCGCCCTCGTTGGTGGTGCGGCTGGCCTTCTTGGCCGCCGTCGCCATGCCGCGCTTGCGCAACACCACGAACGCGGCCTCCATCTCGCCCTTCGCCTCCTGCAGCGCCTTCAGGCAGTCGCCCATCGGCGCGCCCGATTTCTCGCGCAGTTCCTTCACCTGCTTCGCATCGATCTTCACATCTGCTCCAGTCGTCATTGCTCTCTTTTTCTCCTAATCAACAAATCCGTAAATAAAGCTGCCGCACGTTCAGCGTCTCACACAGAAAGAGCGTGGAGCGGATCGTCGCCGGCCTCCACGCTCTCTCTCTTGAGATGATGAAGTCCTACGCGCCGGTCGCTATGTGCGCCGGCTCCGTCTCCGCCTCGGGCTCCGTGGCTGCCGCCGGGGCCTTGCGAATGTTTCCGCCCAGCACTGCCGCCAGATCGACGTTCTCGTCGTCCGCAACGTCGTCGACCGACTCCGCCGCGATGCCCGCCGATTCGTGGACCTCAGCCGCATCGATCTCGCCCTCTTCGCCGATGTACTCCGGCGCCACCTCAACCTGCTCGACGTCCGCAACCTCGCTCTCGAACGCCTTCTCCGAGACCAACTGCGCGCCCTCGGCGGCCGAGTCCGCAATCTTCGACGTGAACAGACGGATCGCGCGCAGCGCGTCGTCGTTGCCCGGAATCACATAGTCCACCAGCGTCGGATCGCAGTTGGTGTCCACCACCGCGACCACCGGAATCCCCAGCTTGCGCGCCTCCGCCACCGCGATGGCCTCGTTGTTCGAGTCCACCACAAACAGCGCGTCCGGCAGCCGCTTCATGCTCTTGATGCCCGACAGGTTCACCGACAGGTGCTTGCGCTCGCGCTCCAGCTTAATGACCTCCTTCTTGGTCAACAGCTCGTAGCGTCCGTCGGTGGACATGTCGTCCAGCTCCTGCAAGCGCTTCACCGACTTCTGCACCGTGATCCAATTGGTGAGCAGCCCGCCCAGCCAGCGCGAGTTGATATACGGCATCCCGCAGCGGTTCGCCTCTTCGGCGATGGCGTCCTGCGCCTGCCGCTTGGTGCCGACAAACAGCACCAGCTTGCCCGTGCCGGTCAGCTCCGCGATGAACTTCGACGCCTCCTTGAACATCTTCAGCGTCTTCTGCAGGTCGATGATGTAAATCCCATTGCGCTCGCCGAAGATGTACTCCTTCATCTTCGGGTTCCAGCGCTTAGTCTGATGCCCGAAGTGGACTCCCGCCTCGAGCAGTTCCTTCATCGTAATGTTTGCCAATGGTTCTCCTTAGTGAAGGCAGCCTGAAGTCTGTCTAGCCGGTTTAAGAAGCCGACCGGAAAAATCAGTCCTGGTGCCTGGATTTATCCCCGTAAGGGAGATTTGACTCCTTGCCCCGGACTACCTCCGTCCGGGGGTGATGCTCTTAGTCTTTCAACCAACAACTATCGTTTGCTGAACTGGAACCGCGCTCTCGCGCCCTTCTGTCCGTACTTCTTGCGTTCCTTGCCGCGCGAGTCGCGAGTCACCAGTCCCTCGGCCTTCAGCGTCTTGCGCAGCTCCGGGTTGAACTCCATCAGGGCTCGCGCGATACCCAGCTTCACCGCGTCGGCCTGTCCCATCACGCCGCCGCCGCGCACCGTGGTGATCACGTCGAAGGTCTCGCCGATGTCGGCAATGCCCAGCGACCGCCGTGCCGCCGCCCGCTGCTGCGGGGTCACAAAGTACGCGTCGCACTCCTTCTTGTTGACCGTGAACTTGCCGCTGCCGGGGCGCAGGTACACGCGCGCAATCGACGACTTGCGCCGCCCCGTTCCGTAGTACTGAACCAAATCCGCCATGTTGCTCCTTAGAACTTGACTTCAGGGGCTAAAGCCCCGTCGTGATGCTGAACTCGTTCGGCACGGATAAATCCGTGTCCTTAAGCAAAACCTTTACGCCTTGCCTTCCAACGCCACAGGCTGCTGTGCCAGGTGGGGATGGTGCGGCCCCTTGTACACCTTCAGCTTGGTCGCCATCTGCCGGCCCATCTTGGACTTGGGCAGCATTCCCTTGATCGACTGCTCCACGATCGCCTCCGGGCGCCGCGCCAGCAGCTTCACAAACGACTCTTCCCTCAGCCCGCCGGGAAATCCCGTGTACCGGCGATACAGCTTCTTGTCCGACTTCAGCCCGGTCAGCACAATCTTCTCGCAGTTCACCACGATCACGTGGTCGCCCACATCGATGTATGGCGTATACATCACGTTGTTCTTGCCCGACAGGATCGACGCCGCCTGCGTCGAAAGCCGGCCCAGCGTCTTGCCCGCGGCGTCCAGCACATACCACTTGCGCTGGATCTCATTGGCCTTGGGTACCTTGGTGGTGTTGTTCATAAACCCGCGTTACTCCCTGGTTCTGCCGTCTTCCTTGTTATTGCGAACCGTCGCAATCGATTGCTGTAAATCGCCAATCGATCGGTGTCCGATTCCCAACCAGCCCGGCGTCGTACGGAAGATAGTGCTGCTCCGTCTCGTTGAACTTCCATGCGGACCGCCAAATCTCGCGGCGGAACGCCAATCTCAATCGCTCCAGGCCAAGCGGCAATGCGCGAGGCAGATTGGAGCCAAACGACAGCCCTGAGCCGAAAAACTGCTCCCTGCTCAAACGCGGAAACCCCTCACCGCCTGGAAGTCGCGCATTGCCTGTGCAAGCATTGCCTGTGGTTGTTGGGGCATTCAGGACAGCCTTGCGTGCAGGCTGCTCCCGGTCTAACTGCTCCCGGCGAATCCACGATCTGCCCCATCTTGCTGCATCGCCATAACATGCCGCGCCCGATCAAGGACACAACCTACCGATGACGTGCAGACATAGAGCTGCGCGAGCTTCCAGATTATCCCACCCCGCAGCCCCGAGTCAACGCGCCACGCCCCGCGTGCCTCAGTCCCTACCCCGCGATGGCAACCTCCGCCCGCCTTCCCATCTCGATCCTGTGGAAGACCGTCAGCAGCACCGCCCCCACCACCACGCTCGACAGCGCATCCACCGCCAGCATTCCGGTCAGTCCATGCGTGGTGTGGAAGTGGCCATCCACCGCCGTCATGTAGCTGATCGGCAGGTTCGCCGACGCTGACAACAGCGCAAACTGGGTCGAAGCAAGTGGATTTCCCGTCCCCACAATCTCGTACTCCAGCGAGGTGAACGCCGTGTAGTTGATCCCAGTGAAGAAGTCGTACACCAGCACGCCCACGGCAAAGAACAGAAGCGTATGCGGCGCCCGGATGAGCCCCAGCGCCGCCGCCGCCCCACCGAACCCGGTCACGATGTACACCGTCCGCCGCCGGAACCGTCCGCACACCCAGATCCCGGCCAGGCATCCCAGCGAGCAGGCAATCGCCATCCCCGGCCCATTCAGCGCCGTCACCCACCGCTCCGGCGTATGAAAGTCTGAGCCCACGCCGGAGAACAGGTTGGTGAGCGCAAAACACGCCGTCGGCGAAACGAAGCAGATCAGCCCCAACACGCATCCCGGCCGCCGGCACACCCGGTATAGGTCCCCGAAGAAGTTGCGGAACGTCTCGCTCGCTCCCCGCCGCGGCTTCTTGGGCAGCGGAATAAAGAAGAGCAGCACGGTCGGCGCCATCACCGTCAGCCCCAGCAACCCAGCGGCCACCGGCGCGGGCATCGTCCGCACCAGCACCACCACCAGCGTCGCGAACAGCCCCGCCGCGCCCAGGTTTGCCACCTGGCTCACCCCGCCCACCTGCGAGTAGTGCTTGTCCTTGATCACGTCCGGCATCCATCCGCCGTGCGTATTGCCAAACAGCACCGTCGCCGTGCATCCTGCCGTCACCACCGCGGTAAACGCCACCAGGTTTCCGGTCAGCACCGTCGAAACGCCAAGGCACACCGCCGCCACGGCCGCGAACGTCAGCGCATACGTCCGCTTGCTGAACTTCACATCCAGAATGGGGCACAACAGGAACGCCCAGAAGGTCGGCGAGAACCCCACCGCCGACACCCACGCAATCTGGCCTACCGTGACGCCCCGCGCACGCAGCAGGATGGGCAGCGCGGTCGAGATAAACCCGTAGTAGAACCCAAGCGGCGCGATCGCCAGCCCCATCGCCCAGGGCGGCAACTGCCGCCGCTTCCCCGTTCCAGCGCCCATCCATCCACCATACCGCATCCCACAAAAACAGTGGCCAGTTGTCAGTGGTCAGTTGTCAGTGGTGAGAGGCGGGCGCCTCATATCTCGACTCTGAGATGTGGGTTCACCGCCCACGAAAAACGGGCGAACTCAACCGAGTCCGCCCGTCGCTCTACCGCGAAACCTCTTTACTTGGCTGCGACCGCCTCTGCCGCGCCGGCCTTCAGCGCCGCGACCTTGTCCGTCGCCTCCCAGGTGAAGTCCTTGCCCTCGCGCCCGAAGTGCCCGTAGGCCGCGGTCGCCTTGTAGATCGGCCGCCGCAGGTTGAGGCTCTCCATGATCCCCTTCGGCGTCAGCGAGAAGTTCGCCCGCACCAGCGCCTCCAGCTTGTCCTCGTCCACCGTTCCCGTGCCGAAGGTGTCCACCAGCACGCTCACCGGCTCGGCCACGCCGATGGCGTATGCCAACTGCACCTCGCAGCGCTCCGCCAGCCCCGCCGCAACGATGTTCTTGGCCACGTAGCGCGCCATGTACGCCGCCGAGCGGTCTACCTTTGTTGGGTCCTTGCCGCTGAACGCTCCGCCGCCATGACGGCCCATGCCGCCATAGGTGTCCACGATGATCTTGCGCCCCGTCAACCCGGTGTCGCCCATCGGTCCGCCGATCACAAACCGCCCCGTCGGATTGATATGGTACTTGGTGCCCGCGTCCAGCAGGTTTGCCGGAATCACCGCCTGGATCACATGCTTCAGAATGTCGGCCCGCAGCTCCTCGTTGCCCACGCTCTCGGCGTGCTGGGTCGAGATCACCACCGCGTCCACCCGCACCGGCTTCTGGTTCGCGTCGTACTCCACCGTCACCTGGCTCTTGCCGTCGGGCCGCAGGTACGACATCAGCCCGCTCTTGCGCACCTCACTGAGCCGCCGCGTCAGCTTGTGCGCCAGCGAGATCGGCACCGGCATCAGCTCCGGCGTCTCGTTGGTCGCATAGCCGAACATCATTCCCTGGTCGCCCGCGCCGCCCGTGTCCACGCCCTGCGCTATGTCGGGCGATTGCTTGTTGATGGTCGAGATCACCGCGCAGGTGTTCGCATCGAAGCCGTACAGCGCGCTGTCGTAGCCGATCGCCGCCACCGTACCGCGCACCACGCCCTGGAAGTCCACATAGGCTTGCGTCGTGATCTCGCCCGCAATCACCACCAGCCCGGTGCAGGTCAGCGTCTCGCATGCCACCCGGCTGAACGGGTCCTGTGCCAGGCAGGCGTCCAGGATCGCATCCGAGATCTGGTCCGCCATCTTGTCCGGGTGGCCCTCGGTCACGGATTCACTGGTAAACAAAAACCGGTCGCGCTTCGCCAAAACAACACCTCCATCGCATCGGGTTCAGATTGATCTGCAACCCTGCAATTTTACCCTCGCACCCCGGTTGCGGCAAAACTTCGACCTCCTCCGGCGAGAACCGGCCCCCGAACCGCGAGATCCTGCATTGGTTGGCAATCGGTTGGCACTTGCGCCAGTCCGGCAGTCGCACCAATCGCGGACCAGACCAAATCGCCGCACTCCCCGCCCCGCTTAAATAAAAGCGGCGCCTGCCGCTGAGGGCAGGCGCCGTTCCCTTGTTTTGGGTTAGAAGTTGAGCTTGCCGGCAACCTGCAGGATGCGCGGGTCGCGCGTCGACGTGACCCTGCCAAACGTGGTGCTGGTTGCCGATGTTCCAACCGACCCCCAGTTGACGTGGTTCAGGACGTTGAAGCCCTCGCCACGCAGCGTGAAGGTGACTCCGTGGACAAGGTTGAAGTTGCGGAAGATTCCGACGTCAACCCGGTTGAAGCCCGGTCCATCCACCACTCCGCGCCCCTCATTGCCCACCTGGAAGCTGGCGGCCGGGGGAGCTACGAAGGCCGTCGGGTTGAACCAGAACCCAGCAGGCCCATAAGACTTGAGGTTCACCTGGCCATAGCCATTGCTCGGGTTCAGCACCATGTTGGGACGCAGACTAGCCAAACTCGGCCCAAGAATTCCCAGGCCTGCTGCATCGCTTACCACGCCTCCGTTGGTCTGACCGTTATATGTGCTGGTCAGCCCGCCATAGTTCACCGTGCCGCCAGCCGACATGGTGGCTGTAAGCGGAAGACCGGAACTGCCCGAATAGATGCCTGACAGCTCCCATCCGCCGACGATGCGTCCCATCAGGTCCTTCTGCTCTTTCATCCAGGGAATCTCCCACACTGCGTCGACCGTGAGAATCTGGTTGCGGTTGTAAGCGCTAGGACCGTACTCAGCCGCCAGGCTGTATGTGTTCTGCGCCGCCGAAGCAGAGTCGTTCTGCGCGTTGGTCAGGCCGCGGCTCCATGTATAGTTCACATCGATCAGGCTCTTGCCGCTGAACTTCTTGGTCATCTTCGCCTGCAGCGAGTTGTAGTTCGAGTTGAAGATGTTCAGCATTGTGTTGATCGCGGTGTAGCCGAGGTACGGACGGATCTGGTTCAACGGCAGCTCGCAGGCCGCGCTGCTGAACCCGCTACAGCCAGAGACCTGGTTGTAACCGATGCTCGTCTGGGTGAACGCGCCCGGCCGGATCTCGTTGACGTCGACCGCGCCCTGCAGATGCGTTCCGTGGTCCCCGAAGTAGCCCACGTCCAGCGTCATCGTAGAAGTGATCGCCTGCTGCGCATCCAGCGAGAACTGCTGAACGTAAGGCGTCTTGTAGATCACGGGCGAAGCGTACAACGAAGGTGGAACCCCGCTGATCAAAGCGCTGGCGCTGCCGGAGGAAAAGAAAGTCGGGTTCAACACTGCTGTCAAAAAGATGCCCGTACTCACATACGGCGGATTGTTGAACACCTCCATCTCGTATTGGTGGACAGACGAATCGTCGAACGCCATCCCGTAGCCGCCGCGCAGTACCGTCTTGCCGTTCCCGAAGACGTCATAGGCGAACCCGGCGCGCGGAGCCCAGTCGTGCTTCTCCGCCTGGCCCACTTCCTGACCGAACGGAGAACCATGGTCCTCGATCGGTGGCGCTCCCGATGGCTCCTTGAACGGGAAGTTCAGGGAGGCTACCCCTGGAGCGTTTTCGGCCGTGATAAAGTCCGGGCTGCCCAGGATGATGCCATCCAATGGGTCCGCAATCGTATTCGGCTGGTAAGGGTTCAACCCATTCACGTTGGGGCAGTTGGCCAGCGTGTAGAGGACCGTCACGCCGGTCGTGGTATACGAATACGACGGCGTCGTCTGACCGGCCATGGTGCACAGGTTGCCGGTGCTGGCAATCGTCTCCGCGTTCAACTTGTTGTAGGCCGCCGGACTGAAGTTGCTCAGTTCATTGCCCAGGTCGTAGGGCTGACCGAAGTAGCTGTAGCGAACGCCCAGGTTCACCGTCAACCGCCGCGATGCTCTCCAGTCGTCCTGTCCATACAGTTCGATCAGGTTCTGATTGATGTTTGCAACCGTCGCCTGGCTCGCCTGCGTGAAGCCTCCACCCGCATTGCCGATCAGGAAGTTCGCGAACTGGGAATCGAACGGACTGGGCGCACTCACGCCCGTGCCAAGCGCGGACAGTTGGGCGGAAGACGGCGTCACCGCGGCATTAAAGGTGTAACTGCCCTGGTTGTTGGTGCCGGTGGCGCTCTCCTCCGACTGGTAGTGGTTGTACGTCAGGCCGAACTTCAGCGTGTGCTGCCCTTTGATCTTCGTGATACTGCCAAATGCGTTGTGATTCACACTGCGGTCGTTATAAAGGCCGTTGCTGGCGATGTTCGGCCCATTGATCCCCGAAAACGTGAGCGACGGAACCACGCCGACCGCAGCGGGGTACGGAAGCGTCGGAGCAATGCCGGTGTTTGCAGCGGCTCCGACCGGAGTGCTGACGATCTTGCCTAAACTGTAGGCGTAGCCCATATCGAAGAGCAGCGACGGACGCGCGGCAATCGTCACATGCCCCACCTGCTGGATGCCCGGCGACTTGGTAAATGTTTCCGATACCCCAGCTAACCCGTTTGCATATATCTCAGGCATTGGATTGCTGCCGGGAAAGAGCCCGGCGCCCTCGACCGTGGGTATGCTGTCATTCATATACCGGTAATAGAGGTTGGTCTTCGGGTTGAGCGCATGGTCGACGCGCACAATCTCCTGCGTTTCATGGAAGATGTTGCGGAGGTTGCTGATCAAAGTATGCGGGTCGAGACCGGCCGCGATGTCCGCCCCGCTGGGAGGCAGGGGAACGGTGTTGTAGATGCTGTTGACATAGGCCTGCGACGTTGCCGAAATAAAGCCCGAGGTGCCCGCGAAGGTGGTGATGTAGGCAGTGCAGGCCCCTGTGTTGGGGGACTCGCACACAGCCACTGGGCCGGTTCCACCCGTATACTGTCCGCTCGAGTTCGTCAGATAGGCATTGGTAAAGTCGCCAGCCCGTTCCGCGGCCGTCGGCACATACGACGTCAAGCTCTGGTACTGCACCACCCGCCGGAACTCCTGCGAGTAGAAGAAAAACGTCTTGTCCCTGCCGTTGTAGTAATGCGGAATCACCACCGGTCCGCCCACGGTAAAGCCGAAGTCGTTGTAGCGCAGCGGGGGCGTCGGGGTAATGGGCGTGGTCAGTTTGTTGAAGTAGTTGTCCGCGTTGAACACGTCGTTGCGGAAGTACTCGTACGCTCCGCCGTGGAAGGCGTTGGTGCCCGAGTTGGTCACCACATTGATCTGCCCGCTGGCGCTGCGGCCATACTCCGCCTCGTAGGTGCCGCGCAGGGTCACAAACTCCGAGATGGCGTCCACGCTGGGATACGCCAGAGGCGTCATGTTTGCCCCTGAGATGGAAGACGCTCCTCCGCGATTCACGTTGTCCGCGCCGTCGATCGTCCAGTTGTTGGCCGTGGGCCGCAGCCCGTTAATCGAGAAAAGTGCCAGATCCGTCATGCCCAAGGGGGATGACCCACCCATATACAACTGGTCGTTCGTGTCGCTGCCGTACGAGACGCCCGGCTGCAGGGTCAGCAACTGCTCATAGTTCCGCGTCACCAGCGGCAGCTCGCGCACCTGCGTGCCCGAGACCAGCCCCTCGCTCATGCCGTTTTCCAAGTTTAACGCCGCCCGGTTTGCGACCACCGAGACCGTATCGCTGGCGCTGCCGACCGCCAGCTTCCGGTCGAGCTTCAGCGCATCGTTGGCGTGCAGGACTAGCCCCGAGACGGTGACCGTCTTGAACCCCTTCATGGCAATGGTCACGGAGTAATTCCCCAAGGGGAGCGAACTCGCCGTGTAGTAGCCAATCTTGTCGGTCTTCAGGGACCGCTCCACGTATGCCCGGTCGGTGTTCGTCAGGGTCACGACGGCACCGCTCACGCTGGCCCCCGTTGCATCCATGACCGTCCCGCTGATGCTTCCCGAGACCTCCTGCGCACGGGCCAGGACCGAACCCACCATCAACAGTACAACCCACACAGCACCGCGAACCCAGCGTCTAGACAGCGTCATCTTCATCTCCTGAAAAACCTACTTACCTTACATCCAACGGGCTTTGCCGGCCTTTTTAATCTGCGTTAACCTTCAGTTCGCCGGGCCTCGGTACACACAAACGCCGAAGAGCGGTCGTGCCGTATATGCAACGCGCAGTGGCAAAATAATTCTCAGCGCGAGCGAACAGACAATTTCAATCGAGGAAACAGTAAATTACCTGGAGGGGGCATTGTCAACAGAAGACTTCAAAACCCTCCAAACCGGTATCGCGGGGATCAGCCCCCGGTGGGTGGCCAGCCGCCATCCGCACCACCCCGCCAGCGCCAGCGCCGCCAGCACCCCCCCCACCCTCAGCCACCTCATGCCCATGCGGCGGCGCAGCACAACCCGGCTGTTTTTGACGTTTTCCGCGAATTCGGCCCACTCCGTCCCGGCCGGCTCGCCCACCCCGCTCTGCCGGCAACTCTCCTCGAAACGCCTCATCCAGGCGTCTTCCTCCAGCCCCAGAGCGCCCAGGTAGCTGCGCACAAATCCCCGCCGGAAGACGCCCCCCGGCAGCTCCCCCAGCGCTCCCGCCTCCAGCGCGCGAATATGCCTGGCCGGGACCTTGGTCGCCGCGCAGATGGCCTCCACAGCCACTCCGCGCTCTTCGCGCGCCCGCCGCAACTCCTCGCCGAATGCCGCTGCTCCGCCCTCTTGCGCCATGCTCTTCGCCCAAACCCAGCCGCTCCAACCATAAGCGATCGCAGACGCCAAATCAAAGATTATTGGCCCTGCTTTGCCTTCCCGGAACCTGCCTCGCCCCTCCCCCGCACCCCCCATTCCCGCCCATCCTGAATCCTGCCCGAGTCACGCGCCAAGTGAGCGCACTCCGCAATCTTCAGACAACTCCTGCCTCGCCGCCTGTGCCGCGCCTGCTCGAAACATGGCTTGGCCTTCCGGATTGGCCCTCGCACCACAGGCTGTTAGACTTGGTTCGACATTCATTCCACACCGGGTGGACCGCGAAACGTATGGGCGCATCGCCAATTTCTGATGATTTAGAGGCGAAACAGAGCCATCGCCGATTTCGGGTCGCGGGAATGCCCCTCTCGGCGATTGCTTTCCTCATCCTCACTGCGGCGGTTTTACTCCTCACGGCGCATTACTCCCTCATTTATGGCGATGATTTCCTGGAGCTATGTGGCGATAAGATCGCAAGTTTCGGTCAGCTCCTGCATATCCAGAGGACATTGCCGCTTGCAATTGACCCGTTCTTCTACCACGGACTCACGTTCCTTGTGATTCGACTCTACGGTGTGAACCCACTGGTACTGAGGCTACCCTCTGTTCTCGGCTTTCTGCTGATGCAGGGTTGCCTCTTCTATTTTGTCCGTCGAATTGCATCGGAAAGGGCTGCGGTTTTCGCTCTCGCATTTCCAGTGTTTACCGTCGTGTTTTGGTATACGGAGCAGGTCCGCCCCTACGGGTTGCTGCTTGGGCTTTTCGGTCTGGCAATGCTCAGTTGGCAGACGGCAGTTCGCCGCGAGGCACATCGCACATGGGCGCTCGTCGTCCTCGCTCTGACCATCGCCGTCGCGATCAATACACACTACTACGGTGTTCTGCTTCTGGCGCCTCTCTGCGCTGCCGAACTCGTTCGCGCACGCCAGGGCCGGCGGGTGGATATTCCTGTGCTTCTGTCGATGGGCGCGGGCATGGCGGGAGCCGTCTTCCTTCTGCCCTTCTTGAAGGGGGCCGCCGGTTTCCGCAGCCACTACCAGACCGAGGCCGTTCCCCATCAGGCGATCACGCAAAGTTATAACTTTATTCTGCTGGGCCATAGCGCTTTCAGCACTCATACAAACCACCTTCTGGCCATTGGTTTGGCTTTGCTCATTGTTCTGGTTCTCGGGAGCTGTGTCCTCCAGATGCGCAGCAAGACGCTCAACCTGCCGGATGCTGAATTTGTATTTCTCATCGCGCTTGCCGCCCTGCCATTCTTCGGTTTCCTTCTGGGCCGTTTCGTAACCCACACTATTGAGCCGCGTTACGTTTTCGGTTCAGTCATCGGGATCGCAGCTCTCCTGGCGATCGCTCTCGCCCCGTTTTTACAGAACGGCGCCATTGGCCGCATTGCTCTGCTCCTGCTATTTGCCACGTTTGCCTACAACGGTATAACAGGCGTTCGTGGAATGCCCAGAGCACGGCAGGACGCTTTGGCGTCTCTCATCCTCTCGCCGGAGGTAAAGGCCGCAATCCTGGCCAGTCCAAGCAAGCTGCTCTATACCCAGGATATTGATCTCTTTGGATTCGCGTCCCTCTACGGCCCCGATGCCGACATGCGCGAGCACATGGCGCTCGTCTACTCGAGGGATGAGGAGATACGCTGGCATCATACCGACGTGGGTTCACTGACTGTGCTTCATCTGAAGTCGTTCACGCCCTACACCATCCTGCCCTATGAAAGTCTCATCACGCAGCCAGGAGAACACATATTTGCAGTCAGTCAGGGAGGCCGAAACTGGATTGAACAGGCCTTTGCGGCTGAGCATGTCGAGGTGAAGCCCATAGGCAATGTAGCTGGCAGAGATGTGGTTTCGGTGCGTTTTCCCGGCCCACCCCCCCTGCCTGACTCAATTGCGCGCCAGCCTGGGACCGTCCCGCGCACAGCTCCCCTGCTACACTGAGGCCAATCGCGTGCGCTTCCGCCTCCATGAACCCATCCACTTCGAAACTCGCAGGCAAGACTCCCCCGCGTGATGTCGCATCCGGATCGTACAGAGAGCGCCTGCTGGTCGCCGTTTTCATCCTGTACGCTTCCTTCTCCTTCTTCCTGATTCAGTACGACCGCATGCGCACTTGGGGGCCCGGTCTCGACTCCTTGATTCGCAACATGCTCGCCGGCATCCAGCCGGCGCCCGACCAGTACCGCATCGGCCTCTCTCTTCTCTTGCGTTTCCTGCAGCTCCACGCTCACATCAGGCCGGAACAGTCCCTTCCGCTGATCGAGTCCCTTTCCTATGCTTTTGCCCTGATGCTGCTCTACTTCATCTTCAGGTGCTCGCCGAGGGTTGAGAACGCCCCCGATTCACATCGCCTCGTTCTCCTCGGCTTCTTCCTCGCCGCCACCCAGTTCCCCATCCTCTGGGACTTCCCCTGGGAGCGTTGGGAGGCCCTGCCAACAACCTTCTATCTCGCCGCCATCGTCATTCTGATTGTGCGTCGGAGTCGAATGCCGTTCGCGCTTGTATGCCTCCTGGCCGCACTGCTCAGCCTCGGCCAGGCACTGATGCGGGCAGAAGTGCCTGTGGCTCTGGGCGCCGCCATCCTCCTCTCCGCGGCCCTGGCCATTCCCTTCCCCCGCCCGCGTTCCCACATCGCCATTCTTGGACTGCTGTGTGGCGCCATTGGCGGGGCCATTCAGCTCTACCTGCAACGCATTGCATATCCCAACGCCGCCTATTCCCCGACCACGCCCAGGTTCCAGTTGCTGGCAAACCTGGACCTGCTCCACCCGCCGCTGCATATACCCATCTTCTTGACCGCGCTTCTTCCCCTCATCGTCGGCCTGGTTCTGCTTCGCCGTCACCACCTTCTCCTCGATCCCTCCGACAAACTGGTTCTTCTCATTTGCCTCATCTATCTCCCGGTATGGGTCACGATGGGGCTTGTCGTCGAGGTCCGTATCTTCGTCCCCTTCCTCTTCCTCGCTTCCCCCACAATTGCAAAGCTATGGGGCGCCTTCCTGTTCAACCGGGGAAACGGCACGCCGCCCAACCGGTCCGCATCGCTCCGCTAGGCCGTATCGACCTATAGATCGTATCTGCCGTTGTTGTTTTGCTGTTGTTCTTGCCGTTGTCTGGCAAGGGCCAACGGCCCGTCCTATATTTAGCCTAGGGCGAAGCCCTAGGTATATGCCCAGGCAACATCCAGCGGGCTGAAGGCCCGCGCTATAACCTTCGTTCGATTGATACCTCTTGTTGAACTATATGTCGATACAGCCTAGGAAATCTCTGCTCAAGTCCACGTTTTGAAAGGGACGGGCTGGTAGCCCAAGGCTTTAGCCTTGGGTCTCAAGTCCGCAGGTGCCGCAAAATCACTGGGGATTTAGCCCCTGAGAGAATCTCGAACACTCTCTTGTGCAGACCTTCCCTGGTCCGGCTCACTCAAGTGTTGCAGGCGCTCCAACAGCACCCAGGCAGTCCTTGACTACGGAAAGCGGACCGATACCAGGTCCCCTCCATATACTTGGCCAAGATAGGTGATCTGGCCATGAGAGGCCGATAGTGCCTCATCTGTCCAGTCCCATGGGTTGTGATACAGCAGAAGCAGATCTTCCGTCCCGGGCTTGGAAACGAATTCGTAGGGCACAATATCTCGAATACCGGCAGCCCGCCCATTGACCAGTTGCCGGTATTCATCGCCCAATGACTCCGAATAATACTTAGGGTCCTCTGAGTAGACAATCCGAATGCGCGATCGGAGGTCGGGGCTCGGCGAGTAGTAACCGACGATGAAGTACACTGTGGCATTCGCCACATAAATTGGCTGGCCCGCGGTTGCCTCCAGGCTGCGTTGCGTCACTGGGTCCAGGGCCAGGGACGACATGGTGCTTAGCCCCAGCTCCTTTTCGGAGCGAACTCGGAAGAATCCGGATATGGCAATTGCTGCAAACAGTGACACAAGAACAATACGGCCGGTTGTCTTGCGCTCAAGCAGGGGTGCCATCAAAACGGCAAAAATGGCTGTGATGCCAATCATTGCGGATTGAGTGTAGCGCGATTCCGCAAAGTGCGTGACAAACCTGGCTAGCAGGTAAACCAGGATTGGATATGCCGAAAATAAAAGAACAAAAGCGGCCTCGGCATGACTAAGTCTAAGCGCCACCCTCGAACGAAGACCAACGAATCCCGCAATCAGAGAGAGAAAGAAAAGCGCGAGTCCAACGCCGATCAGGCGCTGTAGATGGACGCTCACGCCGTCATAACCAAACATCAGCCAAAGATAGGAATGTGTAATGAAGTGGTAGCTGACCTCCGTTGGCTGGTGGTCCGCGCTGAATTGCGAAAGCGCCTTCGCGAAGGGCACGGCAACAATCAGTCCGCCCATCCCCGCCAAGATCGACACCAGGACAGGAACATCCGCGCGGCGGCGCTCCAGGACGCGAATGGATTCCGCCGCACAAAGCGGAATCAATAGCAGAACGCCATAATATTGCGTGTTGACCGCCATCGCCAGGGACAGCGATAGAATGACGAGCGCTGACGTTCGCCGCGAGTCGCGGCGCGCGGCGGTCTGCCAACTGAGCATCGCAAGCGCCGACAGGCCAAGCAATACGCCGTAAGGACGGGCCTGGATGCTGTAGCTCACAATGCCTGCAAGTGCCGGAAATGCAAGGGCAAACGTCGCGGCGCGTTCGCTGGATATTCTGCGCACAAAATAAAATAGGCATCCCTGCATCAGCAGGTAGCCGCACATTGAAGGCAGACGCATCGCAAACGCACTCACGCCAAATCCATGAACGACAGCATGCATCAACCCGGTGTAGCCGATCGGGTCGGGCGAATAGGGCTTCGTCAGTTCAACATGAATAAGCTGCGCGATTCCTGGAATGCTTCCGGTGGTTGCCGTGCCGAACTCATCTGCCCACAGAAGATGATAGTGCGACCGAATCAGTGCAATGACCGCGGAGAGAATGAGAAACGCAATCGCCGAAATCGGCATTCCCGCGGTCCGTAATTGGCGATGGCGCTCATATGCGTCGGAATCATCAGGAACTGTCGATATTCTCATGCGAATTATCTGGAATCTCCTTTTCAGCCCCCAATGGTCTCGCATTCTACCGCACATGAGGGTCTTGCATGGGCCACGCTGCATTTGAGGTCGAAAACTGAGCGGCCCTGTGCCACACTGGACACGATCTCGGTATCGGGGTTCTTCCTCTCGGCCCCCTGCTACACTGAGGCCAATCGCATGCGCATCCCCTTCCCAGAACGCGTCCCCCCCAACCGCGTCGCCATCTTTGCCGGAGCGCTCTTCGCGGTCCAGAGGTTTCAGGGCACGGCCCTCTACTTCAGCATCGGTTGCGTCGCCTTCATTTGCATCGCCGCCTTTGCCTTCAACGCCGCCGGTGGCCTCACCCGCAGCTCCGGTGCATACGTCTTCTTTTATTCTCTTCTGGTCGTCATCGTCGGCATCTGCTATAAGGCCTACCTCGGAGAGCCCGCTGATTCCAATCTCCGCGACCCGCAAACAGACATTCTGGCCTACGTCGGCAGCATCACTGCCATGCTCGCCGCTGTTCTCCTCAGCCGTCGCCTCTCGCGCAAGACCGGCCTCATGCAGAACCTGCTGAAGGAGTCCGGAATGTATCGCGCCTCCATCGGATGCGTCGTCTTCGGCGTCTTCGGCGTGTCCATCATTGCCTTGCTGGGCGAAGAAGGGGCCAAAATCGGCACCGCCTTTAACCAGATCAATCAGTTGCTCCCGCTGGGCATCATCATCGGCGTCATGTACGAGATCCGCCATACCCACGGCGCACGCAGCATCAACCGGCCCACTGCTTTCACCATCATTTTTATGTTCATTTTTTTCGGGCTGTTTGGCTTCTCCAAGCAGGGTATGCTGCTCCCTCTCCTCTGCTGGGCCCTCCCCGTATGCGCGCTGCGGTATAGGCTCACTGCGCTTCAGGGGTGTTCCTGCATATTTGCCTTCTTCATCATCTTCCATTACCTGACCCCTTATGCCGACTACGGACGCAATTTCAGGGGTGAAACCCATGACATCTCTGATCAGGTTGCTCTTACAGTCCGCCTCCTCGAACACCCCGAACAGACCCGGCAAAAGTACCTGGATTCCACGGCTGGTGCAGGCGGCAGTTACTACAACTCGTCCCAGGGATTCTGGGATCGCCTGCAATTCATCTCCGTCGACGACGGCCTCATCAATGTCACCGATCACGGTCATGTCTTTGGCCTGTGGCCCGTCAAAGCGGTTTTTTTAAACGCGATTCCCCACGTCATCTGGCCCAACAAGCCGGATTTGAACCTCGGCAACAACTATATGCACGAGATCAATGGCCAGCCGCTGGACGAGGGGGACACGACCACCGGCATCTCCTTCAGCGCCACCGGGGAGGCATATCACTGGGCAAAATGGGTTGGCATCTTCGTCGTTGCCCCGCTCCTCTGGCTCCTGCTGTTCGTGGTCCTCGACTCGCTCATCGGGGACATCCGAACCAGTCCCTGGGGCCTCCTGGTCCTGGCGCTGTTGAGCCACACCGCGCCGGAAGGCATGCTATCCGGCGCGATCGCTTTCCTCACCTTCGGAGTGGAAGCCGTCATCTTTTGCGCCCTGTTTGCCACCTATGTCGCTCCGTTCTTCGCCATCGCAGTCCTCGGCCCGGATCGCCGCTGGCCCGCTCCGCAGCCCTCATTCCGACACCTGCCACACCCCACCAGGGAGGAACCGTGACAGTCCCTCACAGGTCTACGGCAAATCGGCTGCTCAAAGCAGGCTTTCTGCTCTCAATCGCCCTCTATGTCACCGTGATCCTCGCCAAGCCGGGCGTCTTCTTTGCCGACGACAGCTACTTCTACTTCCAGGTTGCGTGGAACTTCGCCCACGGCATGGGCAGCACCTTCAATGGCGTGATGGACACCAACGGATACCATCCGCTGTGGATGCTGATCTGCGCCCTCGTCTGCAAGCTGCTCCACACCAAGACCGCGGCCATTCACGGCATTGCCGCGGCGCTCTGCCTCTGCGATCTGCTGATGCTGTGGCTGGTCCAGCGCATTTTGGCCAAGGTGGCGGACAATACCTGGTGGATCGCCTTCGTCCTGCTGGTCCCCTTCAGCTTCCTCTCCCAGCTCGGCACGGAAGGCGCTCTCAGCGGATGCCTGTTGGCTGCAACCGTCCTGGCTGCCTATTGCTTTGTCTGCGGGCCTACACCCGGCCGCGCTCTTCTCTTCAACCTTGCCGCCGCCCTCGCCGTCCTGGCCCGTCTGGACAACATCTTTATCATCGGCTTCCTCTGGCTGGCGGTTTGCCTGGCTGCTCCGGTCGCGCAGCGTGCGTCTGTTCTCCGGCTGCAACTCTTCTGTGTCCCCGTATATCTGGTCCTGTGGGGCGGCTATCTCGCCTCAAACCTCTATTACTTCGGCATCCTGCAGCCCATCAGCGGCATGGTCAAGAGCCATGCCGCCCTGCATCTCCGCCTGGGAAGCAATCTTCCCCATACCGCCTGGCACATGCTTGCCATCATCCTGCCGTGCATGGTCCTGCTCGGATGGAAGAGGCGCGATCTCTTCTTTCGCGCCGTCGAGTTTCCCTTCGCTCTGGGCGTGCTTTGCCATGCCTGCTACATCGTCTTCCGCATGTCGGACGAGACCCGCTGGAGCTGGTACTACACAAGTTGGGTCCTGCTGGCGTCGCTGCTTCTGGCGCGCGTCGCTTCGCTTCTGCTTCCGCCTCTTGCCAATCTCCTCGGGCGCACCCGCTCCGCCCTCGCCATGTCGATGGCCTGGGCCTGCCTGCTGGTTCTCCTTGTCGGCTGGGTGAAGATCTCCTTTCTCCACTTCTATTGCGATCCTGACTCCGGACAACCGCTCTTTTTGGAGCAGGTCGCCCAGTCCAAGGGACTTCACACGGCCTTCTCCTTCGACAAGCCCGGCCAGATTGCCTACTACACCACCATTCGCGTCATCCCTCTCGACGACCTGATGGGCAACATGGACTTTCAGCGACAACTGATTGCCCGGGGAATCAACCGTTTCGCCGCCGATCATGGAGTCGACACCTTTATCGGCCCGCCTGTGCCGCTGAACGGAGACGGGTATAAGTATTTTTGCCAGGTGATCTACCTGGACTCCACGCTCTTTCACTGCATCCAGACCGGGCCCGCAACGTGGATGCCGGTCAGCGTCGATGTCTACTCGCGCATCCCGCATTCCTATGTCGGCACCTTGCAACTCGACCGGAAACAGTTGCTCTGGACCCAGCCGGGCCAGGTCAGTTTCTGGCGAATCGGCTCCGCAACTGCGAACGCGGCAGAGTAACCCCTTGGACCTGGCCGTAGCCTCGCATCCTATGGAATCTCTGAATAAATACCCGTTTTGAAAGGGCGGGACTTTAGTCCCGCCGTAAAGCGTGAATAATCAATGGGGCTTTACAGGCTGCGGAAAAACTCCCATTTTTGCCTTTCGGAGGGAGCAGGGGGCTTCAGAGGCTGCTGAAAAACCCTCGTTTTTGCCTTTCGGAGGGAGCAGGGGGCTTCAGCCCCCTGAAAAAAGCCAATGGATTCAAGGGGCTTTAGCCCCGGGCTTTCTGCTCGGTGTGCCAAAACAGCCTTTTTCCGCAGCCTCTTTAGCCCCCGAGGGAATGTTGAGAGCTTGTTCAGAGCGTCCCTATCCTGCCGGAAGCAGGTTCGGACTATGTTGCACATGGCCCCGTTGCGTCCGGAACTGCAAGACTGCCGATCAATGATGAAGAGGGTTGGATTCTTCATCCGCTAGAACGGCGCTTCCTTTGCGTAGATAGATTCGGTAAGCGGGTGAGCCGGCATCGCCACCAAAATGCCGCTCGATTACCGGTACATACATGGTGCGCAGATATGACGCAAAGAGTGGCCAGGTATTAACCTTGTCGAAGCTGGCGGTCTTACTTTGATACCATTCATTTCCTAGGACGATCACGTTGGCTGGATGGGTCTGCTGGTGTGCCATAAACCAGTTCCTGTAGTACTCCGCTGCCGAACTGCTCTCAGGGGCAAACAAAAGTATGTCGCCGGTCACCCCTGTGTTTTGTACAAGTCTCATGCGGTAGAGAGCGTTGATGCAGCCATTGACCACATCCAGGCACTGCACCTGTTGCTGTAGCTCATCGCCGCCCAGTTGGGCCAGGTCCCGGTCAAGACTGAAAGTGAGTTGCCCACGAAGTTGTTCTTGGGGCGCACTACGATGCATCAGCGCGACATAGTAGGGCACAACCACCAGAAAGAGAGCGGCGGTTCCTGCCACTCCCACTACGCGCAGGCGGGTCTCACTTCGGTTCATTGCCTCGCTTAGCTCCCATCCAATCCAAAGAGCGAGAAAATACACGAACATATACCGTTGGTAGGTTGTTCCTTTACCCTGTGCGAAGTATGAGAAGGCTCCGATCGCCATAGCGAGAAAGAGCGCCCAGCGCTCCCATTCAACCTTGCCTCGCCGTAAGATCGCCGCCACAAGACCAAGTGCGGCCAGAGGCATTAGCGCTATGGGCATCAGGTGCCGCAACAGATATCCGATGCCGGAGTATCTGGTGCGGCTATAGGCTGGCCACACGGTCCGGACTATGAAAAGAAACCCGTGAACGGCATGGTGTTGCCACAAATATCCTGCCATCAACAATGCAATCGCCAGGTTCCCCGCCAATCCCCACAATAGGTACCGGCCGGCACTCTGTTTACGAAGCGGAATCAGTATGGAAGCCATGGCCAATAGCGCGATATCCAGAAGCAGCGATCCAGGTTTCAGCGACGCTGCGAGTCCTGCAAGCAAGCCGAATGGCAGCATGAGGATTGGCGCAAGATGCCGCATGGAGAGAAAAAACATCGCGGTGGCGGCAACCAGCAGCACGAGCATGACCTCCTCTCGCTGAACTGCGGTATTGGGCCCCTCGGATCCATGCATTGCAATAAAAAAAGTCGTCGCAAAGATACCGGCGAACCAACGGCGTGAACCTCCGATAACCATCCCACTCAATGTTAGGATCGCCATTAGAAAGAACTCGTAGATGCGCCATGAAAGATCGCTCCACCCGAATATTGCAGTGGCCCACCCTTCTAGCACATAGCAACCGGGCATGTTAATGTCGGGGATCTCGGTGTACGGGTGCATGCCGCGCGTAATCAGAAAGTAAGTGTAGCGCATGACGGGAGCGTCCCAGATCAGCGTCCAACGCAGCGAGTCCGCCACATAATAGGCAAACAGCCCAAGCAGAATAATGCAGCTTCCCCAGCGAATTCGCAGCAGCGATCGGTCCGGTAACATGTAAGACAAATTGCCTCCCACGTCAGTGTCGATATGCTGCTATTGCATGCAGTCCCTCGCTGGACCAAACTATCGCATCCGGGCTGTGCATAAACGGGAACGGCCGCATATGGCTGTCGTCCAGCATCCCCCCGCCCGACGCCATGTTCAGCAGCATCACCAGCAGGCACGCCCGGCGCAGCCACAAGGGGAGCCGCACCGGATCGCCCACCGCCAGTTTCGAGACCATCAGCAGCAGCAGAAACGCGTTCAGGCACAGCAACTGGTTCCAGCGGTTCTTGTCCCATCCCAGCAGGTGCAGGCTCAGCGGGGCCAGGGTCGCCAGCAAGACCCCGGCATAGGGCCAGCGGTACCGTCCCGGCATCCATCGCCGCAGCAGAAACAGCGTCGCCCAGGAGAGCACCACTGTCGTCGGGCCGAATAGCAGCAGGCCCTCGACCTGCGCCGGCAGGTAGGTTGGCCGCCTCCATACCAACTTCATGACCTGCAGGTTCTCGCGCGGCGTAACGGGGATCGTCTCAAATACCTCTGGATACAGCGGACGGTCGGCCGAGCGCGCAATCGACTGCCTCAACTGTTCGCTCTGCGCCGGGGAGACAGAGCCAAGCCGCAAGAAGTTCATCATCAATCCAAGCCCCAGCGCCAGCAGCAGCGCCGCGCCTGCCCACGCCAGCCGCCGCTCGCCTGCGCTTTTGGCCGTGGCCCCTCCAAACAGGACGCTGACCGCCAGCAGGGGAAGAAACGCGAAGAAGAACTGCTCGTGGATCAAAATGCCCAACACTGTCGCAACCGCGGCCGCCGCCAGCCGCCAGCCCGTCGAGCGCACAAACAGCGGTAGAACGCACAGCAGCGCCTGAGAAATGTCGAAGTAGCCGTTCATGTTCGCCAGGTAGCTCACGCTGTAGCTCGAGGCATATGCCGCCAGCAGCTCGCCCGGAGGCGTTCGTTCCGCCAGCTTCGAACTGCGCGCCAGCAGCGCAATCAGCGCGAGCAGCAACAGCAGCAGCGCGGTCGAGAACACCGCGAAGTGTCCATACAGGTTCAGCCCCAGAGGATGCCCCAGCGCGGCCCCAAAGAGCCCGCGGCGCATAAACCCGGCGCTATAGTTCAGTTGCGCCTGCGTGTACGACCACGCGTTCGGCTCGCGGATCCCTTTGCAAAAAGCAATTGCCCCCAGCCCCAGCGCGGTCCATCCCCAGAACCGCCGCTCGCCCGGTGCCTGCGCGCCCCGCGCCGCGCTCGACCCGTACTCCGCCACTCCGTCCTTGCAATGCGGGCCATCTGAGAGGTCGCGGTTCATCGTGTCCTTTTCCTGCTCGATCTATAGTATCAACGGACAGACCGCGCAAAACTTGAAGAGCGCAGGCAGCCCACAACTTCCATGAACCTTGCGGAGTGTCGCGCGGTGCGCTTCGAGCGACGATACTGGGAGGAGAGCGCTCACCATGTCCCAGCCACAGCACACCGGCATTGCGACCCAGAACCACAACAGCCACGGGAATTCATCCGCATCCGCCGCGCCCAGTCTCTTTCCCGGCCGCCAGTGGCAGCAGGTGCTGGCGCGCGACACCGCCGCCGACGGCCAGTTTGTCTATGCCGTCAAATCCACCGGGATCTACTGCCGCCCAAGCTGTCCCAGCCGCCGCCCCGCGCGCCAGAACGTTCGCTTCTTCCCCACAGCCTCCGCCGCCGAACAGGCCGGTTTTCGCGCCTGCAAGCGCTGCCAGCCGGAGCTCGCCGCGCCGCGCCCCGATCCCCAGGCCGACCTCATCGCCCGCGCCGCGGACTACCTCGCCCGCCACGCCACCGAACGCACCCGCCTCGCCGACCTGGCCCGCGTCACCGGCGTCGGCCGCCTCACCCTCCTGCGCGCCTTCCGCCGCGTCCTCGGCGTCAGCCCCGGCGAGTTCGCCCGAGCACAGCGCGTCGCTCACTTCAAGGACGCCCTGCGCCCCGCCGCATCTTTAATTGACCCTCCCGCCAGGCGCATCACCGACGCCATCTACGAGGCCGGATTCGGCTCCTCCAGCCGCCTCTACGAGTCCAGCCACGACTCCCTGGGAATGACTCCGCGCACCCTGCGCGCAGGCGGAGCCGGACTGCTGATCCGCTACGCCACCGCCCGCAGTCCGTTGGGCCGGATGCTGGCCGCCTCCACCGATGCTGGAATCTGCGCCATCGCATTCGGCCGCGACGACGCCGAACTCCTCGCCGGCCTCCGCCAGCGCTTCAACCGCGCCCAGCTCGTCCCCGCCAAAGGCAACACCGGATGGCTCGCCGAAGCCCTCGCCTTCGTCCTCAGCCAGACCACCGAACACCCGCTGGCCGCCACCTTCCCGCTCGACATCCGCGCCACTGCCTTCCAGCAGCGAGTATGGCGCGCCCTCCAGCAGGTCCCGCGCGGCCAGACGCGCAGCTACTCCGCGCTCGCCCGCTCGCTCGGCAAGCCCACCGCCGCCCGCGCCGTCGCCGCCGCCTGCGCCGCCAACCCCGTCGCCCTCGCCGTCCCCTGCCACCGCGCCATCGGCGCCGACGGCAGCCTCACCGGCTACCGCTGGGGTCTCGAGCGCAAACGCAAGCTCCTCGCCGCCGAAGCCCGCACGTAACTCCTCGCACCTTGAACCTTGAACCTCAAACCTCGAACCTCGCGACTCGAACCTGTAAAGTAATCCAATGGAAGTTGCATCCGAAGTGGCCGACTCCGCGCCAGTCGACGAGCGCGCGCTCTATCGCCGCATCACCCGCCGCCTCATCCCATACATGTTCCTGCTCTACATCGCGGCCTACGTGGACCGCGTCAACGTCGGCTTCGCGGCCGCGGACATCGAGCGTCAACTGCACTTCAGCAACACCGTCTACGGCACGGGCGCCGGTATCTTCTTCCTCGGCTACGCGCTCTGCGACCTGCCCAGCACCCTGCTCCTGCGCCGCATCGGCACGCGCCTCTGGATCTCCCGCATCATGATCTCCTGGGGCTTCATCTCCGCCAGCATGGTGTTCATCGCAACGCCGCACTCGTTCTACCTGCTGCGCCTGCTGCTGGGCGTGGCCGAGGCCGGATTTGTGCCCGGAATGCTGCTCTACCTCACCTTCTGGTTCCCATCGCACGAGCGGGCGCGCGCCGTCGCCAAGTTCATGACCGCGACCTCGCTGGCCGGAGTGGTCGGCTCGCCGTTGGCCAGTGCGCTGCTCCGGCTCGACGGCCTGCACGGCCTCAGCGGATGGCAGTGGCTCTTCCTGCTGGAAGGCGTGCCCACCGTCCTGCTCGGCGTCTCCGTGCTCTTCGTTTTGAAGGACTCGCCCGACAAAGTCTCCTGGATGTCTCCCAACGAGAAGCTATGGCTCAAGCGCGAGCTTGCGCGCGACCAGGCCCGCTACGGCGCAACCGTGCATCACCATCTGCTGGACGCCTTCCGCATGCCTGCCGTCTGGCTGCTCGCCGCCGTCTACATCGTCATTCAGATCGGCGTCTACATCGTCAATCTCTGGATGCCGCTCATCCTGAGCAGCCTCTCGCGCGCCGGCGCTGCGGCCGCCAGTGCAAGCCTCATCGCCCGCTACGCCACGCTGCCCTATCTTCTGGCGGCCATCTTCACCGTCGTCATCGGCCGCACCTCCGACCGCACGAATGAACGCCGCTGGCATATCGCCGGATGCATGATGCTGGCCGCCGCGGGCTTCGCCTGGGCCGCGCGCGCCAGCAACATCCCCGTTGCGCTCATCGCCATGTCGCTGGTCGCCATCGGCCTGTGGAGCACCATGGGCCCCTTCTGGGCGCTCACCACCCGCATGGTGGGAGGAGCCGCCGCCGCCGGCGCGGTCGCCACCATCACCACCATCGGCGGCTTCGGCGGCTTCTTCGGCCCCTACTTCACCGGCCTCATGCGCGACGCGACCCACAGCTTCGCCGGCGGGCTCTATGCCATCGGCGCGCTCGCCCTCTGCGCCGCGCTGCTCACCCTCGCCGCCCCATCCAAACCCCAGGCCGACCGCTCTTAGCTGATAGCTGATAGCTCATAACTTATAGCTCAAGAATCAAAAGAAATATCAATAGCCGGCACATCACTCCGAGGCCACATGCCCCACCCACGCATCCACCGTAACGAACCGCGTCGCCGCACCCCGATGCGCGCCCAATAGCCGGTCCACCGCCCGCACCGTGTCCATCCGCGCCGTGCCCATCGCGCGATGCCCGCCGTCGTGCAACAGAAGATTCGACCCGCGCCCCCGCCGCCGGTTCCGCGCAATCCCCGCGTCCAGGTTGGCCAGAATCCCATCCACGCCAATCGGATTCCAGTCGTACCCCGTCACATTCCACAGTACCGGCGTCAGCCCCAGATTCCGCGCCGCGCACAGCACGTATGGCCTCCGCGCTCCGTACGGCGGACGGAAGAACTTCACCGCCGCCCCCGTAATCTCCTCCAGCACCGCATTGCACTCGGCCAGCTCCCGCCGCACTCGCGCCGCCGGTTCTGTAGAAAGCCGCGGATGGCTCATCGTGTGGTTGCCCACGACGTGCCCCGCCGCCGCCACCTGCCGTACCAGCTCCGGCTTCGCGCGCGCAAAATCTCCCACCGCAAAGAATGTCGCGCGAACGCCGTGCCGCGCCAGTACCTCCAGCAGCTGCGGCGTGGCCGCATCGTTCGGCCCATCGTCGAACGTCAGCGCAACTTCGTTCGCGTCGTCGCCCGCAATCAGAGTCCGCCCGAAGATCTGCGACGCAGGCCACAGCGACGCGTACGCCAGACCGCCCGCCGCCAGTCCCAGCGCCGCCGCTCCCGCCGCAACCTCCGCAATCGCTCCCGGCATCAGGCCTTCTTCCCTACCCCACTCGCCTTCAGCAATTCAAAGACCTCCTCCGCATGTCCCGCCGGAGTCACCTTGGGAAACACATGCAGCAGCCGCTGGACTGGTTTTGCAGCGGGGCCCGTACCCGGCGCAATCACATACGTCGTCCGTTCCACGCCCGTCACCGGCTTGCCGTACATCGTCTTCTTCTTCAGCAGGTCGAATCGCTTGATCAGCGCCATCTCCGGATCGGCCAGCAGATCGTACGGCAGCTCGTACTTGTCTTTGAACTTCTTCTGCTTCGCCACCGTATCGCGCGAGATGCCCAGCACCACGATCCCCGCCCTCTTGAACTTGGCAAAGATGTCGCGGAAGCCGCACGACTCCAGCGTACATCCCGGCGTATCGGCCCGCGGATAGAAGAACAGCACCACGGGCTTGGCCGCATAGTCGCTCAGCGAAACGCTCACCCCATCCTGGTTCTGCAACGTAAAATCCGCAACCACATCGCCAGCCTTCATCCGCATCCTCCTTGCTGTTTTCGGGAGATTGGCACCTCATCCTCTCCAATCTACGCGATCCCGTTACGCCTCAGTTTGCCGAGGGCTTTTCCACGCGGTCGATCACCAGCACATCCACCGGAGCCTTCACCCCCTCCAGCTTCAGTCCAAGCTGTTCACTGAGCGCGGTGATCAGGTTTGGCGCAGCATTGTCGGGCAGTTGCATCATGCCCAGTGAGTTCGGGTCTTCGCGCGTGAACTCAAACTGGATGTTGTACACGCCCGTCAGGCCCGTTCGGTCGACGATGGGCCGGTCCATCACGATTCGCTGCAACTCGCCAATAAAATCGCCGATTGAGGCGTTCACCCCGCGCCCGTGCATCGTCTCTCCGACACCCCCGGAAAAGCCCATACTCAGATGCGCCTTGGTATCGCCGTCCCCCGGGGTCAACTTCAACCCTCCCTTGGCAACCGTCAGCACGAATGCAGGCATCTCCCGCGACTCATGGTGCAACTTGATCTGAAAGCGGTCAATCAACAGGTTCTGCACCGCAGCTTTCCATTGATGGTCATTGGGTATGCCGGTGCCGTCCATCTCGCCGGCCAGGTCGTAGCGCGTCTCGTCCATCCACGGCGGGCCTCCCGCGACCTGCTTGGCTTGCAGGTTCCAGGCCCATTGAATCAGGTATTTCAAATTGGTATTGGTCGTTTGGAATCGCCTGCCGTTCCGTCCAAATGTCCGCGCGCAGCAAGCGTCCGGGTCGCTCGGCTTGATCGTCGCGACTTCAAACTCAGGCTCACCTCCGTCCGGCGAACTCCAGGGTACAGGTCCGCTGGGCTCAGCCTGCGCCGCTTGAGGCGGCGCTCCAGCGTTCTGGGCCGGCAAACCGGATGTAACCATCCATAGCGCAAAAGCGCAGACAACAGAACGTCGCATACGAACCTCCACTCGTTTACAGCTCATCGTAGCCGGAAGACTTCGGTTCGACCAATCCTTGTGTTAGCCCTTCAGCGCCGCCAGCGTCTTCTCCAGACTTGCCGAATCCTCCACATTCAGCGCCGCCGCCGCGTCCTTGCCCTGAATCTGCTTCAACAGCCCGCTCAGCACGCGTCCCGGCCCAACCTCGACAAACTGCGTCGCTCCCTCGGCCGCCAGCAGCTCGATGCACTCCACCCAGCGCACCGCTCCCGTCACTTGCGCCACCAGCGCCTCGCGCGCGGCAACTCCCGTAGTTATAAGCCTCGCGCTCACATTCGCCGCCACCGGAAATGCCGGATCGCGGAACTCCAGCGCCGCCAGGTCCCGCGCCAATGACTCCTGCGCCGGCTGCATCAGCGTGCAGTGGAAGGGCGCGCTCACCGGCAGCATCACGGCGCGCTTCGCCCCGGCCTGCTTGCACAGCTCCGCCGCCCGCTCCACCGCCGCCGCAGCTCCCGAGATCACCGTCTGCGCAGGCGAGTTCAGGTTGGCGGGTGAGACCACCGCGCTTCCCGGCACGAAGTTCAAACCCGCCGGATCGCCCGGCAGCGGAGTCAGCTTGTCCTCCACCTGTTCGCAGATCACGCGAATCAACTCCGGATCGAGCCCCAGGATCGCCGCCATCGCTCCCTCGCCCGCCGGCACCGCCTGCTGCATGTAGCGCCCGCGCAGCCGCACCGCGCGCACCGCATCGGCAAAGCTCAGCGTTCCCGCCGCCACGTGCGCCGAGTACTCGCCCAGCGAGTGCCCCGCAGCCATCGCCGCCGTCACACCCGCCTCCGTCAGCACGCGCGCCGCCGCCGTCGAAACCGTCAGGATCGCCGGCTGTGTATGCTCGGTCAGCCGCAGCGTCTCCTCCGGCCCCTCGAAGATCACCTTCGACAGCGCGAAGCCCAGCGCCTCGTCGGCCTCCTCGAAGACCGCGCGCGAGGCGGCAAAGTTGTCGTAAAGGTCGCGCCCCATGCCAACGGACTGCGAACCCTGGCCGGGAAAGAGAGGTGCAATTGTGTTGTGTTGGGCCATCCGAACCATCTTAACCCATTCGCGACGCTCAGCCCCTGAGGGCTTCCAGCTCCGCGGCTTCGACTCCGCCGCGCACGCTCCGGCGATGCCCGGTGATACACTCATACTTGGATCTCCAAGGACTCGATAATTTCCCCATGCTCACTTTTCTGGTTGTGATTCACGTCATCATCTGCGTCTTTCTGATCTTTGTTGTGCTGCTGCAGCAGGGCAAATCGGCCGATCTCGCCGGGGCCTTCGGCGGCCAGGGATCGCAGACGGCCTTCGGCCCACGCGGCGCGGCCAACCTGCTCACCAAGCTCACCACATGGGGCGCGGTGCTCTTCATGGTGGTCTCCATCTCGCTTACCGTGATGCTGGGCCGCTCGCACGTCGACCGCTCCGTCCTCTCCGGGACGCCAACCCAGCACTCCACGCCAAAGAAGTAGCTTCGGCGGGGGGCAGAATCGGGTGCCCCATCTTCGCGACGGCCTTATCGTCGCTAAGGTGGGGTTCTCACCACGAAGGTGGGGTTCTCACCAAGAATTCAGGTTCACGATGGTCCACGAGGTCCTTCCCGTCGGCGCGTTGCAGTGCAACTGCTCCATCCTGGGCGACGAAGCCTCCGGCGAGGCCATCGTCGTCGATCCCGGCGACGAAGTCCCCCGCATCCTCGCAGTCCTCGCCCGTCACAAGCTCACCGTCAAGCAGATCCTCATCACCCACGCGCACATCGACCACATCGCCGGAGCAGCGCGCCTCCAGGCGCTGACCGGCGCACCCATCCTCTACAACCAGAGCGACCTCCCGCTGGTCAAAATGATGGCCGTCCAGGCCGGTTGGCTGGGAGTCGAGACCCCCGAGGTCCGCCCGCCCGACGACACCCTCGACGACGGCAAGCTCATCGCCATCGGGGCCGTCGGCAACGGACCGCCAGCCCTCTCCGGCAGCATCCTATTTACCCCCGGCCACACCCAGGGCAGCGTCTGCCTCTATCTCCCAGCGCAGAACCTGCTGCTGGCTGGCGACACCCTCTTCGCCGGCTCTGTCGGCCGCACAGACCTTCCCGGCGGCGACGGCCCATCCCTCCTCCGCTCCATCCACAGCAAGCTGCTCCCGCTGCCCGACGAGACCATCGTGCTTCCCGGCCACGGGCCGATAACCACCATTGGCGACGAGCGGAAGACAAATCCGTTCCTGGTTTAAAGCACTTTCACAATTGGTGTAGAAGTAAATGAATTGTCATACTGACCCTGGCCCTGAGCGCAGCCGAAGGGGAATGGGGAAGAATCCCCGCATTTTGTCCGAGGCGCAACGCTCTATGCCATCTTAGATGATGCTCTAATTATTTTACAAACAATTGTTTGCATGATTAATTGAAATCAATAGACGAACTATTCTCCTGTCCCGATTATTATGTGTATTCATGCGAAACTTGAGCGTTTTCACATGTGGAAAACTCAGGCTGTGGCTCGCTGAATGCTTGCCGCAAACTCCTCGGCCAGCCCAATCAAACTGACCACGACGCGCCCCGCTTCAGCCATGCCATAGAACGATCCGGGGTGGACAATCACTCCCCGCTCGCGCGCCAGCCGCCCGGCACAGTCAACCTCGCCGACGCAGCCCGGCAGCCCCAGCACTGCGCTCCATCCCGCATCCACCTGCAACACCTGCAGCCGCCCCGGCGACTCCCCCGCAACCCTCCGCAGCGTGGCCAGGTTCCCCCGCGCGCGCTCCCGAATCTGCCCCTGAATCGCCGCGCAACCGGCCAGCCACGACGCCATCGCCGACTGCACCGGCGCGTTCATCGAAAGAAACGTGTCGGCCACAATCTCCAGCCGCGCCAGTGCCTCGGCCCGCTCGCGCTGCGGGCCGAGCGCGGCGATCCATGCGGCCTTCATCTGCGGCAGCCCGGCGATCTTGCTCAGCCCACTCAACACGAAGGTCGGCGCAGGATGCGGCCCGCAGGCAAAGCTGCGCGGCGTAGGCGTCAGTTCGCGCAGCGGGTAGTCGAGGAAGACCTCGTCCACAATCAGCGCGAGGCCATGGAGCACGCAGAGAGCCTCCAGCCGTTCCCGTTCGCCCGCGCCGGTCCAGTGGCCGGTGGGGTTGTTGGGATGCACCACCAGAATCGCCCGCGTGCGCGGCGTTATCGCCCGCTCCAGCTCACTGAAGTCGATCCACCAGCCGTGGTCGTAAAACAGCGGGTAGGGGCGCAGGCGCACGTCGTCCAGGCCGGCCAGAAAGTCGAAGAGCGGGTAGCTGGGCTCGGCCACCAGCACCTCGTCGCCCGCATCGCACAGCAGCCGGAACAGGAAACTGTAGCTCTCGCTGGTGCTGGTCGTCAGGATTAAATCGTCGTCCGCAACGCGCGCCCCGTGCCCCGTGTAGTAGCGCGCGACGGCCTCGCGTGCGCCAACCATGCCGCGCGGATTGGGATCGTAGACCAGAGCGCGCGGGTCGCGCAGCGGGCCGAGCAGCGCCTCTGCATCGTAGTTGAATCCGCAGCGCGTGGGGTTCGACACTGTCAGGTCGAACACTCGCCGCCCCGACGCGCGCGCCTCCCGCACCGCGGCAGCGTAGCTGCTCTCGGCGTGGTCCCATGCAGTTCGCATAGAGAATCGGCTCACAACCACATGGTATAGCATCGCCGCGCCCGCGGCCTTCACATTACATCCACGCAGATTCCCGGCTCGCGGCCTGCGCGGAAAACAAAGCAGTACTACTCCGCGTGGCCCAGCCCGTTCTCCTTGTAGGCCTCCTGCAGCACGAAGAACGCCGCCTTCTTCTCCCCCTGATCGGAGACCAGCCCCTTGCGGTTGAAACCATCCTGAATCCCCGGCAGGTTGCGCACCGGCGAGCGGAAGTCCATCAATATCCACGGCGTCGTCCCGCGCAGTTGCGGAATCTTGTTCAGCATTCCGATCTGGTGGCGATAGATCTCTGCCTGATACTCCTCGGTCCATCTCTGATCGGCCGCACCATGCAGCCCAGCCTTCGCGCCGCCGCCAAACTCGCTGGTGATCAGCGGCTTGTCGTAGGCCACCTTCCACTCCATCGTGTCGGCGCTCTCCGGCGTTCCCTCGTACCATCCGATGTACTCGTTGAATCCGATCACATCCAGCGCCTTGCCCAGCGGGTCGTCGATGTACTTGGTGTGCGAATCGCCGCGCACCAGCAGAGCCGCCGTCACCAGCCGCGTCGGGTCCTCCTGGTGGACGAACTCCGCCGACCGCGTCAGGAACGCCGTGCGCGCCGCGTTGTTGGGTGTTTCGTTGGCGATCGACCACAGGATCACCGATGCCTTGTCGCGGTCGCGCCGGATCTCCTCGTGCAGTTGTTGCTGCGACTTCGCGAATACATCTTCCTTCTCGAACTCCACCGCCCAGTAGACGGGAACCTCCGACCACACCAGTATCCCCATCTTGTCCGCGGCCCGCGTCATCCTCTGGTCGTGCGGGTAGTGGGCCAGCCTCACATAGTTCGCTCCCAGCTCCTTCACCCAGCCCAGCAGCGTGGCCACGTCCTTGTCGTTGTTCACGCGTCCGGTGCGGAACGGCGCCTCGGCGTGGATGCACACCCCGTGCAGCACAATCGGCTTGCCGTTCAGCAATATTTTGGAGCCGGAAGATTCGATCGTCCGAAATCCCATCTCGTCGGTCAGCGTGTCTTCTCCCGCCTTCAGCACAACGTGGTAGAGCTTCGGCGTCGCCGGCGACCACAGCGTCAGCCCCGTCGCCGGCAGGCTGATCGCGACGCGTCCGTCCGCATCCGTCACGCCCTCCGCATGGAGCTTCGCCGCCGGCAGATCGACCGTCACCTTCGTCCCCGCCTGCGCGCGCTCCACATGCACGTAGCCCTCGATCACGCTCCGCGTGGCGCGGTCCAGATGCAGCTCGAAGTCGTCGATAAATCCGTCCGGCACCGTTACCAGCGAGACGTCGCGCGTCAGCCCGCCGTAGTTGTACCAGTCGGTCTTCAGCGTGGGAACGCCGTCGGCGATCCGTGTGCTGTCAACAAAGATGACCACGCTGTTCGCGCCCGCCTTCACCGCCTTGGTCGCCTCGCAGTCGAACTGCGTGAACCCGCCCTCGTGCGCGCACAGCAGTTGCCCGTTCACCCACACCCGCGATCGATAGTTCGCCGCGCCAATGTCCACAAACGCCCGGTGCCCCGCCTGCGGCTGGTACTGGAAGTGCCGCTCGTACCAGAAGCCGCCCTCATAGTTCATCAGCGACACCCGCTGCGTGTTCCAGTCGCCCGGCACCTTGATCGTGGGGCTCTTGGCGAAGTCGTACTCCACCAGCTTGTTGCTTCCCGCGGGCAGCTCCTCGTCCGTTGGGTAGCCGCTGCGTCCGCTCCCACCGCCGTTCAGGTACGGGTCGAGAATGGTGTGCCACTCGCCGTTCAGGCTCTGCTGCGTCGCTCGCTGATCGACAGCCACCAGCACGGTGGTGGCCGGAGTCGAAGGCGCAGCGGCGGGCGACTGCGCGTGCAGTGCAGCCGAACCTGTGACACCAACCCAGATCAGGCAGACGAGCAGCGACATCGCCGCGCGAACAGCGGCCTTCGGCAGAACAAATCTCTTGTGTGGCATGGAACTCCTCGATGGGGGGCCGCACGCGGCCACGCAGCCATCCTTTCACACCTGTACAGCCATGGGGAAGTCCGCGCCGGTCTTCCGAATCCGGCCGACAGCGGAGACTTCCACTCAACAGGGAAATCCGATCTGCCCGCTGAAAATTCTGCGACCCCTGCGACCCCTTTGTCCCAGGCTCATCTTTTACCTGTCCAGTCTTCTTCCCCGGCCCGAATCCTGTGATTTCACTCCCCGTTCAGGAGCACTCATGAAGATCTTCGGCCTCATCCTGCTCGTCCTTCTCTTCGCCGCTGTCCTCGTCTACGCCGACGGCGCGCGCCTCCCCGTCAACCACACGGTCTCCGTAACCGGAGTTGTCCCCGCGCCGCCGGACAGGGTCTTTGCTCGCATCGCCGACGTCGCAAACGGAGCGGCCTGGCGTCCCGGAGTCAAGTCCGTCACCGTGCTTGCGCCCGTCCCTGGCCCCAATGGTAGGCAGGACCACTGGGTCGAATCGATCGGCCACGGCCAGACCATGACCTTCCTCGCCGTGCGCAGCGAGGCTCCCACTCGTCGCGTTGTCCAGCTCGACGTGCCGAACGGCTCCTACGGCGGCACCTGGACCTACGAGCTCTCGCCCGGCCCCTCACCCGCCACAACCAGCCTTCGCATCACCGAAACCGGCTTCATCCATCCGCCCCTCTATCGCTTCATGATGGTCCACGTCTTCGGCCCAACCCGCAACCTCAACCAGTACCTGACCGACATTCAGGCCGCCACCGGCAAGCCATAGCTTCAGCCGGGCTCCGCTCATTCCGCGTTCTGCTCCAACTCCCGTTCTGTTCTCCGCCGTGTTCCGTTCCAGTAGATCGCCACCCCCACCAGGTTCAGCGCCAGCGAGACCCCCGCCACCTTGGCGCCGAAGACCAGCTTGTTCGCCACGTTCACAATCGGCAGCAGGTTCAGGCCCATCGCCAGCAGCGTCACTGCCAGCCCGCTGGTGGCGGCCAGCTTCAGCCAGCTCCCTGCGCGTGCGCCGAACCGCGCGCCCACCACAAAAGGAATCGCGAACATCATCAGGTAGTAGATCCCGTAAAAAATATTTCCCACCGAGCTGATCAGTTGGAACGCCTCCTGCGCGCCCGTCCCATAGGTCGCCAGCACACCCATCCCGATCGCCGCCGCCACAATCACCGCAATCGACCGCGTCGGCGTCTTCCAGCGCGGATCGAGCCGCGTGAACCACGCCGGAATAATTCCATCCCACCCGGTGACCATGGGCAGCCGGCTGGTCTCGGCCACCATCACCGTGTACTGCGCCACCAGCGCCAGCGCCAGCACCAGGATCGTCGCCCGTCCCAGCACCAGCCCCAGGTCGATTCCATGCCCGCCGCCCGCCGCCCCACCGCCAAACGCCGCCGCCAGCAACTGCGGAATCGGCCCCGTCAGGTCCACCTTTGCCGCTGGAATATATGCCAGCATCGCGCCCGTCATCAGAATGTAGATCAGCGCAACGATCGGCGCCGCAATCCACGCCGAGCGCAGGATCGTCCGCCCCGCGTCGCGCGTCTCGCCCGCAAACACCGCGACCATCTCCAGCCCGGTCAGCGCGTTGAACGCAATCTTGGAGAAGAGGTTCATGCTGAACAGAGTCAGCACCGGCATGGCAAAACTGAACGGCGCCTGCGGGTCCACATGGGGATGCATCGCGCTGGCGTGGGGATGGAGGAACAGCAGCCCCATCAGCAGCAGCGACACCAGCACCGTCACTGTGGCGCCAAAGTGCGACACCCATCTCCCGATCCCGAACCCCGGCAGGTTCACCAGCAGGATCAGCAGAAACAGCCCGACGCTCAGCCCCAGGATCAGGCTGTGGTTCCCCTCCATCCACGCCGCCCTCGGCCCCAGCCCATAGCTCAGGCTCGTCGCCGTCATGATCCCGACATTCGACATCGCCAGCAGCGCCCACATCCCGAAGTTCCACGCGCTCATAAACCCCGCAAACGGCCCCAGCGCGAACTTCGTCCACTGGTAGACGCCGCCTTCCAGCGGCCACACCCTGGAGCACCACCCCACCACCGCTGCCTGCGGAACAAAGATCGTCACAATCGCCGCCAGCCAGAACCAGATGTGCGTCCCACCCTGTTTGGCCGCGGTGCCCGCCCAGGTGATCCCCACCACCAGCAGGATCTGCATCGGCACCAGGTCGCGCAGCCCCAGCGTCCGCCGCAGCGCATGGCTCTGCGCCGGCCCATCGCCCGGCGTCCGACCGACACCCTCCGCCGCCATCTCTCCCGCGCTATCGTTCAATCCGCGACTCCACCATCACTCATAGAATCTTTTGCCCGCACCATCACGCCGCAATCTTATTCGCCGCATCGCCCCCACTCCAACACAGTACACTGAACCCCAGCCCTCCATGAACCTCACCGCCGTCACGCTCGCCCTCATCGTCCTCACCCTGCTCACCGTCTCGCTCACGCGCCTGGGCAAGGTCCACACCCGCGCCGACTACCTCATCGCCGGCCGCTCGCTGCCCGCCTTCGTCCTCGTCTTCACTCTGCTCTCCAGTTGGATCGGCTCCGGCTCGCTCCTGGGCGGCGCGGAGAACGCCTATCGCCACGGCTTCGCTGCCCTCTGGCAGCCCGCCGGAGGATGGGCCGGCCTGGCCCTCATCTACTTCATCGCGCCGCGCGCCCGCCGCTTCGCCCAGTACACCATCCCCGACCTGCTCGAAGCCCGCTACAACCAGACCGCCCGCGTCCTCGGCGTCCTCGCCATCCTCTTCACCTACACCGCCATCACCAGCTACCAGTTCATCGGCGGCGGAGACATCCTTCACCTCATCTTCCCCGGCTCCATCACCGCCATCCACGGCCGCTATCTCATCGCCGCCTTCGTCATCGTCTTCACCGCCATCGCCGGCATGTCCTCGGTCGCCTACATGGACGTCGCCATCGGCCTGCTCGCCACCTTCACCCTCTGCGCCGCGCTGCCCGTCCTGCTGCACAACTTTGGCGGCTGGTCCGCTGTCCGCGCCGCGCTCCCCGCCTCCCACTTCCGCATCTTCGGCGACCTGCACCCCTTCAACAGCTATTACGGCCCCAACCTTCTTCCCGACGGCACGCACGAGCGCATCTCCTCCGCGCTGGAGATATTTCTCCCCACCTGCCTGCTCATGCTGGGCAACCAGTCCATGTATCAGAAGTTCTTCTCCGCCCGCTCCGAAAAAGACGCCTCCCGCGCCGTCGCCGGATGGATCGTCGGTACCGTCATCCTTGAGACCGTCATCGTCGCCCTCGCCGTCACCGGCTCCGCCATCTTCCCCGCCGGCGAGGTCCACGACCACCCCCGCGAGATCCTCGCCACCATCGGCCTCCACGCCTTCACCGGCTCCAAGCCTCTCATGCTTCTCGGCGCGCTGCTCGTCGGCGCCATCTTCGCCAAGATCGTCTCCACCGCCAACAACTATCTCTTCTCCCCCGCCGCCAATCTGGTCAACGACATCTTCGTCCGCTACATCCGCCCCAAAGCCGGAAACAAGCAAATCCTCCTCGTCTCCCGCCTCATGGTCGTCCTGCTCGGCCTCTGGGCGCTCTATCAGGGCCTGCACACCGAGTCCGTCCTCAAACAATCCCTCTACGCCTACACCATCTATGCCGCCGCGCTCACCCCCGTCATCCTCGCCGCCTTCTACTGGAAGCGCGCTACTGCCTCCGCCGCCGTAGCCAGCATCTTCACCGGGACCTTCGTCACCGTCTTCTGGGACACGGCCTTCATCCACACCCACCTCCCCGCCGTCATTGCCGAACGCGACGCCATCTTCCCCGCCCTCCTCGCCAGCTTGCTCTGCCTCGTCACCGTCAGCCTGCTCACGCACCGCCCCACCGACTCCCACCTCCGCGCCTTCGCCGAGAGCCCGTAAGCGGGTGCCCCATCTTCGCGACAGTCTCATCGTCGCTAAGGTGGGGGCCTTCCCCGGGTGTCCGCCCGCGCATTGACGCCCCCTCGCCCCCTCTGCGAGACTCCACCCATGCCCTACCGCGGCAAGCTGGAGTTCGCCCGCGAGCGCCCCATGCGCCAGCGCAACACCCGTCTCTACCGCCTCGCCCACTGGCCCCTCTGGATCTGGGTCTTCTTCCTCGCGCCCGGCCCACTCACCTTCTCACTTTTCGCGCGCGGCTTTGGCCGGGGCAATCTGGCATGGCTCGCGCTCGTCCTCGTCGGCACCGGCATCGCCGCGCTGCGCGGCCGTCTGCCCGGCTGCGAGCCCCGCCCCTACATCCTGCGCTTCGACGAGGACAAGCCCAACCCCCTCTACCGCCGCGTCTGCTACACCTTCGCCTGGAACGCGGTCCTCAGCTTCGCCCTGCTCAACCTGGCAGGCCTCATCATCGCCGCCGCCAGCGGAACCTGGTACATGAAGCAGATCTACGCCTTCGCCTACGCGCCGCTCTGCGCCGTCATCCTGCTGCTCGGCGCGCTTGGCCTGCTCCCCCGCGTCCGTCCCTCCACCCGTGGCGAAGGCACCGAGCGCCGCTACTTTTACGGCTCCGTCTGGGCGGTCGTCCTCGCGCAGGCCCTCCTCCTCGCCGTCTGGAAGACCCTGCCCGCCACGCGCGCCGCAGCTTGCGCGAAGCTCGCCGTCTTCGCCGGGACCTTGCTCCTCATGGCTCTCGCGGCTCACCGCGGAGCGCTGCCCCGCACCCGTCCCATCGTTCCCGGCGAATCCATCCTCGCCGACTGAACAGCCGGCAGCGTCTTCATGCCAATCTCTAATTCTCCGATGGCCATCGTCGATCGGTGCTTCCATCCGCCTCGATCCGTGTTAAGCCTTTGGCTTTGCAATTGCTCCTGCCTTTACTTTTGCCCTCGACGCTCGAATCCGGTTGACAGCCACGCGCCAAAAGCTAAGACTTGAAGTGGACCCCAAAGGAAAACTATTTCACTCCCATGACGACCAAGCCCGCCGCCGCTCCCCCGACCACCAACACCCATCTCATTCGCTGGGTCGAAAAGATGGCCGAACTCACCCAGCCCAAGAGCATCCACTGGGTCACCGGCACGCAGGCCGAGTACGACCTCCTCTGCGACAAGCTGGTCGAGGCCGGGACCTTCTTCCCGCTCGACGACAAGAAGTGGCCGGGCTGTTTCTATGCCCGCTCCGCGCCCACCGACGTCGCGCGCATCGAGGAGCGTACCTTCATCTGCTCGCTCTCCAAGGACAACGCCGGCCCCACCAACAACTGGGAAGACCCTGATGTCATGCGCAAGCGGATCAAGCAGCTCTTCACCGGCAGCATGAAGGGCCGCACCATGTACGTCCTTCCCTTCTCCATGGGCCCGGTCGGCTCGCCCATGTCGCAGATCGGCGTCGAGCTGACCGACTCCGCCTATGTCGTCGTCAACATGCGCATCATGGCGCGCATCGGCGCCCCCGTCTTTGCCGAGATCGACAAGGGAATCCATCGCGTCATTCCCTGCATGCACACCGTCGGCGTGCCGCTGGAGCCCAAGCAGAAGGACGTCCCCTGGCCCTGCAACGACCTCAAGTACATCGTCCATTTCCCGGAGACGCGCGAGATCTGGTCCTACGGCTCGGGCTACGGAGGCAACGCCCTGCTGGGCAAGAAGTGCTTCGCCCTGCGCATCGCATCCAACATCGCACGCGACCAGGGCTGGATGGCCGAACACATGCTCGTCGTTGGCATCGAAACGCCGCCCGACGCCAACGGCCGCACCGAGAAGACCTACCTTGCCGCAGCCTTCCCCTCCTCCTGCGGCAAGACCAACCTCGCCATGCTGATTCCACCCGCCGGCTTTGAGGGCTGGAAGGTCTGGACCGTGGGCGACGACATCGCCTGGATCAAGCCCGACGCCAATGGCCAGTTGCGCGCCATCAACCCCGAGGCGGGATTCTTCGGCGTCGCTCCCGGCACCTCCGACAAGACCAATCCCAACGCCATGAAGACGCTGGCCCGCAACAGCATCTTCACCAACGTCGCGCTCACCGTCGGCGCCAACGGCAAGCCCGACGGCGGCATCTGGTGGGAGGGCATGACCGACACCCCGCCTGCTCGCCTCATCGACTGGTGCGGCAATCCCTGGACCCCGGAGAACAAAACCCCCGCCGCCCATCCCAACGGCCGCTTCACCACCCCCGCCAGCCAGTGCCCCTCCATCGACCCCGACTGGGAGAACCCCGAGGGCGTCCCCATCTCCGCGTTCCTCTTCGGAGGCCGCCGCCCCACCACTATCCCGCTCGTCTTCCAGTCCTTCAATTGGTCGGCCGGCGTCTACATCGGGGCCACCATGGGCTCCGAAACCACCGCCGCCGCGGGCGCGCCCGTGGGCAAGGTGCGCCGCGACCCCATGGCCATGCTACCCTTCTGCGGATACAACATGGGCGACTACTTCCGCCACTGGATCAGCATGCAGCGCAACCTCAGCTACACTCCGCGCATCTTCCAGGTCAACTGGTTCCGCAAGGACGCCAGTGGCCACTTCCTCTGGCCCGGCTACGGCGAAAACATGCGTATCCTCAAGTGGATCGTCGACCGCATCCACGGCCACGCCAACGGCAAGGAGACCGCCATTGGCTGGACCCCCTTCTTCGAGGACATCAACTGGCAGGGCCTGGACATTCCCCGCGACGAGCTGCGCGAACTCTTCAACCAGCTCCAGCACATCAATCCCGACGCCTGGAAGCGCGAGGTCATGGACCACGAAGAGCTCTTCATCGCCCTCCACAACCGCCTCCCCGCCCAGCTCGTCTACGAACGCGAACTCCTCATCTGCCGCCTCTAGCCTCCCCCCGCCGAAATGTCGGAATGGCACGCGTTTACCCGTGCCACATTCCGCTCGCCCTTTGTTTGTCATTCCGCAGCGTAGCGGAGGAATCTGCTTTATGACTGTTCGCCCCACAATACAAGGGGGCACGAATCGGAAGGGCACGCGTTCACGCGTGCCACAAACCGCTCACCCTCACCTGTTTGTCATTCTGACCCTGAGCGCAGCGAACGGGGAAGAATCCCCGTATTTGATTTGTTTTGCTTAAGGGCACGGGTTCACCCGTGCCACAATCCGCTCGCCCTTTGTTTGTCATTCCGCAGCGTAGCGGAGGAATCTGCTTTATTACTGATCGCCCCACAATCCAAGGGGGCACGAATCGGAAGGGCACGCGTTCACGCGTGCCGCAAAGGCAACTTAAATTAAGATAGGGCGGGACTTCAGTCCCGCCGCAAGAGCGCATAAACAACGGGGCTTTAGCCCCCGAGGGAGTATCAGCCGGGTGCCCCACGTCTCGCTTCTGAGACGTGGGGCCGAGGGTCTACAATACCCCCATGCCGCCGCACCTCCGGCGTCAAGCTCCTCAACCTCGACACCGACGACAAGGTCGCCGCCGCCGCCGTCATCCCCCCGAAGACCCCAAACCCCAACCCGAAAACGGTACACTGTTGCAGTGAATTAAGGTCCTCTTCTATCCGGAAGAGGACTTGGCTTTCGGCTTGATGATTTTGCTCCGCGCTGCGTCCCTCTGGTCCTTTTCCACAAATGAATCAATTTTCTCGACCTTCGTAATAGGACGCTGAGCCGGGGGAACATAATTTGGCAAGATTTCGCGAAACTTCTTATTGAAACAAACGGCTAACTTCTTGGGAACCTTCGCTGACTCCTCGGTCCCCCAGATAGTGGCAATGCGGCGAAGAGCAGGAGTCGAGTCGCTGTAATCACCCGCAATCCACAACCTATCGTTTCGCTGTGCAGCATGCAGCGTACTCCCTGAGCCCGAAAAAACGTCCAGCACTACGTCGCCAGGATTGGTCGCCATCAGGATTGCTCTCTCAGGCACGTGTATTGGCAGCTCATTTATCCGGCTCGCGCGAGCCTTATCGAAAATCGCGGGCCGTGTATCTTCCCAAAAGTCGCTAACCTGTACCCAGGGAACACCATCCTCTTCGAATTCGCGATATTTCTCCCTGTAACCACCATAGTCCCGCTGAAGCGTGCCACAGTTCTTACATGTGGGGGACTTGACTCTCACAACGTTGAATGTGGGCCGATGGCCCTTCTTGACGAAGTAAAGAAGACCGTAATGTGCAGGATGGACCCGACCCTTGATGGGAAACCCGGCTTTCATCTTTAGAGCAATCCAATTCCGAAATTCAATCTGAGGAACGTTATTCAGCCAAGCACCAAAATCCATCAACCACTTCGGCCAGTGATAGACGAACACGGACCCGCCCGGCTTCAGAACCCTTATTGACTCCAGCAACCAAGTCCTGCACCAACCCCGATATGCCTCTTCAAGATGCTGGTCTGTTACACCAGGATCCTCGTATCTCTTACCTAGGTTGAAAGGAGGATCAGCAAATACCATGTCAACGGACCCGCTCCGAATATTTGCCAACAGGTCAAGGCAGTCAGCTTGGAAGAGTATGCCCTGCTTGCTGAGATAACGAGTCGAGATAATAGGGCCGCTTCCACCAAATAGTTGCACATGAGGAATATATCGGCTAGACGATATATTGTCAATCACGCTTTGGCCCTGGCTTCGGACCACTGTCGATATATTGCCTAAGCGATGCTTCATCTACGAACCAATCTCTCCCTGGCTTATCACCTTTTATTATTCCCCGCCTGAGCAGCAACCCGACGTGATCGCGCGTGTAACCTACAAGCTCGGCGGCGGCCTGTGTGGAGATCAGCCTCACTGCCTTCGATTGCCCCAGACTCAGGGTTTGTTTGGCCACGTCTTCACCGCTAAATCGGCAAGTTTGTCCTGCCTCTTTTGGATTTCCGCGGGCGTCCATTTGGTCTGCGTGCCGATCATAGACGTCAACTTTAGCGTAGAAGCCGCCAATTTGGCCTTCTTTGAAGCGAACGACTCGTTCCCCACCCCTGAATTCACCCCTGCAGGCAACAGAGCCAGATTACCCATTCGCTTCGTATAAGTCCGAATTATGTCAGGATCCAGTCTAATCCAATCCGCCGAGGGAACTTGAGGCATCACATGTTCCAAATTCAGTTGATCCTCATTCTCATTCGGAATCCACTCCGGCTGCGTCTCGCCGGCCTTCTGTTTCTCCAGGGATTGAAGGTAATAGCGGGCAATTCTTCCCTTGGAGACACTCGCTATCTTGAACGCATCTCGAAACTGGTCATCAGTTGGCACTATCGACTTCATCGTGGCGTGCAACTGAGCAACAGTCTTGATCGCGCCATCCCTTATGGATTTTGCTGTTGAAGCGTATGCCTGTTCAGTTGTGCCAGTCCCCCCTCCGCCCGTTATTGTCAGCCTCGCCCCGGCATTGACGAGGTAGCGCAAGCTCTTCTCAACCTCCTTCTTGCTCTTGATCGTCGACATCAAGGCCAATAGAAGCGGTCGCATTCGAACCATTCCCAACCTCCGGTTGAGAATATCGATATAGTCCCGCGACGACTGGGTCTGTGTAGCCCAATAGGAGTGGTTCTGGCTTATGATCGCCGCGTATCTGGCGGCCTCCTTCTCGATAGTCGCGGCAAACTCGAGGGCCGTTTTTTTGTCAGTAACCTGCTTCTTGAACTCCTCATAGAGTTGACGATCCCGGGTCAATCCGTATGCCGAAGACCAGTAATGCCGAATAAAGTCGACAATGATCTCGTCCGCAACGGCCTCGAGAACCGCCGTCATACCAATCCAATGACGCTTCACATGTTCCAGATTGCCCTTAGATTCCTTGAATAGGTGGTTCTTTAGGAGGTCGCTGATTGCTAACTCCCGCCCTCTGTCGTTCAGTGCTTCGAAAATCATGTAAGCGTTGGCATCGTCCGGTACCTCGACCCAGATGATCTTCGCCTTGATTTTTAGATACTCGGTCAGATCAAACAACCTAGTCGGCGAAGCGGAAGACCCGGCGAGCGTCGCAACGTGCTTAGCAGCCAATTCGCGGGCGAGTTTTAGATTCTCCTCCGACCCCTTGTTCTTTCCGGGAGCCCGGTTACGCTTCGCTCCTCCTGGCCTTTCGAGCACGGTGTCCATGAAGTAGCTCTGGTCAGATCCGTTGAGGGTCAGCCTTGGCGACTTGTCTTGAGTGCGAAAATCCGTACTGAACAAATAGTCTTTTTCAAGCCCTTCAACACGAGATACATCGTTCTTATTCGCGAAGAAATCGCGTATGGCCGCAAGTAAGATCGTTGATGTAGCCAAACGCTGTTGCCCGTCGACAATCTCCGGCGCGCTACCGTCGGAAGACTGCTTGATAACTATAGACCCAAGAAAATATTCGTCCTCCCCGCGCGCCATTGCATCATCGAGATCGTTGAACAGCTTGGTTATGTGCTCATGTTCCCAAGCGTAGGAGCGCTGGTATGCAGGGATCTTCCACGGACCCCGAGCCAGCGCCTCTCCAACGCCCACAAGTTCTATACCAATCTTTTTCACTCCAGGGGCCATAACGGAAGCCTATACCATGTTGTCAGAAACTGTCAGGCGACCACCCACCCGTAACCCTGGGCGGGTGGCCCACCCATCATACTGGGTGCCCCATTCATCGCGGTCTCATCGTGATGGGTGGGGATTTCTAACTCCCGCAATTGTACCCCCGGTCGGCCGGGCACCCCACATCTCGCCATTGAGATGGGGCTTCAAACCCTGCCCTCGACCCCGCTGCCCGCTGAGTCAAGGATCGGAGGCCCCACGTCCGCACACCTCGCGCGGAATCTCTGCTAAACTGCTTATGCCGGCACTGCGGTCCAGTGCGCCTCTCGGCCCACGGATCGCATCCCACACACCGGCATCCACTCGGCCACAGGTCGTGGCGGATTGCCCATGGCTTGTGGCACTTGGCATCATGAGTGGCGCCGGGCAACAAAGTTCGGGGCGTAGCGCAGTCTGGTAGCGCACCTGGTTCGGGACCAGGGGGTCGGAGGTTCAAATCCTCTCGCCCCGACCATTCCTCTCCATCCTTTAATCCCCATTGAATCCTGCCTCGCTGTCGGCGTGCCCACCGCGCCAACCCACTTTCCTGCATCTCTCCTTCCGTCTCCTGCATCAATAGGAAGTCCGACCGAACGCGCATTGGGCCCATGATCGCCATCTCCATGCTCCCGAGTAGCCCAGATGCGCCCTCCTCGCCTGCATGGTTGCAACTTCACTTCCACGGGAGAGCGTATGCAGCGTAGAGAATTTCTCAAGGCGGCCGCCGTAGCCGGAGTGGCCGCCGCGGCAACATCGAACCTTCTTGGTCAGGCGCAGACTGAAACGGCGCCCTCCTCTTCAGAGATGCAGTACCGCATCCTGGGCCGCACCGGAGTGAAGGTCTCCGCCATCGGCCTGGGCGGCTACCACATCGGCGTGCAATCCGATCCCGCCGAGAGCGTGCGCATGGTTCGCACCGCCATCGACCGCGGCATCACCTTCATGGACAACAGTTGGGACTACAACGACGGCGCCAGCGAGTCGCGCATGGGCGACGCTCTCAAGGACGGCTATCGCAACAAAGTCTTCCTCATGACCAAGATCGACGGCCGTTCCGCGCAGTCCTTCAACACGCAACTCGAGCAGTCCCTCGCCCGCCTCAAGGTGGACACCATCGATCTGATGCAATTTCACGAGCTCATTCGCATGGAGGACCCCGACCGCATCTTCGCCGCCGGCGGCGCGCTGGAGGCAGCCCTCGCAGCCAGGCAGGCGGGCAAGATCCGCTACATCGGATTCACCGGCCACAAGGACCCTGCCATTCACCTGCGCACGTTCGAGATCGCGCAGCAACATAAATTCCACTTCGACACCGTGCAGATGCCCATCAATGTGCTCGATGCGCACTTCCGCTCGTTCAACGCGCAGGTCATTCCAGTAGCCCGCGCGCAAGGCACAGCCGTGCTTGCCATGAAGACCCTGTGCGCCGGCATTCTGCTGAGAAACACCACCGTCAGCGCCATCGAAGCGCTGCATTACGCTCTCTCGCAGCCGCTCTCCGTCGTCATCACGGGCATGGACACCATGCAGATCATGGAGCAGGCCTTCACCGCGATGCGCACCTTCAAGCCGCTGACCGAATCCGAGACAGCCTCGCTCCTTGCCCGCACCCGCGACGCCGCTCTCAGCGGCCAGTTCGAGCCCTTCAAGACCACCGCGCGCTTCGACGGTTCGGCACGCAATCCGGACTGGCTCGGTTAGTTGTGTAGCCGACGTTCGCAGGTGTCGCTCAGAACCGCTTGATCTCGATCCCATGCTTGCGCAGCGCGTAGCCCATCTGCCGCGGCGTCAGGCTGAGCAGCCGCGCCGCCTTGGCCTGCACCCATCCGGCCCGCTCCATGGCATCCACCAGCCGCTCCCGCTCGCTGAAGCCGCCTGCGCCTGCGGCCTCCGCGGCGGCCACGCCCTCCGTCTCCGCAAAGCCCGGCCCAGCGGCGACCTGTTCAACTCCATTCAGCTCCGAAGCAGGAAAGACCATCGCGCCTTTGCCGGAAGAGCGCGCCCTGCTCATCGACTTGCCCATCGCCTCCGAACTGCTCCTGCTGCTCAGGTCGAAGTCCTCCGCCTGCAACACTGGGTTCTTGGTCAGCGCAGCGGTACGCCGCACGCAGCTCTCCAGCTCGCGCACGTTGCCCGGAAAGTCGCACGCCGTCAGCGCCTCCATGGCGCGCGGCGAAATGCTCAGGCTGACCCCATGCTCCTTGTTGAAGCGCTTCAGAAACTCGCGCGCCAGCAGGGGAATGTCCTCCCGCCGCTCGCGCAGCGCGGGCAGAAAGATCGGCACCACGCTGATGCGATAGTAAAGGTCCGAACGGAAGTCGCCGGAGATCACCGCCGCCTCCAGGTTCCGGTTGGTCGCCGTCACCAGCCGCACATCCACCTTGATGGTGTGGTTTCCGCCCACCCGCTCGAACTCCCCCTCCTGCAACACGCGCAGCAGCTTGGCCTGGAAGCTGGTCGAAATCTCGCCAATCTCATCCAGAAACAGCGTCCCGCCATCCGCCATCTCGAAGCGCCCCTTGCGCATTCCAATCGCCCCAGTAAACGCCCCCTTGTCGTGGCCGAAGAGCTCCGACTCCAGCACCGTCTCCGACAGCGCCGCGCAGTTCAACCGGATATACGGCTGCTCCTTGCGCGGAGAGTACTCATGGATCGCGCGCGCAAACAGCTCCTTGCCCGTCCCCGATTCGCCGCACAGCAGCACCGGCAGGTTGCATCGCGCCACCAACTGCACCTTCTCCGTCACCTCGCGGATCGCGGGGCTCACTCCAATGATCCACGAGATCCCCTCGTGCTTCGCCGGGTTCCGCTCTTCCAGCTCCTGCTCCAGCCGGTTGCGCTCGGCCATCAGCCGCTCGCGGTCGCGCTCCACCATGGTCTGCAACGCCACCGTCTGGCCCACCAGGTTGGCAATCATCGTCAGGTAGCGCACGTCTTCGTCGAGCGTGCCGGGCGAGGACTGGCTGCCCACGCGCTCGATTGTGATTGTCCCGATGGTGTGTTTCTCGCCCTTGATCGGCACCCCCACAAACGACCGCACCGCCGCCGCATCCCCGGCCTTCAGCTCGCTCCACTGGGCGAACAGCGGGCTCTGCGCCACATCGCGCACCACCAGCGGCATGCCGGAGACCACAATCTGCCCCACGGCCTGCTCCGGTAGCCGTTCAAAGTGCTCTTTGGCCTCGGCCTCGTTCCATCCCGCACCCACCACGGTGGTCGTCCGGTCCTCCTCGTCCAAAAGGGCGATCAGTCCGCCGCTCATGTCCATAAAGCTGTTCAGCAGGTTCACCACGCCAGAGAGCGCCGTCTCCAGCCGCGCCGGCCGCGTCAGCATCTTCGATATCTCGTAGATGCCCATCAATGCCGCATGAGTGCGCACCGACGCCGGCTCAATCGCACTGGCTCGCGTGCTGGACTCGCTTTCGTTCAACACATGCCCCTTCTCTCGATTCCTGCGCAAGACGAAATTGGGCCTCTCCACTGGAGGAACTCCAGCAGAACAGACTCGCTCATCCATAGTGTAGTGCGTCTCGAGCGAAACCAGAGTAGGTATACCCCGGGGGCAATCCCTCCGAGTGGCTTTTTCCTCAACCGGGGCCCCCGGCGACGGGTCTTCGTCGCTGGGGTGGAAGTAAAAGCCACCTTCAATGCTCTTCGTTTGGGCACTGTTACTCTGGTTCCGCTCACGCGTGTGGCAACTACTTCCCTTTGCGCCCAGCCTCCGCCATCTTGTAGACCTCGCTGCCTGCCATCAGGAATCCGCCGACCCCATAGTTGTAGCTCGCCGCAGGTTTGAACGCCGCCGGCTCCGCCCCGGTCTGCTGAATGTCTCCCAGCCGCCCGTCCGCGTAGATGTGCTTCAGCATTCCGTCCCAAGCCTTCGTCACCACAGGCCCATACACCGAGCGGTCCAGAATCCCGTTATTGATCCCCCACGCCATGCCGAACGTAATCAACGACGACCCCGAGATCTCCGGCTGGTCATAGTCCGCCGGGTCCAGCAGTCCCGCGCGCCACAGCCCATCCGGCCCCTGGATCTTGGCCAGCGCCGCAGCCATCTCCCTCAACTGCGTCTCATACTTCGCCCGCGCCGGATCGTCCTTCGGCAAGTACTCCAGCGTCCGCGCCAGTCCGCCCATCACCCATCCCTCGCCGCGCGACCAGAACATCTTCTGCCCGTTCTTCTCCGTCCTTGTGATGAACGACGCGTCGCGCGAATACAGGTGCGCCTGCGGGTCGTACAGCAACTGCGATGTTTTGGCCCACTCCTCGTCCAGATAGCCGATGTACTTCTTGTCGCCGGTCGCCGCATACATCCGCGCCCACACCGGCGGCGCCATGAACAGCGCATCGCACCACCACCACGCGATCCTCCGCTGCGTTCCCAGCTCCACGCGCGGAGCGGCCAGGATCCCGTCCAGCGCAGCCTGGATCGGTGCAATCTGCTCCGGCTTCTTGTCCTTCAGGTACAGCTCCAGGTACATCTGCGCAAGGCTCTGGTCGTCGCCGCTGGGCATCTGCGTCGATCGCAGCCCCCAGTTGTAGCTCTTGCCCACCTGCTCCATCGCGTCGCGGTACCTCGCCTCGTTCAGCGCGTCCGCCGCGGCCATATATCCCGCGTACAGCACGCTCCACGTCCATATCCGCCCGTCCATGTTGCGCGCGCGGTCCACCACCGTGAAGTACTGCTGCGACCCGGCAAGCTCCGAGTCCGCCACCTTGCGCATCGCCGCGCCCACCGCCTCGGGCGTAATCGCCGGCGACAGGTCCCTGTCCAGCGGCCCGCCATCGTCCGGCGAGGAGCCGAACCCGCGCGAGTTGTCCCTCGCAATCCCCGCCAGGCGCATCGCCTCCGTGTTGGGAGGCGCCACCGGCGTGTCCGTCAACTGCGGCGGAAACTGCCGCGCACCCGGCTGTGCGCCCGGAGCTCCCGCCTGCGCCCATGCGCCCTGCTGAATCGTCCCCAACAAACAAACGCCCGCCGCCACGGCAAGCAACCACGTCTTCCGCCCAACGACCATCGCACAACCTCGCTCTTTGACCCTTGAAAGAGAATGACAAATGATGACACCGATGAAAGCCGGTGCCGCGAAACCACCCCTGCCTCCGGCAACAGGATCATACCCGAACCACCAAACCAAAGTTAACTCCACCAGTCGAGATCAGCCGGAAGGGCACGGGTTCACCCGTGCCGATAAGACTGCCAATTTTGAGGATTGATTACTCCTCGCGCAGCACCTCCAGCGGCTTCTGCTCCAATATCCTGTGGCTCGCCATCCAGCCCGTCGCCACGGTCAACATTGCAACCCCCGCCAGCGCGCTGAAGTTCAACAGCAACTGCGCCTGGTACGCCACATTCATCTGGTGCAGGATCGTCCTCGTAATCAGGTTGGCAAACCCGATCCCCACCACGCCTGCCACCAGCCCCAGCACGGCAAACTCAATGGAGAAGATCGTCGCAATCCGCCCCCGCGTCGCGCCCAGCGTCTTCAGCACTACCACCTCGCGGATGCGCCGGTACTTCGTCCCCGCAATCGACGACGCCAGAATCACCACGCCCGCGAAGATCGAGAACGCCGCCAGGAACTGGATCACATACGTAATCTGGATCACCACCGCGCGCACCGTCTCCATCGCCTGCGCCACGTTGATCACCGTCACCGTGGGATACGCCGCGTACAGCGCGCGCTGCAACTCGCCCACGCGCTCCGGCGTCACATGCACGCCGCCCGACCACACCACCGGCAGCCCGTCCAGCGCCGCCTTCGGCAGCGTGAACTGCGCGCGTCCGAAGAGGTGCTGTCCATCGTCTTTGGTCAACGCCACCACGGTCGCCGCAATCTGCTGGTCTTCGACCCCAAACGTGATCGTCGATCCCAGCTTCACGCCCAGCCACTGCGCCTCCTGCTGCGAGATTGCCAGCTCCGGCCCGCGTTCGCCCGCCTTCCACCATTCGCCCGACACCACCTTCGTCCCCACCGGCACGGCCTCCGCCCAGGTCAGATTCACCGAACGCGGCATCCGCCGCCGCCGCCCGTTCCTCGGTGTTCCCTGCGCCTGCGCCTGCTCCCTCTCCGCATCCGCTCTTTCCCTTGCCTCCGCCGCCGTCACGCCATCCATCGCCTCCACCCGCGCCCCCACCATCGGCACCAGCTCCGGCTGGGTCGTCACTCCCGGCTGCGCCTTCAGCACCCTTTGAATCCCATCGATCTCGCTATTCGCAATGTCCACCAGAAACACATTGGGCAGGTTCGGCGCAGACGTGATATGCAGCTCGTTGACCACCGCCCGCTGCACCAGGAACACCAGCATGATCTGCATCACGCCCATGCCCAGCGCCGCCAGCAGCGCCGCCGACGGATTGCCCGGGCGGTACAGGTTCGCCAGCCCGTGGCGCAGCGCCGAAGGCAGGTGCAGCCGCGTTCTATTCAGAAAGAACTTCAGCCCCCACAGCACCGCCGCCGACGCCGCCAGCAGCACCAGCAGCACAATCACCAGCCCCAGCGAGAAGACCCGTCCCACCACCGCCGAATCCGACAACGTCGTGGCAATCGCCGCAATTCCCCCCAGGATCACCGCCGTCGCCACAATCTGCGCCGCATTTTTGGTGATCTTCTTCCACACCGCCGCGATAAACGGATCGTCGTTGTCCTCCACCGCCCTCCGCAGGATCAGGCTCGGCCTCACCCCGCGAATGTCCAGCAGCGGCGGCAGCGTAAACAGCAGCGTCGTCAGCAATCCCGCGCCCAGCCCCGTAAAGATCGCCCTCCACTGCATGTGCAACTCTGTCGGAACATTGATCAGCCTGCCCAGCACCGACGGAAACGCAAGCTGCACCGCAACCCCCAGAAGCACGCCCAGCAATCCCCCCGCAAGCCCCAGCAGCAGCGTCTGCAGCAGGTAGATCTTCATGATCTGCCCGCTCCGCGCGCCCAGCGACTTCATGATCGCGATCGTGTCCAGCCTCTGTTGCAAATGAGCGCGCATCGCCATCGCCACGCCCACCGCGCCCAGCACCAATGCCACCAGGCTCATCAGCGACAGCAGGCTGGTCGCGCGGTCCAGCCCCTCGGTCAGCGAAGGGTTGGTCTCGCGATAGTCCGTAATCTGCGCCTCCGGAAGCAGAGCCGCAATCTTCGTCTTCAGCGCCGCAACCGCCGCATCCGACACGGGCCGCCCATCGCTCGGCGGCGGCAGCTTGAACAGCACGCGCTCCGTCGCATGGTTCCCCGGTGCAAGCAGCCCGGTCGCATCCAGCGCCTCGCGCGAGATCAGCACGCGCGGCCCCGCTTCGAAGTTTCCCGACAGCCGGTCCGGCTCATCCACCACCGTCGCCGCAATGCGAAACAGCTTCCCGCCCACGCGCACGTCATCGCCCACATGCAGCCCGGTGCGCAGCAGCAGATCGTCGCCCACCGCAACCGAACCCGGCCCAAGCGCCGTCTTCAGCCCCATCGCCGGCGCGAGTTCAATCTCCCCGTAGAACGGGTACAGCGCCGGATCGACCGCCTTCAAGCTCACCAGCAGCGGCATCATCGACTGCGGCGACGCCGCCATCGACATCATCTCCGTCACCGTCGTCATCTGCACGCCGTCCGCGCGAATCCCCTCCAGCCCCTTCAGCTCCTCCGGCGTCGTCTGCTGGATCGACTTGGCCGCCAGGTCCGCCGCCATGATCGACCGCGCCCTGTCCAGCAGCGTGGCGCGGAACGAAGCCGAGAATCCGCGCACCCCGGTCAGTGCAGCCACGCCAATGGCAACCGAAAGAATGACAAACAGAAACTTCCCCCGCGAGTGCCGCATCTCGCGCGCTGCGATCTTCGCCGCCGTTCCCCATGCCAGCCCGTTCGCCATCTATCGGCCCACCGAGAACCCGAAGGGCGTCAGCCGGTCCGGCCTCGTACGTTCAGAATTCATCTCATCCGAAATAATCAGACCGTCGCGCAGCACAATCCGCCGGTCCGCGCACGACGCCAGCGTCGCATCGTGCGTCACCAGCAGCAGCGTCGTTCCCTCCGTGCGGTTCAACCCCAGCAGCAGTTCCAGCACATGCGCGCCGTTGACGGTGTCCAGGTTCCCCGTCGGCTCGTCGGCCAGCACAATCGGAGGCCGCATCACGAACGCCCGCGCCAGCGCCACCCGCTGCTGCTCGCCGCCCGATAGCTGCACCGGGTAGTGGTCCATCCGGTCGCCCAGCCCGACGCTGGCCAGCAACTGCCGCGCCCTCGGTTTGCCATCGCCCTCGGCGTTCAACTCATGCGCCAGCAGAACATTCTCCAGCGCGGTCAGCGTCGGCACCAGTTGGTACGACTGGAAGACGAACCCCACCGTCTGTCCCCGCACCTGCGCCAGCCGGTCCTCCGGCAGATAGCTGATCGCCGTCCCGTTCAGCCGCACCACGCCCGCGCTCGGCGTATCCAGCCCCGCCAGCAGCCCCAGCAGCGTCGATTTCCCGCTCCCCGACGCCCCCATGATGGCCACAAACTCGCCCTTCGGCACGCTGAAGTCCAACCCGCGCAGGATCTCCACCGTCCGCGCCCCGTTGCGGATCGACTTTCGCAACCCCTCCACCACAATCATCGCCTGCTCTCTGACGATCTCTTCGCTCAGGTCTTCGTCTTCACTCACGGCCAAACTCTCCCTCTGCGTTGCGCAATCAAGCGTTGAGAACACGCCGCAAACTCGTTTTGAAGGGGCGGGACTTCAGTCCCGCCTTTGCCATCCCTTGACAACGCGGCTTTAGAGCAAAACCGGGGATGCTAGTTCCATCGCCTTAACTGATAGCTTTATGGCTGATAGCTTACAGCTCAAGAATCATGCCTTTCGTCTTTGTCTTGCCGTTGGCCTCCCGTCTTCAAAGGACCACGCCAACGCTGGTTTTGCTCTAGCCGCCGAGGAAATCTCCAGAACCGGTTCGGACCTTCGCCCCAAGACCGCAGGCATTCCCCTCATGCACCTGTATCTTTGATACGTTGGAACGATGCGGAAAGTTTATCCTTTCTCGGTCCTGGCGTGCCTTCTGCTCACTCTCTCCGCCTCCGCCCAGCTCAAAGTCCAGCCCCCATCCGCGCACACAGACCACCGCCCCGTCCTGGTCTGCTTCGGCGACAGCCTCACCGCCGGCCCCGGCGTCGATCCCGGCCAGAGCTACCCGGACTACTTGCAGGCCCTCCTCGACCAGCGCCACATCCGCTACCGCGTCGACAACCAGGGCATCAGCGGCAACACCACCAAGGACGGCGTCCAGCGCCTGCCCCAGGTCCTCGCCCTGCATCCCGCCGTCGCCGTCGTCGAGTTCGGAGGCAACGACGGACTGCGCGGCCTGCCCATCGCCGACACCCGCGCCAACCTCGACCAGATCGTCGCCACGCTCCGCCGCTCCGGCATAAAGGTCGCCCTCGCCGGCATCACCCTGCCGCCCGACTACGGCCCCGACTACATCCAGCAGTTCAACCAGACCTACACCCTGCTCGCCAAAAAATACCGCGTCCCCATGCTTCCCTTCCTGCTCAAGGACGTCTATGGCGTACCCGGAATGATGCAGCGCGACCGCACCCACGCCACCGCGCGCGGCAACCAGGTCGTCGCCCGCAACGTCCTCACGCTCGTCCTTCCCCTCCTCAAAAAATAGCCCGCAAACTGAAGCCGGGTGCCCCATTCATTCCGCGTTCTGTGCGGAATGGGTGGGTTATCGTTTGCGGTAGCAAACGACCGTCTTACTCGACCAATCAATAAAATTGTCATCCTGAACGGAGTTGCTTGGGCCGCGCTATGGGACCCGCAGCGGGCGGAAGCCATCGACCGGGAAGAGGCCCGTGGGGTAGCCCTCCGACGCGTGCTGCTTGCGCAGGGCGTAGCGGAAGAAGAAGCCGCCCGAGACGGCGTTGTAGTTGTCCGTGTTGTTGGCGGAGACGAAGCCGCCCAGATACCAGTGCTCGCCAAAGCGGTAGGAGACCTCGGAGTTGATGGCGTAGTTCAGGCTGGTGTCGACGCTGACTGGATACTCCCCGCAGGTGTGCGCGGCAAGCTGTGCCAGGGTGCATCCGAGGGTGGCTTGCAGGTTGGCCTGCAGCCCGGCATTGAGCGGGTAGAAGTACTGCCAGTCCTGCTTGAAGGTCTGCACTCCGAAGGCCCCCGACACCAGGTAGTGGAAGCTCGACTTGTAGGCCCCGTTGAAGGTGACCGGAACGGCGGCCAGGAAGTAGGAGTCGGGGCTGAAGTAGCCGCCCTGGCCCCAGGAGAGGCCAACCTCGTCGTAGTGGTAGTGCATCCCGAAGAGCGCGCCGCCCACGGTGAGGCTGCCGGCCGAGGGCCAGTTCTTCACGCGCAGGTAAGCGCCCATCGCGCCCTCGGCCTTGGAGTTGTTGAGCACGTGGTATCCGTGCAGGATGCCGCCATCCGCGGAGAAGTAGAAGCCCGAGCCGCCGCTGCCCAGGTCGATGCGCGCGCCGCCTGTGCTGGAGACGACGCCGCCCCAGCCTTTGCCGATGTAGAGCGGCGTAATGGTCGCGGGATCGCGCAGCCCCGCGTAGGAGAGCTGTGTGTCCCTGACCGGGTCGCGGTCGCCGAAGAGCGTGAAGTGCCCGCCAAAGAGACGCCAACTGAAGTGCCCCGTAATGTTTTGAACGAGGAAGTTGGACGGCGTATACCCGGCGGCGAGGCCCAGGTTCCTGGTCGTCAACTGCACTTCGCCGCCCACCCCGCTGGAGAACTGCTGGGCAGGCGGGTTTGCGCTGTTGGCGGGCATCGTGCCGAGGTAGGGAACATTGCTGCCGGTGAAGGAGGAGGTGTTGAGCACGCCGGAGTTGAGGAAGACCGGGCGCGCGACCGCGGTGAGCCGCAGCGACTGGCCAAGCACGGTGGAGGCTTCAGCCGAGGCCTCCACATCGGTGAGCCGGTCGAGTCCCGAGGTGCCGCTGCGAACCCTCCCGATGGGCGTGACGCCCCACCAGCCGCTGTACGAACCCTCCAGCGACTCCAGTTCGCTCTCGGCCTGCTGCCTTGGGGTCATGGGGAGAGGGGCCTGCGCCTCATAGAATCCGCCGAGCGGCGGAACATTGCGCGCCATCTGTTCGCCATAAGTGGGCAGCGGATACGGCGGCCCGATCAGAGGGTAGGGCTGGCCGCCCAGCGGCTGACCGGCGCTCGGTGCACTCGCTGCCGGCGGATTGGCGGCGGGCGGAGTTGGCTCAGGCACGGACGGTCGCGTTCTGGCCGCGACGCGTGGGGCAGGAGTAGAAGTGCGGGCCGGGAGACGGGACGGAGTGCGCGAAGGCGTGCTGTGAACCACGGCACGGCGTGGAGCGTTGGACGAGGCGCCCGGCGATCGGTTCGGTGCGGCAGCGGGTGCGGGTGCGGTCCGCGGCTGGGGATACTGCTGAGTGCCGGTGTCGGGGATGTTGCCGGTCTGGCCCGAAGGCGGCCTGGACGGCTGGGCCACCAGCGGGCTGCTCTGGTTCTGCGCCAGAAGCTGCGGCGAAGTGTACTGCGCGTTCTCCTCGGTGGCCATGATGGAGTCCTCGGTCGGGGGATTGCTCTGCCCGGTCCTGGCCGTGCCGGGGTCCGACTGATGGCGGCGAATCTCGGCTGCCTGCGCGGCGGCGATGTCGGGATGAGAAGAAATAGTCTGCACGGCGCGCGCGTTGGAGACGTAGCGCGCGGTGGGAAGAACGTCCGTCACCTCGGCCAGAGGCAGCGCCGGATGCGGCGTGCTGTCGCCTAGCTGGACCGCGACGGCGGAGTGCATGGCAGCGCCGGAGAGTTCGGCCCGTTGCGAGGTATGAGCTTCAGTCTGGAGCGACGGCTGGAGCGAGAGCTCTGGAGCGGACCGGGACGCGGTCATCGTCTCAGGCTGGGGCATGGTCCCGGAAGTGGGCTGCAACGCGATCTCAACTGCGGCCCCGGACTCGCCCAGCTCGCGGGCGATTGCCTCGCGCACCCTCAACGCAACCTCTGCTTGGCTGGGCAGATTGTACGCACCCTGGTCCAGGCGGGACTGCGGGGCGATCTGGTTCGGTCTGCCCTTGCCGGTGCTCTCCGGCTGCGCGGCGGGATTGGTCATATAGGGCGGCACAACACCGGACGGTCCGCCGGTCGTTCCGTTATTCGGCAGGCCCGCCGGTTGTCCGTTCGGGGCCAATGGAGCGAAACCGGCTGGATAGTAATATCCGTAGATGTAGCCATAGCTGGGCAGATAGGGCTGGGCCTGTGCGCCGGGCAGGCTGCCGGCGTTCCCCGGAGCCAGCAGGTCGGAGAGGTCCTGCGCCTGCTCCGCGCTGGGCAGGCGCGAAGCCCCGCTGGGCGCGGGCAGCCGGAGCTCCGCCGCCAGTTCCGCGCCGCGGTCCAGGGGCGGCATGGCCTTCAGCGACGCCCGGTAGTAGTCGATGGCCTTCGCCGTATCTCCACGCGCCTGTTCGAAGCGCGCTCCCAGAATCAGGATGCGCGGGTCGTTGGGGAATGCTGCCATCGCGTAGTGCAGCCATGTGTCGGCGACCTTGTTCTCGCCCGCGGCCAGGGCCGCGCCCACTGCCGCCTCGTACTCCTCGACACTGGCCGAGGACAGGTTCTGTGCCTTGTAGATGAGCACGGCCTGTTCCGGCTGCCCGGCGCGCGCGTATCCGCTGGCCAGCGTCTTGAGCACCGCCGGATTGTCCGGGAACGCTCGCGCAGCCGCGTTGAGAATGGCCAGCGCGTGCCGCGAGTTCCCTGCCGCCGCGGTCTGGTTGGCGCGCCGCACCGCCCAGTTGGTCCAGATCGCCTGTACCGTTCGGCTCTGCTCCCCGGTCAGGTCGGGCCGTCCGCCCAGGGCCATCAACTGGCGATAGAGGCCCGTCTCGTCCTGGCTGTTGTAGAGCAGCCACGCGTTCTGAATGTCGATGTCGGCGGGCGGAGCGGTGTGCTGCGCCGCATAGTACTGCTGCACCCGGTTCAGCAGCGCCAGCGCCTGCCGCGATTGGCCGAGCGCCTGGTACACCGAGCCCATGGTCTGCAGGTAGTTCACGCTGCTCTCCAACTGGGCGCGCGCCGCGGCGGGAATCTGTTGCGCCTGCGCGGCCGCCTCCTTGTCGTTGCCCGTCGCGTGCAGCGAAAACAGCAGCTCGGCCCACGCGTCCGCGCGGCTTGGATCGTCGGTCGCCACTCGCCGGTAGATCGGGACGGCGAGCTTGGGGTTTCCGCGCTCCATGTAGATGCCCGCAAGCTGCATCTCGACCCCCACGGACGGTTTCTGTCCCGCGCCGGTCTGCTGCGCCGTCACCTTCTCCAGCAGGTCCTGGGCCACATCCAGTTTCTTCTCCGCCTGGTAGATCGCAGCCACGGTGGCCTCAAAGCCGGGATCGCGCATCACCGCCGCATAGCTCGACGGAGGCATTCCCTCCACCGTCGCCAGCGCCTCCTGATCGTGGCCCATCCCGTGCTGCACCCGCGTCAGCCCCTGCCACGCCGCGGTGTTCCCATGGTCCAGCGCCAGCACCTGGGAGTAGAGCGTCGCGGCCTGCTCCAGGTGGTTGGAGGCCAGCAGAATGCCCGCCAACTGGACCTGCATGTCGGTCTTCACTTTCTTCGCATCCACGGCGAAGGGCAGTTGCAGGGCGGCTTCCAGCGTCTTCTGTGCGTCGGGGTCGCGGCCCACCGCAGAGTAGCTGGAAGCCAGCGCGCGCATATACGCGGGATCGCGCATCATCTGAACATGGATCGCCGAGGGAATGCGCTTGTCCGTGGCCAGCGCCAGCGGCGCGTTGCCCGCCTCAACCTGCGCCAGGAAGAGGCCGCGCCAGCCCTCGATGGATGCGGGGTTTGCCTGCACCGCGCGCTCATACAGCGGCGCCGCCGGTCCCGGCTGCTGCGCCTTCTGCAGCGTACCGGCCAGCCCATTGAGCGCCTCCGGGCTGTTGGGGCGCAGCAGCAGCGCGGCCCGGTACTGCTTCTCCGCCATCGTCAGGTCGTTGTCGTTGAGCGCCGCCTGGCCCTCGCCCATGAGGAACCAGAAACGCGCGGTCTCCAGCGCCTCCGCCAGCTCCTTGTCGCTCATGTTGCCGCGCCTGGCCTGTTCCAGGAAGCTGATTGCGCCCAGAAAGTTCCCCTGCTGCATGCGGATGTAGCCCATCCCCGCCAGCGCGCGCGGATTCGCGGGGTCCTTGTCCAGGACCGCCTTGAAGAGCGCCTCCGCCTGGTCGAGGTGCTTGGCGTTGAGCGCCTTGTATGCCTCGACCTCCATCGTTGACTGTGCGATGGTGCTCTCCGCGGCTGGTTGCGGCGCTGGCACGGTGGTCTGCGCTGGCACGGAGGTCTGCGCTTGTCCGGCAGGCCGCGCCTGTGCGGCGGCCTGCGCTGGAACCGGAGTCTGCGTCTGTGCCGCGGTCTGAGTATGCGCGGCGGCCTGCGCTGGTCCGGGCGTCGGCGCTGGCGCTGGCCCCGCAACCGCGCTCGCATTCGACGGGGACTGCGCCTCCTCCGCCAACTGCAATGCCTCGGCGAGCTGTGGGTCGGGATGCTTCGCCAGATAGGCGCGTATCTCCGCGGCGTATGCCGGGTCCGACGAGTCCCACAGCAGCGACTGGCGCAGCGCCTCGTCCGCCTGCCGGTCCTCCGGATAGCGCTCCAGGTACTTCCGCCCCTGCTCGCGCGTCTTCGGGTTGTAGGTCAGAATGCGTCCCAGCGCAATCTGGTATCGCGAGTCGTTGGGATACTTGCTCACCAGCGCCTGCAAGCCCGCGATGGAGTGCGGCCGGCCGTCGTCGGTCGCCGACTCCGTCTCGTAGTACACCAGCGCCCACTCTCCCGGCGGAGGTGTGGCGCCGAAGATTTGCCGGTAGATCGCCATCGCCGCCGCATACTTCCCTGCCTCGGCCAGCTTGTCCGCCTGCTCCAGTTGCGCCAACTGCTTCTGCTGCGCGCTCATCTCCTCCCCGCCGGCGGGCTCCGGGGCGCTCGCCTGGGCTGCCCGCAGCCGCTCCAAATAGCTGTTGGCCAGCGCCGTGTTGCCCTCCTGCTTGGCCGCGCGCGCAAGCCCTCCCAGCGCGTCCGGATTGTTCGGGTCCGCCTGCAGCACCTGCTTCCAGGTCTGCTCCGCCAGGTCCATGCGGCCGCGCGCCTCAAAGCCATAGGCCTTGTCCAGCAGCGCCTGCGTTGCGGATGGAGGGGCCTGAGTTGCAGCCGAAGGGGCCTGCGCTGCGGGCGGAGAAGCCTGTGTTGCCGGAGGAGAGGCCTGTGTTGGGGGCAGGGCAGGCAGCATCGTGGGCGGAGAAGCCTGCGTATCCGGCTGGGAAGACTGCGCTTCAACCCGGACGGAGAACGCTGCCAGCGCCACGCCGCCAAGTAGAATCGCAGGGGCCCAGAGCCGGATTGCACGCGGTTTCATCATCGTTGTCTGTGCGCTGCCCGACGCCGACAGGAATCAAGGCCGGCAAGAACCAGGATTGGTACTGCGGCTATTCCTGAAGACTACCGCCTGGGCTTCCGTCTTGTACCGCGATTTTGGCCTCCAGAACCACTCATCTGAGGATAACTGGGGACACAATTCCATTTTTTTTGCGTTTCCGCGCCGCCCGGTCCCCCTTCGCACGTTGCACGAAGGATGGTGCAGCCGTTTTTCAGCAAAATGGAAGGGGCTTTTTCAGAAATAGGTCTGGTTCCGCTCTAGTCGCTGCCCTGCAGCCGTACCCGCGCGCGCCGCCGCACCATCGCCCAGATCAGAGCCGCCATCGGGAACGAGAAGATCGCCACCACCAGGACGATCAGCCAGGGAAACTCCGTCAGCACGATCGCCGCGCGGGCGAGCAACGGAATCCTCCCTACCCTGTAGCAGCCGTATCCGATCCGGTAGGAGGCGAACCGCGTGCCGCGCAGCACGCTCACCGTCTGCGAGATGGCGGACGACTGCGAGTTCTCCAGAAAGGCCGCCGCGAAGTTCGCGCTCGCCGCCGGGTCGCGCAGCAGCACCACCACCACCGTGCGCGCCGAGCCGCGCGGCCACTCGGCGGCCTCGATCAGCGCATCGGGCAGGCCGCCCGCCGTCTCCAGCTCGTCCGGCTGCACATGGTCCGAGCTGCGCACGCGCCACCACGCGTTCCCGGCGCGGCGGAAGAAGCCCTGCGCGTCGCGGATCTGTAGCCCGGCCTCATCCACACCCACCGGCAGGGCCGGGTCCACCGTGCGCAGCGCGGGCTGGTCGTCCACCGTGCCCAGCACCAAATAGTCCTTGTAGCCGTCGCCGCTCATGCCCGCCGCATCGGTCACGCCCACATTCAGCGCCGGGGTTCCGGTCTGCGCGCCGAAGTGTCCCATCAGGTCGAGGAAGACCTCCAGCTCGCCGGCCGAGGGCCGCTCGGGAAGCACCACCGTCGTCTCACTCAGGTCCGCCAGGCGCGTGAAGGGGTAGCCCGCATTGGCAAACAGTTCGAGGTCCGGCAGCACGGCCCAGTGCGGAATCCCCGCGATGTCGAGGGTCGAGTCCTTCAGCACCGCGCCCTCCAGGTTTGCCGGCGCCGCCTCTTCGCCCTCTGCCAGCTTCGCCCTCTGGAAGGCGAACTGTAGCCTCAGCGTGTTGGAGAACGGCCGCATGTCCACCACCGGGATCGGCACCACGGTCTCCAGCACCTGCGACGCATTGTCGGTGTGCGGCATGGGCGTCGAGCTGACGTATGCCCCATTCATCGTCACCTGCAACGTGCTCTGGCTGCCCAGCGGGACCCCGTTGTAGCGGTAGTTCAGATGGAACGCGAGGTTCTGCGTCTGCCCGTAGTAGAGGTCGGGCGGCAGGCGCATGAAGATGCTCACTGGCGCTGTGCCGTCGCTTTGCAGGTCGCCCGTCTTCGCGATCTCGCCAATCTCGGTCTTCCGCTCCGTGCTCAGCCATCGCGGAGCGTCGTCCGGCTGGCGCGGGCCGGGCATCTTCAGGCCGGCGAAGCTCACCTGACCGCCCTGCAACAGGTCGCACTCCAGCGCCAGCCCAATCGCCGCCTTCACCAGCTCGTCCGCGTTGCCCCCGGTCACCAGCAGCAGCTTCGATTTCGGGCCGGAGGGGTTGGCGCGCAGCGCCACGGCCGGAGCGGAGACCTCCGCCAGCCCCAGCGAAGCCGGAATCTCCCGCGCCTTCTCGGCGATCACAATCGCGTTGCCGTCGGGAATCGTCCCAATCGATACAGGGAAGCGCACCGGATGGTCGTCCGTCAGGATGCCGAACCACGACGCGATGATTCCCGCCGCGCGCATCGCCTTGGGCGTGGGCGGCGACAGGAAGACGATCGGCACCGCCGGATGCAGGTCCACCGCGGGGTCGTAAAACGGGCGCGGAAGCAGGTTGAGGTTGTCGTCGTCCCTCGCCGCCGCAACGGCCCGCGGCCTCGACGCCACACTGGGCGCCGTTCTGGGGGCGCTGGGCGCACCGGCCGCCTGCGCTCCCCGCGCATCGCGCGTCGTAACTCCGGCAAGCACTCCAAGCAGCAGGACCGGGACGACGCTCGCCGCCAGCCCGCCCTTCGCGGCGCTCCTCTTGTTGCTCCTCCACGGATTTCCCAGCAGGGAACCGGCCGTCTGCGAGAGGCCATAGAGCGACAGCCGCAGAATGCGCCCCAGGCTGCGCATCGGATGGTCGGCCTCGCGCGCCTCGCACGGGCACAGCCAGGTGTCCGCGCGCGAGTACAGAATCATGGCCAGCGCCTCGGTCTCCTGCAGGTTGAGCGAGTTGAACTTCGCGCGCAGCGACTCTTCCTCGATGGCAACGACCGTGGCCGGCAGCGTCGCCGTCCCGTCCAGCAGGGGGAAGACGAACCGCAGCGGATCGCCCACCCCTGCATGGATGGGGCCGTGGATCCTGGCCAGCACGCCTCCGTTGGACAGGTTGCAGGTGACGCCCTGGGCCATGTAGCCGTCGGGCAGCAGGATGTCCGACGGCACCGCCTTGGTGATGCGCACCGACTGGCGGCGCTGCCGGCTCTCCCGCGCAACCGCTGTCGCAACCCCAAGCAGCGCCACGCTGAACAGAAGCCACAGAACGTTCATGAAGATCGTCCCCGGATGGCCGCCGTCGTAGATGCTGGCCGGCCAGTTGACGAAGCGCAGCCATCGCGTCACATTGAAGACGGGAAACTGCACCGCCCTGGGAATGGCGCACAACAACCCGAAGAGATCGAACCCCAGCAGCACCAGGAACGGCCGCGCGATGCGCGCGTCGAAGTACTCGTGGCTGACCACGCCGCCCTTCGCCGTCACGTTGAAGCTGCCCGTCCGCGTGCTGAACAGCGCCAGCACCGTGGGCAGAAAGATGTAGGGCGCCAGCACCGTCTCGTAGATATCGTTCCAGAACGAGTGCCGGTGGCGTCCCTGCACGCGCGAGTTGGTCAGGTTCGACAGCACCAGGTGCGGCGCCGCATAGGCCACGATCGTCAACCAGTAGCCCGGAATGTTGACCCGTCCGAAGATGAGGTAGATCAGCGGCGCGGTCAGGAAGATCAGCCGCGGCAGCGCGTACAGAAAGTGCGACATCGCATTGAAGTAGCAGAGCCGTTGCGCCGGCTTCAGCCCCGGCGCAAACAGCGGGTTCTCGAAGCGCAGCACCTGCACCATGCCGCGCGCCCAGCGGATGCGCTGCCTCACATGCCCGCTCAGCCGCTCGGTCGCCAGGCCGGCCGCCTGCGGAATGTTGATGTACGCCGTGTTCCATCCGCGCATCTGCATGCGCAGCGAGGTGTGCGCGTCCTCGGTCACGGTCTCCACCGCAATGCCGCCCACCTCGTCCAGCGCAGCGCGGCGGATCACCGCGCAGGACCCGCAGAAGAACGCCGCGTTCCAGAAATCGTTGCCGTCCTGCACGATTCCATAGAACAGCTCGCCCTCGTTGGGAGCGACGCGAAACTGCCCCAGATTGCGCTCGAACGGGTCGGGAGAGTAGAAGTGGTGCGGCGTCTGCATCAGGCCCAGCTTCCGGTCGCGCAGAAACCACCCCATGGTGACCTGCAGAAAGCTGCGCGTCGGCACATGGTCCGAATCGAAGATGGCGACAAACGGCGATCCAATCTGCGCTAGCGCATGGTTGATGTTGCCCGCCTTGGCGTGCCGGTTGTCGTCGCGCGTCATGTACCCGATGCCCGCCTCTTCGGCGAACGCGCGGAACTCCTCCCGATGGCCGTCGTCCAGGATGTAGACGTTCAGCTTGTCGGCCGGCCAGTCGATATTCATCGCCGCCAGCGCCGTGAAGCGCACCACGCTCAGCGGCTCGTTGAGGGTCGGGATCAGCACGTCCACCGCGGGCCATTGCTCCAGGTCGTCGGGCAGCGGCACCGGCTTGCGCCCCAGCGGCCACAGCATCTGCATATACCCCAGCACAAGCACCGCGAAGGCATAGCACTCCGCCAGCAGGAGCATCCACACGAAGAACGCGTCCAGAGCGGTCCAGTGCGTGCCCGGATTGCGGAAGAATGCAAGCACCGTGGAGATGCGCCAGAAACCGTAGCGAAACGTCGAGTAGAGGGAGAGCAGCATCAGCGTCAGGGTCACCGGATACGAACTCGAGCCGCGGTCCATCCATACCGCAAGCAGGATCGTCATCACGGCCAGAATCAACTGCTGCGGCCAGTTGAGAGAGAGCGCTCCGGTAAAGCAGAAGAAGAGCGCCCCGCCCGCCAGCACCGAGAAGCGCAGCACACGCATCTGAATGCTGTCCGCCGACTCGAACTCTCTCCACAAAAGCGAGCGCGTCATCGTTGACTCCATTGCTGGTTGGACAACTCCGCATTCGCCGGCGGGGAGACGCTGCGCAGCCAAGAGGCGACATCCATGTAATCCTGCGAGACCGGCGCCTCCGGAGCGTAATCCACCACCGTCATCCCCTCGGCCAGCGCCTCGCTCACCGCCTGCGAGCGCCGAATCACAAGACGCAGAAGGCGGTCTCCAAGCTGGCGGCGCAGCACTTCGCGTACATCCAGGTGCAGGGGAAGCGATGGTTCGAACTGGTTCAGCACATAATAGGGCAGCAGGGGCCGGCCGTCGCGGTCCGCAATGGACTGGAAGACCCTCTCCACCGCGTGCAGGCTGATCACCGAGTTCATGTCGCCGGTCACCGGCACAAGCACGACGGGATGCAGCTCCACCATGCGCCGCACCAGCCAGCTCGATCCCGATGAGAGGTCCAGCACAAGGCGCTGGTTGCCCTGGCCAATGCGCAGGATCTCATTGGTCAGCGTCTTCTGATGCTGCTCGTCTCCACCCATGCTCGCGGCGTCGAAGATCACCAGCGAGACCGGCGCGCCGGGGCTCCCCGCCGGCGGCTGGAAGGTGCGCACCTCCCCGGGGCGAAGCTCGCGCTCCCCAAAGTAAAACGGGAGCAGGCCGCGCGAGGTCGTATCGGTCAGCACCACCTTCTCCCCTTGCGAGGCGAGTGCCCGCCCCAGCGTCGCCGTTAGGCTGGTCTTGCCCACGCCTCCGGCCAGCGAAAATACCGCCAGCAGCGGCATCCGCCCGTCGACCGGCCTCGCCGGGGGCATCGCGGGCAGCTCCGGCACGGCCTGCTCGAAGACCTCCTTCAGCGCAGACCAGCGCGCCGCAACCCGCTCCCGCGAGTCCTGCAGCGTCTCCCCCTCAGGCGCCTCCCTCTTGTATCCCTTGCCTGCTGGTGCGTCCCCCCTGGGGACCTGCGAGTTCGCCTGCAACAGCCGCGTCGGTGGCGGGCCCTGCGAAGCATAGAGCCACGCCGGTCCCGTCGGTTCGGCATCGGCATCGGCGCCCACAGCATCGGTCCCAACGGAAATCGCGCCAACGGATTCCGTGCCCTCAACCTCCGCGCTGGATGGCTGCAACTCTTCCGAAAGCACAAGCTCGCGCACGCCGTCCAACGTCTCACGGTCCATCGTCGCGCGGCGCACAGTCTCACTTTCCATCGTTCGGTCGGCCATCGTCGCGCGGCGCACAGTCTCACTTTCCATCGTTCGGTCGACCATCGCCGCGCGGTCCGGTTCTGGTTCGTGCGCACCCTCGCCGTTGATCTCCGGGGCCGGCACCGCGCTCCAGGCCGTACTCGCCCCACCCATCGGATCGTGTGGCTGAGGCCCCGCCAGTCGACGCCGCCGCGCCTCGGACTCCGCGTAACGCAGTGCCTGGCGCCTGGCCGACGCCTGGGCCTCGGCGATCTCGCGCTCTTCGCGCAGCACGACGGCCACGGCATGGGCCGCAGCCTCGGCCCGGCGCGCGGCTTCTATCCGTTCGCCGTACGCCATGCGCGCGGCCTCCTCGGCATTTTGCAGCGACTGCACTCGCAACACCCGGTTGTCGCCTGCGTCCTGCAACTGGGCCGTGGCCATTGCGGCCAACTCCGCGCGTTGCGCCGCCTCGGCCGCCACCTCCGCCGCCGCCTGCGCCCGCAACTCACGCTCCCGCATCGCCTGGGCGGCGCGGTACCGTACCTGCGCGCGGTACTCCCGGCGAGAGGCCGAGAAGTCGCGGTACTTCGCGCCCTGCAGGTTCGCCCACAGGTAAAGTACGGCCACATCCTCCGGCGTTCCCGCTACCGCCTCCTCGTCGCCCGCTTCTCGGCCGCTTGAGTCCATTGCTGCTCCGGTTAGGCCCTCTGCCGCATCGGCATCGCCGCCAGCCGGCGGCACGTTGTCTTGATTGCTCTGTATGTTTAAATCACTTTCACTATTGGTGTAGAGGCAAATGAATTGTCATTCTGACCCTGAGCTTGCGAAGGGGAAGAATCCCCGCATTTTGTTCGAGGCGCAAGCTCTACACCATCGGTGAAAATGCTCTAGCTCTCAGACGCATCGCAATCGTCGCCAGCCGTGCAAATTACTACGACTCCGGGACCGGGGTACAGTCCCGCTGCAAGATCTCGATCACCGCCATGCTGCGTGGCGTACTCTATTCCATCGATTGCACTTATGCGTACTCTTGCAAGTTATGCTTCAAGCCTACGTTCGTCTTTATGCCAAGTCAATCAGTCCTCCCTGCAACTTTAGTGTCATTCAATGCGCCTTTTTTTTCATAATCTTAGTTGTCTTCTTCTGGTATTAAGCCCTCCCCAATCAGGATTACGGTCCGCATTTCTCCATCGGTTCCCCTCCAACGGCACGCAAATTGCTTTCATACATTAAGTCGCTTTTCTGTCAGTCCCATCGGCCTCGCGCTGCATTCCATCCTCAGCCGGTCCCTCCGCGCTCTGCTTTGCGCAGCTTCCCCATAAAGCGCTCGCCCCCCCAACCCGCATGGCACTCCTTCGCCCTCTCATTCGCGCGCGGAATCGGGACGCTTTATTCGCCTCTCCAACTGCGCTTCCAGGCGCCTCGGGGGCCGCTCGATATGCTACCGTTGGAGTGTGGTTCGAGAGCGTAGCTCAGTTGGTAGAGCATCGCCCTTTTAAGGCGTTGGTCCTGGGTTCGAGTCCCAGCGCTCTCACCATCCATTTCATCCCTTCCATTCCCAATCGCCGGTTGCAGCCGGGAAAAGATTCGCTCATCGGCTTTACAGGCTGCGGGAAATTCCCGTATTTGCTTAAAGACACCGTTTCACCGGCTGCGGAAATACCCTGTTTTGCTTAAGGGCACGGGTTTACCGTGCCGTAAGTGCAGCAAAAAATTAATGGGGCTTTAGCCCCTGAGGTCAGCTTTTCACCCAAACCACGATGATTACCGCCGCCTTCAAACTCACTTTGATGTTGGGCCGGGACGGAATACGTCCGTTGGGGCCCATCGGTCCTGTGACATCGCGCACCGGAGAGAGGCGGCGCTTGCAGTATGATTTGATTGATTGAATATTTTTCAATGGAGAGGTTCTTGCGATGCGCATTGGAATGCTGACCGGGGGCGGGGACTGTCCTGGCCTGAACGCTGTGATCCGTGCGGTGGTGCACAAGGGCGTACTGCACTACGGCGATGAGTTCATAGGCTTCATGGAGGGCTGGCGCGGCGTGCTGGACGACCGCACCATGCCGCTCAGCATGAAGACCATGAGCGGGATGCTGCATCGCGGCGGGACCATCCTGCGCTCGTCACGCACCAATGTGAAGAAGATTCCCGGAGGATTCGAGCGCTGCCTCAAGGTGATCCAGGACGAGAAGCTGGACGCGCTGATCGCCATGGGCGGAGACGATACGCAGTCCATCTCCGTCGAGCTGGCCGGGCGCGGCGTGAACGTCGTGAGCGTACCCAAGACCATCGACAACGACCTCAGCGGCACCGACGCCTGCTTCGGCTTCGACACCGCCGTGATGATTGCCACCGAGGCGGTCGACCGTCTGCACTCCACCACCGAGGCGCACAGCCGCGTGCAGGTGGTCGAGGTCATGGGCCGCGACGCCGGATGGATCGCCGTCACTGCCGGCATCGCGGGCGGCGCCGACGTCATCCTGACACCTGAGCACGAGATCGACATGGACGACGTGGTGCGCCTGCTGCGCGCGCGCTGGGAGTGCGGCAAGCGCTTCGGCATCGTGGTCGTCGCCGAGGGCGCGAAGTTGCCCAACGTCGAGGGCCAGATCACGGTCGGCGATAAACTGGACTCCTTCGGCCATGCGCGCCTCAGCGGCATCGGGCAGGTCCTGGCCGAGGAGATCGAGAAGCGCACCGGCTACGAGACGCGCAGCGTCAACCTCGGCCACACCCAGCGCGGCGGAACTCCCACGGCGTACGACCGCATGCTGGCAACCCGCTATGGCATCGCCGCCATCGATATGGTGCATGAAGGCAAGTTCGGCCGCATGGCGGTGCTCAAGGGAACCAAGATCTGCGACATCCCAATCGCCGACGCAATCGCCCAGACGCGCACCGTGGGCGAGGATATCTTCGCCGTCATCCGCGGCCTCCAGCCCGCAAAGTAATAGCAACTTGCCCGAAAGGGCACGGATTTAGCCGTGCCCTAATGCTGCCTTGCCGGAAGGGCACGGCTTCTGAGCCTGTTCTGAGCGAAGTCGAATGGATGCCGTAATGCGTTCCCATTATGTCCGCGCTTGCTGGATCGCGGAGCGATCCAGCAAGCGCACAACAGCGCCGATCCGCCTTCTTGTTTATCAATCAGTTAGTAGCAAAAACATGCACCCCTGGATGAACAGCCGGAATCCTGTTGCCTGGACCTTCGTTTGGGAATACAAAAGGAAATGCCGGTTTTGTCAGGCCTTTGTCCCGGTATCTTCGGGTTTCCGGCATCTTCATCATTCAGGGACTTCGGGTCTCAGGGAGCGTTCTTCCATGGCGGGTGCAGTCCAGCAGATGATGCGCGAGGTGATGGATATCCGCCAGGCGTCGGACTATTTAGGCATCAGCGGCGACACGCTCTACCGCTATGCCTCGGAGGGCTTCATCCCGGCCTTCAGGCTGGGCAATCGCTGGCGCTTCAAGCGCAGCCTGCTCGACGCCTGGATGGTCCGCATGAGCTCTGCCAAGGCCCCATCGAACTACTCCGTCATGCCCCGCGAAAAGAAGCCCGCCGGCCGCGCGCGGTAAGGCGCAAGAGGTTCAAGGTACGCGGAAAGACCTCGAACCTACGCACTCTTCAGCGTAAACAACGTGATCTCCGGCGGGCAGTTCAGCCGGAACGGCAGCCCCACCGTGCCAATTCCGCGGTTCACATAAAGCTGCATCTTGCCTAGCCGGAAGTACCCCTGGATGTATTTTTTGCCGCCATCCACGCGATGCAGCGCTCCGACAATCGGCAGCCGGACCTGGCCCCCGTGCGAGTGCCCCGCCAGCATCAGGTCGACCAGCGCCCCGCGCGGGTGGGCCAGCACGTAGTCGGCGTAATCGGGGGCATGGCACAGCAGCAGGACGGGGCCGTCGGGGTTGGCGGGAATTGCGGCGCCCAGGTCCGGCACATTGCTTAGGGCGTCGGCGATGGCCGCCAGCCACAGCCGCTCGCCAGCGCGCTCGATGGCGACGTGTTGGTTGACCAGCAGCGGGATGGACGCGGTCGCAAGCGCCTCGCGGATGTTGGGCGCGCCCAGAATGGAGTCGTGGTTTCCCATCGCGGCGAAGCGCAGCGGGCAGGCGAGCTCGCGCAGCAGATCGGCGCAGCGATAGATGGCGCCGTAGGCAAAGTCGTGTCCCCGCGGGGTATTGCTGATGTAGTCGCCGGTCATCAGCACCAGATCGGGCGCAAGCTGGTTCACCTCTGCGACCACGCGGCGCACAAACGCGGGCTCGGTGTACTCGTCGAAGTGGATGTCGCTGATCTGCGCAATGCGATAGCCATGAAATGCGCCGGGCAGCCGCGTCAGCGCCACGTCGCTCGCGACGATGCTGATCTCGTGGCGGGCAATCTCGCCGGAGTAGAGCGCCAGGCCGCCGGCAGCGGCAGCGGAGCCGAGCAGAAAGTTGCGCCGGCTAAGCAGCGTCTTCTGCTCTGCATGCGGAGGATCGGCGACGAATCCGGTCATACTGCATGATAGCCGGTTTCGCGCTTTCAATGCATTGTGGCAGGTCGGAATCAGTGTTTCAGTGTTGATTGAATCGGAAGGGCACGGCTTCTGAGCCTGTCCTGAGCAAAGTCGAATGGATGCCGCATAGCAGGTCGGAATCAGTGTTTCAGTGTTGATTGAATCGGAAGGGCACGGCTTTAGCCGTGCCAAAAGGCGCGCTCATTTTAAAGACTCGCGTCCCTTGATCGCATTGCGATCAAGGGACGCGAGAACGGCAAACAGCCAAACTGTGGTTCATTTAGGTCCCTTCGGAAATGACAAACGCGGCCGGTTGGGTAGAATTGAACGGATGGGCTTGAATGCGAGGAAGAAGAGAGCGGCGGGCGCGGCGCGGGCGGCGGGGGTAGACGCGCTGCTGGTGACGCACCTCCCGGATGTGCGCTGGCTGTGCGGCTTTACCGGGTCGAGTGCTGCGCTTGTGCTGCTCTGCGCGGCGGGTCATCGGGCGCGGCCGTCGCGTTCGCCAATTCGCGCGGTTCTCTTTACCGATGGCCGCTACATCGCCCAGGCCAATGCCGAGGCGGTGGGCACCGAGGTGGTGATCGCCACCCGGCCCCCGCTCACTGAGGCCTGCGAGTGGATCGCCGCCGCCCGCGTCAGGCGCTGCGGCTTCGACCGGACGCAGACCACCGTCGCCGCCTTGGCCACCATGCGCAAGTCCGTCCCCGGCAAGCTGCGCCGCAGCCTCTTCGTCGCTGTAGACCCGCTGGTGGCCCGCCTGCGCCAGGTCAAAGACGCCGAAGAGATTGCCAGCCTGCGCGCCGCCGCCGCCCTCGGCTGCCGTCTCTTCGACCGCATCCTCACCTTCATCCAGCCGGGCATGACGGAGATGGCGGTCGCCGCGGAGCTGGAGCACGCGGCGCGCCTCGCCGGGGCCGAAGGCATGTCCTTCGAGACCATCATTGCCAGCGGCCAGCGCTCTGCCCTGCCCCATGGCCACGCAACCCTTGCCAAACTTCCCCGCCGCGGATTCGTCACCCTCGACTTCGGCGTCCTGCTCGACGGCTACTGCTCCGACATGACCCGCACCATCCACATCGGCCGCGCCAGCGCCAGTGAGCGCAACGCCTACGACGCCGTGCTGGAGGCGCAGGAGGCGGGAATCGCCGCCATCCGCGCGGACGTCGTCACTGGCGATGTGGACGAGGCAGCCCGCTCTGTACTCCGCCGCGCAGGCCTCGCCGACTGGTTCACCCACTCCACCGGCCACAGCCTCGGGCTGGAGATCCACGAGGAGCCGCGCCTCGCCGCAAAGAGAACGGAGAAGCTCAAAGCCGGAATGATCGTTACAATTGAACCCGGGATCTATATGCCCGGGAAGTTCGGAGTGCGCATCGAAGACACGGTGCTGGTCACACGCTCCGGCTGCGAGATTCTAACTCCAAGCCCCAAGGCGTGGATCGAGTTGTGAGGACAGGGAACCGGAATGCAAAGGCGCATGATGCGCGAGGAAGAGGAACGATGGACAGCAATAAGCTGAAAGAGTTGCGCGAGCTGGTCGATTTCCTGAAGGAAAACGGCATCGCCGAGTTCGACATGGAGCGCACGGATCTTAAGGTGCGCATCAAGTTTGCCGGCGCCGCCGGAGCAAGCGCCGCCGACCTCGCGCTGGCGCGGCAACTGGCCGCAAGCGCAACCGGCAGCGTCCCAAGCCCGGGGGAGCAGCCCGCTGCGGCGGCCGAGGAGAAGCTGCACGAGGTCAAGTCGCCCATCGTGGGCACCTTTTACGAGTCGCCCGCGCCCGGCGCGCCCCCCTTCGTCAAGGTCGGCGACCAGGTCGAGCTGGGCCAGGTGCTCTGCATCGTCGAGGCCATGAAGCTGATGAACGAGATCGAGTGCGATGTCGCCGGCGAGATCGTCCGGCGCATCGCAACCAGCGGCCAGCCAGTCGAATTCGGCCAGCCCCTCTTCGCCATCCGCCCACGATAGAGAATCTATGAGTCAGTATTTGTTTTGATAGGGACGGGCTTCAATCCCTCCGCTGAATTTGTTTTGAAAGGGCGGGACTTTTGAGGATGCTGAAAAACTCCGTTTTTGCTTAAGGGCACGGGTTCACCCGTGCCGTAAAATGCTTTATTTGCAATACGGCTTTAGCCACTGAGGGCAAGTTCCGTCGATGAGTTGCGCTGGCCAAGCATGAAAGCAGGCTGAGTTTATATGTTTCGTAAGGTTTTGATCGCAAATCGGGGTGAGATCGCGCTGCGGGTGGTCTCCGCCTGCCGCGAGATGGGCATCCGCAGCGTCGCCGTATACAGCGAGGCCGACCGCCACAGCCTGCATGTCAAGTTCGCCGACGAGGCCATCTGCATCGGCCCGCCCCGCTCCGCCGAGAGCTACCTCAACGTCCCCGCCGTCATCTCCGCCGCCGAGATCGCCGGCGTCGACGCCATCCATCCCGGCTACGGCCTGCTCAGCGAGAACGCCAACTTCGCCGAGGTCTGCCGCGCCTCCAACATCAAGTTCATCGGCCCGCCGCCCGAGGTCACCCGCCTCATGGGCGAAAAATGCACCGCGCGCCAGACCATGAAGAAGGCAAAGGTCCCCATCCTTCCCGGCTCCGACGGCGTGCTCGCCGGCGAGTCCGAGGCCCTGGAGTGCGCCCGCTCCATCGGCTACCCCGTCATGCTCAAGGCAGCCGCCGGCGGCGGTGGACGCGGAATGCGCATCGTGCGCTCCGCCGAAGAGCTGCCCGCGCTCTTCCAGCAGGCCTCCGGCGAGGCCGCGGGCGCCTTCGGCAACGGCGACCTCTACCTCGAGAAATTCATCGAGCGGCCCCGCCACATCGAGTTCCAGGTTCTCGCCGACGAGCACGGCAACGTCCTCAGCCTCGGCGAACGCGAGTGCTCCATCCAGCGCCGCCACCAGAAGCTCATCGAAGAGGCCCCCAGCCTCATGGTCTCGCCCAAGCTGCGCGCCGAGATGGGCCAGACCATCCAGCGATGCATGAAGGACGTCGGCTACCGCAACGCCGGAACCGTCGAGTTCCTCATGGACGAGGATGGCAGGCTCTACTTCATCGAGATGAACACCCGCATCCAGGTCGAGCACTGCGTCACCGAGATGGTCACCGGCATCGACCTCGTCAAGGCGCAGATCCGCATCGCCGCCGGCGATCGCCTCTCGGAAATTATCCCCTCCCCGGTCGCCATCTCCGGCCACGCCATCGAGTGCCGCATCAACGCCGAGCATCCCGAAAAATTCACTCCCAGCGCCGGCACCATCACCGCCTTCAACCTTCCCGGCGGCAACGGAGTCCGCGTCGACACCGCCCAGTACGCCGAGGGCGTCGTCCCGCCCTACTACGACTCGCTCATCGCCAAGCTCATCTGCCAGGGCGCCAATCGCGAAGAGGCCATCAACAAGACGCAGCGCGCGCTCTCGCAGTTCGTCGTCCAGGGAATTTACACCACCATCCCCATGCATGAAAAGATATTCGCCGACGCCGACTTCCGCGCCGGCCAATTCGACACCAAGTTCATGGAGCGCTTCTTCGCCCGCCAGGCAGAGAAGGCAAAGGCAGAGACAGAGACAGAGGCTTAGCCCTACATTCCTTTAAGCCGTCATCCTGAACGCAGTGAAGGACCCCTGTATTTCGTCGTTGTCTGTTTTTGATTGTCATTCCCGCAGGGAATCTGCTTCAGCATTTCGTCGTTGTTTGTTCTTGCACGTCATTCTGGCGCAGCCAGAATCTCCGTCGTTGGTCGTTGCTTGTTTCACTCAACGATAATGCCACCGATCTACTCAGTCGCACCCGTCGCACTCGTAATCCTGACTCCCCTGCGCCAAAACTGCAATCCGATCCTATAGCCAGCCCACATGCTCAGAAACATTTCGACCGTGGCAACAACCACCTTGCCCTTAAAATCGAAGGGATGAACGTATAACTTGAATAAAAAATTCACCCCACGGAGGAGCACGAAGATCACATTGCCAAAAACCACCGTATGAAAAAACACATAGCGATTCTTGCCCATCTTCATTTGTTTGATCCACAGTTCGCGCTCGCGTTCTAATCGAATTGTCTGAGAAGTATTTGCTTGATAAGTATCGAACATCGAATCTCCTCGCTTTAGGCGTAAGCGCGTGTTGGAGCATTACCTGTGATACTACCGCACCTCTACCCCATCGTCGACGCCGAACTCCTCGCCGCGCATAACGTCCCGCTCGACACCTTTGCCCGCGAACTCCGCGCCGCCGGCGTCACACTGCTGCAATACCGCGATAAAAACGGATCGCCTCAGGAGATACTCCGCGCCGCATCAATCCTCCGCGAAACCTTCTCCACAACACCCTGCCGTCTCATCCTCAACGACCGCGCAGACCTCGCCGTCCTCGCCAACTTCGACGGCGTCCACGTCGGCCAGGGCGATCTCTCCCCCGAAGACGCACGCCGCGTCGTCGGCCCGGATCGCATCGTCGGCGTCTCCACCCACACCGACGAACAGGTTCGCATCGCCGATCAAAGCTGCGCCGACTACATCGCCATCGGCCCCGTCTTCACCACCGCGACCAAGCTCAACCCCGACCCCGTCGTCGGCCTCGAAGGCGTCCGACGCGCCCGCGCGCTCACCCGCAAGCCGCTGGTCGCCATCGGCGGCATCACCCGCGCCAACGCACGCAGCATCCTCGATGCTGGCGCGGACTCCATCGCCGTCATCTCTTCCCTCTTCGCCGCCCACCAAAGCCCCCAGCAGGTCGCGCGCGACTTTCTCGCCCGTCTGCGGTAGAACTGAGTGAAGTGACTCCATCCGACATCCCTCAGGACCATCCCTCCGCTGCGCCGCGCGACGATAACCCCGCCGCAGCCCCGCATTTTGTGCGCAGCCTCGGCCTCTTCTCCGCCACCGCCATCGTCATGGGCTCCATGATCGGCTCCGGCATCTTCATCGTCTCCGCCGACATGAGTCGCATCGTGGCCTCGCCCGCGCTGCTCATCGCGGCCTGGCTGGTCACCGCGCTCATGACCCTCATCGGCGCGCTCAGCTACGGCGAGCTGGCCGCCATGATGCCCCGCGCCGGCGGCCAGTACGTCTACCTGCGCGAGTCGCTCGGCCCGCTCTGCGGATTCCTCTATGGCTGGACGCTCTTCCTCGTCATTCAGACCGGGACCATCGCCGCGGTCGGCGTCGCCTTCGGCAAGTTCCTCGGCGTCTTCTTTCCCTCGGTGAGCGCAAACAACTGGCTCTGGCACATCGCGCACGTCCCTGCAATTCCCATCGGCCCCATGGTCCTCGGCAACATGGAGATCGGCCTGAACACCGCGAACCTCGCCGCCATCGTCATCATCACCCTGCTCACGCTGCTCAACACCTTCGGCGTTAAGCTCGGCGCTTCGGTGCAGAACGTCTTCACCTCCGCCAAGGTCCTCGCCCTCGCCGCCGTCATCCTTGTCGGATTCGTCGCCAAAAACTCCACAGCCATAGCCGCCAACTATACTGGAGCCGCAGGCGCTGGCCCCGGCTGGCACAACTTCTGGGCCGGAGCCGGTTGGCACACGCATCACGCCGTTCAGGTCGGCGTCGGCGGCCCAACCGCGTTCGTTGGCCTGCTCACCGTCGTCGCAGTCGTGCAGGTCGGCAGCCTCTTCAGCGCCGACGCGTGGAACAACGTCACCTTCACTGCCGGAGAAATAGAAAACCCGCGCCGCAATCTTCCCCTCAGCCTCGCCCTCGGCACCGGCGTCGTCCTTCTTCTCTACATCTTCTGCAACTTCGTCTATCTCAGCGTTCTCCCAATGGCCGGCTCGCCCACCGCTGCCACAATCGCCGGCCGCGGCATTCAGTTCGCCACGCAAGACCGCGTCGCCACGGCCGTCATGGAGTCTGCCTTCGGCGCCATCGGCGCCAGGCTGATGGCCGCCGCCATCCTCGTCTCCACCTTCGGTTGCGTCAACGGTATGCTCCTCGCCGGTGCGCGCGTCTACTACGCCATGGGCCGCGACGGCCTCTTCTTCCATTCCGTCGGCAACCTCGGCAAACGCAGCGGCGTCCCGGTCAACTCCCTCTGGGTGCAGTGGGCGTGGACCTGCCTGCTCTGTCTCTCCGGCAGCTACGGCCAATTGCTGGACTACGTCGTCTTCGCGGTGCTCGTCTTCTACATCCTCACCATCGCCGGCCTCTTCGTTCTGCGCCGCACCCAGCCCGGTGCGCCGCGCCCCTACCGCGCCTTCGGCTACCCAATCCTGCCCGCGCTCTATATCCTGATGGCTGCATGGATCTGTGTTGTACTCTTGCGTTACAAACCCCAGTACACATGGCCTGGACTCGTCCTCGTACTGCTTGGGATACCGGTGTATCTGCTGTGGAAGCGCCTCGGTCGGTCTTCAGTTCCAGAGCAGAATTTGTTTTGAAAGGGCGGGACTTCAGTCCCGCCGTATGGGCCGCAACAGGAACGGGGCTTTAGCCCCCGAGGGAATGTCGATGCTGCTTAGAACCAAGCCGTTGGAATCCATCATGGGCGAGGCCGCCGAGACCGGTGAGCACACGCTGAAGCGCTCGCTTGGGGTCGGCAATCTCATCGCGCTTGGCATCGGCGCCATCATCGGCACGGGAATCTTCGTGCTCACCGGTCCGGCGGCTGCGCGATACGCGGGTCCCGCCGTGGTCTACAGCTTCATGGTCGCCGCCATCGGGTGCGTCTTCGCCGGTTTCTGCTACGCGGAGTTTGCCGCCATGATCCCCGTGGCCGGTTCGGCCTATACCTACGGCTACGCCACGCTGGGCGAGATCTTCGCCTGGATCATCGGTTGGGACCTCGTCCTCGAATACGCCTTCGGCGCGGCCACCGTCTGCTCCGGCTGGAGCGGCTACGTCCTCAGCCTCGGCCAGGACTTCGGCCTGCGCCTGCCGCCGGAGCTGGCCGGAACGCCCGGTTCCATCTTCGTGCTCTACAACGGCCACTGGGAGTTCCTCGGGCGCGTCGCAAAAAAGCTCGCCCAACTCGGAATCGATCCCGCCACCCTGCCGCAGCGCCACGGCCTGTTCAACCTGGTCGCCTTCCTTGGCATCCTGGCGGTCACCGCCATCCTCGTCATCGGCATTCGCGAGTCGGCCAACTTCAACAGCGTCATCGTCGCCGTCAAGCTCGTCGTGCTGCTGATCTTTCTGGCCATCGGCGGAGCGGCGCTGCTCCATCATCCCGAGCTTCCGCGCGTCAACTGGCATCCCTTTCTGCCCGCCAACACAGGCACCTTCGGATCGTTCGGATGGTCCGGCGTGCTGCGCGGAGCGGGCGTAATCTTCTTCGCCTACATCGGCTTCGACGCTGTATCAACCGCCGCGCAGGAGGCCAAGACCCCCAGGCGCGACATGCCCATCGGCATTCTCGGCTCGCTCGCCCTCTGCACCGTGCTCTACATTCTGGTCGCGCTGGTCCTCACCGGGCTGGTGAACTATCGCTACCTGAACGTGCCGGATTCGCTCGCCGTCGGCATCGACGCCACCGGAGTCCGCTGGGGCAGCCTGCTGGTCAAGCTGGGCGCGCTGGGAGGCCTCACCAGCACCATGATCGTCATGCTGCTCGGCCAGAGCCGCGTCTTCTTCTCCATGTCCAAGGACGGCCTTCTGCCCAAAACCTTCAGCAACGTCCATCCCAGGTTCCGCACGCCGTGGATCTCCTCCATCACGGTGGGAGCAGTGGTCGCCGTCTTCGCGTCCACCATCCCCCTGGACAAGCTGGGCGAGATGACCAGCATCGGCACCCTGCTCGCCTTCATCATCGTCTGCGCGGGCGTTTTGGTTCTGCGCGTCCGCCGGCCCGATCTGCCGCGACCCTTCCGCGCTCCGTTCTCGCCGCTCACGCCGGTCCTGGGAATCCTCATCTCGCTGGCCATGATGCTCGGCCTGCCGAGAGATACATGGCTTCGCCTGCTGATCTGGCTCGTCGTCGGCATGGCCATCTACTTCGGCTACAGCATCCGCCACAGCAAGCTGAACAAGACGGCGAAATAGTCAGGCGCGCAACGATCCCTCAGTTTTCCGTGGGACTCTTCTCCACGTGGTCCACCACCAGCCGGTCCACCTTCGCCCTGCTCTTCTCCAGCCTCAGCCCGAGCTTCTCCAGCGCCGCTGAAACGGTCGCGCCCCCCTCCGGATCGGTCGCCTCCGTACCGGAAGAACCGCCCCCAGGACGCCTCGGGATATCGATGCCCTGGGCGCTTAGGCTCGACTGAAGGTCCATAACGGAAAAGTCCACCGCCGTCTGATACATGCCCGTCAGTCCGGTCATGTCCACAATCTGGCGCCCCTCACCGCCGCCCAGCGTGTTCATCATGATGGCAAAGCCCTTCATCGAGATCGAGCTGGCCTCCATATGCATCGACAGGGTCGAGCCGTCGAACTTCAGCGTGAAGCTTCCCCTCGCGCCCATGTTGTAGGTCGTCGACCCGTCCTCATTTTTCATCAGGCGAATCGGCCCGCTCGGAGTGTCCATCTTCGATTCGCCCGGCTTCAGCGGCGCGTTCTCGTCAATCGCTTCGGGCGTCGCGATGGACTCCTTCAACTTCGGTCCGCTCTTGCCAATCACCAACCCCAGCACCGGCTGCTCGCTCATCTCGCGATGCGTCGCCAACTTGAATCGTTCCGCCAGCAGCGCCTGCAACATCTCCGGCACATCGTCCTTCGTCGCTCCCTCCGGCAGCCTCGCCGCAATGTCGAACCGGTCCGTCACCAGCCACTCCGGCCCGCTGATCTCATACGATCTTAGCTTGTAGGCGTATGCAATCAGGTCATTCAGAGACTCGTAATTGAACGTCGCTCGCGTCCCATCCACGCGAACCCAGTTCGGCCTCCTGCCCGCTATCAGGCCGGCCAGCATCGTCGCCTGGTCCGGCGCGGGCGACGGCCGCACCGACGCTGCGTCGAAGGTTAGGTTGCCGGAAGTGGTCTGTACAGCCGCAGTGGCCGCAGCAGCCACAGGTGCCTGCGTCGCTGGGCCGTCTGTCCAAAAGCCGCGCCCGCCGCCATCAGCGCGCCGGCGATCAACATAACTACAAATCGATTTCTCATCTTCCCTCCCCGTTATTGAGCAGTTTCATGATTGCCTAGACCAAGATTGAATTGCCATTCTAAGCGTACGAATAATCCCCGTATTTTGTTCAAAGCGCGACACACTACACCATGAGTGCACACGATTCAGCTACAGCGCCCCGCCCAGCAGCCGCTTCAGCGCCGACACATACTTCGCCAGCGCCTTCCGTCCCGCCGGAGTCATGCGATACAGAGTCTGCGGCTTGCGTCCGGCGAACCGCTTCTGCATCGCCACGTAGCCCGCCTCCTCCAGCTTCAGCATCTGCGCGCCCAGGTTGCCGTCGGTCGATCCGGTCTTGTCGCGCAGCCACGTGAAGTCCGCCTCCTCCACGCCCACCAGCAGCGACAGCACCGCCAGACGCAGCTTTCCGTGAATCACGGGATCGAGTTCCGGCAGCTCAGGCATGGTGTTGCTCCAATGCCGCCGCCGCGCGCCGCCGTTCCAGCCACATCGCGTACATGCCGAACACAATCATTCCGAAAAGCATCTCCGCGACAAAAATGCCCAGCGGATACGGCCACGGCACAAAGAACATCGCTACTCCGCCCACCCACCAACAGACCGCCACCAGCCCCTGCGCCCGCCAGCGCAGAATCATCGCGCTGGTTCCATGCGCCATGCCGACAAACATCATCATGGCGGCAAAAAACGAGATCTGCCACGTCTTGTGTTGCGCCATCGCAGCAGCAAAGTAGAGTGTCGCGGTAGCTCCCATCATTCCCCATACCGCCTGAATGCTCCGCCCACGAGCATTCTTGCCGCACGCGGCGCCGCTCTTCCGGCGCTGCAATGCAATACCCATGAACTGAAGGATCACTCCAATGGCAATGCTGACCGGCCAGGGCCAATAGGATCTGGGCTGAAGGAACTGCCAGCCCATGGCACATAGGTCGATCACTCCCCACAGAACAAAGCACCATCCAAAGCGCGCGGTCGATTGCCGTCCCTCCGCAATCATCTCCTCCATCAGCGCCACGCGCTGCACCAGCTCGTCGCGCGTCGTCCCGCCTTCCTGCTCTAACTCTGCCATCGTCTCGTCCCTCCATGAACTACTCTGCATTATAGAGTTCTCTATGTCAAGTGGTTTTTCACACAGATGATTATGCACTTGACACAGAAGCTGTTTTCTGTCATTCTGTCTGTGAGGTGGAGTGATGAACCTAATAGACGTAACGCGACAGTTCAAAACAGACGATGATTGCCTCGATTATCTTGAGGCTCTGCGCTGGCCAGATGGCAAAACGTGCCCCTATTGCGGCCACGACAAACTGAGCCGCATCGAACGCAAGAGCAAGTCCAAGAACGTGCGGACTCGCCTGTATCAATGCGTGGCCTGCAATCAGCAGTTCTCGCCGACCGTGGGCACAATCTTCCATGATTCCCACTTGCCGCTGGTCAAGTGGTTTATGGCTCTCGCGCTGTTGATCGACGCGAAAAAGGGTATCTCCGCCAAACAGCTTGAGTCGCATCTGGGCGTTGCGTATCGCACTGCATGGTACATGGCGCACCGCATTCGCAAGGCAATGGACAAGGACGAAACCGAGTTCCCTAAGCTCTCCGGGGTGGTCGAAGTGGACGAAACCTATCTCGGAGGCAAAACCATACGTCCATTCGGCGGTCGGAGCGCCAAGAAAAAAGACATCGTGATCGGGCTCAGGGAACGCGGCGGTCGGATTCGCTTCATGCAGGCCGACGATGTGAAGTCTGGGACGCTACAGCAGATCATCGAAGCCTTTGTCGATGATGATGTGGAGATGATCGTGACCGATGATTTCAAAAGCTACCCGATGGCCGTAAAGAAGTTCAAGGGCAAGCACCGCACGATCAATCACAGCGCGGGTTATTACGTCACGGGCGACGACGGCGAGATTCACACCAACACAATCGAAAGCGCATTCAGCCTGCTAAAGCGCGGCATCATAGGCAACTACCACTTCGTCTCGATAAAGCACTTGGGCAGGTATCTGGCGGAGTTCGAGCATCGCTTCAATGAGCGCAAGAACCCGGAGCGATTCGATGAGACGCTGCGCCGGATGGTGAACACCGAGCCAATCCAGTACGCCGAGCTTACTGCTTAGACTTGGCGAGTATCGCGGCGGGCTTCTTGGCGTCTATCGCTACATCGCTACGCTTCACCGGCTCCGACTGCACCATGCGCCGGAGCAGGGCGTCGAATTGTGCCTTGTCAACCTTCATTACCCAAGTCTATCAGACTCCCCAACAAGATACTCCGCTCGGAATCCGATGCAGGTAGGTTCACGCTGTTGTTTGCGTGCCGCATTCCATTCCTCCAGTTTACATACATAAAAGTACCCGTTTTCCACAGCCACAAGGACGCGATCAATCACCGATCCATCGAATTGAATAACGCTAACTTGTTTACCTACAGTCATATGAGTCCACCTCGACACGATCCTACGCCAAAGTTGGATTAGTTTCAAAAAAAGTCTGAGACATGCGGCACAGACTGTGCTAAGGTATGTATTATTACGTTGTCGAAGCGAAGTGGCATTTTGAATCGAGGTATCGGCATGGCAGACGAACCCAAAAAGACCCCGGCAGCATACTTACCGTTCAAGACGTTTCTCTCGTCACTGGACGCCTTGGATCACGGCTTACCCAAAAAACTCGACCGTACTGTATGGCGTTCCCAGTCGGGCATCGTGCAGGGGCAGATCATGATGGCCCTTCGATTCTTCGGCTTGCTGACGGATTCTGACGAACCAACGCCAGCTCTACATCGGTTGGTCGAAAACAAGGAACGACGGCAGGAGCATATCAAGGCACTTCTCCAGTACGCCTATCGCAGCATCCTCGATGCTGATTTGACGAAAATGAGTCCGAAGATGCTAGAGGAGGAGATGGAGCAGTACAACGTCTCCGGTGACACTCGACGGAAGGCGGTTGCGTTCTTTCTTCGTGCGGCCAAGTACGTTGACCTACCAATGCATCCGCTTCTCATGGCGCAAATCAGGGAGACGAGCGGCCTAAGGAAGAAGCGAAAAGCAACAACCAGGGTCAATGGAGCAACGCCGGAATCTCAGATTTCGCCCCCAGAGGAAGAAGGAATTAAGAGCAGGCGGACAATTTTCCTGCGGGGGGGAGGATCAGTTACTTTGTCCATCACCGCCGATCCCTTCAGTCTCGACGCAGAGGATCGCCAATTTCTGTTTGAGTTGGTGGACAAGATTCAGGGCTATCCATCTAAGAGCCCAGAGGAACAGGAGGAAGAGGAATGATAAGAGTTTCGGCCTGTCGCCGTCACACTCACCGCGACGGCAGGCAAACGCAACAAGGCTCGATTCGTTGATCTTTGACGGGAACACGAATCGAGCCGTGGTGGGCTTGCTATTTGCACCGGAGAGGTACTGCGACCGGCGTTGCTAGGAGCCTTATAAGCTCTGAACGGCAGTGCTGTCAACACTGCGGGTTCAACTCCCTGCCTCTCCGCTTCCCTTATTGTACGGCAACACAGGAAAAATTAAAAGGAACAATATGGCACTTTACAAGTACGACGCATGGCTTCATAAGGCCAACGCAACGGTCGAAGAATTCGACAAGCTGTACAGCCCCGGGGCCATAGTAGCTTGGTCGGGGATATATCGGTGTCATGCCTGCGGGCATGAGGTCGTTCACACGGTAGACAAACCTCTACCCCCACAAAATCACCACGTACACAAGCCCGGCATTGGAGCTATCCAATGGCGTCTTGTGGTGACAGACTACACGCAGTCGTCTTAGGCAAGACCAGAGAAACAGCACTGCACGGTTCCTGTGGGTGTGATCCCCAAAGGAGCCGTGCCATTTGCATGACTCCTTCGGCCACGGAAATCAGCTTGCCAGCTTGCACTCGATCTTGCATAAATTCCAGTACAGCCTGAACGTCTGAATCGACTTCAACTTTCTTATTGTTCTGCCCTGTCACGGTGTTCATATTGTGTATTCCTCCCTACTCTGTGTCAAATGCATAATCATCTTCACACAATTCCTCCCCGCCCCCCTTTTTTCCGTTTGTCATTCTGACCCGGCCCCTGAGCGCAGGCGAAGGGGATGGGGAAGAATCCCCGCATTTTGTCTGTAGCGTCGGTTGCCGGGTGCCCTATTCATGACGGCATTATCGTCATGGGTGGGGTCCACATCGCAATCGATCATGGATGAGCAACCGCGCTACCATCCACGCCACCCAACCCTACATTCCCGGCTTGTCCGCGAAGCTCCCCTTAAGCACATATACGCGGTATTCCATTGGGGCCCAGTAAAGGATGAAGGGCCCTTCGGTCGCCTGCAGGCGGTATGCGGAGTTGAGATAATCGCGGAACTCCGGCCAGGTATTTAGCTTGTTGAAGCTGTAGCCCGACTCCTGGTACCACTCATTGCTCAGCAGAATGACGATCGGAGGGTTCTGGTGGATCTCGTCCCAGAAGATCTTGCGGTAGTAGGGCACCACCTTGCCATCGTCCGGCCCGAAGAACTGCAGGTCGCCGTCGAACCCTGTGCTCTGCACCAGCCCCAGGCGGTAGAGTGCGCTATAGCATCCGCCCACCAGGTCGAGGCACTGCACCCTGTCCTGTAGCTTGTCTCCGCCGAGGCGCACCAGGTCCTGTTCAAGCACCGGAACCGCCGCATTGACCACATGCTGTCCATGCACCTTCCATGCGTTGAATGGCGCCATAAACAGCACGCCGAACGCCATCCCGGCGACGCCAACATTCCTGCGCCAACCTCGGTCTTTCATCGCCGCGGTGAACTCCAGCCCGATCCACAGCAGTCCGAAGCACACCAATGCGGTGCGGTGGTAGTCGTAGCCCTTGCGCTGGATGAAGTACGAGATCCCTCCGAAGAGAACGCCCGCGCGCACCGCCCACATCTCCCAGTTCAGGGTCCAGTCCGCGTCCTTGGCTGCGTTCCGGCGCTCACGGCTTCTGCCGGCAATGGCGAGCAGCAGTGCAAGCGGAAAATACACCCGGAAGGCCTGCGGAATGCTTCGGCGAATCAGCACCCATAGCGTAGGATGCGCCAGCGACGAGTAGTACGGGACCAGCTTGCTCAGGATGAAGAAGAACGGGCCGAAGGCGTGCTGGGGCAGCAGGAACTCGAGCAGGATGCCGAGCGCGATCGCCAGGCCGGCCAGCGCCAGCAGCAGGTATGACGTGGGCGACTTGCCTCGCCTGCGCAACACAGGCAACAGCAACAGAAGCAGGCAGAGGGCGAACGGAACCACCGTCGGCTTGATCAGAATCGCAAGGCCCATGGCAAGGCCAAATAGCAGCATCAGTGCCGGCATGGCCTTGCGTACCGCCACCATCAGAAACGCGTAGCCGATAATGATCAGCACGGTCATTACTTCATCGCGCTCTGTGGCCTGCCATGGCCCCATCGACCCCAGTTGAATGCTGTACAGCACGCCGGCGAAGAGCCCGGCCAGCCAGTCGTATGGCCACGCAATCACCATCATGGCCCCTGTCATCGTGCCCAGCAGGGTGAACTCGTACAGCCGCCAGCCCAGGTCGCCCCCGCCGAAGATGCCGATCGCCCAGCGCTCCGTCAGGTACGCGCCCGGCATGTTGATGTCGTAGATCTCCTTGTACGGGACCTTGCCGTGGTTCAGCAGCAGCACCATGTAGTGCATCACCTGCGTGTCCCACATCCATTGCCAGTGGATCGTGAACACCACATAGCAGGCCGCGCCCGCCAGCAGCACCGCTGTGCAGAGTACGCGAAAGTAGGTGATCTGCCGGTCCGTCAGGGTTGTCTGCATGGCCTTGCGCAGATTATACCGTCGCCAAACGCAAGTCCTCCCAGTAGGAACTCCGGGCGGGTTGTGCCTCCTGCGCGCCCGCTGCAACAGCTTCGCGCAGATTGTCCCGCGGACTGCTGCGAATGCGCACTCCCTCTCCGCAATCCCGGATGCTAAACTCGGTGCATCGGCGAACCTTCGCCGCCAGAGAGGAGACCATCCATCTCATGCAGGATCGGCCCCTTTCTCTGCTCGCCTGGCGCTGGGTTCTGGTTGTGTCCGCCGCCTACCTCATCGGCCTCGCTTCGCTGGCCGTGGCGTTGCGTCACAACCTCGGCTTTCCCCTCGACGACTCCTGGATCCACCAGGAGATCGCCCGCAATCTCGTCCAGCGCCACAGCTTCGGCTTCACCCCCGGCGTCACCTCGTCGGGCTCATCCAGCACCCTTTGGACCTTTGTACTCGCGCTCAACTACCTTCTGTTTCCAACTCACTCGCCAGTTTTTTTCCCCCTGGTTCTCAACTCCATCCTGATCGTTCTCTCCGGCGTTCTGCTCTGGCGCATGGCAGCCCTCGACGGCCTTCCGCTGCTCTACGCGCTTGCTCTCGCCCTGCTTCCGGCCCTCTCCGGAAACTACGTCTGGCTGGCCTTCCTCGGCATGGAGCACGTCCTCTTCGTCACTCTCTCGCTTCTCGCCATCCTGCTCTGGTTCCGCGCCTGCGACGCACCGCGCCACGCTGCCCTGCGCACCTCGCTGCTCGCCGGCCTTGCCCTCGGCGCCCTCGGCAGCACCCGCCCCGAGGGCCTCGCGCTCTGCCTGCTGCTCTTCGCTCTCTACAAGTGGTGCGGCCGCACTCTCGCCGACGTTCTCCGCGCCGCCGCGGTCGCCGTCCTCTTCCTGGTTCCCTCGTTTCTGCTCAACCTGAAGACCTCGGGCGCGGTCCTCCCCATGACCCTGCGCGGACGCCGCTTTCTCTTCGGCGGAACAGACAAGCTGCACGTCGGCCGTTCCACGGTCCGCGGCCTCACCATCGAAACCTATCAGAAAGTCATCCAGCACAACTTCTTCCACACCACCCGTGGCTGGGCGATGGTCTTTGTTGTGCTGGCGTTCTACGGATGCTTCGTGCTGCTCCGCCGCTTCCCCAACCGCACCGCCATCCTCGTCCTCTGGGCCACCCTGCACTACGCCAGCTACTGCTTCACCCTGCCCGCCACAGGCCACGGCGGACGTTACCAGCCCTTCGTGCTTCTCCTCTTCCCTCCCCTGCTCGCCATCGCGCTGTTCGACCTGATCGCGCTTGCGTTCCTCCTCTTCAAATCGCGCGGCAGTTCCCTTCTGCGCCCCCTGCAGACGCTCGCTCTCGTTCTGGTCGCGGCCCTCACCGCTTCCACCCTGCCGCGCTGGAGCGTCGCCCTCCGCGACAGCATCTACAACATCGACAACTGCCACATCAAGATGGCCCGGTATCTCAACGCGAATTACCCGCCGGGCACCAGGATGGGCGTCTTCGACATCGGCGCCATCGGCTACTTCAGCCACATCGACCTGATCGATCTCGGCGGCCTGGTCGATCGCAACTACCTGCCCTACCTGCTCTCCGGCCGCGTCCCCCAGTACCTCCAGGAAAAGGGCGCAGGCTACGTCATCCTCGCCCACAACGGCCCCGAAGGCGATGTTGACGGCACCGGATCGCCAACCCGCTTCGGCGACGCGCTGCACTTCTTCCACAACCCCGCGCTGCGCCTGGAAGAGGTCCACACCGAGGGCATCGACTATCCCACCTGGCACTCCAGCTACCTCTACACCCAGCACGCCTACCGCTTCCAGACGCTCTACCGCATCGTCCGCCTCAACCCCGGCGCCGCGGCCGCTCCCGCGCCCTCCGCGCCCCTCACCAGGTAAGCCTTTTGATCAGCTTACTTGCGGCTCATGCGGTACAGTTTGGTTTCGCTAATCGAGTCGTACGCAACTGGAACGACATTGAACCGGTCAAATTCCTCGCCATGGATGATGTATATCGGCAAATGGTCTCCCGTTTTTCTGCGTTGCAGAAATGCGTCGATCTGATCCTTATACATCCCACTCGCCATCATCAGACAGTAGCCGCGCTCGAAGGCAATGTCGAAAAAATGGCCATGTGCAAGCGCAGAGGCAGCCGAGGGGTCGAGGACGAGTCCTTGACCAGAGAGAGTTTGCATCCCGGTGGCGTAAGCCAGCTCTCCGTCGTTCATCTCGATGAAGCGATCGGAGCCTTCACGCTGCACCATTGAGCGTAGAGCGTCGCTCTGCTGGAGGATGCTCTCCTGCCATCTGCCGCCGCCGTTCAACATCAGGTGGTTCGCATAGATGTTGAAACTGATTGCGGTCAGGATTCCGCAAGCCAATGCGGCTATCCATGGACGAACCAGTGTGTATTTCCTCTTCATAGGATATGCGAGGTTGAGGGTCCGGTCCCACATAAGCGCAATCACCAGATTGGCTATGAAAATCGAGCTTGCAAAATACCAGGAACCTTGGTGAAACGTCGCAACATTGATAAAGCTATAAGCCCCCTTCAATATGACGCCAACACACAAAGCCTCGATCAAACCCCAGATGGAACGAGATCTTTGAATAAGAAAGATGCCGCACAGAACAATCGGCGCAAGCATCTGAAGTATCCTCATGTAAATTTCAGAATACAAATTATCCGCGACCGTCATTTGTGACCACCGGCCGGGAAGTATCAACCTGAGGGTGTAATGCAGATTTTCCGAGACAGAGAGGCCAGCCTTGATGGAGCCGCTTACGGGCATGAACACGCCGACAGAAATGCGGTTGTAGACGAGGTAAGCGGCGATCATGGCGATCGGCAGCGCTACAGCAGCCATAACCCTGCGGCGCGGGCCTCCGACATGCGATCTCCAGACGAGAATCAGGACGGGCAGGAGAAGAAATATATCGTCCAGACGGCTGAGTACCATCAATCCAAAGAAGAACATCGACAAGGGAAGACGAAACGCTGCTGTTCGATCTGTTGAATAGCACGCGAGCGCCAGTCCCAGAAAGAGCAACTCCACGGAATTCTCCATACCGTTCAGACACGACCAGTTGGCGAGATATTGGGATGCCACTAATGCAACCACAAACCAAAGAAACCCTGGGCAGACGGCAGGAAATGCAAGCCATCGTCGATGTAAATGTTGCGCGCAGAAGGCAGCAAGCAAAGCGCAAGCGACGCTAAGGATTAAAAGATTGCTGATATATAAGCGGTGCAGAGTAAGGAAGGGATTGTCCGGCTTGAGCAGGTTCAGCCGCATTGCGTGGTAAAGCAGGAACTCCCATACGGGATGAAACCCATTGGTTGGCAGAACTCCGTCAAACGAGTAGAACGACGTATGGAGCGAATTTCGCGCAATCGTCAGGTAGTAGAACGCGTCGGGCTGAAAGACGGACGTCTCGGCAAACGGCGAACAGCGCCTCAAGTATAAAAGCAGGGGCAGCAAAGTAGCTGCAAAGACGGCAGTAGAAATACTCAAAATGGAGATCGGAGAACTTGAGAATGCAGTTTCAGATTCGTGAGGCGGATTAGTCTTTTCCATATGTGTGAACCGAACGATTCTCACTGCGGGCTAGTCGGATGCGCCCCATTATCTCATGGCCTGAAATGTCCAATGCGTGGGCAATGTCCAATTGACCGTGCGACCAGCCTGAAACGGCGCGGCACTCGTGTATTCTGATGCAGAGCAATGGCCTGCCTAAAAGATAGCGCTACCCAAAGCCTGTTTATCAGATGAGGTGCCTCCCTTGGACCTGAAATCCAGCCATAGACGCGTACAGACAGCGGTTCTGATCTATCTGCTGTTCTGCGTTGCGATGGATCTGGGCGTCTGGGCCTGGTTCGCGATGCACAGACACGTCACCGGCCATCTCTTTCCCCTGGGCGAACGGGTGGAGCGCTTCGGTGACCTGCTGCGTTTCTCCGCCAAATATCAGATCGGCAAAGATCCCAGAATGTTCGACTCTGAGCATCTGATCGGGACTTTGTTCCCCAAGAACTATCCCCCCTTTGCGGTCGTGCTGTATCTGTTTCTGCTTCAGGGCTGCGCCCCTTATGCGCTGCCGGTGCTGCTGGCAACGGTGCTCGGCGCAGTGGCCATGGCCTGCACCCTGCTCTGGCGAAGGGTGCGGCGACTTGAGAGTTATCGCTGGTATATCGGCGTCGCGATCTTCGCTACCGGACTCTTCGGCTGGGGGACAGAGCAGGTTGTCATGCGCGGCAATATCGAAGGCCTGATGTGGATCGCCATCTGTCTCGGAGCGGCCCTCTACGCGCGGCGGCAATATCCCGGCGCGGCCGTGGCCTTCGGCATTGCCTCCTGCATCAAGCCCTATCCGTTGCTCTGGCTTGCCCTCATGGCGCGCCATCGCAGATACCGCGAGGCAGTCCTTGGACTCGTCTCCGCCGCCGCCGTCACCCTGGCCTCCCTGCTGGTCATCGACCGCAATCTGCTGCGCGCCTGGCGCCACATCACCGGCAAGAGCGGTTTTTTCACGGATTATGTCGTATCGTTTCGCCCGTTCGATGAGATGAAGGGAGACCATTCCCTCTTCCAGTCCATGAAAACCATCGCCCGTGTCGTGCGCAATCATGGACTCCACTTCTCCTACCAGGAATACTGGATGCATCCCAACGATCCGCTCGCCTGGACGCTATACAAGGTATATCTGCCGCTGGCCGCCCTCATCGCTCTGGTGACACTTTGCAGGGTATGGAACAAGCCGGTGTTGAACCAGGTCTTCGCCCTGGCCTCGATCACCCTGGTCCTTCCCTTCGTCGCCGGCGACTACACCTTGATTCTGCTTCTGGTCCCCATGGGCTTCTTCCTCATCTTCCTGCTCGAGGACGTTGCCCGGGGCAGGACGCCAATGTCCATGGGCAAGATGCTCTGCTTCCTTCTGCCCTGCGCCTGGATCATGGCCACGGAACCGCTCGTGACGCTGCACGGCGTCTTCAAGTGCATCGCGCTTCTGCTCTTGCTCGCCGCCAGCATCTCCATCCCGCTGCCCAGCACCCTCTTCGGCGAGACGGCAATTGAAGAGGGTGAAGCCGTCGCGCTGGCGTCAGTGCAATCAACTCGCAAAACCTAGTTGGGAGAAACATGGCGGGCTGTGTCCCCCGCGCTGGAGTGAAATTTGCACAGAGATAATGGTAGTGGCAAGGTTGCCGCGCACGTAAACGTTGCACTTTGGGTATATGCCTTCCTGGTCGCATCGGTCACTGCGGCAAGCTGGTTCTTATACAAACGCAGTGGTGACCCGTTGACTCGCCCGTTGTTTACCAAGGCCGATCAGTTTCACGACCTGACCGATCACCGTGATAAGATCGCCCATCTGCGCGATGGAGCTGTAGCGTTGGCTCACGGGCAGCCCTTGTTCAACTTTCCCCCGCCTGCAGCGTATGTCTTCAAGATATTTTTCATCTTCGGGAATCATGCAGCTTACGCCTACCTTGTCTTTATCGCAATCTGCGTCCTGGGCTTTGCCCTTGTTGCGTGGCGTGCCGGTCGCCCGAGCCGGGCGGTTCGGTTCGCCGCAACCGTCGCGATTGTAACCTCGGTCGTACTGGGCTATCCGATGTGGTTCACCGCGGATCGAGCCAATATCGAGAGTGTGGTGTGGGCAGTGTCCGCAGCCGGTCTCTGCCTTTTTCTGCGGAAAAGGTCTTTGGGCGCGGCTGTATTGATCGGCATTGCAGCCTCAATTAAACCGTTTCCTATTCTGCTTCTGCTGCTTCTGCTGCGCAGACGCAAGTACAAGGATACGGCGATCGGAGTTGCGGTTTTGGTAGGAATTGTATTTGCAGCGTTTGCAGCCCTTGGTCCAACTCCACTACAGGCCTACCGGGATCTCAAGCCAGTCGAGCCGCGCTACATGAATAGCTATGTCCTCGTCCTGGCGCATGTGGATGAGGCGCGGTTCGAACACTCCCTGCTTGACGGGTTGAAGTCGGCCGCGCTGATACTCAAGATGCGGGGGCACCACGGAACCACGGCAACCGTTGAGTCTCTACGGAACCGTCCTGGGGGATGGCCCGTAGTGCGCCTGTTGGTGCGTGTCTACCCGTTCGTTGTGATAACCGGGCTAGGGATGCTGATTGCCGTCTTCTACAAAATGCCCATACTCAACCAGGTGACAGCTCTATGTGTCGCTGTATCCCTGATTCCACCAGTCTCCAGCGACTACACGTTGCTACAGCTCTATCTCCCTTTCGGAGCTTTTCTCGTGTATCTCACGCGCGAAGTTGCTATTGGCAAGGCGATCTTCCCCTACTCCTCGATGCTGGCTCGATGCTGGCGCTTGCCGTCATCTATGCGCTTCTGTTCTCTCCGCTGACGTTCCTGATGATCTACGCGGGAGACGCCAAACTGTTGCTGCTGCTTGCGCTGCTCTTTGTTGCTGCGCGGTCACCCATGCCATGCACATACTTCGGCGATCCGCAGACAACTGGCTGAAAACGCTAAGGCACCGCATTGCACCCTCACCCGGGTGGGTCTGATTCGCATCAGATCCCCGGCTTCGGCATCCACGCCACCCGCATCTTCTGCGCAGCCGCCAGCACCATCAGCCCCGCGATCGCGCTCGCCAGAGCCGCCACCTGCGCGTTGCTCATGGTGTGGTGGAAGTATAGCTTCGGATTGACGCGCACAAACTCCACCAGAAACCGCCCAATCCCGCTCAGCAGCAGATAAAGACCGGTAAGCCAGCCCACCGGCCGCGCCCGCTCGCCCAGCTTCCACAGCAGCCAGAAGACCGCCAGCGAGAACAGCAGCTCGTAGATCGGCGTCGGCTGCACCAGCGCCGTCGGCGGAGTCGGCGGCACCAGCGCATTCTTCGCCATATGCACGCCCCACGGCAGCGTGGTGTTGATGCCGTAGTCGCCATCGCCCGCCAGCAGGCACCCGATGCGACCCACGCCGTAGCCCAGCGCCGCCGCCGGAGCAGCTAGGTCCAGCATTCGCACCGCTCCCAACCGCGCGCCCAACACTGGGCCCGGATCGACGATGGACCTCCAGCCCGGCCCCTTGAAGCGCGTCCCGCGGCCTAGCCCCATCAGCACTGCAATCGACGCCAGCATTCCGCCAAACCACGCAAACCCGTCGCGAAACCAGCCCAGAAACGCCAGCGCAACCTGCATCGGACGGTGCCACCCCGGCGCGCCGATCGCGCGCAGCGCGACCTGCAGCTCGCGCACATTCTGCAGCTCGTGCCACGCCTTCGCGCCAACCACGCCCGCCACCACCACCACCGCCACCACGTTGATCGCATCCGCGTCCACGCCATTGCGCGCGAAGTTTTTGTGCAGCACAATCGTCGCCGCCACCGCCGCCAGCCACAGCAGCAGCCCGAAGGTCCCCGCCTGCCACGGCCCGATGGTCAGGTGCAGCAGGTGGAACGGCAGGTGGAACGGTCCAATCGCAGGCAGATAGGGATACATAATCCTCGCTTCCTCTCAAAGTATATCTGCCAAAGCGATTTGCCCCGAATCGGCGGTACAACATGATCGGAAGAGCACGCGTTCACGCAACCACGACATTCTCGTTTCGTCACGAACGGAAGGGCACGCGTTCACGCAACCACGACATTCTCGTTTCGTCACGAACGGAAGGGCACGCGTTCACGCGTGCCGTAAGTCGCCCCCCTTTAAACTTCTTTCTCCCTTGACTGCTTCGCAATCAAGGGAGCGCGTGAAAGTTGACATGTCAAACTAAACTGCCCCCGAGGGGATCTCCGCCCTCGACCATTCCCCCGCGCATACGCTACCCTACTCTCTATGCCGCCCAGCTTTGTCCTTCCCGCCGCTCCCGCCGTCTTTCCATCCGCCTCCGGGATGGACGTCCTCTTCTCCTCCGCCCAGATCGCCGAACGCGTCGCCCAGATGGGCCGCCAGATCACCGCCGACTACCGGGGCCAGCCCACCGGCCAGCCCATCGTGCTGGTTGGCGTGCTCAAGGGCGCGGCCATCTTCCTCTCCGATCTGGCCCGCGCCATCACCATCGACAACACATTCGACTTCGTCGCCGTCTCCAGCTACGGCCGCGCCCGCGTCTCCTCCGGCGCCGTCCGGCTCATCAAGGACATCGACAACCCCATCGAGAACCGCCACGTCATCCTGGTCGAGGACATCCTCGACACCGGCCTCACCCTCAGCTATCTGCGCGGCCTCATGCTCCAGCACCGGCCCGCCTCGCTCAAGATCGCCACCTGCCTCGACAAGCCCAGCCGACGCCTCGTCCCCATCGAGGCCGACTACGTCGGCTTCCAGATTCCCAACCAGTTCGTCATCGGATACGGCATGGACTTCTCCGAAATCTACCGCAACGTCCCCGACATCCGCCTCTTCCCCTCCAACCCCTCCCACTGAGATTGCTGGGCCTCAGAAGAACAACTCCGGCGACACCTTGAACCTCTCACTCAACCGCCGAATCTGCGCCTTGTTCAGCTCCCGCTTGCCGTTCATCACCTCCGACACAATGCTCTTCGTCCCGAAGACATCCGCCAGGTCCTTCTGCTTCAGCCCGTGCTGGTCCATCAGGAACGCGATCACCTCCAGCGGCGACGCCTTCGGCAGCCGGTAGTTCTTCTCCTCATAGTCTTCAATCAGCAGCGTCAACAGGTCGGCCATCTCTGCCTCGGCCTTGTTCCACCGCGCGGCCCGCTTTTCCAGTTCATACAGAGCCGCAATAAAATACTCGTTTTGCTCCTCCGTCCGGATCACGCGCGGAGGCACCCGCGCCAGCAACGCCGTGTACGCAGAACTCACCGTCAGTGCGCTCATCTCTTCCACCCTCCTCTTGCAGCCCGGCAATCCCCCCTACTGACTCCCGCCAGCCGTCCCGCTCTCATTCTTCAGCATCGCATCCACATTGTTCTTGTCCACCAGCGTCACCCCGGTATCGATGAACGCCGGAAACTGTGCGTACGGTTCTAGCGCGTAGTCCTGCGCCAGCGGCTTCACCGGATAGTGATACACATCGTCCAGCGCCTTCAGTCCCAGCAACGCCATGGTGTAAGGCTTCTGCGAGATCGTTGAGTCGATCGTCCCATCCTTCACCAGGTCCAACGTGGCCGCGTCCACATCCATTGCCACCAGCAGGGTTCCCGCAGCCCCTGCTCCTGCCCGTTTGAAGGCCTCGCCAACGTCCTTTCCCGACGTGGACTCCAGGCAGACCACCGCATCGATCTTGGCCGGCCCCGTCCTCGCCAGGTACTGCCTCGTCTGGTCCATGGCCAGGCCTGAGTCGCCCTTCATGTCGAACACGTCCGCCACCTTGATCCCCGGATAGCCTGCCAGCGCATCCTTATAGCCCTTCAGCCGCTCCTCCAGGTTCGGCTGCCCCGCGATCGTAAAGAAGACCACATTGCCCTTGCCCTTCAACTGCGCAGCCACATGTGCTCCTCCCAACCGCCCCGCCTGCAGGTTGTTCGTCCCGATAAAGAACAGCCGGTGGCTCGCCGGCGCATCCGAGTCGATCGTAATCACCGGAATCCCCGCCGCCACCGCCGCATCGATCTCCGGCCGCATCAACGCCTCATTGCCCACCTGCACCAGAATCCCCGATGGCTTCAGCGCCACCGCCGCCCGAAATTCAGTCACCTCGGCCTGCGGATCGAACCCATCGGGCCCGCGCATATCGGCCGAGACCCCATACTCGTCCGCGGCCTTTGCAAACCCCGCCCACGCCGACTGCCAGTAGGGATGCTTGATGTTGGTCGCAATCAGGGTAAAGCGCTCACCCTTGCTGTGCCGCTGGCACGCAACAAGCAGAGGCAATACTCCCATCAAAAGTGCGCTGCCAATCCGCTTCGTCAAAATGTTCATCGTCACCCTCCAGAAAAAGCTGCCGTCCGGCCCGTCGTAGCAACGCCAAATCTGGCAGCAACGCAGAATATGGTTCCTGCGAGGCCAGATATTACTCCAAACACATCGGCCATGGCATGGCATTTCGCCAATTGCAACCGGCCTGTGATAGAACAGTGCGGGCGAGTCCCCATCCATCCCCCAAGGAGCTTCATGAGCAGCGCTTCAACCTCCACCACTCCAAGCCTCAAGATCGCCGTCCCCGCGCCCTTCGACGCCGCCTCCTTCGCCGCGCGCGCTCTTTCCTCCCCTGCCGCGCTGGCCGCCGTGCTCGACCACACCCTGCTCAAGCCCGAGGCCTCCCGCGCCCAGGTCATCCGTCTCTGCCACGAGGCCGCCGAACACCGCTTCGCCTGCGCCATGGTCAACCCCGCCTGGGTCGCCTGCGCCGTCGAAACCCTCGCCGGGACCTCCATCCCCGTCGGCGTCGTCATCGGCTTTCCGCTGGGCGCGTCGCTCGCCGCCAGCAAGCGCGACGAGGCCGCCCGCGTCCTCAAGATCGGCGCGCACGACCTCGACATGGTCCTCAACATCGGCCTGCTCAAGTCCGCCACCAAGCAGGACTACGACGCCATCAAAAAAGAGATCCGAGCTATCGTCGAGCTCGCCCACGCCAGCGGCGCCATCGTCAAGGTCATCCTCGAAACCTGCCTGCTCACCTTCGAGGAAAAACTCCGCGCCTCCGAGCTCTCGCTGGCCGCCGGGGCCGACTTCATCAAAACCTCCACCGGCTTCTCCACCGGCGGGGCCACCGCCGACGACATCGCCCTCATGCGCTCGGTCGCCGGTTCCCGCGCCGGCGTCAAGGCCTCCGGCGGTATCCGTTCACTGGCCGACGCCACCGCCATGCTGCACGCCGGGGCCTCCCGCATCGGCGCCTCCGCCAGCGTCAAAATCCTCGCCGAACTCGCCGCCAAGTCCCCCTCCGCACCCACCCCCAACGCCTCCTGACCAAGTAATACAGTTTGATCGGAAGGGAACGGCTTCAGAGCCTGTCCTGAGCGAAGTCGAATGGATGCCGTATAGCGTGCTCATTTTGAAGATCGTGCTTCCTTGATCGCGAAGCGATCAAGGAAGCACGAGAACGGTCAACCCTGCTTCTTGCCTCCGCCCACGCCCTGAGTCTATGATTCCCGGCATGTCCACAACCCGGTATACCCGTCGCCGTCTCCTTCAATCCGCCCTCGCCGCCGCGCCCGCCGCGGCCCTCGCCTCCCGCTTCTCCGCCCGCCGTCTTCTCGCCCAGTCCGACCCCGTCGCCGCTCTTGAAGCGCAGGTCCACATCGCTCCCGGCCCATTCAAGCCCACATGGGAGTCGCTCGTCGCATGCACCACACCCGACTGGTTCCGCGACGCCAAGTTCGGCATATGGAACCACTGGTCCGCCCAGTGTGTTCCCGAGCAGGGAGACTGGTACGCCCGCAACATGTACATCCAGGGCAGCCGCCAGAACCTCTTCCACGTCAAGACCTACGGCCACCCCTCCAAATTCGGCTTCATGGAACTCGACAATATGTGGAAGGCCGAGAACTGGAAGCCCGAAGAGCTGATGAATCTCTACGCCGCCGCCGGCGCAAAGTACTTCACCGCCCTGGCCAACCATCACGACAACTTCGACGCCTACAACTCCCGCTTCCACAACTGGAACTCCGTCAAACTCGGCCCCAGGAAGGACATCGTCGGCATCTACGGCCGTCTCGCCCGCCAGCACGGCCTGCGCTTCGCCGTCACCAACCACTCCTCCCACGCATGGAACTGGCTCCAGGTCGCCTACGACTACGACCCCGAAGGCCCGATGGCAGGCGTCCGCTACGACGCCTACACGCTCACCCAGGCCGACGGCAAGGGCAAGTGGTGGGAGGGCTTCGACCCGCAGGAGCTCTACACCGGACGCAACGAGGTCATGCCCGACGGCATCACCACCATCGCCGACGCCAACAAGTTCCACGCCGCCAACGACGCCCGCTTTGGCGAGATCATCCCGCCCATGAACCCGCAGTTTGCCTACAACTGGTTCCTCCGCTGCCAGAACCTGGTCGACTCCTACAAGCCCGACCTCCTCTACTTCGACGACTCCGAGCTTCCCCTCGGCCAGTTCGGCCTCGACATCGCCGCCCACTACTACAACTCCAGCGTCCGCGACAAGGGAAAGGTGGATGTCGTCCTCACCGGCAAGGACCAGAAGCCCGACCACGTCGGCGCATTCACCCTCGACATCGAGCGCGGCAAGACCAACGGTATCCAGCCGCAACCCTGGCAAACCGACACCTGCATCGGCAACTGGCACTACGACATCTCCCTCTTCACCAACCACCGCTACAAGACGCCGATCTCCGTCATCCATAGCCTGATCGACATCGTCAGCAAGAACGGCAACCTCATGCTCAACATCCCGGTCAAGGGCGACGGCACCATCGACGCCGACGAGCGCGCCTTCCTCGAGGCCATCGCCACCTGGATTCCCAAGCACGGCGAGGCCATCTACGGCACCCGTCCCTTCGTCGTCTTCGGCGAGGGCCCCCCCGACGTCGTCACCGGCCGCTTCAACGAGAAGACCCAGCGCGCCTACACCTCCGAAGACATCCGCTTCACCCGCAAGGGAGACACGGTCTACGCCTTCGCCTTCGTCTGGCCCGCCAACGGCAAGCTCCTCATCAAGACGCTCGCCCGCGGCGCGTCCGCCCTCCCGAAGCCCATCCAGCGCGTCGACCTCATCGGCGCCGGCCAGCTCACCTTCACCCAGGACGCCACCGGCCTCACCCTCAACCTCCCCGACAAGGCCCCCAACCCCTACGCCTACGCCTTCATCCTCCGCACCTGAACAGGATCATCCTCCACACCTGAACAGGATCAAGGTTGTGGAATTAAGTTTTAAGTCGTCATCCTGAACGCCGGGTGCCCCATTCATGACGCGGTCTCATCGCGGCATGGGTGGGGTTCCTTTTTTGTTTGTCATTCTGAGCGCGTCTTTCGAGCGCGAAGAACCCCGATGAACTCCCTCCAACCGTTGCCGTCCGAACCTTTCTCCCACATACTTCCGCCCTTGCAGTTTTTTGTTTGTCATTCCGCAGCGTAGCGGAGGAATCTGCTTCTGTCTTTTTGTTTGTCATTCTGACCCTGAACGGAGTGAAGGGGAAGAATCCCCGCATTCGCCTTTGCTTGTTCCTGCTCGTCATTCTGGCCTGAGCGAAGTCGAAGGCCAGAATCTCCGTCGTTGTCTCTGCCCTTGTTCTTCGGAGGGAGCGTGGGGCTTCAGAGGGTGCTGAAAAACTCCGCCTTGCTTAAGGGCACGGCTTCAGCCGTGCCGTAAGATGCTTTATCTGCAATACGGCTTTAGCCGCTGAGGGCAGGTTTAAGGCGATACATCGACTTTTTCAGCACCCTCTTCAGCCCCACGAATAGCGGCCAATCGAAGGAAGGGCTTTAGCCCCGGGCCTTCCCTGACCCCAACTCCTCATCCTCTCCGAATTCTTTTTTTGAGAATGTGTCAGAAATTCTCACTGTCAACGACTACCTTATCCAGGAGAGAATCCGAACGATGCTCGTCCCGGACAAATCATCTGACGACCTGTACCAGGACGCGGTACTGGCGCACGGCCCCGCACTCGACCGTCTCGCGCGGGCCTATGAGGCGAATTCGGAAGATCGCCGCGACCTGCTCCAGGAGATACACCTCGCCTTGTGGCGCAGCTTTGCCGGCTTCGATGCCCGCTGTTCGCTGCGGACCTGGGTCTATCGCGTGGCGCATAATACGGCGGCCTCGCACATCCTGCGCAGCCGCAGGGCAAAGTCGAACACGCTCGTCAGCCTTGAAGAGATCGAAGAACAGGGTGGAATTGCCGCCAAAGACGATGCCAATCGTTCGCTCGATCGAAGCCTCCTGCTGGAGCGGCTCTTCGCGTTGATTCAACGCCTGAATCCGCTCGACCGGCAGGTGATTCTTCTCTATCTCGAAGGCATGGATGCCGCTTTCATCGCAGAAGTGACCGGCATCTCTTCCGGCTACGTGGCAACAAAAATTCACCGCGTCAAGGCGATTCTCGCCGAACGTTTCCGCAATGGAGGAAGTCATGGCCAACCATAACCCTCACGACCCGTTGTGCAGCCTTTGGCAGGGCCAAACTGTCGCGCCATTCCAGATGTCGCCCGATGAACTGCGACAGAAGATGAAGCAATTGAACAAGCAGCTCAAGATGCGCGACTCCATCGTGTATGTCATTTGCATTGGTGAGATCGCTATATTTACATTCGTTATTCTTGCAATGCCTGCGCCGGCAACATTAAAAATCGGGCTCTTCCTCGTCATCCTTGCTATGGGATTTCTGGTAGGCCAAATCTGGCTCGACCGGAACAGCAGAAAAGTATCTGGCACGACGGCTGCGGCGTTGGGAAAAGCCGGCTCCGTGGATTTCTACAGGGTCGAACTCGTGCGTCAACGGAACTTTCATCGAGGCGTATGGTTCTGGTCGCGCCTGATGGCCCTGCTTCCTGGGCTTTTCGTTTGTGATATCTGGCTTATTGTTCGCTACCCAAAACATCCAATGGGTTATCTAGGTTATGTTTTAACAGCCTCGCTCCTCATGCTTTGCCCATGGGCAGTCTGGCTGAACCGGAAGAAATCCCTCTGCTATCAACGTCAAATCGATGCCCTTGACGCGCTCAAGCAAGCGCCCGAATAGCTTGTATTGTCACTTCGCCGTGCGCCCCATCCTCGCCGCTCACCGGGTGCCCCATCCATCGCAGCCTTATCGCGATGGGTGGGTTGCCTTCCTGTTTGTCATTCCCGAAGGGAATCTGCTTCAGTTTTTTCGCTCGTCATCCTGAGCGAAGCGAAGGACCCCTGTATTTGCTTTTCGGGTGCCCCATCCATCGCAGCTCTATCGCGATGGGTGGGTTGCCTTCCTGTTTGTCATTCCCGAAGGGAATCTGCTTCTGTTCTCGCATTGTGCCCCCGCTTCCCCGCGCTACACTGTTAGCGAATGTCAACTCAACTCATCCGCCCCGCCCGCTCCCTGCAAGGCTCCCTCACCGTCCCCGGCGACAAGTCCATCTCGCACCGCTACGCCATGCTCGCCGGCCTCGCCGAAGGCACATCGCGCCTCGCCAACTTCTCTACCGGCGCCGACCCCCACTCCTCGCTCGCCTGCATGGAATCCCTCGGCGCGCGCGTCCTCCGCAACCCAGACGGCGCCATCGGGATCACCGGCGTCGCCGG
>JBEKRR010000005.1:0-75526 GCA_049518555.1 Acidobacteriaceae bacterium
CGTCGAGACGCACCACGTCACCAAGCTGGACAAGCCTTCGGGCACGGCGATCTCGATTGCGGAGATGGTGGAGCGCGGCGCGGGCATCAAGATCGAGGTGCCCATCGAGTCGGTGCGCGAGGGCGACGCCAAGGGCACGCATGTGCTGCAGGCGGTGAGCGAGGTTGACCGCGTGGTGCTGACCCATGAGGCTTTCTCGCGGCGCGGCCTCGCCGAAGGCGCGGTACGGGCGGCCGAGTGGCTGGCGACGCGCACCGGCTGCTACGACTTTCGCGATGTGTATCCGCAGCTCTAGCAGTCTTGCGAAGTGGCAGTTCTGTATATCGGTCGCACTCACGAAAACGCTCTAATAGCTGCCGGCGAAGATGGCCTTCAGCTTGGCGCGCAGGCCCTGCTCCTCGCTGGCGCGGCGCACCTGGGTGCGGTGGGTGTAGAGCAGCATTCCGATGGCGACCGCGAACTCCGGCCGCGCCAGCTCTGGCGGCATGCGCGAGAGCGGCACCGGCGATCCGATGCGGGTGGGCACGCGGAGCAGGCTCTCCGCGTTGTCCAGCAGTCCGGGCAGCAGCGCTCCGCCGCCGGTGAGCACGCATCCCGCGCCCAGGGCCTCCAGCACGCCGCCCTGGCGCAGGTTGTCGCGCAGCATGGTGAAGAGCTCGCGGGCGCGCGGCTCCAGAATCTCGGCCAGGAATCGCTGGCGAACCAGCCGCGCGGGCTGCCCATCTCCGCTCAGCGAGCCGGTGGCCAGGTTCGAACCAATCTCGATCTCGCTGGACTCCGGCACGGCGGTCACTACGCAGTTTCCAAACTCCTGTTTCAACTGCTCCGCCTCCTCGACTGAGACGTGCAGCCCCACGGCAAGATCGTTTGTAAAGTGGTCGCCGCCGATGGGCAGCACAGCGGTGTGCGCGATGGAGCCCTCGAAGAAGACCGCTAGCTCGGTGGTGCTGGAGCCGATGTCTGCCAGGCAGACGCCCAGTTCGCGCTCGTCGGCGGAGAGCACGGCCTCGGCCGCCGCGATTCCCTCGTAGATGGTGTCACCGACCTCGAGTCCGGCGCGATTGGCGCAAGTCACCACGCTCTGCGCCACGCCGCCCGAGCAGGTGGAGAGATGCAGGTTCACCTCCAGCTTGTTGCCAACCATTCCGATGGGATCGTGAATCCCCGCCTGGTCGTCCAGGATGAACTCCTGAGGCAGCAGGTGCAGCACCTCGCGGTCCGGCGGCAGCGCCACCGAGCGCGCCCGGTCCACTGCGGACCGCACCTCCTCGCGCGTGATCTCGCGCATCCGGCTGCCCAGCGAGATTCCGCCGCGGCTGTTCACTCCGCGCACATGCGTTCCGCCGATGCCCACCACGGCGGTCTCGATGGTTGCGCGCGAGACGCGCTCGGCTGTGAGCGCGGCGTGGTTGATCGCCTCGGCCGCCGGGTCAAGCTCGGCGATCAGTCCCTTCCTCATTCCGCGCGACGGCTCAATCCCGTGGCCGCGATAGCGCAGCACGCCGTCCTGCAGCTCCGCCACCAGAACGCATATCTTGCTGCTGCCCGCGTCCAGCACAGTGATCAGATTCTCCTGCCGGGGATTCATCGTGCAGCCCCCTGCTGGGCGGAGGCTGTGGAGGACGGCTTGCCCGTCGTCCGTTTTGCGGCGAGTGGGAGTTTCGACTTCGCGGGAGCAACGGGACTCATTGGAGCGCCCGTGGCCTTCTGCCCATTGTCCTTCGCGTTGCCGTTCGCCTTGACTGCGCCGGCGGATTCGCCGACCGCAGTTGCCGGGGCCGCAGCACCTGCCGCAGCACCTGCCGCCGTCGCATCGCTGGCCGCAGCGCTGGCCGCGGCGACAGCCGGAGCTGCCGTGCCGGGCTGCATCTCCAGCACCACCTGCCGCTCGTAGCGCAGGTCCACCGACGCCAGCCGGGGATACTGCGCGCGCCACTCCGCCAGATGCTGCTCGTACTCGCGATAGCGCTCCAGGAACCTGCCGTCGCCGAAGTGAACCAGAACGTCCGCGCCGCCGGAGGCAGCGTTCGCCCCGCCGGACGCCGTTTCCGCGCTACTGGACGCAGGATCGGGAAGGATCGCCTTCACGTCCTCCGGATTCGACACATCCACCTCGCTCAGCCGGTGCGAGATGTTCTCGCCCGATGCGTCCAGCGCCGCCACAAAGCCCATGTAGATCTTCATCCGCGCCGCGCGCGTCGACAGCGGGTCCTCGGCTGAGATTCCCGTCAGCACGGGAAACGAGTAGTGCGGGGCCGTGCGCGCTTCCGGTTGGCCGCCTGCGTCTTCCAGGCCCGCGCCGGGCAGGTTGAGCAGCACGCCATTGGCGTCCACCAGCCCGATCTCCGTTCCCTGACGAACGAACGCCACCGGCGCCCGCTCCACGATGGCGGCGCGCACGCGGTTGGGCAGCAGGCGCATCACGGTCGCGTGCTCTACCCAGGGCAGGCTCTCCAGCTCGGCGCGCCGCTGGGCCAGCGGAATGTTGAAGATGTTGCGCTCCACGTCCTCGCCGAAGATGCTGAGCAGTTGCGCGCGCGTCAACCGGCTGTTTCCGGCGATCTGGATCGACTGCGAGCTTGCCACCGTGAAGTGCTCGTCGTGCAGCAGGAAACTATGCACCGCCAGCGCCGCCGCAACGCCCATCCCGGCCAGCAGCAGCAGGCCGCAGCCCATGGCAATCCGTCCCCACAGCGACTTGGGCAGCAGGCCGCCGTGGAAGCTGAGGCGAACTCGCGGCCGCCGCGGTTGCCGCTCGAACTCGTCGTCCGGATCGATGTCGGTGGTGTCGTTTGCGTAGGAGGAGTCGCGTCGCAAAGGCATCTCGGTCACCGCCGCTCGCCGCCTTTCCCATGCGGGGCCGGTCTGCCGTCTTCCCTCTGCGGAACCGGTCTCTGGGAAGGCGCGACCCTGCACCGGCGCATCCAGCGCCGCCGTGTCACCCCTCGTAAACAGATTGCCTGATCGCAAACCTTGAGCAAGGGTCGCGAGGAATCGCCAGCCCCATCATATCCCCCACCCGCGTCCCCACCCACACATTTAACTCACCCGCGTACCCACTCAGCAACCCGCCCACGAACGAAGACCCTCAACCCTCAGGGCGGCTCGATTCAACCAACAACCAGCAACCGGCTTACAGCGCAGCCAGCAGCATCGCGCCGGCCTGGGAGACGCTCCCTGCTCCCAGCGTCAGAATTACATCTCCCTCGCGCGCGGCCTGCACCAGCGCAGCCACGCCAGCGGCCATCGACTCCGCGTACTCCACTCCGCCCTCGCCCACCGTTCCCGTGCGCCGGATGGCTTCGACCAGCCCGCGCGCATCGACGCCGGGGATCGGCTGCTCGCTGGCGGCGTAGATATCGAGGACCTGCACCGTGTCCGCGTCCGCAAAGGCCCGCGCGAACTCCGGCTCCAGGTCGCGCGTGCGGGTGTAGCGGTGCGGCTGGAAGAGCACATGCACGCGCGTGTAGCCCGCATCGCGCGCAGCCCGCAGCGTGGCCAGAATCTCCGTCGGGTGATGTCCGTAGTCGTCCACCACGGTCACGCCGCGCGCCACGCCCTTGATCTGAAATCTCCGGTCGACCCCGCGGAAGCTCGCCAGCCCAGCCCTGATCCCCTCCGGCGAGAGGCCAAGCTGCACCCCAATCGCAATCGCCGCCGTGGCATTCAGCACGTTGTGCCGCCCGGGAACGTGCAGCGTGAACGGCCCCAGCAGCATCCCGCGGCAGTTCACCTCAAACTGCCAGTACCCGCCCGCCTGCCTGAGCCCCTGCAGCCGGAAGTCCGCCCCCGCCGATTCGCCGTAGGTGAAGACCCTCCGCCGCACGCGCTCCAGAACGCCGCGCAGCAGGGCATTGTCCACGCAGGCCGTGGTCGCGCCATAGAACGGAACGCGGTCCATGAACTCGACGAACGCGTCCTCCACATCGGCAATATCGCGATAACAGTCCATGTGCTCGCGGTCGAGGTTGGTGACCACGGCCAGCACCGGTGAGAGCTTCAGGAACGAGCGGTCGCTCTCGTCGGCCTCGGCGACGAGATACTGCGAGCTGCCGAGGCGCGCATTGGAGCCCAGCGCATCGACGCGCCCGCCCACCACCACCGTCGGGTCCAGATTTTCCTCGCCGCCGCCCGCGCCCAGCACCGCCGCGATCATCGAGGTCGTCGTCGTCTTGCCGTGCATTCCGGCCACGGCGATGCCGTATTTGAGCCGCATCAGCTCAGCCAGCATCTCCGCGCGCTGGATGACGGGAATCTTCCTCGCCCGCGCCTCCAGCACCTCGGGATTGCCCGCCGGCACCGCCGAGCTGGTCACCACCACGTCGCAGTCCGCCGCGTTGGCCGCCGCGTGGCCCTGGTAGATCACCGCTCCCAGCCCGGCCAGCCGGTCAGTCACCGCCGACCGCCGCAGGTCGGAGCCCGATACCGCATAGCCCATGGTCAGCAGAATCTCCGCGATCCCGCTCATGCCGATGCCGCCGATGCCGATGAAGTGGATACGGTGCGACGGAGCGAACAGAAAATGACCAGGCAAGATCATGCGAGACACACTCTCCTCGGGGCTCTGGCTTCGTTCCTCCGTCGCGCCCGAACTTCACTCTACCAGCCTTTGGTCCAGCCGCATCCTTCCAGGCGCCAGCCAACAGCCGCTCCGCTCGTCGTTCTAACCCCGCGCTCGGCGAAGGTCATCCCGTTTCCCGCTCCCTCAGGGCCTCCCACCGCCGGCCCGCAACGCCACGCTCCGCTCCATGTGATGCACCACAGCTTTGTTCTGCCCTGGAAGTCCCTCCCTGCCCAAAAAGTTCCCGGCCACCCGGCGGCTTCATAGCCTTCCCTCGCCGTCCGCGCCTTCCATTCAACTCATTCCGCCGCGCCGATTTGCCGTGTGTGTTCGTCGTCACACCGCCTGGCTTGGCTAGCTGCTATCATCTGTTAATGTCGGGAAATAGGCGTTCTAGGAGCGTTCAGAACGCCAATCGCTGTAATCCAAAAATCAAGCATTGTTGAGAGGGAGGGACTGTGTCTGTTACTGCCTGGGTCTATTTTTTTCTTGCCGTGAGCGTGTTGTCGCTCATCGTGGCATTGTGGTTCACGCGTGAGATCATCGGCTCGGACACCGGAACTCCCGCGATGCAGCAGATCGCTGCCGCAATCAAGGAGGGCGCCGAAGCCTTCCTGAAGCGCCGGTACAAGACCGTGGCGGCCCTCCTATGCCTGCTGTGTCCCACATTCGCCTACGCGCAGACGGAACACACCGGCAGCGGTGGCGAAGCCAACCTGGTACTGCCGGACCTGACAACCGTCAAGTTCGCGAACTTTGGCGGCCTGAACGGACATGCTCTTCTGATGATCGGGTTGCTCTTCTGCGCCGGCGGCCTGTTGTTCGGCCTGGCCATCTATGTGCACTTGAAGAACCTGCCGGTCCATCGCTCGATGCTGGAGATCTCCGATCTGATCTATGAGACCTGCAAGACGTATCTGGTGACGCAGGGCAAGTTCATTCTTCTGCTCTGGGCCTTCATCGCGGTCATCATCTCGCTGTACTTTGGAGTTCTGGCGCCGGTGCAGGGTCATCCGATTGCGGTCACGTTGCCGATCATCTTGTTGTTTAGCCTGGTCGGCATCGCGGGCAGCTACGGGGTGGCGTGGTTCGGTATTCGCGTCAACACTTTCGCCAATTCAAGAACGGCATTCGCCGGATTGCGCGGCAAACCGTATCCCATCTCCGATATTCCGCTGAAGGCCGGCATGAGCATCGGCATGTTGCTGATCTCGGTCGAGCTGCTCATCATGCTCTTCATCCTTCTCTTCATCCCGCGCGACTACGCCGGCCCATGCTTCATCGGCTTCGCCATCGGCGAATCCCTCGGCGCCGCGGCCCTGCGTATTGCCGGCGGAATCTTCACCAAGATCGCCGACATTGGCGCCGACCTCATGAAGATCGTCTTCAAGATCAAGGAAGACGATGCGCGCAACCCCGGCGTCATCGCCGACTGCACGGGCGACAACGCAGGCGACTCGGTCGGCCCCAGCGCCGACGGCTTCGAGACCTACGGCGTCACCGGCGTGGCCCTGATCACATTCATCCTGCTGGCAGTCAAGGAACCCTCGACGCAAGCGCAACTGCTGGTCTGGATCTTCGTCATGCGCGTGGCCATGCTGCTCTCCAGCTCGGGCGCGTACTTCCTCAATGGCGCAATCGCTCGCGCCAAATACGCCAACGCCGACGAGATGGACTTCGAGGCGCCATTGACCTCGCTGGTATGGATCACGTCCATCGTTTCCATCATCCTGACCTTCATCGTCTCGCGCCTGATGATCCCCACTCTCGGCGACGGAACGCTCTGGTGGAAGCTGGCTTCCATCATCTCCTGCGGCACCCTGGCGGGCGCGCTCATCCCCGAATTGGTCAAGGTCTTCACTTCAACCAAATCGACCCATGTCAAGGAAGTCGTCAAGTCGGCGCAGGAGGGCGGAGCCTCCCTGGGCATCCTGTCAGGCTTCGTGGCCGGCAATTTTTCGGCCTACTGGCTGGGATTGTGCATGGTCGCGCTCATGGCAATGGGCTATTTCTTCAGTACGGGCGCGTCCATGGCGGACCAGATGCTCGCTCCTGCCGTCTTCGCCTTTGGCCTCGTAGCCTTCGGCTTCCTGGGCATGGGGCCGGTCACCATTGCCGTGGATTCCTACGGGCCCGTAACCGACAATGCGCAGTCCGTCTTCGAGTTGTCGTTGATCGAAGAGGTCCCCGGCATCGCAGCGGAGTTGAAGAAGGACTTCAACTTCGACGTGAAGTTCGAACGCGCAAAACACATGCTGGAAGCCAATGATGGGGCCGGCAATACATTCAAGGCCACGGCCAAGCCGGTGCTCATCGGCACCGCCGTCGTCGGCGCAACCACCATGACCTTCTCCATCATCTTGGCCGTGACCCACGGATTGGACCCCCTGTATGTGGGCAACCTCTCTCTGCTGCATGCGCCATTCATGCTCGGGTTGATCTGCGGCGGTGCAATCATCTTCTGGTTTGCTGGCGCTTCCACGCAGGCGGTCTCCACCGGAGCATACCGCGCGGTCGAGTTCATCAAGAGGAACATCCACCTGGAAGGCGCGGAGAAGGCCTCGGTCGGCGACAGCAAGAAGGTGGTGGAAATCTGCACCAAGTACGCGCAGAAGGGAATGTTCAACATCTTTCTCGCCGTCTTCTTCGCTACCCTTGCGTTCGCATTCATGGAGCCGTTCCTGTTCATCGGCTATCTCTTCTCCATTGCGATCTTCGGCCTCTACGAGGCCATCTTCATGGCAAATGCCGGCGCCGCATGGGACAACGCCAAGAAGATCGTGGAGGTCGACATGAAACAGAAGGGGACGCCTCTGCACGACGCAACCGTCATCGGAGACACCGTCGGCGATCCGTTCAAAGACACCTCGTCGGTGGCCATGAACCCGATCATCAAGTTCACCACCTTGTTCGGATTGCTTGCCGTCGAGCTTGCCGTGACGCTCCATTCGAGCAATGCGCTGCTCACCCATGTTCTGGCAGTCGCATTCTTCCTGGTGTCGGCGTTCTTCGTGCATCGGTCATTCTATGGAATGAGGATTGACACCAAGGAAAGCGCCTGATCATCGCTGTCTCTCGACAACGAAGCGCCGCGACAGTCCGTCGCGGCGTTTCTCTTTTTGGTTGCAGACGAAGATGGATTGGAGACGACTATCGGAACAGGGCCTTTTTCGCAGTCTGTTTCAGGCGCGCCCGTACCGCTTCTCTACGTACTCGTCCAGAATCACCTGGAACTCTTCGACGATCCGGTCGCCCTTCAGCGTGGTGAAGAGTTGTCCGTCCACATACACCGGGGCCTTTGGCTCCTCGAAGGTCCCCGGCAGCGAGATGCCGATGTTGGCGTGCTTCGACTCGCCCGGCCCGTTGACGATGCATCCCATCACGGCCAGCTTCAGCTCCTCGACGCCCGCGTACCGCTTCTTCCACTCCGGCATCTGCTCGACGAGATAACCCTGAATCCGCTCGGCCAGCTCCTGGAAGTAGGTCGAGGTGGTGCGCCCGCAGCCGGGACAGCTTGTCACCTGCGGCATGAAGCTGCGAATTCCGAGCGACTGCAAGACCTGCTGCGCGCAGCGGACCTCTTCGCTGCGGTCGCCGCCCGGCGTCGGCGTCAGGCTCACGCGAATCGTGTCGCCAATGCCCGCCAGCAGCAAGGGCGCAAGCCCGGCGGTCGAGGCCACCACGCCCTTCATCCCCATGCCGGCCTCGGTCAGCCCGAGATGCAGTGCGTAGTCGCAGCGCGAAGCCAGTTCCGTGTAGACATCGATCAGATCGCGCACACCGGAGACCTTCGCGCTCAGAATGATCTGGTCGCGGCGCAGGCCGTAGCGCTCCGCCGCCGCCGCATTGTCCAGCGCGGAGACCACCATCGCCTCCATCATCACGTCGCGTGCTGGCCGCGGATCGGCGCTCTTCGAGTTCTGGTCCATCATCCGTGTCAGCAGAGCCTGGTCCAGTGAGCCCCAGTTCACCCCGATGCGAACCGGCCTCTGGTGTTCCACCGCAACCTCAACCATGGTGCGGAAGTTGTCGTCGTCCTTGCGTCCGATGGAGCAATTGCCGGGATTGATCCTGTACTTGGCGAGTGCCTCCGCTGTTGCGGGATACTTCTTCAGCAACTGATGCCCGTTGTAGTGGAAGTCGCCGATGATGGGCGTCTCCCAGCCCTTGGTGCGGACCCCGTCGACGATATACGGCACGGCTTTCGCCGCTGCATCGTTGTTCACCGTCACCCGCACCAGCTCGGAGCCGGCCCGCGCCAGCGCGGCAATCTGCTGCACGGTGGATTCCAGGTCCGCCGTGTCGGTGTTGGTCATCGACTGCACCACCACGGGCGCGTCCGGGCCAACCACCACCGGGCCAATCTTCACCGAAACCGCTCGCCGACGCTCGATCCGGGCCATAGACACTCCGCCCCAAGTTTACCAGTTACACTAGCAGAAGGCCCGGTAGCTCAGTTGCATAGAGCAGCGCACTCCTAACGCGAAGGTCGGCAGTTGGACTCTGCCCCGGGCCACCACTTATCAGCCAATGTCTACTGCCCCACCGCAGCCCGCTCGGTCGCCACGCGCGCGCCGCTCAGTCCGCTCTCGTAGCGCGCGATGCCCTTGTACAGGCTCTCCGCCACGCGCTCGCGATACTCCGGCTGCTGCAGTTCCGCCGCGTCCCTGGGATTGGTCACAAACGAGATCTCCGCCAGAATCGACGGCATATTCGCCCCAATCAGCACCACGAACGGCGCCTTCTTCACTCCGCGGTCCTTCAGCCCCGCATTGCCCTTCTGCAATCCCGCGTACAGCGAGCCTTCCACGTCGCCGGCAAACTCACGGCTCTCGGCGATCTTGTCCTTCAGCGCGATCTTCTTCACCAGGTCGCTCAGCTGGTGGATCGACTGGTCGCTCACGGCGTTCTCCCGCGCCGCCACATCCAGCGCTGTCGGGTCGCTGGTGAAGTTCAGGTAGTACGTCTCCACTCCGCGCGCGCTCTCATCCGGCGACGAGTTGGCGTGGATCGACAGAAACAGGTCCGCCTGAGCCTTGTTGGCGATCGCCGTCCGCGTCTCCAGCGGAATAAATGTATCGTCCGACCGCGTGTAGATAATCTCCGCGCCCAGCCGGTCGTGCAGCAGCCTGCCCAGGCGCAGCGCTACGTCCAGCACCACGTCCTTCTCCTCGATCCCGTCCACGCCGATCGTTCCCGAGTCATGCCCGCCGTGGCCCGGGTCGATCACGATGCGCCCGATCTTCAACCCCAGCGCGCGCACCAGCGAGGTCTCGCCATCGGCCGTCGGAACCGCTGCCCGCGCCGGCGTCGCATCCGCTACAGTCGCGGTCGAACTGCCCGCCGCCTTCGCCTTGCTTCTGCGCGTCTTCTTGACGGGACTCGCCGAAGCATCCGCATCCACCGGCGTCCCATCTGCGGCATTCGTGCCCACCGTATCGTCCCTCGAACCTTGAACCTCGAACCTCGAACCTGTCCCTGTCGCCACCACCGCCGAGATCGGCTTCGAGGTAGGCCTGCGCGTCGCCTCCACCTTCCCCGGAGAATCGCTCAACTCCGCAACTTCGCTGGTCGTGTTCTTCGTCGCTACGCTGTTTGGAACAGGCCGCGCCGCCGTCGGCTTCACCGGTACCGCCGCACGCGGAGCAGGGGACTCGGTGGCAACAGGAGTCTCATCATTCCCTGATCCCTGTTCCTTCCCCCCATGGATGTCGATGATCAGCCGGTACGGGTTGGGCAGCAGGAACGCCGAGTACTCCGTCACATCGTTCACATCCAGCACCACCCGCGTCACATCGTCCGAGTACTGCGCCGCGCGCACCTTCTTCAGGAACCCATCGTCGGTCACCGCAAAGCTCTTGCCCACCAGCTCCGGCGCCAGCCGCGTTCCATGCAGGTCGAAATAAATCCGGTCGGGGTTCGGCACGCGCGCCGCCTCATACGTTACGTTGTCGCCCAGGTCGATCGCCACCCGCGTATACGTCGCCGTCGACCAGTGCCGAATCCCCGTCACCAGCGCCGGAGTTCCGCTCCGTGCCTCGTCGCCCGTCACTAAATCGGGTTGGTTCGCCAGCGCAACAGGCGCCCCACTGCCTGTCCTGAGCTTGCCGTCGGGTCTCGAATCGGAGACGGGAGTCTGCGCCCTCGTTCCCGCCGTTTGCGCCATCGCCGGCAGCGACGAAGGCCCCGCCACCACAGTGGGTACCCCATTCATCGCAGCCGTATCGCGATGGGTGGGAGCCACGACAGGCTTGGGTAGCGTCTTTACGGACGACGGAGAACGAACAACGGACAACGACCCTCCCTGTTTTCTGTTCCCCTTCTGCTGATCCAGCGACGCGAGCCCCGCCCTCGCCTCCTCTGCCTGCTCGCTCTTCGGGTGCTCCTTCAGCAACAGCTTGTACCGCTCGCGCGCCGCCGCCGCATCCTTCAGGTCGTTCTGCGCAATCTGCCCCTCGGCCAGCAGCGCCTGCACCCCCAGCGAGCTCGCCGGATACTGCGTGCGCAAAAACTCATACTGCCCCACCGCCGCGCGCAAGCTCTTCTCATCGTGCAGCACGCGTCCCTGCTCAGCCAGCAGCTCGGCCACCGCATTCACCGCCGCCGGGGCATGAACGTCTGCCGGGTCCGCATGGTAGATCGCGCGATACGCGTCCATCGCCCGCGTGTAGTCCGCCCGCGTGCGCGTCTCTTCAGGAATTGCCTCCAGCGTCTCTCGCCCGCGCTCCGCCTGCTCCCACGGAGTAAGCGGAACACTCTTCTTCGACGCCCGCCGGCCCCCAACCGATTTGTCATCCTGAGCGGACCCTGAGCGACCCTGAGCTAGCCGAAGGGGAGTCGAAGGGGAAGTCGAAGGACCTGCGGTTTTCTCCCGCGCCGCGCCGCAGCACATCGCCGCAACACAGCCCAGCGCAATTACGCACGCCGCACACCGCACCCACCGCAACTGTTTCCCGAGAGACATCTCCCTGTCAGTTTAAGTCGCGCCGCACCACCGCCCCACGCAAAAACCACCCGGTACTCCCTGCGATACCCCCGCCGTCTCCCGATGCGATTGCAGCCGTCCCCCGCTACTGCGAGATATGCTCTCCCATAACGATCGGCCCTTCTTTCCCCTCCAGGAAGGCTTTGTCGCTTGCGGCCGTTACCTTCGCCATCACGTCCACAAAGATCAGGTGCCCGCGCCACACTCCGTATCGTTCCAGCGCCAGGCTTGCCTGCTCCGGCGTCACATCGCCGTGGCCGAAGTCCGTCTTGGCGAAGACCCCAAAAAGCTGCGCCTCGTCCTCAACCAGCTTGTCCTCCTGCGCCGTAAAGTCCTTCTGCGACCCGTAGATGTCCGAGTAGCGCTGCGCCTCCGCGTACGGCATATATGCCAGCGCGTTGGTCGCCTGGGCCGTCTTCCACGCCGTGTCATGCAGGCCCACCATCGAAAATCCCGCCTGGATCGAACCATGCTGTGCTGCCTTGTCCTTCGGGTTCTCCATGATCCGCGTCAGGAACTTGATGCTGTCGGCAACCGACTGCTTCTCCTTTTCAATCTCAGGCAGCGCACCGGCCATCTTGTCGGAGTTGTACTGGATCTCATCGCGCAGCGTTCGCCGTGCCTCCTTGACCAGGCTGTGCTCCCGGTACAGCTCCACGCAGCCCTCGATTCCCACCGCAATCAGCAGGCCTATCGTAATCGCCAGCAGATGCACCAGGAATTCCTTCTTGCTCATAATCGGATAATGCGGTGCATGAACTTCCATAGTTGCCTCCGGATCTGACTCAGGCCGGCAAACGTCGCCCGCCCGGTTCTAATAACTCGGCCCATGCGATTCGCAGCAATTCTACCCCAGCAATCCCCCCACCACCTCCGCCGCCTTGGCCAGCGCGCCGTCGAGCGCAGCCGCATCGCTCCCGCCAGCCTCGGCCAGGTCCGGCCGCCCGCCGCCCTTGCCGCCCACCAGCGCCGCCAGCGCGCCCACGACCTTCCCTGCGTGGACCTTGCCCGTCAGGTCCTTGGTCACGCCGCAAATAAGCGCGACCTTGCCATCCTCCGACGCCGCGCCCAGTACAACCACGCCACTGCCCAGCCTGCTCCGCATCTGGTCCACCAGATCGCGCATAGGCCCGCGCTCCAGCCCATCGACGCGCTGCACCAGCAGCTTCACTCCTTTGACCTCGACCGCTGTAGCCTCTCCCGCCGCAGCCGAGGCAGACTTCATGCGCGCAGCATCCAACTCGCGCCGCAGCTTCTTCATCTCCTCTTCCTGAGCTGCAATGCGCGCGCGCAACGCATCCGCCGGGGTCGTCGTCTCCGCGCCTCCGACGATCTGCCCAACCACCTTCGCCACATCGTAGTCCCGTTGGAACTCGCCCAGCGCGCCCATCCCGCTCACCGCCTCCACGCGCCGCACGCCGGACGAGACACTGCCTTCGCCCACCAGCTTCACCAGCCCGATCTCGCCCGTTGCCCGCGTGTGAGTGCCGCCGCAAAGCTCCGTCGAAAAATCGCCAATCTTAACCACGCGAACCTTGTCGCCGTACTTCTCGCCGAAGAGAGCCATCGCGCCCAGCTCCTGCACGGCCACGTCGATCGGCACATCCACCATCGTCTCCACCGTCGTGTTGGCCAGCACCTGCCGGTTCACAATCTCCTCAATCTGCGCCAGCTCCTCGTCGGCCACGCCCGCGAAGTGGGAGAAGTCGAAGCGCAATCTGGCGCGGTCCACCAACGATCCCGCCTGCTTCACATGCCGCCCCAGAACCTCGCGCAGAGCCGCGTGCAGCAGGTGCGTCCCGGTATGGTTGCGCGTCACGGCAGCGCGCACCTCGCCATCGACGACCGTGTCCACCACATCGCCCACCGCGATCCGCTCGCGCGCCACCACGCGATGCGCCCACACGCCCTGCACCGGCTTCGACGCGCCGCTGACATCGGCCACCACGGTCGAGTGGCCCGCACCCATCAGCCAGCCCACATCGCCCACCTGTCCGCCGGAGTCGGCATAGAAGCTGGTGGCGTCCAGCACCACCTCGCCCGCGTCGCCCGCGCGCAACTCCGCCACGCCCACGCCGTCTTTCACTAGAGCCAGCACCCGCGCCCCATCCACCCTCAGCGCCGAGTAGCCCGCAAACTCCGTCTTGGCCAGCTCGCGATACACCGGCGATGCCGTCTTCTGCGACCCGCCCTTCCAACTCGCCCGCGCCCGCGCCTGCTCCTCCTCCTTCGCCTTCTCAAATCCCTCCATGTCGAACGCAATTCCGGCGTCCCGCGCCGCATCCACCATGAAATCCAACGGCATTCCAAAGGTCTCGTACAAGCGGAATGCAGCTTTGCCTCGAAATTTCTTCCCTTGTCGCAATAATTCGCGCGCGACATCGGCAGGATTCCTTCCTTCAAGGAAGTAGTCTCTCAGTCCGCCGCCTTCTTGCAAAAATTCCTGCAAATTGCCGCTCTCCACCCCAAGCAGTATTTCTTCAGCCTCTTCGTGAAGCGCATGAATCTCATCAATTTCCTTCTCTAATTCTTTAGAACCCACTTCCATTACCCGCGCAAACTGCAACTCTTCCGCGAGCACAACTTTAGAAACCCGCTCGGCAGTCTCTTTCAGTTCGGGATAAGCCACCTGCATCTCGTCGCGCACGGCGAAGACCATCTGGTGCATGAAGGGCTTCTCCTGCCCCAACAGCCGCCCATGGCGAATCCCACGCCGCAGAATCTTGCGCAGCACATACCCGCGTCCCTCGTTCGCCGGAACCACGCCGTCACTAATCAGGAACGTCGCCGCCCGCGCATGGTCCGCAATAATCCGCAGACTCGCCGCACCCTTCTCATCGCTGATTCCCGACTCGCCGACTCGCTGCCTTGCTGAGTCGCTAACTAGCTGACTTGCATTCTTGATCAGCGGCACAAACAAATCAGTCTCGAAGTTCGACAGCACGCCCTGTAGCGCTGCCGCCACTCGCTCCAGCCCCATGCCCGTGTCGATGGAGGGCTTGGGCAGCGGAGTCAGTACACCGTCGCTGGCGCGGTCGAACTGCATGAAGACCAGGTTCCATATCTCAACGTATCTCTGCTCGTCTTCGCCGAAGGGCTTGTCCTCACCCGTCTCGCTCGCCTCCACGCCAAAGTCGTAAAAGATCTCCGAGCATGGGCCGCACGGCCCGGTTTCGCCCATCTGCCAGAAGTTGTCCTTCATCCCAAACTCGAAGATTCGTTCCGCGGGCACTCCCTGGCCCAGCCATAGGTTGTATGCTTCTTCGTCGCGCGGCACGCCTTTCTCGCCTTTGAAGATGGTGATGTACAGCTTTGCCGGATCGATCCCGAACCACTCCTTGCTGGTCAGCAGCTCCCACGCGTAGGCAATCGCGTCCTTCTTGAAATAATCCCCAAAAGAAAAATTCCCCAGCATCTCGAAGAAGGTGTGGTGGCGGCGCGTGAAGCCGACATTTTCGAGATCGTTGTGCTTTCCGCCAGCTCTTACGCACTTCTGGCTGGTCGTCGCCCGCGTGTACTCCCGCCGCTCCGCGCCCAGAAATACGTCCTTGAACTGGTTCATCCCCGCGTTGGTGAAGAGCAGCGTCGGGTCGTTCGCCGGCACCAGCGACGACGAGTGAACGCGCCTGTGTCCCTGCCCCGTCACAGGCGAGACCTTGCCCTCAAAAAACCGCAGATAATCTTCGCGAATCTGGCTTCCCGACCTGGTTTCCATAGGCTTTAAGTCTATCAGCGGAAGGCGCGGCCCCTATCGAAATCGCACCGCCGCCACATCGCCCGCCATCGCATGGCCCACCGGCCGTACCCTCGCGCCATCCGCGGCGAACGCCTGGTCCGTCCAGTCCCAGCCCGTGTGATAGAGCACAAACAGATGCTCGCCCGGCCGCGCGCGCAGGTCTTCGTAGGACACCACCGGCAGCCCCGTGAAGCTCGCGATGTGCATCGCCGTCAGCGCCATGGTGTCGTGCCGGTTCCAGCGCATCTCCTCCGCGCGCGAGTAGACCAGCGTCATGCGCGCGCGCACATCCGCATCTGGTTCGTAGGTGCGGTCCTCCTCGAAGGCGCCCATGTCCTGCATGTACAGCCGCCCATCCGGGTTTGCGTCGAGTGCCGACTTCACCTCCGCTGGCAGCAGCAGCGATGCCAGCCTCTCGGCCGACTTGCGCTGCTCAGCATGAATCCGCGCCGCTCCCGCGCCCACAATCGCCACGCCCAGCGCGACCATCACCGCCGCAAAGACCCCATCGCGCCGCAACCACGGACCGATCGCGACACCGACCATCGCGCTGATTGCCACCGCCGCGCCCAGCACATAGCGCACCTCAATCGAGTGGGTCACAAACCGCGCCAGCAGATAGCCGCAGAAGGGAAGCGCCGCCAGCACGAGCATCAGGACCCACTCCGCCACCGGAATCCGCAGCTCGTGCCCGCCGCGCCCAAAGATCTGCCGCGCGCACCCCCACACCAGCGCCGCCGCAAACGCCACCAGCACAACCATCCACAGATGCTGCGCCGGCATCGACATCTGCGTGTAGTCCACAAAGATCGACCGGTAGGCACGCGTAATATCGTGCAGCCCCACCGATCCCGCGTTGTAGTAGTTCTTGCGGAACTCGCCCGCCGCTTTCAGGAACGGCCACGTCGCCGCGAACCCCGCCATCCCCACGTAGATCGCCGCCACCACCGGCCAATCCGTCCGCCGCCGCTGCAAGCTGCGAACTCCCTCCGCCGCGCACAACGGAACCAGCAGCAGAATTCCGAAGTAGTGCGCGTTGATCGTGAGCGCGATCGCCGCAGCCAGCCCCATCAGCGCCCATCCCCGCCCGAAATTTGGGTGCCCCACATCTCGACTCTGAGATGTGGGTCGCGCAGCGATCTGCCAACTCAGCAGCGCCAGCGCATACAGCCCCAGCATCAACCCATACGGCCGTCCCTCGGCCGAGTAGAAAAGCGTAGCTGTCAGCGCCGGAAACGCGGCCGCCACCACCCCAGCGCGCTCCCCCGCCAGCCTCCGCACGAAGAAGAACAGGCAAACCTGCATCAGCAGAAATCCAAGCAGCGCCGGCAGGCGCAGCGCAAACGCGCCATCCCCAAACGCCTTCATCGCACCATGCGACAGCAACGGATAGAGCAGCGGGTCCAGCGAGATCGGTTCCGTCCGCTGCACCTGCACCAACTCCGCCACCGACCGCATGCTGTACGTCTGGAAGGCGTACATCTCATCCTGCGACATCAGCTTGCTGTGCGACCACGCCAGCGACAGGGCCGCCGTCACCAGCACAAACACCACCACCATCGCCCGTGCTAGCCTGCACCTCAAAACCACGCCCCCCTCACAACTCTGGGTGCCCCATTCACGACAGCCTCACCGTCGTGAGTGGGGGGACCACCGAGGAAACCGCCGTGCCACTGGACGGCTGCACCACCGGAATCGTAGGCATAAAAAGATTCTCAAGCCACGGCAGGCGCACAAACAGCAGCAGCACCATCACCACCACGGTCGCAATAAACCACAGCATCAACCCCGGCTCGCGATACAGCTTCTCGGGGTTCTGCACCGCGCTGTGCTCCTTGAATGCGAGCTTGAAGTAGATCGCCATCACCAGTGCCACCAGCGGAAATGCCAGCAGCAGTTCGATTCGGTAACGAATCACAAATGCCCCGAAGAACATCATGGCCGCCGACGCATAGAAGATCACGCTCACCAGCAGCGACTCCTGCGTATACCGCTTGAAACTCGCCCGGTAGGCCCCCGCCAAGCCGTGGTCGCCGATCTCGCGCAACTCGCTGAAGCGCTTCAGCGCCATGAAGTAGCAGCCGATCATCCAGTAGGACATCAGCAAACTCAGCGGCGGCACCAGCCACGCCGCCACTGCGGTCCACCCCAGCAGCATGCGCAGCGGATTGTTCACGCTCTCGGTCAGCACATCCAGATACGGCACGTCCTTGGTGCGCAGCGGCTTGATGTTGTACACGCAGCCCATCAACCACAGAGCCAGCGCCGTCGCCGCAAACGGTCGCGAGATCGTCCAGCCAATCGCCACGCCCGCCACCATCATCAAAATCCACTGCGCGGTTGCCAGCGGAATGTTCACCAGCCCAAGCGCCGCCGGCCGGCTCTTCTTGGCCGGATGCAGCCGGTCGAACGGCGCATCCAGCACCTCGTTCAGCACATAGTTGCTGCATGCAACCAGCGTGATCGCCACAAACGCCCACACCAGCGTCCCCACCAGACGCCAGCTCATCAGCTGTGGATATATGCTTAGCGGAACAATAATCCCCGGCAGCACAAACAGGTTCTTGATCGAGTGGTCCAGCCGCGCAATCGCCAGATGCGCCCGCAATCGCCGCGAGAAACTCACCTTCGTCTTCGCCATCTCTCTCATGCCGGTCCCATCGACCCATTGCCACTGATAGCGTTAGTATATCGGCGAAACCACCGATGGCTGAGAAATACCGCGAAGCTTGCCGCAAACAGCGTGACCGTGGTGGCTCAGTTTGTATCTGTTTTGAAAGGGACGGGCTTTAGCCCGTCCGTAAGCAAACCGAAAGAATGGGGCTTTAGCCCCTGAGGGAATGCTTCTCGACAAACTGACCCATTGGCAACACAACCGATCTCTTCTAAAACCACGTCCCCGCCTTGTACCGCTCGTACTCCTCCCCAAACGCCGCAGCCAGCACCCGCTCTTCCTTCCGCGCGCGAGCGATCTGCATCGGGATCAGCAACGCAATCGGCAACAGCAGCAGCCAGTGCTCCGACACGATCACCAGCCCAACCAGGAACATCGCGCTGAACACATAGATCGGATTGCGAATCCGCGAGTACAGCCCCGTCGTCACCAACTTCTTGGCCTTCGCGCGCACCGAAAACGCAGCCCCCAACTGCAGCCGCGCCACAATCAGCAGCGCCACACCCGCCGCCGCCATCACTCCGCCCACGGCCTTTACCGGCGTCCAGGCAACACTCCCCACATGCGCCGCCAGCCATACCGTCATCCCCACAATGACCACAAGCGTAATCACGTTCGCCTTCATCGTTCTCCGCCTTTCACCTCGCTGCTGAAAGCTGAAAAATCTCCTGCACTCCCGGAGCCCACGTCCAACCCTCCACCTTATACACCGGGTCCAACGGCATCGCCAGCCCCGCAAGCTCCCCGCGCCGCGCCGTCATCGCCATGCAACTCACCAGTGCGTCGAAGGCGTCCTCGCTCCCCCGCGCCCTCTCCATCACGCCGCGCGAGAGCGCCGCATAGGCCGCGTCTTCACTGCGTTTCGCCCGCAGATACTCCGCCCGCGCCGCCGCATTCGACTTCCGCACCGGCCCCGTATTCAGCCGCGTGTACATCTCCACCACCATCGGCAGTTCAGCCCGGTCGAAGGGCCACACCGCGAAGCCCGCATCGCGTAGCCGCTTCAGCACCGGCATCCCGCGCAGCGACGCCGTTCCCACGCTGCCCGCGCCGCCGATCTGGAAGACGCTCTTCGGCCCAATCCCGCGTACTCTCTCCGCGCGCTCGGCCTCGGGAATCCGCGCCGCCAGCTTGCAGTCGATGTCCGTCGCTCGCAGCATCCGGTGCAGCCCGTCGCCCGTGAACTCCGCAGGCTTGGGATGCTTCCCCCAGAACCGCCGGTCTGGATTTCCCCGAGCGAGCCACTGCTCGCCCTGCCCGCCGGCCACCAAATCCCAGAACGCCGGCCCATCCACGCAGCCCATCTCGCCGCGCACGAACCACGCGGGAAAGCTGAAGCAGAAGTCCAGTCCCACCACCATGCGCGGCGTCTCCCGCGCCAACCCGATCAGCCACTCGCCGAGCTCCGCCCGCGTCCGCCCACCCTCCAGCCGGACTGACCCTCCGCAGACGCCGGGTGCCCCATTCACGGCGGCCTTATCGCCGTGAGTGGGATTCATCGTCCACACCCCAGCCCAGATCTTCCTCCGCTGCCCGGCGTCGCTGCGGTCGCCCGACCAGTCCACCGCAACCACCCGCTCGGCAATCACCCTCCGCCCCACCCCGCTACTCCTCATCGCCGACGACATCCACCTCCTCCACCGCGACGCCCCACTCGTGTAGCACTTTGAAGACCGTCCCCGCCGAAAATCCAGCGCGCAGCAGCCGCCCCATCACCCGCGCCGCCTCCTGCTCGGCTTTCTGGCCCGCTGGCTGCTTCATCCGCTTGCGCGCGATGTACTCCCGAGCCAGCGCCGCCTCGTCCACGCCTTCATACGCCGAGCTGACCGCCGCGCCCACCGTCTCCGACGCCACGCCCTTGGCCGCCAGGTCCTGCTGTACCCTCCGCCGCCCGAACTTCTCGCCCTCCTTGCGCAGCCGCGTATACTCCGCCGCAAAGCGCGTGTCGCTCAAATAATTCAGCTCCTTCAGCTTCGCGACCACCGTGTCCATCGCTCGCTCGCCCTCGTCGCCCTCCATGGCGCGCCGCTTCATCAGCCGCCGCAGCTCGCGCTCCGTCCGCATCTGCGACGCCAGCATGCGCACGGCATACTCCATCAGTCCAGCCTCGCCCAACGGCTCCCGTCGCTTCGCCCGCTTGAACGCCATCCGCCTACCTGTTCCCTGTTCCCTGTTCCCTGTCTTTCCCGCTCTTGGTCCACCGGTCACACCAATCCCCCACCGCCTGGTACCAAAGCTGGCTGTTCTGCGGCTTCAGCACCCAGTGTCCCTCGTCGGGGAAGTAGAGAAACTTTGCAGGCACGCCCCGCCGCTCGAGCGCCGTGTACAGCTCAAAGCCCTGCGACACATCCAGCCGGTAGTCCTTCTGCGAATGGATCACCAGCGTCGGCGTCTTGGCATTCTCGATAAACCGCATCGGCGACCACCTGCGGAACGGGTCCTGCTCCGCCGGCAGGTTCTGGTATCGCCACGGTTCGGCCGCATGTCCTTCCACAGATCCGGGTGCCCCGTCCACGCGCGCACTTTGCGCGTGGGTGGGGTCTGTGAATCCATCCCACCCCTTCGGAAAGTCCTCCGGCCTTCTGAACTCCCACTCGTTGAACCACAGCTCTTCGGTCGAGCCATACGCGCTCACCGGATTGAACATCCCGTCGTGGGTCACAATGCACTTAAAGCGGTTGGTATGGGTCAGCACCCAGTCGGCCATGAACCCGCCATAGCTCGCGCCCAGCGCGCACTCCCGCGTCTTGTCGATGAAGGGATACGCCGCCTCGGCATAGTCCAGCCCCTTCATCAGGTCCTCGTAGGCCCGCCCGCCCCAGTCGCCGCTCACCTCATCCACAAACTTCTGCCCATACCCCGTAGACCCGCGCCGATTGATCCCCACCACCACATATCCATCCGTCGCCAGCAGCTCCCAGTTCCACCGATAGCTCCACGAATCCCCCAACGCCGTCTGCGGCCCCCCATGCATCACAAACTTCACCGGATACTTCTTCGCCGCATCAAACCCCGGCGGCCGCAAGATAAATCCCTGCACCTTTGTCCCCTCCGCCCCTGCAAACCAGAACGACTCCATGGGTGCAATCTCGAGTTTGCTAAGCAATGGGTCATTTAGATGTGACAGAATAGACAGGCTGTCAACCGGAACGTCTACAGGCATAGAGACGATAGTCGATGGCATATCCAATCGCATGCCTGACATTACAAGTTGTTTTCCGTCCGGAGAAATTCTGAGGTCTCCGAACTCTCCCGATTGAATAATCCCAGCAACCTGGCCAGCTATGAGACCACTCACATCCGTTTCGTAGACTGGCTCATCTCCCCGATTCGCGCTTGCGAAGTAGAGACGTGCAGAGTCGGGTGACCAGACAAATTCGTCAACCCACAAATCCCACTTCTTTATCGCATCCTTGATCGTCTTCTTCTCCCGGTCGTAGAGCATCAGCCGAAAGCGGTCCGACTCAAACCCCGCCCGCGCCTGCGACCGAAACGCCAGCCACTTCCCATCCGGCGAGTACTCTGGCTCATCATCACTCCCCGGCGAAGTCGAAACCTTCACCGCCTTCGCACCCGGCTCGTCCAGCCGCAGGGTAAATACGTCGTTGTTCGTGGAAGCCGCCGGAACCTTGTCGAGATTCGTCACATACGCGATCTCCTTCGAGTCCGGCGCCCACGCATACTCCAGCGGCCCGCCCAGCATCCACGTCGGCGTCTCCGCATCCCCCACCGCGCTCGCCGGAGTCAGATCGCGCGGATTGGCCCCCGCCAACGAAAAGTCCGCCTCGATAATATGCGTCCGCTTCAACCCCGTGTACGCGTCCCAATGCCGATACAGCAGCGCATCCCAAACCTGCGCCTTCACCGGACTGGCAGCCACCGCATCGTCCTTAGCCTTGTCGCAAGCATCTTCCTCGGCCCACGTTGGCTTGTTCGAGCACTCGGGATAGACCTGCGTAGTAAACAAAAAATGCCGTGAGTCTGGGGACCAGATCGCCCCATCCGCGTCCCCGCTCACCGCCTGCAGAGTCCGCCCCACGCCAATCGTGCCTGTCGCCTCGTCCCAGGTCGCAATCGTGATCCGGCGCACGGGATCGTCCTTGGTTGGCGCGCCCGTGTACGACACAAACTTCCCATCCGGTGAAAAACGGCCAAAGCTCTCGCCCGTGTTCGAGGTCACCTGTTTCTCCGGCGCGCTGCCGTTGATTGGCACCACCCAAAGATGGTTCACCTTGGTGTTCTTCTCCAGCGACACATCCATCACCGAGAACATCACCCACTTGCCGGAGGGCGAGATCTGCGGATCGCTCACCCGCTTCATCGCCATCAGGTCGGCAAAGGTCATAGGCCTCTTGGCCGCGACCGGCCCCAACGTCTGGCTGGCCGTCTGCCCAACCTGCCCCTGGGCCGCCAGCGCCCCTAAACTCACCAAAACAATCGCTACCGCACGCAAGCTCTTCATCGCGCCAGTCTACATCCAACCGCCGCCGCCTTGCCGAGAGAATCCCTGCTCGGTAGTGGCTCAGTTTGTCGCATACTCTTTCCGCGCTGCCTTGATTGCTGCAGCAATCAAGGCAGCGCGGTCATACAAATGAGTGCACTTTACGGCACGGGTGAACCCGTGCCCTTAAGCAAAACGGAGCTTTTCCGCAGCCTGTGAAGCGCGGAATCCCGGGAGATGAATATCAAATCAAACTCTCAGCGTCTAACATCGAGTAGGAGTCGATCGCACCGCAACCGGAAGACGGAGTTCCACGCCGATGAAACTGCCCGCCAAAGCGCCCGCCGCACTGCTCGCCCTCACCCTCGCGGCGTCGCCGCATCTCGCCGTCGCACAGGGCGCCTCCGGCTTCGGCCAGCTCGACACCGCGCCGCCCGCCGGCCTTACCGTCGATCAGATCATTACAAAATTTGCCGCGCGCGAGAGCGAGTTCGCCCAGGCCCGCGAAGACTACGTCTTCCGCCAGGCCGTCAAGATCGACACCCTGGACGAGGACTCCGGCAAGGTTGACGGCGAGTACCAGCAGGTCACCGACATCACCTTCTCCCCCGATGGCCGCCGCGAGGAGCACGTCGTCTTCGCCCCCCAGAACACCCTCGAGCGCATCATGATGACCCCCGCCGACTTCGACGAGATCGAGCACCGCCTGCCCTTCATCCTCACCACCGACGACCTGCCCCAGTACGACGTTAAGTACCTCGGCCGCCAGAAGGTCGATGAGCTGGACACCTACGTCTTCGAAGCCGGCCCGAAGACGCTGGTCAAGAACCATCACTACTTCCAGGGCAAGGTGTGGGTCGATCAGCAGGACCTGCAGATCGTGCTCATCAACGGCAGGACCGTCCCCCAGGACATGCGCCCCGGCCACGAAGACCTGCAGCCGCCCTTCACCACCTACTACGAACAGATCGACGGAAAATACTGGTTCCCCACCTACACCAAGGCCGAGGGCGAGCTGCACTTCGCCGCGCAGAACGGCGCGCTCAGCGAGGACGTTCACATCCGCTCAACCGTGCGCTACACCGACTACAAGCGCTTCCGCGCCACCAGCCGAATCATCTACAACGGCCAGGACATCACCAACAACAAGGACTCTGACGATCAGAATCAAAAACAGAACTCTGGCCAGCCGCCAGCTCCAGCCGCACAGCAAAAATGATGCGGACGCGCGCGAGCGTCATGCGACGAACTGCAACTCCTGCTGGGATTCAAAGTACAAATAGCGCCTCCAGCTTGGGTCGGCCGAGCCGATCATGCGCATGATGTGGCGCGATGTATGCAGGGTGAACGGTTGCGGCTGGCGTTGCAGCTTCATCCCGGTCAGCTCGTGCAGCAACTGATTTCCCTTGCGCCGGTTGCACTCGTGGCAGCAGGCGACCAGGTTCTCCCAGGTCGAAAGCCCGCCGCGAGAACGCGGGACCACATGGTCGAGCGTCAGCTCGCCGGCGGTCAGAACGATGCCGCAGTACTGGCAGGAATTCCGGTCGCGCAGCAGGATGTTCTTGCGCGAGAGAGCGCGCGTCTGGTGCGGAATTCTGCGGTATTCCAGCAGCCGGATCACGCTCGGCATGGCCACATTCATGCGCGCCGCGTGCAGCACCGCTCCCTGCTCCTCTTCGGTGCGCGCGACTCCCTTCAGCACCAGCACCAGCGCGCGCCGTGCGCCGCAGATGTTGATCGGCTCGTAGGATGCGTTCAGCACCAGCACAGGCGTCTGCATCGCCGGCTGGCGAAAGACGCCGATGCGGACATCCAGCTCCGTGGTCAGCCGCGGCGAGATGTGACCGCTAGCATGAACCGCGTGCCGGTTTCCGCTCGCCCGTTGCTTCCGCACCTTCGACGAACTGTGGGACGCTTGCATTGCTCAAACCCTCGCTTCCGATCCTCATCCGAATCCGATGCGTCGATTCCGTTGAACGCTCAAGACCGCTGAACTCGCCTGCCCATCCGCGCTGTCTCTATCCGAATCCCTGCGGAGAGATCGTCCGAGTGTCGTCCCACATCGCGACGCGCGGGGTCTGCGCGCGGGCCAGCGTGGCGACCCAGACCTTGCCTGCTCCGGCGCGGCGCAGTGCCCGCGAACACTCACGAGCGGTCGCGCCTGTTGTATAGATGTCGTCGATCAGCAGCACTTCGCAACCGGACCGAAGAAGATTCCGATCCACCGCGAAGGCGCCCTTGACGTTCCAGTAGCGGCTGGTCGGGTTGAGTGCAAACTGGCTTCGCGTGTCGCGGCGGCGGCGCATGATTGCGGGCTCCAGACTAAGCCGCCACGCGGGACGCGTCCGGTGCACTTCGGCCAGAGCGGTCCTGGCAAGCAGCTCGGACTGGTTGTAGCCCCGCTGGCGCAGCTTGCTGGGAAACAGCGGCACAGGAACGACGACCAGGTCCTGGGCGGTCTCAGCCTCGATCGACCGGATTGCTTCGGCCAACATCGGGCCAAGCAGCTTTGCGACACCGCTCATCCTCTCGTACTTGAGCAGGTGGATCATCTCGCGCAGTTCGTCCTGATAGACGGCGTGCGCGACAGCGCGTTCGAACTTCGGCGGATCATTGCGGCAGCCGTCGCAGAGCAGTCCCTCATCCATGTGCTGGCTGGCCAAGCGAGCGCTCTCCATGTCGATGTCGAGGGCCTCGCCGCAGTGGCCGCACAGCGCCATTGCCTGTGGCTGGACTGAAGCCCGGCATCGGTCGCAGATGGGAAGGACGGTGGAGCGCAGCAGAGGACGGTTACAGACGCGGCAGTCCGAGGGAAACGCTGTCGCAACCAAATCATCGAGGACAGAACGAAACGCCGCGCTAGTGCGACCAGCCAACCCTTGCAGCAGGCGCATTCCTGCACGACCGTCGTCCGGTGTGGCGCTGGAACCATGCGGCGCGCCGGGAAAAACATGGAGCGTACTCTCATTCAGGCTAACGCTGAAGACGCACCTGCCCACACGGCGCTCCAGGCCGCTTGGGCCGCGCCGATGGTCGAAGTATAAATCCTCGCGGCCCGATTCGCCAGCAGGAAGCCTGCGCGAATCTGTGCCGAAGGACTGCGTTACTCGAAAGTACCCGCCGCTGATACACTCCCATCGGAGCCAATAACTGCGTATTCACGCGGGAGATTTCAAACCCATGGACGCATCGACACCCATCAAGCCCGCCTCCAAGCCGTTTGTTCCCGCAACCGAGTCGCGGCCGGAGTTGACGGCCAGGGCGCTCATCCTGGGCGCGTTCTTCGGCGTGGTCTTTGGCGCGGTGACGGTGTACGTTGGGCTGCGCGCCGGGTTGACGGTCGCGGCAAGCATTCCGATCGCAGTGCTCTCGATCACGATCCTGCGGGCGTTTGGCAGGGCCAGCATCCTGGAAAACAACATCGTGCAGACGACGGGAAACGCGGGCCAGTCGATCGCCTCGGGCGTCATCTTCACGCTGCCCGCGCTGGTCTTTCTCGGCTTCGATCTGGAGTCGTCGCGCATCTTTGCCCTGGCGCTCTTCGGCGGATGGCTGGGCGTGCTGTTCATGATCCCGCTGCGCCGCCAGCTCATCGTCGAGGAGCACGGCACGCTGCTCTACCCCGAGGGCACGGCCTGCGCGGACGTCCTGATCGCCGGAGAGCGCGGTGGCAGCTTCGCCTCGCGCGTCTTCCTCGGCCTCGGACTCGGCGGCCTGTACACACTCTTCCAGAACGACAATCTCTTCGGCCTCTGGCCCGCAACTCCCAAGCGCGACTTCGATCTCGGGCCGCAGCACCTGCTAAAAGGCGGCAGCATTCGTGCCGATTGCACGCCCGAGTACCTCGGCGTCGGCTACATCATCGGCGCGCGCGTGGCCGCAGTCATGTTTGCCGGCGGCGTCTTCTCCTGGCTGGTGCTGATGCCCGCCATTCACTTCTTCGGGTCCACACTCACCCATCCTCTCTATCCGGCGACCGCATTGATCAAAGACATGTCGCCCTCCGATCTTTGGAGCTCCTACGTCCGGCCCATGGGCGCGGGAGCGGTTGCCTGCTCCGGCCTCATTACCCTCATCCGGACCCTCCCCACCATCGCCAGCGCGCTCACCCAGGGTCTGCGCAAAGGGGCCGGCAAACTGGCCGCGGCCCGGCCCTCGCGCACCGAGCAGGACCTGCCTCCCAGCGTCGTCTTCGGCGGCAGCGCAGTGCTGATCGTCCTCATGTTCCTCTTTCTCCAGTTCAGGCCCGTACCCGGAGCCTACGTTGGCCCTCTGGCGAACCTGGCCGCCGCGCTGCTGATTGTCGTCTTCGGCTTCCTCTTCGTCACCGTCTCGTCGCGCATCGTCGGCATTGTGGGTTCGTCGGCGTCTCCGGTCTCGGGAATGACCATCGCAACGCTAATGGCCACTTCTGCGATCTTCCTGGTGAAGGGATGGACCGCGCCGGCCTTTGGCGCGCTTGCCATCACGGTCGGCGGAGTCGTCTGTATTGCCGCGTCCAACGCTGGCGACACCAGCCAGGACCTGAAGACCGGCTACCTGATCGGCGCGACGCCGTGGAAGCAGCAACTGGCGCTGATGATCGGCGTCATGGTCTGCATCTTCTCCGTCGGCGCCACGCTGAACGCGATGAACGTAGGCCTGGAGCAGTTCCAGCGGATGCAGAAGCCGGTCGCGCTCTCGCTCGCCCACCTTCCCGATGGCGTGCAGAACAAGGGCCACTTCACGCGCGACAGCGTCTCGCTCACCTCGCATGACGCCGACAACCACGCCAAGGAGCAGCTCACCGGAACGCGGCAGTACATCCTGCTCAACGCCATTGGCTCGAATACGCTGGAGGACGGCAAGTATCTCTTCAACCCGGCCACCGGACAGATTGAGGTGCAGTGGGTCCAGGGCATCGGCAGCGAGCGGGCCGCCGCGCCACAGGGCCGCCTGATGGCCACCGTCATCAACGGCATTCTCTCGCGCAAACTGCCGTGGACGCTGGTTCTGCTCGGCGTGGCCCTGGTGATCGTCGTCGAACTGCTGGGCATCCGGTCGCTCACATTCGCGGTTGGAGCTTATCTTTCGATCGCCACCACGCTGGCCATCTTTGTTGGCGGCGTGATGCGATGGATGGTTGACCGCGCGATGATCCAGCATCGCGCGCGCGAACGCATGGCGGCCAATCCTGAGGTTGACGATCCCGAGACCGGCCTTCCCGTGCCCACCAGCGTGACTCCCGCTCTGGACAACGAGAGCGAGATCTCGCCGGGCAGCCTGTACGCGTCGGGGCTGATCGCCGCGGGCGGCATTGTCGGGCTGCTGGGCGTTGGCGCGCGCCTGCTGGAGGGCCTCTCCGAGCAGCACGGCGGCCACTGGCAGCTCTTCCATTTCAGCGCGCACAACCCGCTGTACCGTGACTGGGTGAGCGTGGTGATGTTCGCGCTGCTCGCATCCAGCCTGTACTACTTCGCGCGCAAGCCACTGGCCGGCGAGAAGCAGGGGTGAGCGGAAAGTGGTGAGTGGGGTTCTGGCTCGGCGGCGACGTATGAGCTTAGAGGCCTGAGCGCGGCGTGGGGTGGAACGGGGGATGAGGCCCTCTCCCATTCGAGTGCGTCCAATGAGATAAGAAGGTACGAAAATAATCGTTGACATACGATGGTTGTCGTACTAATGTGGCTGCATGATGAGGCGAAGAGTTCAAACCCGCGATGCGATGCAGCTTCCCACCGAGGCTGAGTTGGAGATCCTTAACATTCTGTGGGCGCTGGGGCCGAGCACGGTGCGCGACGTGCACACGGCGAGCGAGAAGGAGACCGGGTACACCACGGTGCTGAAGCAGATGCAGGTGATGGCGGAGAAGGGGTTGCTGAAGCGCAGCGAGCGGTACCGGTCGCACGTGTACGAGGCGCGGATTGCGAAGGAACAGACGCAACGGCAGTTGGCGCGGAACCTGGTGCGGCGGGCGTTCGATGGGTCGGCGAAGAACCTGGTGCTGGGGGCGCTCTCGTCGCAGAAGGTGACGGCTGAGGACCTGGCGGAGATTCGCAGGATGCTGGACGAGTACGAGAAGAGGCCGCTATGACAACTCTGGTTGAAATTTGCGGGCTGCCGTTGGTACACGCTCTGGGCTGGACGCTGCTTCACCTCTGCTGGCAGGGGACGGTGGTCGCGGTTGTGCTGTGGTGCGTGCTGGGAGTGCTGGGCGGGCGGAGTTCGCGGGCGCGCTATGCGGCTGCGTGCCTTGCGCTGGGGCTGATGATTGCGCTGCCGCTGGCGACGTTTGCGCACCTGGCATCGGCCGAATACCGGATGCGGGCCGCGTTCGACGGCCCGGCGGTGGCGATCGGTCCGGGGATGGTGGTGCGGGTTGGGGCGGGAGAACTGACCGTGCCCTGGCCGGAGCGGATTGCCGTGGCGCTGGACCACGCGCTGCCGTGGATGATGATGGCGTGGTTCGCGGGCGTGGTCCTGTTTGTTGCGCGGCTGAATGTGGGGCTGATGGTTGCGCGCAGGATGAGGCTGGTTGCGACAACGGCTGTGCCGGCGGAGTTGCAGCAGGCCTTCGATGCGCTGCGGCGACGGCTTGGAGTGGCGCGCGCGGTGCGGCTGATGCACTCCGCGCTGGTGCAGGCGCCGACGGTGATTGGCTGGCTGCGGCCTGTGGTGCTGATTCCGGCAAGCTGCCTGACGGGACTTTCGACGATGCAGATTGAGGCGGTCCTGGCGCACGAACTGGCGCACATCCGGCGGCACGACTACCTGGTGAGCGTGATGCAGTCGGTGATTGAGACGCTGCTGTTCTACCACCCGGCGGTGTGGTGGGTCTCCCGGCAGGTGCGGCGGGAGCGGGAGTGCTGCTGCGACGAGATGGCGGTTGCGGTGGGCGGCGACCGGCTGGCGTACGCGCGGGCGCTGTCGGTGCTGGCGGAGCGGCGGTCGTATAGCCCGGAGTTTGTGCTTGGGGCGAATGGAGGGGTTCTCATGATGAGGATCAAACGGTTGCTGGGACGGACGGAGGGTTCTGCTGCAACACAGCTGGCATCGATAGCGCTGCTGGCCGCGCTGGTGGTGGCAGCCGGTGCGACGGCAGGCAAGCTGGCCCATGCACAGAGTGGCGCAGCGCAGACGGGTTCGAGCACGGCACAGGCTGCCGCGGTGGATGCCGCGCAGGAGCCCTCGGATGCGCCTCATCCACTGCTCTCGACAGCCGGCCAGCAGACGGATACGGAGATCAAACAGCGGTTGCAGGACAGCTCCGCAGCGACGCAGGACTACTCCGCCGCGTTGCAGGACAGCTCCGCAGCGATGCAGCAGATGAATGGCAATCTGGCCCAGTTCGACAAGGTGAGTCCCGAAGTTCAGAAGCAGATGGAGGACGCGCAGCGGCAATTGCAGAACGCGCAGCGGCAATTGCGGGATGCGCAAAAGAAGCTGAACAACGAACAGTTCAAGAAACATATGGAGGACGCGCAGCGGCAATTACAGGACGCGCAGAAGAAGCTGAACAACGAGCAGTTCAAGAAACAGATGGCCGATGCGATTGCGAAAGCGGCCAGAGTGAATAGCCCTGAGTTCAAGAAGCAACTCGACGACGCAATGAAGGCCATGGAAAAGGTGAATACTCCCGAGTACAGCAAGAAGATGGAGGAACTACTGGCGCAGAACGCGGCTGTCCAGGAACCGGGTGCGCCATCCGTGCCGGTTACGCCTCCTGCACCCGTACCGATTGTGCGACTACCGCAGGCTGCTCCGGGCGGACAGGTGCGAGTTTCCGCGGCGGTGGTGGCGGGGATGAGCCTATCGAAGATCGACCCTGTCTATCCGGCGGAGGCCAAGGAGAAGCATGTGCAGGGCGCTGTAATCATGCACGCGACCATCTCCAAGACGGGGACGATGGAGAACTTAACGGTTATCAGCGGACCGGAGGAGTTGCGGCAAAGCGCGATCGATGCGGTGAGCAAGTGGACATACAAGCCGTATCTGCTGAATGGCCAGCCGATGGAGGTGGAGACGAGCATTACGGTGAACTACAGCCTGGCGGGGTCGGCGCAGGTGAGGGTCATGGCGGGCGATGCAACCGACGGAGTCAAGCAGATTGGCGGTGACGTTAAGGGGCCGATCCCGATCTACCAGCCGGAGCCGGACTACACGCAGGCGGGAAGGAAGGCCAAGGTGCAGGGCGTTGTAACTGTCAGCCTGGTAGTGGACGCACACGGTCAGCCGCAAAACGTGCATATCGTCCACGGACTGGGGATCGGGCCAGATGGGAAGCCGGACCCGAAGTTCAAGAAGGCTTGGCGAAAGGCTGCGAACGGGATGAACCAGAGTGCGGTGGATGCGGTGAAGCAGTACAAGTTCAAGCCGGCGATGGAGAATGGCAAGCCGGTCGCGGTGTATCTGAACGTCGAGGTGAACTTCGAGATCTTCTAGTGTGGTGTCCCAGAAGTTAAAAGCGTAAACGGCGGCGAAAGGTTTGAACCACGAAAAGAGCGAACTACAGAGATTCTGGAGCTTCGCTCCAGAATGACGACGGGTGAGATGGGTTAATGGTCAGAGCGATTGTGGCACGAATTTCCGGGACACCACACTAGGGCTGCGTCTGGGGCTGGAGCAGGGGCTGTGACTGGGTTTGGGGTTGGGGCTGGGGTTGGGTTGGGGGTTGCGGGACGGGAGCTGGTGCGGGAGCGGGGGCGGCGTCTTCGACGGGCTCGGGAAGGAAGGCGGTGTCGGGGTAGGCGGCGTGGGTGGAGATGGTGGTGAGGATGGGGAGTTCGGCCTGCATGCGGGCGAACATTTTAGGTTCGCGCTGGAGGTAGATGGCCTTCTTCGGGTCGGCGAAGTAGGCGAGCAGGTCGCGCTTGAGGCCGAAGGGGATGGGCGTGGCGGGGGCGCGGGCGATCTGGTGCAGGAGGTTGGCATATGTCTCGTCGCAGAGGCGGTAGGTGCCGGGGCGGATCGTGTCGCCGGTGTCGAGGTCCTTGTTGGGGATGTTGGCTGCGGTGGTGGCGTGGGCGAGCGTCTGGCGGAAGAGATCGACGGTGTGGACGAGGGAGTTGACGTAGTCCTGTTCGGTCAGGGGAGAGGGGCCGCGCAGCGAGAGGTCGGAGAGTGGGCCGACCTTGGGCAGGATGAAGATGAAGCCGGCGAGCAGGTGGGTCCCGAAGCCAGCGTGGCCGCGGTAGGCGGCCCAGTGGTCCTGGGCGGCGAGGATTGCGATCTGCCGGTTGAGAGCATCGAGCGCGGGGCTGGGCGCATCGGGCGGCATATGTTTGCGGTGGAGGAGGGTCTCGGCGTAGGCCACACGCGGCAACAGGGTGCGGACAGAGTAGCGGTAGCCCTGGAGCGTGGGGCGAGGATGCCCGAGGACGTCCGCGATGTCGAGGCCGTAGGTGTCGTAGAAGGCGCGGGCCAGCAATGGGACGGGGATGGCGAAGCCGATGTGGTTGAGGTAAGCCTCGGGGGCGAGGCGGTGCTTGGAGATTTCGTTGATGTCGAAGGCGAACTCTGCGCGGACGTGCTGGTGCTCCCCCTCGGCGAAGTTGACGTTGGGGCCGTACCTCTGGGCCAGCGCGGGGAACTCGGTTCCGACGGCGAGGTTGATGGCTTCGGCGTGGCCGATGGTGTCGCCCAGGTAGTGGGAGAGCGCGCCGATGGCAAAGGCGACGTCGTCGGGGGATTTGGCGTCGCGGAAGAGGGCGCGGATGAAGTCGCCGGTGCGAACGTAGTGCAGCAGATCGGAGAAGAGCGGCTTGCCGAAGGGATAGTAGCCGAGGTCCTGGATGACGCATCCGCCGTATGCGTAGGCGCGGGCCTCGCGGAGCTGGGCGGGAGTGAGGTTGGGGTAGCGGCGGAGAAGCAGCGGCTGAATGGAATCGGACCAGGTGAGGTCGATGATCTGTTCGTGGGTGAGGACGGAGTAGGCGCGTGTGGGCTGCGGGATCGCGAGGAGAACGAGCAGGAGAGTGGCCAGCGGAAGACGAAACGAACGGAAGATACGCATGTGCTATATGGTTGGATGCGCTTTTCTCGTCATGTGTTGGGGATTAGGGCTTTGGCGAGGCTACCGTTGGCCCGGGCGAGGCGGGCCTCAGCGGCGGCGCGGTCGAGCGAGAGCAGGTGCATGGCGATGGCGACCTTGACGGAGCCTGCTTCAAAGAGCAGGCGCGCGGCGGTGGGGCGGTCGCATCCGGTGGCGGCCATCAGAATGCGCTGGGCGCGGTCGATGAGCTTGTCGTTGGTGGGTTTGACGTTGACCATGAGATTGCCGTAGACCGCGCCGGTGCGAATCATGACGCCGGTGGAGATCATGTTGAGGACGAGCTTGGTTGCGGTCCCAGCCTTCATGCGCGTGGAGCCGGTGAGGACCTCGGGGCCGGTGACCGGGGTGATGGCAATGTCGCAGTTGCGGGCGACGGATGAATCGGCGACGCAGGAGAGGCCGATGGTGAGCGCGCCGAGCGAGCGGGCATGGACCAGCGCGCCCAGAACGTAGGGCGTGCGTCCGCTGGCGGCGATTCCGACCAGGGTGTCGGAGGCGGCGAATCCGGCGGCGACGAGGTCGCGCTCGCCTTCTTCGGGGGAGTCTTCGGAGTGCTCGGAGGACCTGCGCAGGGCAGCGTCGCCGCCGGCGATGATCCCCTGCACCAGCGTGGGCGGGACGGAAAACGTGGGCGGGCACTCGGAGGCGTCGAGTACGCCGAGGCGACCGCTGGTGCCGGCGCCGATGTAGAAGAGGCGACCGCCGCGGGTGAAGCGCTCGGCGATGGCGTCGACGGCGCGCGCGATGGCGGGCAACTGCGACTCGACCGCCGTGGCGACGACCGCGTCCTCCCGGTGGATGAGGGTGAGCATCTCCAGCGTGGAGAGCTCATCGATGCGCGTGGTGCGAGGGTTGCGCGCTTCGGTGGTGAGGGCCGCAAGATCGGACATATAGCTTGATAGTAACTGGTGAGAGGTTGTTGGTTGCCGGTTGTTCGTTGTTGGTTGCGGGTTAGAAGTGTGGTTCGCCAAAGTGCCTTTGCCAATATGCAGACCGTCGCGCTGTCAGCAAAATGCGGGGATTCTTCCCCTTCGACTGCGCTCAGGGTCAGGGTCAGAATGACAATTCGTTCTTGTTCTACTGCAATTGTGAAACTGCTCAAAACGCGCGAATGCCCCACCGATTCGCAAGATTGCGAATGGATGGGGCATCCGATAGAAGCAGATTCCTCCGCTCCGCTACGGAATGACAAACAAAGCGGCACCCGAAGTTGCCGGCGGCTATTTGCCGACGACGACGATTTCGAACGAGCCGGGAATCATTGGCGCGCGCGGGCCACGGAATCCACCGGGACCTCCAGGGCCGCCGGGACCGCCAGGACCACCAGCGGTGGGTGGGGCCGGCGAGCCGGGTGTGGGCGGTGCAGGCGCAGCCGCGGGCGCGGGAGGCGCGGGCGCTGGGCCGTACTCGGCGGTGATGAGCAGCAGGTGGCCGGTCTTGGTGTCGAGGGTGATGGTCTTGGCGCGGACTGGCGTCTTGACGGTCTGCTCGACGACGAAGTCGGTGGGCGAGTTTTCTTTAATGACGGTGAGCGTGCCGTCGCCCTGGGAGCTGAAGGCCTCCATGGTGGCGGGGTTGAAGGTTGCGCCGTCGCAGCCCTGGCCGATGGGCAGGGTGGTGATGACCTTGCCGGAGGCAGCATTGACGATGACCATGACCTGGGGCGTGCGGCAGGCGGCGAAGAGGATGCCGTTCCTGGCGTCGAGGGCGAGTCCTGCGCATCCGTCGCCACTGGCCTTGATGTCAATGGTGTGGTCGAGTTTCATGGTGTTGGCGTCGATGACGGCGATGGCGCCCTTGTCTTCGATGTCGACGTAGATCTTGCCCTTGCCGTCGAACTGGCCCTCTTCAGGCGCGCCGCCGATGTCGATGGTGGTGAGGATGGAGCCGTCCTTATCGTCGATGACGGTGATGTTGGGCTGGGAGTGGGATAGATCGTAGAAGCGGTGGTTGACCCAATCGTTGAGGTAGCCGTCTGGATTGCCCTGGACCGGGATGGTCTTGATGATGGCGAAGGTCTTGGCGTCGAACATGGTGATGGCGCGGGAGGTAGCGAAGCCGTGGCCGGTGGCGGTGTCGACTACGGCGCCATGGCCGCTGGTGCCGGGGATGTCGCCGACCTGGGCGAAGGTGTCGAGGTTGAAGACGCCGATGTGGCCTGCGGGGCCAGAGCGCGCGACGTAGAGATTGCGGCCGTCAGAGTCGGCTGTGACATAGTCGAATCCGCCGTCGCCGCCGATTTTGACGGTCTGAAGGACCTTGTAGGGGCCGGGCTGCGCGTGGGCGACAGCGGCGAGTGGAAGCAGAACGGCGAGGGCGGCGAGTACGAGCAGATTGCGTGACATAAAGGTGCGTCTCCTGGTGACTCTAAACTTGCGGCAACGCCGGTCCGGCGTCGGGATGGCGCGTGCGGCGTGCTGGAGACTAAGTATAGGCTCGCCAACCTTAAGCGGATGTGAAGCTGGCGGCGAACCACTCATCGCGGAGAGACTGCAATGAATGGGGCAGCCGGCAAATACAAGAGCAAAAGCAGATTCCCTACGGGAATGACAAACAAAAGAACAGACAACGGCTGGAGCAACCGCAGGTCCTTCGACTGCGCACGTCGCAATCCGCGACGTGCTCCGCTCAGGATGACACTTTAAGAGAGGGGGCGAGGATGGGGCACCCGAAATCCCACCCTTTCGCAAAGGCGCGAAAGGAAGGGGCACCCGGCTAGGGGAGGGGCTGGAGGTTTTCGTAGCGGACGTGCCAGGATTTTGGGAAGCCGGGGGCGTGGATGGGCTTGCCGTCCTTGTCCACGGCGCCGTCCCAACCGGCGGCCATTAGGGCCACGGCAGAGAGCCAGCCCCCGTTGGCGGGCATGTACATGGGGGTCTGGTCGGGGCGGCGGACGGTGTAGCCGGAGGCGCGGAATGGGTTCTGGTCGAAGCGGCCGGCAAGGAGGTTGACAGCGAGATCGGACTCGTTGAGGCGGGCGGCGCACATGGCCATCATGGCGGTGCCCCAGGTGACCGCGTTCATGGGGGCGTCAGTGTGGGCAACGCGGTGCAGGGTGTTGCGCATGGCCTCCTTGTCGATTCCGCGGCCGGGAAGGACGCCGAACATGAAGGTCGTCATGCCGGAGGGGGTGGTTTCGACGGGGAGTTCCATGGCGGGGTAGATGCCGTTGCGCACGGTGGGCGGGGCGATGTGGTCGATGACGTCTTGCCACTTCGGGTCGGGAGGGAGACCGAGGCGAACGCGCCACTGCTGGGCGGTCTGGAGCGCCCACTTCCAGTAGGCCAGCTCCATGGTGGGGTTGAGGTTGTGGGCGAGGTCGGTGTGCTTCTCGTCGGCGGAGTTGAGGCCGGGGCCGAGGACGTACTCTTTGCGCGCGGGATCGTAGTCGACGAAGGTGGCCATGTAGTCGGCGGTGGCGAAGACGATGGTTTTATAGCGCAGGAGGGTTGCGCGGGCGGATTGATCGGTGTGCGCTCTCTCGTCCCGGGCTTTTCGCGCGCGGTAGACCAATTCGGCGAGATAGATGGGATGCGGCTGCTGCCAGACCAACACGGGGCCGACGCCAGATGGGCTCTCGATGCCGCTGGGGTCGGTCATCTTGGACCACTTGACGCCCTTGGCGCCTTCGAGCGCGGCCATCTTGCGGCCGGGAGGCATCATCTGGTTGAGGCTGTCGAGGGAGCGTTCGAGGATCTCGGGATGGCCCCAGAGCGCCCAGTGCGCGGCGTGCCACCAGTACATCTCCATGTGGAACTTGCCGAACCAGGAGTTGACGCCGAGGCCAGTCTCCTGCGGAGGGTAGGCGTTGGCGTCGTGGACGGCCATGACGTATTGCGAGAGGACGATGCGGCGTTCCAGCTCGGCGGCGCGGGGGTCGGTGTTGCCGGAGAGGTCGATGACTCCGCCGGTGGTCCAGTAGTGCCGCCAGGCTGTGCGGGAGGCGGATTCGACGGCGGCTACGCTGTCGGGCGTGGGTGCGACCCTGAAGAAAGCGTCGGAAAACCACGCGGTGAGTTCAATTTGGCTGGCGTGGGAACTCAGCAAGAACTGGTGCGGGCCAGTCTCGGCCAGCGATGCGCCGCGAGACCACCGGGCGTAAACGTAGTATTGGGTGGCATCGAGGGTGCGGTCGAACTCGGCGGAGGTGGGGCTGAGGTGAGTGAGCACGGTGGTGTGCAGCTCGGGGTGAGTCCAGTCCTGATAGTCGGGGCCGAAGGAGTCGGAGGCGTAAGGGAAGGCGATGCGGAGTTTGAGGCGGCCGGCGGCGATGAGCGGCGAGGTGACGCGGGTGGCGACTTCGTCGCGCGTGGGATGCGCCGAGGTGACGACGCGGACGGAGACGCCATCGACGGTGAAGGAACTGGTGAGAATGCCGGCCCAGAGGTCGAGGGTCTGCGTGATGTCTTTGAGGTCGGCGATGAGGACGGGCGAGCCGTCGGGGTGTGTCATCTCCAGGCCGATGCGGCCGAGGCCGAAGCGATGCGGGTTGCCGCGCAGGTAGGCTGCGTCGGGCGTGGGATGGCTGGTGCTGGCGGAGGGAAAGATGAACTGGCGACCGTACTTCGGGATCGCGGTCATCGGGAAGTTGTCGAGGGTGTAGCCGTTGGGATTGGGGAAGCTGTGCCATCCCCAATCGCTGAGAATGCCGATGGGCATGGTCTTCGCATAGAACTCGGGGAAGGACTGGAGGCCGGTGACGTCGAAGTTGAAGGCGAACGAGCCGTTGCCGACGGCCATTGCGCCGTTGGGGTCGAGCGAGTGGACGACGATGTTGTGGCGGGTGACGAGGGCGTGGCGATCGATGGGGGCGATGGCGGCGGCGCTCTGCGCGAGGCCGGGCGCGGCGGTCTGCGCGAGGCTGCCGACGGCGCACCATGCTGCACAGAAAAAGAGGACGGATGAAACTCGGATTGCTCCCGTGGATCGCATTGCTTGCATCGCTGCTTCCTGGTCTTCGCTGCGTGCGTTCGCGCCGACGCAGTGCGATTGCAATGCTACTTGGTGCGGCTTGCTGCTGTCATGGGGCCGCGGTTAATGGGCGGCGGCGAGGGTGACGCGGGCGGGCGCGGCGGGGACGAAGCTGCGGTAGACGCTGATGTGGAAACAGGCCTGCTGGAACTCCTCCTCGACGTCGATCTTTCCCTGGTCGATGAGTGGCTGGAGGTAGGCGCGCATCCATGCGATCTCGGTGATGGTGAGACCGCGCTTGGCGATGTCGACGGCCTGGCCGGTGAGGTGGGGCGAGGCGGTGTCGCCGGAGGAGGGCGCGGCGTTGCCGTTTCTGTGCGTCAGGCGCTGCTGGAAGGCGACGGTGCGCACGGCGGAGTCCACCTTCAACGGCTGGTGGAAGGCGGCGTAGTGGTCGCGGGCGAGGACGCTGAGGAACGCGGCGGTCCAGGGACGCGAGAAGCGGCGGTCCTCCGGCAGGCGCGCATCGACCTGCAGGGCCTCGTTCTCCGGCAGGGCGACCAGCTTGTGCTGGCGGCGCAGGTCGAGCAGGTCGGCGTCGTCGCGCACGCGGTTGAGGCCGTCGAGGTCGGCCATCTGGTTCTGGTGGAGCAGGTTTTCGTGCGAGCCGAAGAGCGGCGGCGGGACCATGAGGTGGCCGCGGCTGTCGTAGAGCGAGGAGACGCGCAGCGGAGGAAGAAGGACGGGCGTCGCAGCTTCCTCTTCAATGGAGGGCAGGCGCAATTGATCGGGCGCGCTTCCGGTCGCGGGGCGGAGGACGCCGCCGACGTTGATGAGTGCGGTTGCGTTGTCGAGATCCGGATCGTCGGGGGTAGCGCTGCTGTCGGCGGGAAGACGCGACGCGGCGGGCCTGCGCTGGGCGGGAGTGGAGCGCGCAGCGGGTTCGGCGGACCGGGCGGTGCGAGCTTCCATGCGCTCCGTTCGTTCCGTGCGGGGCGCACGAATGCCCTGGTCCGCGGCGGCAATGGCGTTGTGCGCGGCGAGCGAGCGCTGCTGCTCTTCGCGGCTGCGCATCCCGGCATGGACGCGGTCTGCCTCCGGCTTCGTGGCGAGAGTGGGCGATGCGGACGCGCGGAGGCGGCGAGTGACGATGCTGTGCGGAGCCGTTGGGCCAGCGTAGCGCGAGGGATTGGCTGCGATGTGGGTGTCGCGCGGCCCGCTCGCGGTTGCGCGTGCGGCGGCATGGGCTCGCAGGTGCGCTGCGCTCGCGTGGGCGGATGCAGTCTTATGCGCGGCGCGCTCATGGGCGGGACGCTGCGTGGACTGGGCGACGATCAGCCGGCCTGCGTTGGGATGGGCAAGCGAGCGCGTCGGCCTGGCCAGCAACGGCACACTGCATAGTTGCAGGCAGGCCAGCGCCATTACGGCAGCCACGGGGGCTTTTGTGCGCATCATCAATTTTTGGAGGTGCGGAGGCACCAGAGCAACTTCTACCCTACTTGGAACGTAGGCTTGCAGTAAGTGACCATCGAGGTTCCGTGTACTGATCGGTTAATAGCGGGGGCTGGCCAGCGATCCCATGCCGATGCCGGCCAAGGCGCCGAAGCTGAGTGACGAGGAGATCGCCACCATTGAGCAGTGGGTGAAGGCGGGCGCGGTGATGCCGGACGATCCAGCGCCCGCGCCGAAATTTGCGCATCCAACATGTGACAGGCAGCGGCAGGTATCCTCGCGGGTTCGCGGGCGGTATTGTCGCGGTGCTGTAACATTCGGGGGCTAGCGTGAGTTCATGCGGCTGAGCTTTGTGGTTCCGGCGTACAACGAAGAGGCGTATCTTCCGGCGTGCCTGGAGTCGGTGCTGGCGCAGACGCGCGAGCTGGGCGATGCGGTTGAGATCATCGTGGTGAACAACGCAAGCAGCGACCGCACGCGCGAGGTTGCGCTGGGCTACAGCGGCGTGCGCGTGGTGGACGAGCCGCGCAAGGGGCTGACGTTTGCGCGGCAGGCGGGCTTTGCGGCCAGCACGGGCGAGCTGATCGCCAACGTGGACTCCGACTCGCGGCTGACTGAGGGCTGGGTCGCGAAGGTGCTGGCGGAGTTCGCCGCCGAGCCGAAGCTGGTGGCGCTCAGCGGGCCGTTCATCTACTACGACATGTCGCCCAGCCAGCGCGTCAGCGTGCGCGTTTTCTACGCGATCGCGTACCTGGTGTACGCGCTGAACCGCTATGTGCTGCGCGCGGGATCGATGGTGCAGGGCGGCAACTTCGTGCTGCGGCGCGCGGCGCTGGAGAAGATCGGCGGCTTCAATACGGCGATCGCGTTCTACGGCGAAGACACGGACATTGCGCGGCGAATGAACCAGGTGGGCGAGGTGAAGTTCACCTTCGAGCTGAAGATGTTCTCGTCGGCGCGGCGGCTGAAGAAGGAAGGGACGCTGCGCATCGCGCTGCGCTACAGCATCAACTACTTCTGGACGATCTTCGGCAAGACGCCGTACACGAAGGAGTACACCGACATCCGCGAACAGACGGACGCGACTCCGGCGGCCGCGGAGCACAAGGGATAAGCTGCCCGAAGGGACCGATGCTAACGAGGGCCCGGGCCCTTCGGTCCGGCAGGGCCGCCGAACTCTTCCTCCCAGACTTCGACTTCGTGAAATACTACTCAAAGTTCTCTGCACTTCGTTGTTGAAACCGGCATGTGACAGACTGCCAAAGAGATCGCCCTCGTGGGATGCAAGGCAGCAAACAGTACTTCGACATTGGCCGTTTTATTGTTGATGGTGCGGAGTCTCTGGCCCGTGCTTTATCCGGAAAGACTTGGTCGAAAATTCGAGAACATTCTTCCATTCAGTTAGCTGTCTCGAAGGAGAGGGCGAACGCATGATTCCCGATCAGGATGGCCAACCCCTCGCTCCCGGCCTCTACCTCGTCGCCACGCCCATCGGCAACCTGGAGGACATCACCCTGCGCGCGCTGCGCGTCCTGCGATCTGTCGACACAATTGCTTGCGAGGACACGCGCCAGACGCAGAAGCTGCTCAACCACTTCCGTATCCGCACGCCCACCGTCAGCTACCACAAGCACAACGAGGCCGCCCGCGCCGTTGAGCTGGCCGCAGCGCTCCGGGCGGGCGCGCGCATCGCCGTCGTCAGCGACGCGGGCACGCCCGGCATCGCCGATCCCGGAGGCCAGATCGCCGCCGCGGCCATCGCGGCTGGTGTGCCGGTGTTTCCTGTGCCCGGCGCCAACGCCGCCATCAGCGCGCTCATCGCCAGCGGCCTCATCGGAACCGCGCTGGCCGGCAGCGACGAGAACGCCGAGCAGTTCACCTTCCACGGTTTCCTCCCCTCCAAACAGGGCCAGCGTCGCACCGCACTCGAAGCCCTGCGCAAGCAGACAAGCCGGGGGCCCCATGTCCCGTCTTTGGGACATGGGAATGAATCGCGGGTGCCCCAACTCCCGACTCTGGGACATGGGAATGATGCCGCATCGCCGCACATCTACTACGAGGCCCCGCACCGCATCCTGGCCACGCTTTCCGACATCGAATCCATCTTCGGCCCCACTCAGCACGTCGTCGTCGCGCGCGAGCTGACCAAGCTGCACGAGGAGTTCCTGCGCGGCCCAGTCAGCGAAGTCCGCGCCACGCTTGCCGCACGCGCCACCGTTCGCGGCGAGATCGTCCTGCTCTTCGTCCCCGCCGCCGCCGCGCCCGCCAGCGACACCGCGCCCGCCAGCATCGCCGCCGAAGTCCGCGAGCTGATGGCAAAAGAAAGCCTCGCAGAAAAGGACGCTCTCAAGCGAGTCGCCCGCGCCCGCGGCATGGGCAAAAGCGAGGCCTACCGCGAACTCCAGCGCAACCGCAGCAAATAGGGGCTGCTCCCCCTACTCCCGCCCCTTCACCCGATCGTACAGATACCGGTCGCTGGTCGTCCCGAGCGATTCGTTGTACAGGCTGGTCGCCCCGGCCCCCTCGTTCAGCTCCTCGCTGAACTCGTGAATGGCGTGCAGATGCTCCGCCGTCGCGGGAATCTCCGTCTGCGGCGTCTTCAGGAACTTCTGGTATCCCCGGTCCACCAGCCGCGAGATCGCACCATTCAGCAGCCATCCCGGCCGCGCCAGCAGCTCGGTGGTGCCGTCGGGGGCGGCCGCAATCTCCGCCGCGCAGCCGTATTTGCGCACCTGGAAGGCTTTCGCGCCGCTTCCTGAAGCGTCGCGCGCCGCGGATACATCAAATTGGTGGCCGGCGAGCGTGGCAAGCGCGTCGGCAAAGCTGCGTGGCTGCTTCGTTTTGGCCATAATGTTCGATCCGTTAGACTCGGATTAACTGTCGCACATCCACGGCCAGTCTTCAATCGGCACTCCGCAAGAAGGCCAGCCGCGCGAACCAAAACCCAGCGCACGAAGGGAGGGAACTCTTTGACGATTGCAACAGCGCGCGCGCTTGGTGTCTCGCTGCTCGACCGCCGCGACGCGCCTCTGGTCGACGGCATTCCGCAGATCAGCGTGCAGGAGCTGAAGCGCCGCCTCGATGCGAAGGAGGACGTCTTCGTCCTCGATGTGCGCGAGCCGCATGAGGTGCAGATCGTCAACATCGGCGCGCCTCTCATCCCCCTGGGCGATCTGCCCAAGCGCGTCGGCGAATTAGCCGCACAAAAAGACCGCGAGATCGTCGTGCACTGCAAGTCCGGAGGGCGCAGCCAGATGGCCGCGCTGATCCTGAAGAACGCAGGCTTCCCCCGCGTCGGAAATCTCGCCGGAGGCATTCTCGCCTGGGCCGAAAAGATCGACCCCACACTGCCAAAGTACTGAGAAAGGCATAACGCCGATCAAAGCGGACAAGCACCGATCAAAGGAGTTCGTTCTTGATCGGTCACATCCGTGTAGATCGGTGTTAAGTATTTAAGGACCGACGGCTGCTACTCTGCCTTGTCATCGATGGTGAGAATCTGCAGGCAGAGCGGCCGCTCCAGCATGGAGTCCATCTTCGCGATCGCCGCGACTGCCTTCTCAATCGTCGAGGTCAGGCACGGCTCGGTGGTGATGACGAACGGCAGGCTGTGCTTGGGGTAGCCCGGCCGCTGCAGCAGCGAATCAATGTTGGCTCCAACCCTGGCCAGCGCGCCAGCGATGCCGGAGACGATCCCCGGCTTGTCGTTCACCACAAAGCGCAGGTAGTGTGGCGCAAGAAACTCGCCGGTGACCTGGCGCCGGTGCACCGGAAGCGAGACCGCAACCGAGTGATGCGCAATCGCAAGTATGTCCGACACGACGGCAACCGCAGTAGGTTCGCCGCCCGCGCCATGGCCGGAGAAGACCACATCGCCGCCGAAGCGGCCCGACGCGACCACCATATTCTGCGTGCCGTGCGACCATGCAATCGGCGAAGTGAGCGGCACCAGCATCGGCGCAACACGCGCATGAACCAGCTTGCTCTTCGTGTCCAACTGCGCGCGCGAGACCTGGCGAATGGTGCAGCCCAGCTCCTTCGCATAGGCAAAATCAACAGCCTCGATCGTAGAGATCGTCTGCGTAGCGACGGCATCGGGGTCAAGCTCCGAGTGCAGCGCGATGCGCGACAGAATGCACAGCTTGGCGCGCGCGTCCAAGCCATCGACGTCGGCCGACGGATTGGCCTCCGCATAGCCGAGGCCCTGTGCGTCGGCCAGCACGGCTGCGTACTCCGCGCCCGTCTCCATGTGGCCCAGGATGTAGTTGCACGTCCCGTTGACGATGCCGCTGATGCGCGTGATCTGGTCGCCGCCCAGCCCTTGAAGAATCCCCGGAATCACCGGCACGCCCCCGGCCACGGCCGCTCCATGCACAAGCTGAACGCCGTGCTTTGCGGCCAGCCGCGAGAGCGCGGCCCCGCGATACGCAATCAGTTGCTTGTTGGCCGTCACCACCGACTTGCCCGCGGCGAAGCACTTTTTCAGCCAGCCCTCGGCTGGATCGAGTCCGCCCACCAGCTCCACCACAATCTCCGCGCCGGAGTTGAGGATCTCGTCGAAGTTCTCCGTCCACACCACCGATTCGGGCACGCACTTCGCCGCGTCCGACGCGCGCTTGCGCTCCACGTTGCGGTTGAAGATGTGGGTCAGCTCGATGTCGGACAGCTTCGACGACGCCAGCACGCGCGCCACCGAGCTGCCCACGGTGCCGAAGCCGAGCAGTGCGATCTTCACCGGCGCCGCGGCGGAGACATCCATTGTCTTTGAAATTCGTGCTGCCGGCTTTGTGCGCAAGGTTTTACGTTTGATAGCCATGTCAATAATCAATTCTATCCGGCAAAGTGCGCCACGCGTCGAAGCTCTCCATTGCCTCGCCTGCCAGCAGGCGCGTCATGGGGATTCTGCGCTCTTCCGGCGGACGGCTGATCTCCTCATACAGAACCGCGTCGTCGAAGCCCGCATCCGTGGCGTCGGCAGCGGAGTTGCCATAGAAGATCGCCTCGCAGCGCGACCAGTAGAGCGCGGCCAGGCACATCGGGCACGGCTCGCAACTGCAGTACACCTGGCATCCGGTCAGTTGAAAGTCGCCCAGCGCCTTGCACGCCGCGCGGATCGCGACCACCTCGGCGTGCGCCGTGGGGTCGTTGGTCGAAGTCACCAGGTTGGTGCCCGTGGCGATGATCTTGCCGTCGCGCACCACCACCGCGCCAAACGGGCCTCCGGCGCGGGAGAGAACGTTTCCCGTGGCCAGCGCGATCGCCCGCCGCATGAAGCTGGGATTGCCTTCGATTGTCTGGCCTCCTTGCAAGCCGCAAAGGGCCGTCGCCGCAACCGGCCCATACCCCCTTATACCCACGCTTTTCGATGGCGGATAGTAGCGACTATGGCACACCGGCGCCGCGGGACAGGCGATTCGGAAGGACACGGCTTCACGGCCCGTCCTGAGCGCAGTCGAATGGATGCCGAATCGTTCACTCTTTTTGTGTTCTTCCTGTTCCCTTGTACTTAGGTAATCAGTGTAGAGTCGTCATCGCTCGCCGCCTCGTCCGTCTCTGCGGCCTCTTCAATGGGAAACTGCGAACCGCGTCGCCGGTCGAACAACTTGCGCAGCAGATACACGACAAACGCCAGCCCAATCGCCAGGGAGATCGCCAGCACAATGTCGGAGTGTTCATGAACCGCCCGTCGGAACGTGTGCGCGATCTCCGGCCCATAGAAGACGGTAATCAGCGCACACACCAGGAACTGGATGAACTTACCGCTGAAGACCGCGGCGGCAAACAGCTGTGGCCTCATCTCGAAGACGCCCGCGCCGAACTCGAAGAGCTTGATCGGCATCGGCGGAGGCATCATCGCCGGAATCATGATGGCCAGGAACTCCTGCTCCGCGAAGCGGTCGCGCATCTGCTCGTAGCGCGCCCGGTTGATGCGCTTCAGCAGGAAGAGTTCGCCGCCAGCGCGGCCCACATAATACGGAATCAGGCTGCCCGCGGCCGAGGCAACCGCCGCCATCAGGCAGTACAGAAGAAACTTCCTGTGGTCGCTGGCCACATACCCGATCACGGCCCCGTCCATCGTCGTCGGGATCGGGAAAAATCCGGCGTCGATGAATGCCAGGCCGCCCAGCCCCCAGATGCCAAACGGAAGCAGGGCCGCGCTGACGACGGCGCTGATTTTATGCAGGAGTGAGATCGGTCCAATCTTCACGGCCAACTCGATTCTACTTGGCGATTCATCGATGCGCCGCCCTGCGAACACCATCGCTGATGGTGAGCACCGCCACCCGCGCGTCCTTCGGCAACCGCGCACTCGCATCCGAGGCGCGCGGCGACGCGTCGAGTTCCGTCTTCGGGGATTGCGGAGAATCTTTCATCCTCTGCTAGTTTACGTCCAGCCTGTACCGGGCACGAACCATCTGCTCCTCAACCCCGCGACGGCACTCGGGATTCGGCCCCCTCTGCTTCAAGGGAGACCGGCAAAGGTGAGAAAATAGGGATCGAGCGAAGCTCCCGGCGTTTTGCGGGGTCTATACCGATAGCCGCCGCCAGACGCATCTTTGCGCCGTCTAACAACCGAGAGCCGCCCAACAACAGGGCCGAAAAACGTCCCGCCAATCCTCGCCGATGCCCATCCTAGAGCTCTTCCCCAAACCGTCTCGCGACCCAGACCAGACCCAGGAGACGACGGGAGACCCGGCCGCAGACCAGGCAGCGGAACGCGCAGGCCAGCCCCTCAAGCTGCGCACCCGCCGCTACGGCGAACTGGAGGAGCATGAGATCATCCACCTGCTCGATTCGCTCGACGACGAGCGTTCCCGCGCACGCTTCCGCGAGTCCATCTACATCTCCATCATCATCTACCTCGCCCTCGCCTGGTTCCTCTTTTACGGCCCCCGCGTCCTCTGGCATCAGCCGCGCTACATCGACCCCATCGCCCTGATGAAGCAGCACGATCAGGAGCTGACTTTTCTCCAGCAGCACAGCGCGCCCGCGCTGAAGCCACCGCCGCCGCATCCGCAGATCGACCGCAAGACCATGGAACAGCTACAGCAGCAGGCCCGCCTTGCCGCGCCCACGCCGCAGCCTCCGCAGCAAGAGGCCAGCACCACCGCGCCGCCAGTCCCGCAGCCCGCGGCGCCTCTGCCCGCCGCGCCAAAGCCCGCCCAGCCATCGGTTGAATCGCCTCTACCCGCCGCCCCGAAGCCCAACTTTGCCCAGAACAACCAGAGCGCCCGCGGCGCAATCCAGGACGCCCTTCGTGGGGCGTTCGGCGGCCGCGGCGGCGACTACGGCCCCTCCTCCGGATCGCATGGCCCTCTACAGGCTGGCGCCGAGATCCTCTCCGACACCATGGGCGTCGACTTCAACGCATACATGCGCCGCCTGCACGACGACATTCAGCGCAACTGGGACCCCCTCATCCCCGAAGAGGTCCAGCCGCCGCTGATGAAGAAGGGGATCGTCGGCATCCGCTTCACCATCCTGCCCGACGGCAAGATCGGCGCCATGACGCTGGAGACCCGCTCCGGCGATGTCGCGCTCGACCACGCCGCATGGAACGCCATCACCAGCGAAGGCCAGTTCCCGCCGCTGCCCCGGCTGTTCCACGGCCCGCAGCTCGAGCTGCGCGTAGGCTTCTTCTACAACATCCCGCTTCCGGAGTAGACACTCTGTGATGGGTGTCCCATCCATCGCACAGCTTCTGTGCGCAATGAGTGGGATACTTGAGGAGCACATGCACCCACCCCACACCTCCAACCCGCGCGAAGCAAAGTCGCCCGACGCAGCCGAACACCTCGTACGCCGCCGCCAGCTTCGCGGCCTGCTCCTTCTCGCCCTCGCCGTCATCCTCTTCGCCATCCTCCGCGCCGGCGTGCATCGCGTCTTCACCGCAGGCTGGTGGCGGCTTTGGTAGACCTCGCCGAATCCGGGCAGCTCGCGCCGCTGGTCGTCGTCGCCGGCCCCACCGCCAGCGGCAAGACCGCGCTTGCCCTCGCCCTCGCCGAGCAGTTCTCCGGCGAAATCGTCTCCTGCGACTCCGTCGCCGTCTATCGCGGCATGGAGATCGGCACAGCCAAGCCCACCCTGGCCGAGCGCGCCCGCGTCCCGCACCACATGATCGACATCGCCTCGCCCGACCAACCCTGCACCGCCGGAGACTATAGCCGCCTCGCCCGCCAGGCCATCCGCGAGATCTCGCAAAGCGGCCGCCTGCCCATCGTCTGTGGCGGAACCGGCCTCTACCTGCGAGCGCTGCTCGATGGCCTCTTCGCCGCACCGCCGCGCCGTGAACCACTGCGCGAAAAGCTCCGCCAGCGCGCCCAACTCCGCGGCCCGGCCCACCTGCACCGCATCCTCGCCCGCCTCGACCCCGCAGCCGCCAGCCTTATCCACCCCAACGACACACCCAAGATTATCCGCGCCATCGAGGTCACGCTTGCCGCCCGCCAGCCCATCACCCGCCAATGGCAGCAGCAGCCGCGCGACCCGCTCACCGGCTTCCGCGTTCTGGGCCTCGCCCTCAACCCGCCCCGGGCCGAACTCTATTTACGCATCAACCGCCGCGCCGCAAAGATGTTCGACCCGCCAGACAAAGGGGGTGGCCTCGTCGAAGAGACCGCACAGCTTCTCGCCCGCTATGGGAACGACTGCCGTCCACTCGCCTCGCTCGGCTACGCCCAGGCTACCGCACTCCTGCGCGGCGCGCTCACCCGCGACCAGGCCATCGCAGCCGCCCAGCAGGGCCACCGCAACTACGCCAAACGCCAGCTCACCTGGTTCCGAAAGGACCCCGCGCTCCACTGGCTCCCCGGCTTTGGTTCTGCCCCGGAGACCATCCAGCAGGCCTCCGCCCTCATCACCCACCACCTAAAAACTCAATAGCCGTCGCCGGGAGATAAAGGCCCACTCATGGCGTGAGACAAAGGCGCGTAAATTAAATGGGGAACTCGATGAACTCTCGGGACTAGTTGCCGCTATTTTTTCAGCAGCCAGAGGACGCAGGCGTGGGGTTCGAGGGTGAGGCTTTCGATGGACGAGACCTTGTTGAGGGTCTTGCCGGTCCAGACGTCTTTGACGCGGTAGGTGGCGGCTTCCAGGTTGTAGGCCTCGAAGCTGCTGTCGAGCACGACCTGGCTCTCGCCGATGTTGAACAGGGCGAGGGCGATGGAACCGTCGGGTGAGTCTGGGGGCAGATCGGCAGTCCAGACGATGATGTCTTCGTCATGCAACACCTGGCTGCTGCGGGTTGCGGTCTGGTCGATGCGGATCAGGTCGGGGTTGGTGAGCAGCTTGTAGGTTGCGTCGTCGAGCAGGGTGAGGTTGGCGCCCAGGATCAGCGGCGAGCGGGCCATCGCCCACAGGGTGAGCAGCGTCTGCTGCTCGGTTGGGGTGAGGCGCGTGGTGCGGGGCGCACCGTCGCCGGGCGAGGGGCGGAGTTCGCCGAGGGGAAGCATGTCGGCGTCGGGCCAGTTGCCGGGTTTGGCGTACTGCGCCCAGGCTGCGGTGTTGGCGAACTGACCGGTGAGGCTCTGGGGGAACCCATTGCCGTTGTCATTCGTCCATACGTCCCAGAAATCGTCGGAGATGCGCCACATCTGGGCGAGGCCGGCGACCTCGGCGGCGTTGTCGAGCGAGGTGGGCCCGGGCGAGAGCGAGAGAACCATGGGTCGGCCGGTCTTGTCGATGGCGCGGCGGATCATGCGGATCTCGTCGGCCTTGTAAGGGTGCGACGCGATGCAGTCCACCTTGATGAGATCGACGCCCCAGCCGGCGTACTGGCTGAGCAGCGAGTCGTACCAGGCCTGGCCGGCGGCATTGTTCTTCACGCCCCAGTTGGTGGGGTCCCACGGACAGGCGTCCGTGGTGTCGGCTGCATCGGTGGCGTGAAAAATGCTATTGGCGATGGGCAGGTTGCGCTCGACCGAGGCGCGCGGGATGCCGCGCACAATGTGGATGCCGAACTTGAGGCCCTGCGAGTGGACCCAGTCGGCGAGCGGCTTGAAGCTCGTGGGCTGAATCGTGGCGATCAGCTTCGGCGCGGCGGCATCCGGCGCGGAAGCCTGCGGCGAAGGGGGAACACTCTGTGCCGTCTGGGCCGATGGGAAGCGTGCGGGCACCGGAACATAACGACCGTTGGCGTCGATTGCGTAATGGAGTGTGTCGGGCTTGGGGCGGTCCTGAGGGTTGAAGAAGAACCAGCCCTCATCGATGACGGCGTAGTTCCAGCCGAAGGACTTAAGCTGGTAGGCCTCGACCTTCGCATTGGCGCGGAACTGCTCCTCGGTGATGGTGAGGCCGAAGGCGTCCCAGCTATTCCAGCCCATCGGCGGAGTGGCGGCGACCTTCGCCGCGGGGGCCGTCTGCGCGACTGGCGGCGTTTGCGTGCGTGCCGGCGGACCGGCCAGTACCGGAATCAAAAGAAGACCTGCCCACGAAACTTTCATCGCTGCCCTCACGTTCGTTCGCGTACGTTCGCGTTGGTGGAGATTGGTTGCATCCACGATACCGCTAGACGGGGCCGAGCGCACGGCAGTCTGATGGAGCGGCTTATCCGATCCACGGGTCCGATCTCCGCTCCACCCGCTCGAGAAATGCGATAGCCTCTGGTTGGATGATTATTTTTTCGAGCAGAGAGCATGAACCGGATCGGATGAAGGGGCGCGGAGCGCGATGCGTCGCGGCGGTTGCCGCCGGAGCTGCGCTTGGGCTGGCTCTGCTCAGTGGATGCGCCAGCCCTGGGCCACCACTTCCTCCGTCGCTGAAGCTGCCCGAGGTGGTCACAGGACTGACCGCGAGCCGCGTGGGCGACGAGGTGAGGCTGCACTGGACGACCCCATCGCGAACCACCGACAAGCTGCTGATCGCGGGGCCGATTGAGGCGGAGATCTGCCGGGAGGATCTTGCTGTTGCGGCTCCAGCCACTGCGGTGAAGGGTGGTCAAAGTGCTGCTCCGGGAGCGAAAAAAAATGCGGGGACGGCCCCGTGTTCTCCGGTTGTGCTGCGGAAGCGGGTGACGCCGGGCGCGTCCGAGGCGGTAGATGCGCTCCCGGCGGAGTTGACCGCTGCACCCGCGCGGTTGCTTGCCTATCGGGTGCAACTGCGCAATGCGGCAGGCCGCACGGCGGGGGCTTCGGCTGCCGTTTTCGCGGCATCGGGGCCTGCGCCGCAGCCGGTTGAGGAGCTGCGCGGCAAGGCGACGAAGGCGGGCGTCGTTCTGGAGTGGAGAGCTGAGGCTGGGGAAGCAGAGGCGATCGAAGTGGATCGCAGTCTTTTGCAACCTCCAACGGCAACAGCCGCGGCAACTTCAACGACAACGACAGCGGGTTCGGACGCGGAGCGCAAGGGTGGTTTGCCGGGCGTGGCAAAGGAGCCATCGGAGTTGCGCTTCCGGGCCGGCGGCGGATTGGGGGATGCCGGCGGAACGATCGATAGCACCGCGCAGATCGGGCACGCATATCGCTATACGGCGCAGCGGGTCCGCACGGTGGTTCTGGGCGGACAGAGGCTGGAGGTGCGCAGCGTGCCCTCCGTCGAGGTCACGGTGGCGGTGCGGGATGTCTTTCCGCCCGAGGCGCCGGTGGGCTTGGTTGCTGTTCCGGGGTTCGCGGGCGAGCCGTCCATGGGCCAGGCTCCGGGCCAGAGCGCGGGGCAGGCTGGCGAACACAATATGGGGCGGGTTGAAGAACAGATTCCAGGTCAGGCTGGCGAACAGGCGCCGAGGCCGGCGATCGACCTCTCCTGGGAGCCGGATTTGGAGCCGCGCGTGGCTGGGTACCGCGTCTATCGGCGCGATTTGGACGGCGACGCTGCGAGTGTGTGGAAGCAGCTCGGTTCGGAGCTGGTGCCAATGGCGGCGTATCGCGACCTGAGCGTAGTCGCAGGTAGACGATACGCCTACCGCGTGACGGCGGTGAGTGCGGCGGGGAACGAGTCTGCACCGAGCGATGCGGTAGTGGAGACGGTTCCGACTCAGTAGAGTCCCCACCTTAGCGACGATGAAGCCGTCGCGAAGATGAGGCACCCGGAAGATGCGGGGATTCTTCGCTACGCTCAGAATGACAATCCAAAAAGAGGGTTACTTGCCCTGGGCGGTGGCGAAGCGTTTGTTGATCTCGTCCCAGTTGACGGTGTTCCACCAGGCGGCGAGGTACTCTGGGCGGCGGTTCTGGTACTTGAGGTAGTAGGCGTGCTCCCAGACGTCGTTGCCGAGGATGGGATAAAGGCCCTCGGAGAGGGGATTGTCCTGGTTGGCCGTGGTGACGATCTTGAGCTTGCCGGCCTGGAAGACGAGCCAGCCCCAGCCGGAGCCGAACTGCTTGGCGGTGGTCTCGTTGAAGAGCTTCTTGAAGCTCTCGAAGTCGCCGAAGTCGGCCTTGATCTGCGCGGCGATGGCGCCGTTGGGCGGGCCGCCCCCCGCGGGCTTCATGATCTGCCAGAACATGCTGTGGTTGACGTGGCCGCCGCCGTTGTTCTGCACCACCTTGCGGATGTCCTCGGGGATGGCGGTGAGGTGCCGGATGAGGTCTTCAGGGCTCTTGCCGGCCAGCTCCGGGTGCTTGTCGATGGCGCCGTTGAGGTTGGTGACGTAGGCCTGATGGTGCTTGTCGTGGTGCAGCTTCATGGTCGCCTCGTCGATGTGGGGCTCGAGGGCTGCGTAGTCGTAGGAAAGAGGGGGAAGTTCGTAGGCCACTGTGGTTTCTCCTGTCGATGATGGAGCGAATATGGAACTGCTATCCGCAGTATTGGATGCAAGGGAGCGAGGGACGGTGCGGGGGAGTTTCGGCCAGGGGATTGTTGCGCGACCAGGATAGGGGTTGGCTTGTACACTATAGGGAGGCGCGCCACCAGACCAAAACAAGGGACAAAAGAAGAGAATGAGCGATCGGCAGAACGAACTGGACCAGCTTTCCATCAATACACTGCGTTTTCTGGCTGTAGACGGAATCGAAAAGGCCAAGTGCGGCCATCCGGGAGCGCCGCTGGGCTGCGCACCGATTGCATATCTGCTGTATCACAAGCTGATGAAGCACGACCCGGCGGCGCCGAAGTGGATCGACCGCGACCGCTTTGTGCTGTCGAATGGGCACGCGTCGATGCTGCTGTATGGGGCGCTGCATCTGTCGGGTTACGACCTGCCGCTGGAGCAGTTGGAGCAGTTTCGCCAGTGGGGATCGGAGACACCGGGGCATCCGGAGCGCGGCGAGACGCCGGGCGTCGAGGTGACGACCGGACCGCTGGGACAGGGCTTTGGCATGGCGGTGGGAATAGCCGCGGCGGAGAAGCATCTGGCGGCGGTGTACAACCGCGACGGTCATGCGGTGATCGATCACCACACCTATGTGCTGTGCGGCGATGGCGATTTGATGGAAGGCGTATCGCATGAGACGGCGTCGCTGGCCGGGACGTTGGGACTGGGCAAGCTGATTGTGCTGTACGACGACAACCTGATCTCGCTGGATGGGCCGACTTCGCTGAGCTACACGGAGGACGTGACGAAGCGCTTCGAGGCATATAACTGGCAGGTGCTGAGCGTGGCCGATGGCAACGACTTGGTGGCGATCGAGGACGCGATCAAGACGGCGAAGGCGGATGCGACGCGACCGACACTGATCCGGGTGCGCACGGTGATTGGCTATGGAAGCCCGAAGGCCGGAACGAACAAGGCCCACGGCGAGGCGTTGGGAACGGAGGCGGCGAGGGAGACCAAGAAGAACCTGGGCTGGCCCGAGGACAAGAATTTTTATGTTCCCGAGGAGGCGCGAGAGAACTGGGAGACCGCGAAGCCGAAGGGCAAGAAGATTCATGCGGAGTGGGACGCGCAGTTCGCCGAGTACAAGAAGGCGTACCCCGAGCCGGCGGCGGAGTTCGAGCGCGTGGTTGCGGGCAAGCTGGCCGATGGCTGGGAGAAGGCGATTCCCAGCTTCCCGTCGGGGCCGGATACCAAGAAAGTGGCGACGCGCATCGCTGGAAACGTGGTGATCAACGCAATCGCGAAGGCGGTGCCGGAGCTGTTTGGCGGCGCGGCCGATATATCGGCTTCGACCAAGACGAACTTCAATGGCTCGCCCAGCTTCCATGTGGATGCGGCGGGACGGAACATCTTCTTCGGAGTGCGTGAGTTCGGCATGATGGCGATGTTGAACGGAATCGCAGCGCACGGAGGGCTGATTCCGTTTGGGTCGACGTTCTACGTCTTCTCCGACTACGCCCGCCCGGCGATCCGGCTGGGCTCGCTGATGGGGGTCCATGCGCTGTATGTGTTCACGCACGACTCGGTGGGACTGGGCGAGGATGGGCCGACGCACCAGCCGATCGAGCAGTTGATGAGCATGCGCGCGATGCCGAACCTGACGGACCTTCGTCCGGCGGACGCCAACGAGACGGCGGCGTGTTGGCGGCTGGCGCTGGAACGCAAGGGGCCGAGCTTCATGGCGCTGAGCCGGCAGGACCTGCCGGTGCTGGATGCGGCGCTGGCGTTTACGGGCGTGCCCAAGGGTGCGTATTCGAGGACGCCGGAGGTGACGAAGCCGGATGTGATTCTGCTGGCGGCGGGCTCCGAGGTGACGACCTGCCTGACGGCGGCTGCAGAGCTGAAGGCAGCGGGGATCGCGGCGAAGGTGGTGTCGATGCCGAGCTTCCGCATCTACGACGAGCAGAGTGCTGCGTACAAGGCTGAGCTGCTGCCCGAGGGCGTGCCGAAGGTTTCGCTCGAAGCAGGCGCGACGATGGGATGGTGGAAGTACGTCGGACACAACGGTGCGGTGATCGGCATCGACCGGTTTGGCGCATCGGCGCCGGGGCCAATTGCGATGGAGAAGCTGGGGATCAGCGTGGCGAATGTTGTCGAGCACGCGAAGAAACTGGTGAAGAAGTAGGCCAGGTTCGAGGTACAAGGTTCGAGGTTCTAGGTTCGAGGTACAAGGTTCGAGGTACAAGGTTCGAGGTTCTAGGTTCGAGGTACAAGGTTCGAGGTTCTAGGTTCGAGGTTCTAGTGTCCTGAGTCATTAATTCGCAGCATTAACCAAGGGTCAACGGCCCGCTCTATACCAGCCTGGGGCGCAGCCCCAGGATACATTTTGCCACAAAGCAGAGGGCTGAAGGCCCGACCTATTCTTCAACGAACTTCAGACTCAGGACACTAGATGGTAGAGACAGAGCGTGAGATTCTGCGCGAGAAGAATGAAGAGGCGAAGCTCGGCGAGCGGACGCCGTTCGATTCTTCGCTGCAGGCGACGTACGAGGACAGCGTTGTTCCCGATAACAATTGGGAGCTTGAAGATTCGTAGGTGGCAAATCCACATGTTTGCAAAGGATGAAGCATGACGCAGGATGAGGCGAAGCGGCTGGTCGCACGGCGCGCGGTCGAGTTCGTACAGGACGGCATGGTGGTCGGGCTGGGCACGGGGACGACCGCGACGCTGTTCATTCGCGAGCTTGGGGCGCGCAAGCTGAAGATTCGCTGCGTGGCTTCGTCGGACGCGAGCCACGCGCTGGCGGAGTCTCTGGGCATGAGCGTCGCGACCCTGACCGAGTTGCCCGAGCTGGACGTGTACATCGATGGGGCCGATGAGATTGCGCGAGTTCCGGGGCTGGGATTTGCGCTCATCAAGGGCGGCGGCGGCGCGCTGCTGCGGGAGAAGATTGTGGCCAGCGCGGCCAAGAGCTTCATCGTCGTGGCCGACTCGACGAAGCTGGTCGAGGTGCTGGGCAAGTTCCCTCTGCCGGTGGAAGTGGTCAAGATGGCGCTGCCGCTGGTACAGCCGAAGCTTGCGGCGCTGGGCTTGAACCCAACGCTGCGACCAGCGAAGAGCGGGACCGGGCCGTATCTGACGGACGAGGGGAACTATATCCTGGACTGCGCGTGCGGACGGATCGACGATCCGCAGAAGACGGCGGCGGCGATCCGCGCCATCGTCGGCGTGGTGGAGCATGGACTGTTTCTCGGCATGGCAACGCTGGCGCTGGTGGCCGGCGAGAACGGCGTGAGCGAGATCCGTCCGTAGCGATTCGTTGTGAGTTGCTGCTTGTTGGTTGAAGACGAGGAGCGCGAGAGTGCCGCAACCGGTTTCGGTTACCTATAGAGTTTCTCCCACGTCCGAGGCGTTGGCAGCCTCTGCGGCGGAGTTCTTCGCGTCGACGGTCGCGGCTGCGGTTGGGGCGCGTGGCATAGCGCGGGTCGCGGTCTCCGGCGGCACGACCCCGAAGGCGATGTTTGCCCTGCTCGCGGACCGGAGCGCGCCGTACTTCGCCCGGGTTCCGTGGGAGCGGCTGCATCTCTTCTGGGTGGATGAGAGGTGCGTGCCGCCGACGGACGCGGAGTCGAACTATCGCATGACGAATGAGGCGCTGCTCGAGCATGTGCCTCTGCCAGCGGCGCAGATTCATCGCATCGAAGGCGAACTCGATCCTGAGGTTGCGGCCGCGCGGGTTGAGGCGGCGATTCGCGCTGCGTTCCGGCTGGAGGGAGCGGAGACTCCGGCCTTCGACCTGGTGTTGCTGGGGCTGGGCGAGGATGGGCACACGGCATCGCTGTTTCCGCACACGGCGGCGTTGTTTGAGCTGGGACGGATTGCGGTGGCGAACCATGTGCCGCAGAAGAAGACGTGGCGGACCACGCTGACCTGGCCGGTGATTAATCGCGGGCGCGAAGTCGCGTTCCTGATCAAGGGCGCGGCAAAGGCGCAGGCAGTGCGGAATGTCTTCTGCGGGGCGTACGATCCGGAGGCAAAGCCGGCGCAACTGGTCCGCCCGGCGAGCGGTAGACTGAACCTGTTGCTGGATGCAGCCGCGGCGGCGAAGCTGCCTCGACCAGCGGGCGAGGAAGCTGCCGGGGCTGGATCGTCGTTTGTCGCGACGATGGAGATATAGATGATTCTTGCGGGCGACATTGGTGGGACGAAGGTCCATCTTGCACTCTATCGCTTCGCGGACGGGCGGCTGAAGGCGGTCCGCGAGCGGAGATTTTCGGCGCAGGAGTTTGCGTCGCTGGACGCGGTGGTAAACGCATTTCTCGCAGACGGCAATACAGATAAGATTGATGCGGCGTGCTTTGGCTGTCCGGGGCCGGTGCGCGATGGACGGCTGAAGCTGACCAACCTGCCGTGGACGCTGGACGCGCGCGAGCTGGCGCAGACGCTGGCGATCGAGCACGTCTTTTTGATCAACGACCTGGAGGCCAACGGCTACGGCATCTCCGAGCTTGCGCCGGAGAGCGTCTTCACGTTGCATGCGGGCGATGCGGCGGCGGTGGGACATCGCGGGCTGATCGCCGCGGGCACCGGGCTGGGCGAGGCGCTGCTGATCTGGGATGGCAAGGCGCATCGTCCGATTGCGTCCGAAGGCGGGCACTGCGACTTTGCGGCGCGCACGGACCGCGAGATCGCGCTGCTGGAAGTTCTGCGGCGCAAACTACACGGGCGCGTGAGCTGGGAGCGCGTCGTCTCGGGGCTTGGGATTCAGAACATCTATGGGTTTCTGCGCGACGTGGAGAAGATCGACGAGCCAGCGTGGCTGCGCGAGCGGATGGCCAGCGACGACCCGAACGCTGTGATCGGCGCGTGCGCCGAGGATGGGTCGAGCACGCTGTGCTTCGAGACGATGCAGACCTTCGCGGCGGCCTACGGCGCGGAGGCGGGAAACATTGCACTGAAGGTTCTGGCGACGGGCGGGATCTATCTTGGCGGAGGGATTGCGCCGAAGATTCTGAAGACGCTGGCCAGCGGCGGGTTTATGCAGGCGTTTCTGGATAAGGGTCGGCTGTCTCCGCTTCTGGAGTCGATTCCGGTGCGCGTGATCCTGGACGAGAGCTGCGCGCTGCTGGGCGCGGCGGCGTTTGCAGAGGCGCGGGCGGCGGAGATCACAGGCCACTCCGAGCGGGCCGCGTCGGTGCGGGGCTGAACGAGAGGCTTAACACCGATCGCCACCGATTGAACGGATACGACTCATAGGCGACCAGTTGAATCAGAACAATCTCGAAGGCCCCACCCATCGCGATACGACCGCGGAATGAGGCACCCGGCTCAGAATCTCAGCTTATTGGAGAGTACGGCGACGTCGAGTGCTGCATCCACAACATCAGCGGCAAGGCCCAGTGCGGCATTTCTATTGAGAGGCCGTGAGTCGTAGTCCGATGCGGGGTCGCGGTAGTCGGAGTCGGGGTCGCGGTAGTCCGGGTCGGGGCCGCGGTCGTCGGGGGCCTGTGCGATGCGGGCCAGCTCGCCGTGGTCGAGCCAGTTGAGCGAGCATGGCTCGCAACTGTCGATGACGACGTTGCCGGGGCCGCAGTAGGAGTGGGTCTCCATGGGGCGATGGCACTTGGGGCAATTGATGCGGCGGTTGAGATCGCCGGGATCCATGGGCGGCTGAATGATGCTGCCACGTTGTGTGGCGCGCAACGCGTCGATGAGAGTCTGAAACTCCTCCATGGAGACCAACATGCCGCGGCACTTGGTGCAGTAGAGAAGAGGGAGTTTGGCGAGGGTGGCCTGCATGAGCGGAAGGTTGCTGCAGATGGGGCAGGACTGGCCGGGAGCTTCATCGAGAACAATGACGCCGTCGTCGTTGGTGTCGGGGACGACGACGTTGTGGCAGAAGTCGCAGACGAGGGTGTCGCCGTGGGGGTGCATGGGGGCGCCGCAGGAGGGACAGTTCATTGGGCCTTCCCGCAGTCTGGACAGAAGCTGGCGCGCTGCGGGATGGAGTGGCCGCAGGCGATGCAGAACTTAGTGTCCTGGGTGGAAGCTGCCGGGGCAGCGGTTGGGGCGGCTGCTGGTGCGGCGGTTGGTGCGGCGCCTGCGGTTTTGAGCGAGGCTGCCATGACCTGCCCGATGGCTGCGCCGGCCCCGAGGCCCATGCCAATGGCTGCGCCGCCACTGGGGTTGGCGGCGGCGATGGTCATGGCCTGGGCGGCGGCGAACTGGGTGTAGCGGTCGATGTCGCCGACGATCTTCATGCCGATGCGCTGGTCGAGCGATTTCTGCAGCGCGTCGGGCAGCGAGACGTTTTCGACGACGAACTGGGTGAGATCGAGGCCGAGGGCAGCGAAGGCGGGCTTGACCTGCTCGCTGATCTTCGCGGCAAGAGCGGATTCGTTGGCGGCGAGATCGAGGAAGGCGAGGTCGCTGGTGGCGAAGACCTCGGTCATGCGCGCGATGATGGTGTTGCGGAGCTGGTCTTCGAGGTCGGCGACGCCGTAGCTCTGGCGCGTGCCGCTGATTTGGGTGAAGAAGGCGCGCGGGTCAACGATGCGGTAGGAGTAGATGCCATAAGAGCGCACGCTGACGGCGCCGAACTCGCTATCGCGGATGGTGATGGGCGTGGCGGTTCCCCACTTCTGGTCGATCTCGAGGTGGGTGGAGAAGAAGTAGACATCGGACTTGAAGGGCGACTCGAAGCCCTTGCCCCAGTTCATGAGGTCGGTGAGCAGCGGGAGATTTTCGGTGTTGAGGGTGTAGAGGCCGGGGCCAAAGACGTCGGCGATCTTGCCCTCATTGACGAAGAGTGCCATCTCGGATTCGCGCACGGTGAGCCTGCCGCCGTTCTCAATCTCCATGTCCTGCATGGGGAAACGGTAGGCGAGGATGCCCGGCTCGGGCTCGTTCCACTGGATGACGGCGATGAGTTGCTTTTCGAGAAACGGGTTGAGTCTCACTGGATTCTCCTATGGGGACGGTAACAGGAGATTTGGCGGAAGACTATGACCCAAAAGAAGTAGTGGGTCGGCGGTGTGGGGGTGGGCACGAACAAAGCCAAAGATTCTGCTCATTCGACTTCGCTCAAGTAACAATGACGGCGGTGGTGACGAATGCAGAGGATTTAGTCTGGATGGGAGTTGATTGGGGGGATTGGGGCGAGATGAAAATTTGGCGTGGGTTGGCAGTTGCGGGCGTGGTGGTGGGGATCGGTGGAGTTGCCGCGGGGCGCGTCGAGGCGCAGCGGCTGCCGGGTGGGGTTCGGCCGGAGCACTATTCGCTGACGATTACGCCGGACCTGAAGGCGGCGACGTTTGTGGGAAGCGAGACGATCGACGTCGTGCTCGATGCGCCGACGACGGCCATTACGCTGAATGCGGCGGAGATTGAGTTCTCAGAAGTCCATGGTGCAAACATCAAGTCGAACGCTGAAGCTCCAACAATCTGGCAGACCGCCGCAGTGACGTTGGACTCAGCAAAGGAGCAGGCCACATTCAATTTTTCTCAGCCTCTGTCCGCCGGGCGAGCGACTCTGAAGATCGAGTACAGGGGGATTCTGAACGATAAGCTGCGCGGGTTCTATCTATCGAAGACGAAGCTGCGGAGCTATGGGGTGACGCAGTTTGAGGCGACGGACGCGCGACGGGCCTTCCCCTGCTTCGACGAGCCGGCGCTGAAGGCGGCCTTCGACGTGACGCTGGTGTTGGATGCGGGCGACACGGCGATCTCGAATACGAAGAGTGTTTCGGACAGGCCGGGACCGTTGGCGGGCAAACATACGGTGACGTTCGCAACGACGCCGCGAATGTCGACCTACCTGGTGGCGTGGCTGGTGGGAGACTTCAAGTGCAGCGCGGGCAAGGCGGATGGGGTGGCGATCCGTGCGTGCGCGACGCCGGACAAAATGGGCCTGACGCGCTTTGCGCTGGATTCGGCGAAGCAGACGCTGCGCGACTACGACAGGTACTTCGGCATTAAATACCCGCTGGCGAAGCTGGATCTGGTGGCGGTTCCCGACTTCGAGGCAGGCGCAATGGAGAACTTCGGGTGCATCACCTTCCGCGAGACGGAGCTGCTGGTGGATAAGAAGGACGGCGCGCTCTCTGCGAAGAAGGAGGTGGCCGAGACGGTGGCGCACGAGATGGCGCACCAATGGTTCGGAGACCTGGTGACGCCGGTGTGGTGGGACAACCTGTGGCTGAACGAGGGATTTGCGACGTGGATGGAGACGAAGGAGGCGGCCAGGGAGCATCCGAAGTGGGGCTTCGACGAGGACGCGGCGTTGGAGAAGGAACGCACCATGGACGATGACGCGGGCCGGACGACACGGGCGGTCCGCGCGCAGGCCCAGACGCCGGACGAGATCAACGAGAGCTTCGACGAGATTGCGTATGGCAAGGCAGGCGCGGTGATCGGAATGGTGGAGAACTATGTGGGGGAGGAGGTCTTTCGTCGCGGGGTGCAGGCGTATCTGGCGGCGCACTTGTACGGGAATGCGACGGCGGAGGACTTCTGGAACGCGCAGGCGCGGGCGAGCGGGCTGCCGGTGGACAAGGTGATGCGGAGCTTTGTGGAACAGCCGGGGGTTCCGCTGCTGACGCTGACGAGTGGAGGCGCGGGCGCGCCCGTGACACAACGCAGATTATTTCTGTCTGGGGCTGCTCCCAACACGAAAGAGGCGTGGACGATTCCGGTGTGCTTCAAAGGTGCGTCGTGCCGGCTGCTGACTCCGGGTGCGACGACGCTGGATGTGCCGGTCCCGGTGTCGTTGGGAATGGTGTCACCGGAATTGCCATTTGTGTATGCAGACGCGGGAGACAAGGGGTACTACCGGACAGATTATTCGGCGGGACAGCTTAAAGCTATCGTAGCGAATGCGGAGACTGCGCTGACACCGCCGGAGCGGATTGGGCTGTTGAGCGACCGGTGGGCGCTGATGCGGGCGGGCGAGGGGTCGGTGGGCGAAATTCTGGATCTGGCGCTGGCAGTGAAGCAGGACCCGAACGCAGCGGTTCTGGAGAGCGCTCTGGGAAAAATTGGTGCGATTGGGACACAGATTGCGACGGACGACGACCGCAAACGGCTGGATGGGGTAGTCCGGCGGGAGTTCGGCGGGGTGTATGCGGGGCTGGGCAAGGGCGGAAAACATGAGCCGGAGGACCGCGCGGAGCTGCGCGAGACGCTGTTTGTGGCGCTGGGGCGGGCGGGCGATCCGGCGGTGCTGGCGGAGGCGGCGAACGAGACGAAGGATCTGTTCGCCGGGCAGAAGCCGGCGGATGCGGCTGTCGCACTGGTGGCGGCGAAGGGCGACGCGGCAATGTACGAGAAGATGCTGCGCGTGGCACAGACGGCAACCGATCCGGACTTGAAGCAGGACGCGCTGCATACGCTGACGCGCTTCCAGTCGCCGGAGCTGGTGGCGCGGACGCTGGAGTACGCGGTGTCGGACGAGGTGCGCAGTCAGGACAGTTGGACGCTGATTGCGCGGCTGCTGGCGCGGCGCGAGACGCAAGACCTGGCGTGGGCCTTCGTCCAGCAGCACTGGGCGGAGATCGCACGCAGGGAGACGGAGAGCTCAGGCGCGCGGATCGTCTCGGCGGCGGGCGCGTTCTGCACGGTCGAGAGGCGGGATGATGTGGCAGGCTTTTTTGCGGCGCATCCGGTCGCGTCAACCCAGCGGACGCTGGCGAAGTCGATCGACAGCATCAACAACTGCATCCACCTACGGGCGATGCACGAACCGGAACTGCGGCAGTGGCTGGACGCGCACGCGGGGCAGTAGGGCGCGACTAGAACTGAACCAGAGTAGGTGTACCCAGGGGCGAACCCTCAGAGTGGATTTTTCCTCAAGAAAAATCCACCTTTAATGCTCTTCGCTTGGGCACAGTTACTCTGGTTCCGCTCTAAGGTCTGGCCATATCTCCCATTTATGTTCCAAACAACTCAAGTAGATTCCGGATACTCCGTCACGCCGTTCCGCAGCAGCGGCTGGTACGCTTAATACCAATGCAACCTGGACTCTCCACCCACGTCTTCTTCCAGCACCGGCTGCACCCCGGTCTGCTGGACGCCCTCGCAGCCGCCGGCGCGCGCACCATCGAAGTCTTCGCCGCGCGCCACCACTTCGACTACACCGATGCGCCCGCCGTGCGCGAGCTCGCCGCCTGGTTCCGCTCCAACGACGTGCACGCCGTGCTGCATCAGCCCATCTATCTTCTCTCCGAGGGCGGGCGCGACTTCAGCAGCGCGGACGCAGCCCAGTGGTCGCGCCACGTTGCGCCCAATCTCAACCTGATTGCTGCCGAGAAGTCCCACCGCATCGCCGCCATGGACGAGGTGAAGCGCGCGCTCGAGTCCGCCGAGCAGGTGCCCTTCACTGCCATCGTCCTCGACCTTGGGCTGAGGGACGCGCCGTGGGATGAGCACGCCCTGGAGCACTCGCTCACCGCCATCGAGCACCTCAAGGCATTCGCCGCGCCGCTCGGCGTGCGCCTTCTGCTGCAAAATATGCAGAACGAGGTCACCACGCCGGAGCATCTGCTCACCATCCTCAAGACCGGCCACTTCGACTCGGTCGGCGTCTGCCTCGACGTCGGCCATCTGCACCTCGCCATGCCCGCCAGCGACGCGCCGCACGACTCCGGCGTTGGCGCCGCCATCGAGCTGCTCGGTTCGCGCATCGCGCAGGTGCATCTGCACGACAACCACGGGGCCTTCGCGCATTCCGCCGAGATGAAAGATGAACATCTCTGGCCCGACAGCGGCACCATCGACTGGCCGTCTGTCTCCTCCGCGCTTGCAACCCTGCCCGCCGCCACGCCCGCCATTCTGGAGGTCGCAAGCGACCGCGACGAGCCCGCCGAATCCGTCACGCGCAAGGCCGAAGCCGCCTTCCGCGCGCTCGAAAACCAGCAATCCACGCACCTTTCGCAGAATTTGTAACCGAAAATGATCGCAACGAGCGCCTTATGAGCGAATTGGAACCAAAATCCGTTACAAATCCGCCCGTCGCCGCCATCGCCTCGCTCGCCGCCCACGTCGGCGACACCGTCACCCTGCGCGGATGGCTCTACAACATGCGCGAAAGCGGCAAGCTGCTCTTTCCCATCTTCCGCGACGGCACCGGAACCATCCAGGGCATTGTCCCCAAGGCAGCCGTCTCCGAAGAGGTCTTCGACCGCGTCAAGTCCCTCACCCAGGAGTCGTCCGTCATCGTCACCGGCCGCGTCCGCGCCGACGCGCGCGCCCCCTCCGGCTTCGAGCTCGATGTCGCCAACCTCGAAATCGTCCACCTCGTGCCCGAGTCTGCTCCCTACCCCATCACGCCCAAGGAGCACGGCACCGACTTCCTCATGGAGCACCGTCACCTGTGGGTGCGCACCCCGCGCCAGTCGGCCATCCTGCGCATCCGCGCCACCATCATGCGCGCGGCGCAGGAGTACTTCGACACGAACGGCTTCGTCCGCACCGACCCTCCCATCCTGACGCCCGCCGCCTGCGAGGGCACCAGCACGCTCTTCGAGCTGGACTACTTCGGCGACCCCGCATTCCTCACGCAGTCCGGCCAACTCTACATGGAGGCTACCGCGCTGGCGCTGGGCAAGGTCTACAGCTTCGGCCCCACGTTTCGCGCGGAAAAATCCAAGACGCGCCGCCACCTCACCGAGTTCTGGATGATCGAGCCTGAGGTCGCCTTCATGGACCTCGACGGCGACATGGATCTCGCCGAAGCCTTTCTCACCCACATCGTCACGCGCGTCCTCGAACTGCATCGCGCCGACCTCAAACTCATCGGCCGCGACATCGCCAAACTCGAAGCGATTCAGGCACCGTTCCCCCGCCTCTCCTACGACGAAGCCCACGAAATGCTCGATGCCGCGTTCAAAGCGGGCAAGCTCGAAGCCCCCCACATCTACGGCGACGACCTCGGTTCGCCCGACGAGACCTACCTCAGCTCCCAATTCGACCGCCCCGTCATGATTCACCGCTACCCCGCGGCCTCCAAGGCCTTCTACATGCAGCCCGACCCGACCGACCCCACCAAGGCCCTCTGCGTCGATGTCCTCGCGCCCGAGGGCTACGGCGAGATCATCGGCGGCTCGCAGCGCGTCGACAGCTACGACCTCCTCCGCGCCCGCATCCTCGAACACAACCTGCCCCTCGCCGCCTTCGAGTGGTACCTCGACCTGCGTCGCTACGGCTCCGTCCCCCACTCCGGCTTCGGCATGGGCATCGAGCGCGCCGTCGCCTGGATCTGCGGCCTCGACCACGTCCGCGAAACCATCCCCTTCCCCCGCACCCTCAATAGAATTTATCCATAGCCGGAAGCTGTCGAAGCGGCATAGGTTGAATGGATAGTCGCAATCAGAGGATTCTCAATGGCAGGCACACCTTGGACATGTCCGCACTGCAACAGACCAACCACTGTCACAACCAATGACACGGCCTCGAACGACCTGTGGGTACACCTCAAGAACCCGCTAGGGCCGCAGCTATTCAAGATCGGAGTAACCGCTTGTCCTAACCCCGAATGTTCGAAGTTGACGGTGGAGTTTACACAATTCTCAACTCGGCCGGTCGGAGGCGGGGGCATAACCGCCAGCTCAGTCCTGAATAATTGGCGACTTATTCCGGAGTCTGCCGCAAAGGTTCTTCCGGAGTATATTCCGAAACCTATCGTGAGCGATTACACCGAAGCCTGTCTGATTGCAGAAAAGAGCCCAAAGGCTTCAGCTACTCTAGCTCGCCGCTGCCTCCAAGGCATGATTCGTGACTTTCACAATATCCAGAAGGATCGACTAGTCGATGAGATCAAAGTAATAAAGGATCGAATTGATCCTTTGACGTGGGAGGCGATTGACGCCGTCCGATCCATCGGAAACATCGGCGCTCACATGGAGAAAGAAATCAACCTGATCGTTGATGTTGATGAAGGTGAGGCTCAAGAGCTAATAAAGCTAATCGAACTCCTTATTGATGATTGGTATGTAACCCGATACAACCGACAGATACAGCTTGCCTCGGTCATGAAAATCAAGGCGGCAAAGGACGCCGCTAAGAAAGCCGCGGCACCAGCCTCACCAGCCAAGCCAAAGGCGAGCTAGACTGACTCCTGCCAGGTGCCTCGCCTTTGTCTCATGCGCCGCTTCAACGGCATTCCAACGGCCCGCTCTCCGTTCTTTCTCAAGGAATGCGAGTGGCGATTCAACACTCCACAGCCCAAGGAACAACAAACCCAACTAGGGAGTGCTGCCCAGGCTGTCCAGTTTGCGCGTCACCAGCTCGTTCAGCAGCGCCGGGTTCGCCTGTCCCTTCGACAGCCGCATCACGTTGCCGACGAAGAACGCCGCCACCGTCTTCTTGCCGCCGCGGTACTGCGCGACCTGCTTCGGGTTCGCCGCGATCACCTCGTCGATCATCGCCTCGATCGCGCCCGCATCCGAGATCTGCCGCGGCTTGTCGCGCTCGTAGACCTCGGCGAAGTCCTTGCCCTCGGCGAAGCAGGCGTCCAGCAGTTGCTTCAGCATCTTGCTCGACAGCTCGCCCGACTCGGCCAGGTCCGCGGCCTGCACAATCCCCTTCAGCGTCACCGGCGACTGCTCCAGCTCCAGCGCCGCGGCCTTCAAGCGCCCGGTCAGTTCGCTGGTAATCAGCGACACCACGCGCTTCGGGCTCTTCGCCGCCTTCGCCGCCGCCTCGAAGCGGTCGGCAAACGCGCGTGTCGCGGTCAGCGTCATCGCGTCCTGCTGCGTAATGTCATATTCCGCGATCATGCGCGCGCGCCGCGCCTCGGGCAGCTCCGGCAGGGCCTTCAGAATCTCGCGCTGCCACGCCTCGCCGACCACCAGCGGCGGAAGGTCCGGCTCCGGAAAGTAGCGGTAGTCGTGCGCCTGCTCCTTCGAGCGCATCGAGTAGGTGCGCCCCTCGGCGCTGTTCCACAGCCGCGACTCCTGCACCACGTGCCCGCCGCCCTCGAGCACCTCGATCTGCCGCTCAATCTCGTACTCCAGCGCCGCGCGGATAAAGCGAAAGCTGTTGACGTTCTTCACCTCGGCCTTCGTCCCAAACTTCGCCGCGCCTTTGAGCATCACGCTCACGTTGGCGTCGCAGCGCAGGCTGCCCTCTTCCATGTTGCAGTCGCTGACGCCGCAGTACAGTAGTATCTCCTTCAGCCGCGTCAGGTATTCAAACGCCTCGTCCGGAGTGCCCAGGTCTGGCTCGCTGACGATCTCCACCAGCGGCGTGCCGCAGCGGTTCAGGTCAATGTACGTCCGCGAGACCGAGTCGGCAAAGCCGTCGTGCAGGCTCTTGCCCGCGTCCTCTTCCAGGTGCAGCCGCGTGATGCCGATGCGTTTGGCCGCCCCCGTGGAATCGGGAACATCGATCCATCCGTGCTCTGCGATCGGCCGGTCGTATTGCGAGATCTGGTATCCCTTCGGCGAGTCGGGATAGAAATAATTCTTGCGCGAAAAGATGCTGGTCTCGCGAATCTCGCAGTGGATCGCCTTCGACGCCAGCACGGCCAACTCCACCGCGCGCCGGTTCAACACCGGCAACGCTCCAGGCAGCCCAAGGCAGTTTGGACAGATGTGCGTGTTCGGCTCGCCGCCGTAGCGGTTGATGCAGTTGCAGAAGGCCTTCGTCTCGGTCAATAGCTGGACATGGACCTCCAGCCCGATCACAGGCTGGTACTTGGCAAGAACTTCAGGCGAAAGTGCAGTCGTCGTGGACATATTCATCTCGATTCTAGCAACAGGGCCCATTGCCATGTCCTGCGGCTCGCTGTATCTCACGTCTGTGTGCGATCTTCCTGCCACTGCGACTCCGTTCCAGCAGGTAGACTTAACCCAGCAATGATTCTGCCTTTCGTCCGCGAAGTGCTTGCGGACCTTGAGAACTGTGTCCCTTTTGAACGTGTCCGTCGCCATCTGAGCGCCGGCAGCGGGCGTAGACGTGTCTCCGGCCTCACCTTTACCGCGCGCGCGCTGTATCTTCCACTCTTCGTCCGCGCCGCCAACGCGCCCTGCCTCATCCTGGTTGCCGACAACAAGGCCGCCGAAGAGCTGCACGCGGCCATCCTCGCCGCCTGCGAGCTGTCCGGCGCGCTCGCCGCCGACTCCGTCCTGCGCCTGCCCGCGCACGATGTTCTGCCCTTTGAAAATCTCTCTCCGCACCCCGAGATACTCGAAACCCGCGCCGCCACGCTGTGGAAGATCGCCACCGGAACCGCGCGCCTCGTCATTGCTCCGGTCGAAGCGGCCTGCATGAGGCTCTTTCCGCGCGACCACTACGCCGCCCTCGCGTTGCGCCTCAGGTGCGGCGAGGAGGTGCTGCCTGAGATGCTCGTCGAGCACCTGCTCTCGGTCGGCTACACACGCGTCGATGTGGTCGAGATGCCCGGCCAGGTCACGCTGCGCGGCGGCATTCTGGACGCCTACTCGCCGGAGATGGACCGCCCCGTGCGCATCGAATTCTTCGGCGACGAGATCGAGTCCATCCGCCGCTTCGACCCCGAGACGCAGCGCTCCGCCTCCACACTGGACGAGGCGCTGCTGCTGCCGCTCACCGAGACGCCGGTCACAGAGAAGATTCTCGCCGCCATCAACGCCCGGCTCACGCGCTCGGGGCTGGCTGGCGCGGAGCTGGAAGGCGGCGAAGAGCCGGTCGAACTCCTCGCTCACCTCCCGGAAGCGGGTGCGCCATCCATCGCAGCAACATCGCGATGGGTGGGTACGGATGCCACCATCTTTCCCGGCTGGGAGTTTTTCGCGCCGGTCGCACCTGCCGCTGCACAGGCCAACCTCACTCTGCTCGATCTGCTCGGCCCAACGGCTCGCGTCTTCCGCGAAGAGCCTGCGATGGTGAAGAACCAGGGCGAGCGCTGGTGGAACAAGGTCGAGCAGCGCCACGAGCGCTCCGGCATCGGCTCGCTCGTCCGCCCCGAAGACATCTATATCTCTCCGTGGGAGCTCGACGACCGCCTGCGCAGCTTCTCCGGATGCGATCTCGACCAGCTCGGCGCGGTTGACGTTCTCGATGCAGACCGCAGCGGTCTCTCCGAGGTGGACTTCAGCACCCGCCCCACGCAGCGCTTCCACGGCAATATCCCCGCGCTCATCGAAGCCATCCGCGCACTCATCCAGCAAGAGGCGCGCGTGCTGATCGCCGCGCCGAACCAGGGCGAAGTGGAACGCCTCGCCGGCCTGTTGCAGGAGTATCAACTCCCGTACCGCCTCGGCTCGCGCGCGCAAGCACCAGGAAGCTCCACAGTCTACAGCGAGTCGAGCTACCTTACGGGCGACCTGCGCACGCCCGTCATTGTCCGCACCGCCATCGCCAACGGCGTGCAGGTCCTGGACCTGCGCGATGCCGATGGCCGCGCCTCTGCCCGGCAGATCGTCCTCTTCGGCGCAAACGATCTCGTGGATGACGCCGACGTTCAGGCACGCCCCATTCCCCGCAGCAAGTCCAAGACCTCCGCCTTCGTCTCCGACTTCCGCGACCTCGCCGTCGGAGACTACGTCGTCCACGTCGAGCACGGCATCGCGCAATACTGCGGCCTGCGTGTCATCGAGGAGCCAGACCAGCCGCCGCTGGAGTTGATGATCCTCGAGTTCGCCGACGAGGCCAAGCTCTACGTTCCGCTCACCCGCCTCGACCTCATCCAGAAATATCGCAGCAGCGAGACCGGCCCGCCGCCCGAGCGCAACCGGCTCGGCACGCAGTCGTGGCAGAAGACCAAGGCCCGCGTCAAGAAGGCCATGGCCGACATGAGCGGCGAGCTGCTCAAGCTCTACGCCCAGCGCAAGGCCGCCGTCGGCACCGCCTTTTCGCCCGACAGCAACATGCAGCGCGAGTTCGAGGACGCCTTCGACTTCAACGAGACCGACGACCAGACCACCGCCATCGCCGACATCAAGCGCGACATGGAATCGCCGCAGCCCATGGACCGCCTGCTCTGCGGCGACGTGGGCTACGGCAAGACCGAGGTCGCCATGCGCGCCGCCTTCAAGGCCGTGCAGGACGGCAAGCAGGTCGCCGTCCTCGCGCCCACCACCGTCCTCGCCTTCCAGCACTACGAGAGCTTCAAGCGCCGCTTCAGTAACTTCCCCGTCAACGTCGAGATGATCTCCCGCTTCCGCACTGCGAAGGAGAGGACCGCGATCCTGGAGAAGTCCGCCGCCGGCAGGATCGACATCCTCATTGGCACCCATGCCGTCCTCGCGCAGAAGCTCAAGTTCCAGGACCTCGGCCTGCTCGTCGTGGACGAGGAGCAGCGCTTCGGCGTGCGCCACAAGGAGCGCCTGAAGCAGATGCGCGCGCAGATCGACGTGCTTGCCATGTCGGCCACGCCCATTCCGCGCACGCTGCACATGTCGCTGGTCGGCCTGCGCGATATGTCCATCATCGAGACGCCGCCCAAGGACCGCATGGCCATCCAGACCATCGTCGCCAAGTTCGACGAGAAGCTCGTCCGCACCGCCATCGAGATGGAACTGGAGCGCGCCGGCCAGACCTTCTTCGTCCACAACCGCGTCGAGACGATCTACGAACTTGCCGCAAAGATCCGCGAGCTGGTTCCCCACGCGCGCATCGCCATCGGCCACGGCCAGCTCCCCGAGGCCGAGCTGGAGCGCGTCATGCTTGCCTTCATGAACCACGAGTACGACGTGCTAGTCGCCACCTCCATCATCGAGAACGGACTCGACATCCCGCTGGCCAACACCATCCTCATCAACCGCGCCGATCGCCACGGACTGGCGGAGCTGTACCAACTCCGCGGCCGCGTGGGACGCAGCAATCGCCGCGCCTACGCTTACCTGCTCATCCCGCCGGAGACGGAACTGACCGAGATCGCGCGCCGCCGCCTGGCCGCGCTGAAGGAGTTCAGTGACCTCGGCGCCGGATTCAAGATCGCCGCGCTTGACCTGGAACTCCGCGGCGCGGGCAACATGCTCGGAGGCGAGCAGTCCGGTCACATCGAGGCCATCGGATTCGAGCTCTACACCTCCATGCTGGAAGAAGAGGTGAGAAAACTCAAAGGAGAAGAAGCCAGGCCGGCCCACGCAGGCACAAGCATCAACCTCGGCATCTCCGTGCGCATCGACTCCAGCTACATCCCCGAGGAGAACCAGCGCCTGCGCATGTACAAGCGCATCGCCGCCGCAGAGTCCCAGCCAGAACTCGAAGATGTTCTGGCTGAGATGAAAGACCGCTACGGCAACCCGCCCCCGTCTGTCCTGAACCTGCTCGCCGCCGGAGAACTCCGCCTGCTCTGCGAGCGGCTCGGCATCGCGCAACTCGACCGCAAGCGCACCCAGATCGACCTGCCCGCGCCAAAACCCGCGCCGCCGCAGCCTTTCTCGCGCCGCTCGCAGCCCGCAAAGCCCGTTGCGAAAACATTCGTCGAGATGCTGCACATTCGCTTCGCCGCCGCTGCGGCCGACACATCGCAGCAGGCCCCCGCATCGCTCGCGCGCACCAGCGTCGATCCCGCCGCCATGATGAAGCTGGTCAGCCGAAACGCCAAGCGCGGCGCGCAGTTCACAGCGCAGGGCGTGCTGCGCTGGCCGCTCACCTCCGCCCATGCCGAAGATGTCCTGGCCGAAACCCGCACTCTACTGGAATCTCTCGGCCCGCAATAATCGCGGCTTCAACGCTTACCGCTGAAGCTGTGAATCAGCCGCCGATCGCGTTTCGACGGCCTGCCCAACGATGGCGCGCCATCCATCGGCCCAAGCAACCGGCGCTCTTCGGCGGCCTTGCGACGAAGTTCGATGCTGGCCTCGGTCTCGCGGTACAGCGTCTGCGCAACGGCGGCGGGGCCACGCTGGTGGCTGAGCGAGAGGACCTCGATCTCCCACTCGGCGGCTTCGTTTTTGATCCGCAGCATATCGTCGGCGCGCACCTCGCGTGCGGGCTTGGCGCGCAGGCCATTGGACTCGATGCGGCCCATCTCGCAGGCCTTGGAGGCCAGCTCGCGCGTCTTGAAGAAGCGCGCCGCCCACAGCCATTTGTCGATCCGCGTTCCGTCCATGCGGATATTCTACTTTCCAATGGAATCGCTCTGTATTTCGCCCGGAATCCAGCTTTTCCACTGTCTGTGACGGATGTCACATGCCATGCACTGCAGCAGAGCGGTATAATCCGGGCCAGCTAGGGCATCCAAGCGAACCAGGGCCGAAATAGGAGATTCCAGATGAAAAACGGTTACTTTGAAACTTCGCGTAGAGATTTCCTGAAAGCCTCCGTAATGGGCGGCGCCGCAACGCTGACTGCCTTGAAAGTTCCCTCGGCCCTGGCCCAGCCCACGCCTCCCACGCCTCAGCCTCCCTTCACCCCCAGCGACCCTGCCAACTCGCCGATGGGGACGGCGTTCGGCGTCAAGCCGGGCCGCGTCTCCTGGGCCTTCGATCCCAAGGCCACCAGCTGGGACGGCGTAACCAACGCGCCGGGCTGGTGGGACGACAGCAACACCCACCCCGAGCCCGTCGCTGCCATGCTCTCGGGAACCATCCGCTCGGTTGGCGACGCCAAAACCGACAAAGAGGCCTGGAACAAGATCTTCGTCGACTTCAACAAGCGCCACGGCAAGGGCGCGGTGGGCTACAAGAAGGGCGAGAAGATCGCCATCAAGATGAACCTGAACCAGATGCACAACCACGGCACGGGCACCAACGATTCCTACATTGCGCCGCAGCTTTCGCAGGCCCTGCTGCGCCAGCTCATCCAGCAGGTTGGCGCCGCGCCGGCCGACATCTTTATCTTCGATGCCATCCGCAACGTTCCATCCACCATCTACGACCGCGGCAGCAAGGAGTTTCCCGGCGTCCACTTTGTGGACTCGACCGACACCGATGGCCGCGAGAAGGCGGTAGTGGACAAGACAAAGCCGATGTTCTTCGCCAAGGGCGGCCTGACCTTCTATCTCCCCACCGTGGTCACGCAGGCCGACTACATGATCAACGTGGCCGGGCTGAAGGGGCACACCATGGCGGGCATGACGGTCTGCGCCAAGAACCACCAGGGAACGGTCCTCAAGGCGGACGGTTCCTACGGAGCGCGCGATGTGCATGCCTCGATCGCCGTCAAGTCCTTCGGCAACCGGGTGGGCGCGCCGGCTGCCCAGGCGATGGGTTCCTACAACGGGCTGGTGGACATGAATGGACACCCGGAGGTCGGCGGCAAGACCGTACTGTACATCATCGACGGCCTGTATGCGACGCAGCACAACGAGTTCCGCCTCACCCCGGTCTGCAAGTGGTCGAGCGCGCCCTTCAACGGCAACTGGACCTCCAGCCTCTTTGCCTCGCAGGACGGCGTGGCCATCGACTCGGTTGCGCTGGACTTCCTGAGCAGCGAGCCGTCGCTCGAGACCATCGTCACCGGCGCGGTGGACAACTACCTGCACGAGATGGCGCTGGCCAACCAGCCGCCCTCCAAGACCGTCTACGACCCGGCGAAGACCGGCAAGGCGCTGGCCAGCATGGGCGTTCACGAGCACTGGAACAACGCCGCCGAGAAGAAGTACAGCCGCAACCTGGGCAAAGGCGCCGGCATCGAACTGGTCAGCGTGAAGCTGGCGTAGAGGACGATTCGAATCGTGCGGTTCGTGAAGTGGTGAAGGGCACGCGTTCACGCGTGCCCTTCCGTTCGTGGATGATGGGGAGATTGGTGCGGGTTAGAGGAGTGTGCTTCGCGCAAGGCGTGAATGCCACCCATCGCATGAGACAAAGGCGCGATGGCTGGGCCACCTGCCATGCGATTGAAATCAACAGCTTCGAGGAGTAGCCTCCCACTCAGAGGAACCCCCATGCGCATCGGCCCCTGTACCGTCCTGCTTGCCTTCGCCTTCGCCCCCGTACTTCTCCCGCAGACTGCCTCGGCACAGACCGCGCAGGCTCCCGCGCGCAGCTCCGCCACACCCGCCGCAACCGCACAGACCGCCGCGCCCGCCGCCACTTCCGCGCCCGCGTGTAACTGCCCTGCTTCCGTGGTGCAGCAGCATTTCCCTCCCTACACCGCCAAGCAGACGACCACGCGCGTTCAGACCCTGGCCGACGGCACCCACATCACCACCGTCACCACAGCGCAGATTTGGCGCGACGCCGATGGCCGCATGCGCACCGAGACCACTAACACGCCGACCAATGGAACCCCGTATCGCTTTATCAGCATCTACGACCCGGTGGCGCGCATACGCATGAGTTGGACGGTCGGCAATCCCAACAACTCCAAAGTTGTGACGGTCTACCACTTTCCGCAGCCGGTCGCGCAACCTATGCCAGCCGCTCCCCAAACAACCCAGCGCTACTACCCCTCGCGCAACGAATCCCTGCCGCCCCAAACCATCGAAGGCCTCTACGCAACAGGATTCCGCAATACCAATACCACCCCCGCCGGTTATGAGGGCAACGACCGCGACTTGACTACAACCAGGGAGACCTGGACCGCGCAGGATCTCGGCATCACGCTTCGCTCCATCGTCGACGACCCGCGCACCGGCAAGGCAACCACAGAAACCGCCGACATCCAGCAGATCGCACCCGATCCCTCCCTCTTCAAGGCCCCTGACGGATACCAGGTGAAGGACACAAATCCATAAGTGAGCTGTGCCGCGTGAGACGCTCGGGGTGGAACGATAGTGGCCGCCTGGAGCGGCCTCCTCCTCGTACGCAGTAAAATACGGGGATGCCCCCTTATCGCTCACGTACCTCGACCCACGGACGCAACATGGCCGGCGCGCGCAGTCTTTGGCGCGCCACCGGAATGCAGGACGGCGACTTCGGCAAGCCCATCATCGCCGTCGCCAACTCCTTTACCCAGTTCGTGCCCGGCCACGTCCACCTCAAGGACCTCGGCCAGCTCGTCGCCGAGGAGATCGCCCGCGCCGGCGGCGTCGCCAAGGAGTTCAACACCATCGCCATCGACGACGGCATCGCCATGGGCCACGACGGCATGCTCTATAGCCTGCCCTCGCGCGATCTCATCGCCGACTCGGTCGAGTTCATGGCCAACGCCCACTGCGCCGACGCGCTGGTCTGCATCTCCAACTGCGACAAGATCACTCCCGGCATGATGATGGCCGCCCTGCGCCTCAACATCCCCACCGTCTTCGTCTCTGGCGGGCCGATGGAGGCGGGCAAGATCAAGCACGGCAGCGAGACCAGGACCGTGGACCTCATCGACGCCATGGTTCTCGCCGCCGACCCCAAGGCCACCGACGCCGAGGTAGATGAATATGAACACGCCGCCTGTCCCACCTGCGGCTCCTGCTCCGGAATGTTCACCGCCAACTCCATGAACTGCCTCAACGAGGCGCTCGGCCTCGCCCTGCCCGGCAACGGCACCATCGTCGCCACGCACGTCGACCGCAAGGAGCTCTTCCTCCAGGCCGGCCGCACCATCGTCGATCTGGCCCGCCGCTACTACGAGCACGACGACCTCACCGCCCTGCCGCGCGGCATCGCCACATTCCAGGCCTTCGAGAACGCCATGACCCTCGACATCTCCATGGGCGGTTCCACCAACACCGTGCTGCATCTCCTCGCCGCCGCGCAGGAGGCCCAGGTCCCCTTCACCATGGCAGACATCGACCGCCTCTCGCGCCGCGTTCCCAACCTCTGCAAGGTCGCCCCCTCCGCCCCCAACGTCCATCTGGAGGACGTGCATCGCGCCGGCGGCATCATGGCCATCCTCGGCGAGCTGGATCGCGCCGGCCTGCTGCATCGCGATGTCCCCACCGTCTACGCGCCCACCCTCGGCGCGGCCATCGACGCCCTCGACGTCAAGCGCGGCGTCGCCCCTGCCGTCGAAAAGTTCTTCCGCGCCGCGCCCTTCGGCGTTCGTACCACGGTCGCCTTCAGCCAGTCCGCCCGCTACCCCGACCTTGACCTCGACCGCGACACCGGAGTCATCCGCAACGTCGCGCACGCCTTCAGCAAGGATGGCGGCCTCGCCGTCCTCTACGGCAACATCGCCGAAGAGGGATGCATCGTCAAGACCGCCGGCGTCGACGCCGCCCATCTCACCTTCACCGGTCCGGCGCGCATCTTCGAGAGCCAGGACTCCGCCGTCGAGGCCATTCTGGGAGACAAGATCGTTCCCGGCGATGTCGTCCTCATCCGCTACGAAGGCCCGCGCGGTGGCCCCGGCATGCAGGAGATGCTCTATCCCACCAGCTACCTCAAGTCCAAGGGCCTCGGCAAATCCTGCGCCCTCATCACCGACGGCCGCTTCTCCGGCGGCAGCTCCGGCCTCTGCATCGGCCACATCTCGCCCGAGGCGGCCGAAGCCGGTGCCATCGCCCTGGTCGAAGAGGGCGACACCATCCAGATCGACATCCCCAAGCGCATCCTCCGCGTCAACCTCTCCGACGCCGAACTCGCCAAGCGCCGCGCCGCCATGGAAGCCCGAGGCGCCGCCGACTCCAATGCTGTAGACGCAGAGTCGAAGTGTGCTGCTGCGGAGTCGAAAGGTGCATCTGTCGAGTCCAAGGGTGAATCTGCCAAGTCGAAGGGCCCCGCCGCATGGAAGCCCGTCAACCGCGCGCGCAAGGTCTCGCAGGCCCTCCAGGCCTACGCTGCCCTCACCACCAGCGCCTCCCGCGGCGCCGTCCGCGACGTCTCCCGCATCCAGAAGTAGATTAGTCGGTCACATCTGGAATGCAACCACCGATCGCGATAAAACAGCGATGAATGGGGACCAAAAATGGTATAGTGGTAGGGTGACCCGACCACTATAATGCTGGGAGATCAAATGCCCGATTTAGTTGAGTCCCTCCGCTACTGCGGTAACATTTGTATTTCAGGGCTGACAGCAGCGGGCAAGACAACACATAGTCACTTGTTGGCCGGTGAATTTGGCCTCACCTATGTGTCCGGCTCGCAAATTCAACTAAATTTCTTAGGTCTCTCCCCTATTCAGTCTAGAACCCATCTCATAAACATTTTGGGCTCTTTTTTCTGCGAAACTGGAGTTGCTCAAGGCGTCTCCGCGGACTTATATGGCGGGCCGTTGGGAACTGACAGACGAACAGTGGGAAGTGG
>JBEKRR010000006.1:0-67035 GCA_049518555.1 Acidobacteriaceae bacterium
ATGGCGGAGGCGGGGGTGGGGTTCGACAATTTGGATGCGATTGCGGTGACCGAGGGGCCGGGGCTGGCTGGCGCACTGCTGGTGGGGATCACTTACGCGAAGGCGCTGGCGCTGGCGCTGGGCAAACCGCTGATCGCGGTGAACCACCTGGAGGGGCACATTCATGCGGTGCTGATGGAAAATACAGGGAACAGGAAACAGGTGACAGGGAACAGCCTGGGACCGCTGCTGGCTCTGGTGGTGAGTGGAGGGCACACGCATCTGTATCTGTGTACCCACATCTCAGACACGAGATGTGGGGCACCCGATTCCAAACCCACTCATGACGATGAGACCGTCATGGATGGGGCACTCGGTTCATGGCAGTACAGGAATGTGGGGCGGACGGTGGACGATGCGGCGGGCGAGGCCTTCGACAAGGTGGCCAAGCTGCTTGGGCTGGGGTATCCCGGCGGGCCGTGGATGGATGCGCTGGCCAGGAGCGGGAATCCGCGGACGGTGGAGTTCAGGTTTGGGCAGATCAAGGCACGTCGTGGAAAGGTCGAAAAAGAGTCGCCGTGCGCGCAGCACTTTGATTTTTCGTTCAGCGGGATCAAGACGGCGGTGTTGCGGTATATCCAGGCGCATGGGATGGCGGCGGGCGTGGAGGCGCGGCGGCGGGCGCTGGCGGAGGCGCTGAAGGCGAATCCGGCGCTGAGGCCGGCGGACGCGGTGCGGGAGATGCCGGAGGTCTTCGACCGGCAGACGCTGGATTTGATTGCGAGCTTCCAGTACGCGGTGGTGGGGAATTTGATGCGGCAGACGTTTGCGGCGGCGGAGGCGCTGGGGGCGCGGGGGATTGTGGTGTCGGGCGGCGTGTCGGCGAACAGCGAGCTAAGGCGGCGATTTGCCGAAGAGGCGGCGCGGCGCGGGCTGCGGGTGGAGTTTCCGACGATGGCAATGTCGACCGACAACGCGGCGATGATTGCGGCGGCGGCTTGGGGGAAGTTCTGCGCGGGGGAGTTTGCCAAGGAGGGGTTGGTGGCTACTCCACAGTTGAAGCTGGGGTGAGAAGTGCGTTGTCCGTTCTCCGTTCTCCGTTGTCTGTTCAGTGCTTATGTGTCCAGATAGGCTCAGCGAGACTGTAGAATCTTATGGGAACAAATAAGAGAAAGAGCAGACTGCACCGCGGCTTACGCCCGGATGCGGCGGCGAGAGAGCGCAGTGGCATCGTTGGAACTGTTCAATACATTGAGCGGGAAGGTGGAGCGGCTGGAGCCGGTGGGCGCGCCGGCGCTGCGGATGTATGCCTGCGGACCGACGATCTACGACTACGGGCACATTGGGAACTTCAGGACGTTTCTGCATGTGGACGTGCTGCGGAGGTTCCTGCGCCAGCAGGGCGTGGCCGTCGAACACGTGATGAACGTGACGGACGTGGACGACAAGATCATCCGCAACGCACTGGCGGCGAAACAACCGATTGGCGAGTACACGGCGCAATTTGAGAAGGCGTTCTTTGAAGATATGGACGCGCTTGGGATCGAACGGCCGGAGCATGTGCCGCGCGCGACCGAACACATTGCGGAGATGGTAACGCTGATCGAGCGGCTGGCGGCCAAGGACATTGCGTACCAGACGGAGGATGGGAGCTGGTACTTCCGCATCGAGCGGTTTCCGGAGTATGGGAAGCTGTCGAAGAAAGATCTGGAGGGGATCGAGGACGGCGCGCGGGTGGACGCGGACGAGTACGAGAAGGACGCGGCGCGGGACTTCGCGCTGTGGAAAGCGGCCAAGGAGGGCGAGCCGAGCTGGCAGACGGCGCTGGGCGCGGGACGGCCGGGATGGCACATTGAGTGCTCGGCGATGGCGACGGCGATCCTGGGCGAGAGCTTCGACCTGCACGCGGGCGGCGAAGACCTGATGTTTCCCCACCACGAGAACGAGATTGCGCAGTCGGAGGCGGCCTCCGGCAAAACTTTCGCCCGGCACTGGATGCATGTCAGGTTCCTGCTGGTGGAGGGGAAGAAGATGGCGAAGTCGCTGGGGAACTTTTATACCCTGCGCGATTTGCTGCTGAAGGGGCACAAGGCATCGGCGATCCGGTATCTGCTGCTGAGCGTGCCGTATCGCCATCAGATGAACTTTACGTTTGAGGGGCTCGCCGGGGCGACGAATGCGATCGAGCGGCTGCGGACGTTCCATCAGCGGATGCTGCGCGGCGGGTTTGCGGCGGGGGCGAATGCGGAGGTCGCAGCGGCGACGGTGAAGGCTGCGAGCGAGTTTACGGCGGCGCTGGCCAACGACCTGAATACGGCCGAGGCTGCGGCGGCGATCAGCGAGATGGTGCGGGCGGCGAACTCGGCGGCCGACGCGGGGACGCTGAGTGCGGAGAATGCGGCGGAGGTGCTGCGCGTGCTGGGGATCTTCGATGAGGTCTTCGCGGTGCTGGAGGACCGCGACGAGGAGCTGACGCGGGCGGCGCTAGCGTGGGCCGAGGCGGAGGGGAAGATCGGCGAGGCTGCGCCGGAGCTGGTGGCAAGGCTGGCGCTGAGCGATGCGGAGATTGAGAAGTTGGTGGCGGAGCGGACCGAGGCGAAGAAGGCAAGGAACTTTGCGCGGGCGGATGCGATCCGCATGGAGCTGGCGGCCAAGGGCGTGGCGATCGAGGACTCGAAGGACGGAGTGCGGTGGAAGCGGAAGTAAGCTGCAGGTTCGAGGTACCAGGTTCGAGGTTCGAGGGCTAGGAGCGATTCACTCCTCGATGGGGACTTCCAGCATGGGGTCGGAGGGCACGGGTGTGGTGTTGGTGCGGGAAAGGATGACGGTGGCGACGGCGGCGATGATGAGGACGGTCCCGGCAAGCTCGGCCGGTGCGAGGCGCTCGTGGAAGAGGGCCGCGCCGATCAGCACGGCGATGACGGGGTTGACGAAGGCGTAGGTGGAGACCTTGGTGATGGCGACGTGCTGCACCAGGTATGTGTAGGCGGAGAGGCCGACGACCGTTCCGAAGACGGCGAGGAATGCGATGGCGAGGAGTCCGCTGCTGGTCCAGCGGGCGGTATGGAAGCAGCCTCCGGCGGTGGCGAGGGTGAGGTTGACGACTCCGGCGGCGCCGATCTGCCATGTGGTGGCGACGAAGGTGTCGACGCGGAAGCGGAAGCGGCGCGCGAGCACGGAGCCGATGGCGAAGGAGAGCGCGGCGCCAATCAGCAGGACGAAGCCGAAGAGGCTGCGCTGGCCTGCGCCGCCGTTGGCGGTGCGATGCAGCGTGGGCCAGAGCAGGACCAGCATTCCGAGAGCGCCAAGCAGGGTGCCGAGCCATCCGCGCAGGTTGAGCCGCTCGCCGTGGGGCAGGACGGTCTCGAAGAGCGCGATGAAGATGGGGATTGTGGCGACCACCAGCGAGGCGTATCCGGAGGCGACCCTGGTCTCGGCCCAGATGAGCAGGACGTTGTTGGCGGTCATGATGAGAACGCCGACCAGGGCGAGTTGCCACGCGGCTCGCAGCGGGACGCGCAGGCTGGTGCCGCGCGCCAGACATATGGCGCCGATGAGTACGAATGAAAAGAGAGTGCGGATGGCGCCCACCAGCGGCGGCGCTAGGTGCTGGCCGGCGATGAGAATGGCGCCGTAGGTCGAGCCCCAGCAGAGATACACGCAGGCGAAGGCGATGGCGATGCGGGTTTTTTGCGAGAGGGGAACGGGCATCTGTTCTTAAGGTACTAGGTTCGAGGTTCCAGGTTCGAGGGAAGTCGCATTGGGTTCGGCGATGCGTCTAAACTTTGGAGTTGGGATGGAACGGCGATGATGAAAAAAATCGCAGCCTGGGGTTGGGCGCTGGCGCTTGCGGCGGGAGTGGCGGGGGTGGGGCGCGCGCAGTCTCCGCAGGCGGATGCGGGCGCGGGGCAGACTGCGACCGCTGCTCCGCATCGCACGCGGCTGATTCTGAAGGACGGCGGCTACCAGATCGTGATGAGCTACCAGGTAATCGGCAACATCGTTCGCTACTACAGCGCGGAGCGCGACGCGACGGAGGAGATTCCGGAGGATCTGGTTGACTGGGACGCGACGCATAAGTGGGAGCGGCAACATCCGGCGGTGGATGAGAGCGATGCGGGGCAGGGATTGGCAGTGGCCCCCGCTCCGGCGATCGATCCGGAACTGCTGAAGGAGGAGGCGGACCGCGCGGCGTGGACTCCGGAGGTTGCGCCGGACCTGCGGCTGCCGGAGCAGGACAGCGTGCTGGCGCTGGACTATTTCCACGGCGCGCCGGAGCTGGTGCCTCTGGTGCAGTCGGAGGGCGAGCTGAACCGGACGACGGGGCACAACATTCTGAAGCTGGCGATCAATCCGCGCTCGGCCTCGCACCAGATCGAGCAGTTGAAGGGCGTGGAGGCGGCGGTGCAACTGCATGTGGACACGCCGGCGATCTATGTGCGGCTGGGCGACGACTCGGGGGTGATGCGGGGCGGGACCCCGCTGACGGTGGACACGCACGGGGCCGGCGGGGTGAAGACGGACTCCAGCGGCGGCTCTGCCGACAGCGGATATGTGATGGTGCGGGCGGATGTGCGCACGGACGCGCGGGTGCTGGCCAGCTTCAATATCGGAATGCTGGGCGGCGGCGCGAAGCAGCAGGAGGACGTGATCGAGACGGCGAGCGAGGTGCTGCCCGGAGGCCACTGGATGAAGGTGACGCCGAAGCGGCCGCTGGACTTCGGCGAGTACGCGCTGATGGAGGTGGTCTCCGACAACGAGATCAACCTGGGGGTTTGGGACTTTGGCGTGCATCCGGTGGCGCCGGAGAACCGGGACGCGATCAAGCCGGAGCCGAAGCGGCCGGTAACGCTGGAGCGGCGGGAGGCGCAGTAGGTGCAGGGGCAGGTTGTCCGTTGTCCGTTGAAAACAGCCTAGCGGCGGCGGGCTTCGAGGTCTCCGGCGGCCATGGTTGCGGTCTTGCCGGAGGGTGCGGTCGGCTTGGCGCCGGTGAGCAGGCCGAGACCGGCGACGGCGATGTTGTCGCGGGTGGTTTTGGCCTCGTACATCATGGTGTCGGCGGCGCGGATGATGGCGGGAACGCTGGCCCCATCCTCGGGGAAGGTGGCCAGGCCGAAGCTGCCGGCGAGGGCGAGGAAGAGGCCCTGTCCGGTGAGGAAGCGGGCCTTGCGGAGCTGCTCCCAGAGCTTCATGGTGGCGTCGATGGCGGCCTGCTTTTCCAGGCCTGGGAGCAGGGCGACGAACTCGTCGCCGCCGTAACGGAAGCAGGAGTTGGCGGGGCCGAGGGCGCGCCGCATGAGGCCGCCGACCTCGGCCAGCAGGCGGCTGCCGATGAGGTGGCCGTGGGTATCGTTGACCAGCTTGAAGTGGTCGAGGTCCACGAAGAGCAGGCTGAAGCGGGTCTCGGGGATGGTTGCGGCGAGCTCGATCTGCTCGTCCAGCAGGGTGTAGAGGTGGCGCGCGTTGAAGAGGCCGGTGCAGTCGTCGGTGATGGTGAGCTCGTGGATGAGCTTGACCGAGCGGGCATTCTGGATGGCGATGGCGGCGTAGTCGCACAGGATGCGCAGGAAGGAGATGGAGTACTCGCTCTCCAGGTCGAGCTTGGTGTTGAGCAGCTGGATGACGCCGAGAGTTTTCTCTCCGGAACGGATGGGGATGCAGGCGATGGAGCGGATCCTGAGCTCGCGATGGGCGCGCGAGAAGGCGTCCCACCGGGTGTCGAGGGAGACGTCGGGCACAACCAGGGGATTGCCGGTGGAGGCGACCCATCCGGCGACGCCCTCGCCAAGCGGAACGCGCAGTCCCTTCAGGCTTTGCGAGTCCTCGCCGACCGCGATGGCGTAGTAGAGGTCCTGGGCCTCCTCGTCGACCATGAGCATGGACCAGCGCTCCGGGCCGAAAAACTGGGCCATCTTCTGCATGATGATGAGCAGTATCTCTTCGAGTTCGAGGGTCTGGGTGAGGGCGCGCGCGACCTCGTGGAAGACGCCCAGATGGTCCATCTGGCGGCTTTCGATGACCTCGAACTGACGCTTTTCCTTCAATACAGACCTCAGATCAGCAGAATACAGAGGGGACCAATCCTGCAATACAACAAAGATGGAACGCTGTCGTCCGCAGCAGATTATCCGCCGATATGCACCATGTTTCTGGAAGGCTTTTCGAATCCGGGCTCGCCGATGTGATGGCGGGCCTCCTTCCGCATGACGACACGCCTAATATACGATGCAAGTTCTTCATCGGTTCCATCGCGCCGCGGAGGCGCTCCGGTAGAGCGGCGATGGGGGCAGGGATGCGATGGGTACTCTCCGTGTGGGTTGGATGTTCTTTTTTGGGAAGAAGATCCAATTCCGGATTGCGCGCTGTGCGATTTCCACTTGCGAACCGCGCAGAATTCAGTATAGTAAGTTTATCTGCGTTGAATGTTAGTCGGGCCGGGGATTGTCTGCCGGGCGCGAAGTCGTCTTCAGCACAACCATCGGCCATGAATGCGTAGAGTTCCAAACCCTGCACGATTTTTCCTAGGTCATTAGTGCTGTCTTCTCCATTTACCCTGGGTCTGCCATGGGTGCGTGGAGTTGTAATCCCTGAACTATTTTTTCCCGGGGGCATTTGTGATGTCTACTCCACTTTTTGTGCAGCAGTGGCTTTCCGATCTTGCCTTGCCGTTGTTATTCATAGGCGTGGGCATACTAATTGGTTTCATGGCCCTCTATATATCGGCGCAAAACCGGCGATCTTCGCTGGTGCGTGACCGCTCGGGGCGCACCGAGGAGACGTTTGCGGGGTATCTGGCTGAGTACGGATACGATCCTGAGCTCGCCCGCGCCACCTACCGGTACCTTCAAGGACAGCAGAATGTGGCCTTTCCGATCGATCCGTTCGACGATCTGGACTGCGATCTGGGCCTCGACAGCGAGGACCTGAGGGAGACGATCCGCGCGTTGCTGGCGGAGACGGGGCGGAGCTATCTGCCGGGCCTGCTCGACTCGCCGCTGGTGACGGTGGCCGACCTGGTGCGAACCATCCAGGCTTCTCCGCGGCGGGAGGAGATGGTGGCGTAGACTTCGCGGCCAAAGGTGCGTCTCAAATGGGTGGAATGGGGAGACGCAACGGTCGTGTGGCGGAGTGAGTTCTGCCATGGGTCTACTGCGCAGGAGCCTCCGGTGCGGTGCATCCCAGGCGTGCCTGCGAGATTGAGCGTAGTCTTGAATCTGTGGCACACGTCTGCCGTAAGGCGACGAGCGCAGCTTGCGCGAACCGGCAGCCTGCCGCCGGACCCGGCCGGGAGAACTTTGGCGGGGATGTGCGGCGCGCGACGGATGGATTGTGGTGCCTGTCCGCAGAAGAGCCGATCGCAGCGAGCGTTGCTGAGATTCCGCGTGGAGAATCTGTTGCAAACGACCTGCGAGTTGCGCGCCAATCGAACAGAATGCGCCGCTCTGCTTCTGGCCTTCGGGCTGTGTTCGCCGATGGCCGCGCAGCCGGTTGGCGCGCCGCAAGAGGATCTTGCCTCGCCGCCGGTGGCACGCGCAGGCCTGGCGGAAGCGGTCGCGGTCGCGGGCCGCCTGGTGTTGCCGGGCGTGGGCGAAGCGGGCCGGAATGCCACGGCGCAGAAGCCTCCCGCGACACCGGGCCAACTGATCGTGATCGGGTTCATGGGGGGCAACGTCGGCGCGGGCAACATGGTGCATCGCGAGGCGCTGGTGGCCAGGGAGCTTCAGCAGCGTTTTCCGCACGGCCTGCATGCCGCGGTGTTTGCCAACAGCGACTGGAAGAACGCGCTGCGCACCGTCCTTCAGCTTCTGGACGCAAACGGCAATGGGCGGCCGAGCGCAGGTGAGAGGAGCGCTGCGCGGATCGTCATCTACGGCCATAGCTGGGGAGCGTCGGAGACGGTGACGCTGGCCCGGCGGCTGGACCAACTGGGGATTCCGGTGCTGCTGACCATCCAGATCGACAGCGTGGAGAAGTTGAACGAGAACGACGGCAGCATTCCGCCCAATGTGCGCGAGGCGGTGAACTTCTACCAGACCGAGGGCCTGCTGCATGGCCGCAGCTCGATTGCGGCGATGGACCCGAAGCAGACGACGATCTTGGGCAACTACGAGTCGAGCTACCGGGGGCATCCGGTCTCCTGCGCCGGCTACCCGTGGTTCGCGCGGGCCTTCATGAAGCCGCACATCGAGATCGAGAACGACCCGTCGGTTTGGGGCCGGGTGGAAGAGCTGATTGGCAAGCAGATGCCTTGACCGGAGAGGTCCGCGGGACGACGACTCACGGCGGAAGATCGAGGCGACCGGCTGGTTTCGCATTGCGGCCGCAGGGGTGGGATTGGGCGATGTCCTGGATCGGAACCAGAGTACAGGCTGCGGAAAAACTCCCGTATTTGCCTTTCGGAGGGAGCAGGGGGCTTCAGCCCCCTGAATAAGGCCAATCGAATCAAGGGGGCTTTAGCCCCGGGCCTTTTGCCAGAAGCGGCAATCAACCCTTTTTCCGCAGCCAGAGTAACCGTGCCCATGCTAAGAGGATTCAAGGCGGCTTTTTCTTAAGGAAAAAGCCACTCGAAGGATTTGCCTCAGGGGAGCTCTACTCTGCTTCCGCTCAAGTTGGCGGGAGGCGGCGTTGCTTTGGCTCGCTTGAGGGTCATCTCGCCGCCGGGGAAGTCCCCCTGGTCCGATTTGGAGGTCAGCTTGATTTCGTCGCCGGCGGCGTTGATGGTCCCCTCATGCGTGATCGTCATGCCATTGAAGGAGACTTTGAAGGAAATCTTGTCGCCATTCACCGTGCCATCGCTGATGGCGATTGGATCGCCTTGCGGGCCCAAAACCGTGCCGGTGAGCTTGTCGCCATCCTGCTTGAAGGTGAATGTGATCTGGAAGCCTCCGCCGCCATCGGGGCCACTGAACTCGCCCGTCCAGGTGCCCGAAACATCGGTGGCGGCCAACGCGGTCACAGTGGGGAAGGCCATTATCAGAGCGGCGCAAGCACAGAGCAGTTTTTTCATAGGTTGGTCCCTCGCAATCATATTCACAACGCAAAAGATGATAGACGATTCCAACGGTCCGTGTCGCAAGCGCGCCTTGGGGGCAGCTTCGCAGAGCGGATTTGCGGATGGCGAAGCTCTGGCGTCGCGCGCGGCACCGTAAAATACATCAGGATGAATCAACCAGAACGATTGCCCCATTTCAGAGCGATTGCCCCGCGCAATCGACAGACGAAAGGCCCGGCTTGAAGTATCTTGCATCCCTGTTGCTCGTCGCGCTGGTTCTGGCTGCTCTGGCGGCCTGGGCGATCTACGCCCCCATCGGCCCTGCGGCGGGCACCTCCGACGATGCAGCAACCTACGTCGACATCGCTCCCGGCACGGGGACCCGGGACATCGCCGCGCAACTGGAGAAGGCGGGAGTGCTGCGCAGCCGCTACGCCTTCGACCTGCTGCGCGCGGTCAAGGGCGGCAAGCTGATGGCCGGGGAGTACCGCTTCAACCGGCCCGCGGCGGCCAGCGAGGTCTACGCGCGCATGGTTCGCGGCGATGTGTACACCATCCCGGTCACGATTCCCGAGGGCTACAACATCTTCGAGATCGCGCAGGCGGTCGAAAACGCCCACCTCGGCTCGCGCGACGACTTCCTCGCCGCCGAACGCAGCCAGACCGCGCTGATCGCCGACCTCGCCCCCCAGGCCACCTCGCTGGAGGGCTTCCTCTTCCCCGACACCTACCGCTTCAGCCACCATGCCACGCCGGAGCAGATGGTGGGAGCGATGGTGCGGCGCTTCCGGCAGGTTGCGGCCCAGCTCGGCCTGACGCCCGGCGGTTCCGGGAGCGAGATCGCCCGCACGGTCATTCTTGCTTCGCTGGTGGCAAAAGAGGTGAGCCATGATGGGGAGCGTGCGCTGGTTGCGGGCGTCTTCGCCAACCGCTTGGCCAAGGGCATTCCGCTGGCCACCGATCCCAGTGTGATCTACGCGGCGCAACTGGAAGGGCGGTATCGCGGCGCGATCTATGCCTCCGATCTCGAATCCCCGTCGCCGTACAACACCTATCGCCACGCCGGTCTGCCTCCGGGACCGATCTGCAATCCCGGCATTGCCGCGCTGAAGGCTTCGCTGGCGCCGGCGCGCACCGGCTTCCTCTACTTCGTGGCCGACGCCGAGGGGCACAGCCGCTTCTCCGCCACGCTGAAGGAGCACACCGAGCAAGTGGAAGCCTACCGCCGCGCTCTGCACCAGCCCACTCAGGCTCGCATCCCTCACCAGTCCGCCCACTCCCGCGCCCCACACCGTAACATCCACGCGCACACCCACGCCAGCGCCCGGTAAGTTGCGTCGCAGACCCCTTTCCAACGACCGCATCTAATTCATATTGCAGATCATTTTGCCGTTTTGGACGCATCGGAACGCGCCGCCAGCTATACTAGAAGTTTGTGCGCATAACGATCAGACAAGCCGTCGCAACAGGGCTGCTCGCGATGACTCCGGCACTCACCGGATGCCTCGTGCATACCCGCAGCGTCCTGAAGACGCGGCTCCCGGATATTGTCCGCAACGCGACCCTCGACCAGTTGCTCAAGCAGGTGGACGAGCGCAACGCCGCCATCCAGAGCATGACGCTGTATGTGCGCATGTCCACCAGCACCGGCGGCAGCCTGCAGGGCGAGGTGAAGGAATCCATCAGCTTCAATGGATTCATCATTGTCGGCAAGCCGGAGCAGATCAACGTGATTCTGACATTGCCCATCGTGGGTAGCCAGGCGCTGAACATGGTTTCCGACGGCAAGACGTTCAAGATGCTGATTCCGCCCAAGAACTGTGCCATCGTCGGGTCCGATGTGGTGACCAACAGCTCCCAGAAGGGACTCTACAGCCTGCGCCCCGCAGTCATCCTCGATTCCCTGTTGATTCACGGACTGGAACCCGACCAGATCGTCACGATGACCCAGGACAGCCGTGTCATCGAGAATCCGAAGAAGCGGAAAGACCTGATCCAGGACCCGGACTACGACATCGAGTTTCTCTCCCAACCTCAAGGGCAGACTGCCCGCACGCTGCACGTTGTCCACATCGACCGTATGAACCTGCTGCCCTGGCGGCAGGACATCTACAACGCCGAGGGCAAGATCGAGACCCAGGCCTTCTACAGCAACTACCAGAAGTTCGGCGACATCACCTTTCCCACCAAGATCGTGATTCAGCGGCCGCTGGATGAGCTGGGCCTGACCATCACCATCACCAAGGGAACCACCTTCAACCAGCCGCTGCTGGAAGACCAGTTCAAGCTGGACATCCCCGATACCACCGCGCACCTCACCAACATGGACGACCCGGCGAGCGCAACGATCAAAGACCCGTGCGCCGCGCATGTGCCGCAATCGCAGCATTGATCTGGAGCGCCAGCTCCAGCGCGGCCCGGCCATCCTCCGCTGTCACCACCGGCTGGGTCCGCCCGCGCACCGCATCCAGGAACGACTCGATCTCCAGGCGCAGCGGCTCACCCGGCTCGACCGGGACCTTGCGCAGCGACATTCCCGGCGCAGGCTGACTGCCCAGCGCAACGGCACTGGCTAGCGCGGCCAGTTGCGCCGGACCAAGCCCAGAGGCAGCCGTCACGTCGATCAGCAGCAGGTCCTGGCGCGCGAAGTCCAGCGAGAGGTACTGGTGCGGCTGAAAGAAGCGCATCTTGCGCACCCGCTCGGTGCTGACGCGGCTGGCGGTGAAGTTGGCCACGCAGCCGTTCTCGAACTCCAGCCGCACATTGGCGATGTCCACCCTGGGCGAGAGCACCGGCAGCCCCACGGCACGCAGCTCGCGCACCGGCGAAGCCACCAGGCTGAGCACAATGTCCAGGTCGTGGATCATCAGGTCCAGCACCACATCCACGTCCAGCGAACGCGGGGTGAATACGCTGAGCCGATGCACCTCGAAGAACATGGGCCGGTTGAGCAGGCCGCGCACGGCGCGCACGGCAGGATTGAAGCGCTCCAGATGGCCCACCTGCACCGTGCGGCCGAGCTCGTGGGCCAGGCGAACGATCTCGTCGGCCTCGGCGAGGCCCGCGGCGATAGGTTTTTCAATCAGCAGATCGACGCCCGCGGCCAATAGAGTTTGCGCGCACGCTGCGTGATGCACCGTCGGCACGCAGAGCGACGCCGCATCCGGCTTGCAGGCCGCGAGACACTCGTCGATTGAGGCGAATCCGGGGATGGCGTACTTCGCCGTCGCAGCGGACCGCGTTGCTTCATTGGGATCGACGACAGCGGCAAGCTCGACCGGCGCGCCCGCCTGCTCCAGCTCGCGGTAGACACGCAGATGATTGCGCCCGAAGGCTCCCGCGCCCACCACCGCCACCCGCACCGGTGCCGAAGTCGTCATGTCAACCAACACTCTTCCGGGTACGCACATGTCCCCGTTTTGCTTAAGGGCACGGGTTCACCCGTGCCATAAGCGCCGCAATTGTAACCCGGCTTTAGCCGCTGAGGCCCGCATTCATTGGCTGTTCCCACTACTTCACCGGGGCTTCCACCACCTGGCGGCAGCGCGCGTAGAGTTCGAGCAACTCCGTCACCTGGTCCTCGGGCTTGGACGAGGCGGTTACGCCGAAGCCCGTGGCGCCGGCGGCCTTCGTCCCCACATGCGCCTGCGATGCCACAAACTTCAGCAGATCGAGCGCGATGTCTTCCGTGCGGCGAGCCGCATTGATTCCTTCAGTCATCAAAATACCTCTCTCATTCCAGACCCGATGTTAACGGCCAGACTCATATCGAAGCAAATCCCGCACACTCAGCCTACGCGGACGGCGCAGAGGATTTCGTAGGGGATGGTTTGGGCGAGGCGGGCGTGGTCGTCGGCGGTGATGCCGTCGCCGAGGACAACGACTTCGTCGCCGACGCGGACGCCGGGGATGGCGGTGACATCGACCATGGTCAGGTTCATGGAGACGCGGCCGACGATGGAGGCTCGATGGGCTGATCCGTCGCCGCCGCGCAGGATGACCCAGCCGCCGGGGCGGGCGTTTGTGCCGGAGAGCTCGCGGCGGAGGCCGTCGGCGTAGCCTACGGGAAGCAAAGCGAGGCGCATGGGGGCGGGCGCGGTGAAGGTGGCGTTGTAACCTACGGTTTCGCCGGCGGGCAGATCGCGCAGGTCCATCACGCGCGTCTTCCAGCTCATGACGGGACGAAGCGCGGGGCGCAGCTTCGGGGGCACATATCCGCGACCTGCGGTTAATGAGGCAATGTTCTTGTGTTGCTCAATCTCGACGCAGTAGCCATAGAGCGCGCAGCCGCAGCGCACCATTGCGCGGGCGCCGACGGAGCGGGCGAGATCGACCAGCCAGGGCGAGGCCTGGGCCGGATTGTCCACCGACGACGAACTGCCCGCGTGGACCCACTTGGGCGCGAGGCCCTGCCTGCGCACCTGCGCAATCGCCGCCTCGAACCTCCGCTCCTGCCTCTGCGTCAACTCGGAGTGGGCGGCCTCGGCCGCGCAGAAGTGGGTCAGCAGACCATCGAGCGGGAGCTCGGCGGCGTCAATCTCCGCGAGCAGGTCCTCCAGCTCCGCGCCGGGGTGGACCCCCTGTCGCGCCATGCCGGTGTCTACCTCGACGTGGACGGCAAGGCCGGAGCCTTCCAGCCAGCCCACCTGCTCCGGAGTCCAGACCACCGGGGTCAGCGCGTGCTCGGCGATTGCCTCCACATCCTGCTGCGTGAAGCCGCACATCAGCAGAATCCCGGGCTGGCCGCCGCGCGCCAGTCCAGCCTCGGCGAGCGCCAGCCGCGTCCGCGCGCCCTCACTCGCGCCGGTGACGCCCAGCCACGGCGCTCCGGCGCGTGCCAGGGCCGGCGAGCAGAGCTCAATCCCGTGCCCGTAAGCATTGGCCTTGACCACCGCCAGCACCGCGGTCTCGGCGCCGACCGCCTGCGCGATGGCACGGAAGTTTGCCGCCAGCCGCTCTTCGGAGACCTCAATCCAGCTTGTCATCGGAATCGCCACCGCCGTCTCACGCCCATGCTGGCCTTAGAACCCAACGGTTTCAGTCGGCGCGAGGTTCTCGAAGCGAGTATAGTCCGCGCGGAAGGCGAGCTTGATGCTTCCGGTGGGCCCGTTGCGCTGCTTGGCCACGATGATCTCGGCCTGTCCCTTCACATCCTCGTTGTCGCGGTCGTAGTACTCCTCGCGGTGGATGAAGGCGACCACGTCGGCGTCCTGCTCGATGGAGCCCGACTCGCGCAGGTCGCTGAGCAGGGGCTTCTTGTCGCCGGCGCGCTGCTCGCTGCCGCGCGAGAGCTGGCTGAGCGCCAGCACGGGCACGCGCATCTCCTTGGCCAGCGCCTTCAGGCCGCGCGAGATGGAGCTGACCTCCTGGGTGCGGTTCTCGAAGCCTCGCTTGCCGGAGGTGTTGATCCCGGTCATCAACTGCAGGTAGTCGATGACGATGAGGTCGAGCTGGCCCTGCTGCTGCTTCAGGCGGCGCGCCTTGGCGCGCATCTCGGGCAGGGTGATGCCGGGCGTGTCGTCGATGAAGAGCCGGGCGTCCATCAGCCGCTCCAGCGCCTTCATCAGCTTGCCGCGGTCCTCGCGCAACATGGAGCCGGTCTGCAGCTTGCGCGACCCGACCAGGGCCTCGCTGGCCAACATGCGGCGCAGCAGGCTCTCCTTGCTCATCTCGAGCGAGAAGACGGCGACGACTTTGCCGTCCTGCACCGCGGCGTTCTGCGCGATGTTGATGGCCCAGGCCGTCTTGCCCATCGAAGGCCGGGCCGCGATGATGATCAGCTCGGAGTCTTGCAGGCCGCTGGTCATCTTGTCGAAGTCGGTGTAGCGCGTGGCCAGGCCGGTGACCTCGCGGCCCTGCTCGTAGAGTTTGTCGATGGAGACGAAGCTGCCGGCGACGATCTCTCCTATGCCGGCGAGCCCGCGCTGGATCGCCGAGTCGGCAACGTCGGCCAACTGCGCCTCCACGTCGCCCAGCACCGTGATGGCGTCTTCGCTCTGGTCCGCCGCGCGAACGCCGCCATCGTGGAAGATGCCCATCAACTGGCGCAGCAGGCTCTTGTCGCGGACGATCTGGACGTAGCTCTCGATGTTGAAGTTGCGCGGAATGCCCTCGGTGAGGAACGCGAGATAGGCGGGTCCTCCGATGGAGTCCAGTTCGTGCCGCCGGGTCAGCTCCTCTTGCACCGTGAGGTAATCGATTCCGTGGCCCTTGGCCATTAGATCGACGACGGCGCGGAAGACGCGCTGGTGCGAGTCGAGGGAAAAGTCCTCGGCCTTCAACTTCTCGGTCGCGTCACTGATGGCGACGCTGTCCAGCAGCATCGCGCCGAGAATTGCGACCTCGGTGTGGACCGATGAGGGCAAGCCGGGCATTTCAGTGATTTGTGTGAGTGCAGCCATAGCCGCAATCGAAGTTATTCGATGAGGCCCTGTGCGTTTCATGTTGTTTTGTTGATAGCTAGGAAAACTAGCCAATAACTCAACCTATGCCTACGCCGTGCGGCGGCGGGTCTGGATCTCAATAAAGCAGTTGACCAGGGTGACGGCGGCGGGGGTCACACCCTGGATGCGGCTGGCCTGGCCGAGCGTGCGCGGACGCACGCGGCCCAGCGTCTCGACCATCTCGCGCGAGAGGCCGCCGCAGGCCGCGTAGTCGAACCACGCCGGAATGACGCGCTGCTCATCGCGCTTCAGGCGCTCCATAGACTTGCGCTGCTGCTGCAGATAGCCCGCGTACTTGATCTCCGTCTCGACGGTCTTCATCTCATTGCGCACCCAGGCGGGCAACTTGCGCGAATCTGGGTGCCCCATCCATGACGGTTTCATCCGGGGTCCCCAGTGAGCGGTCTTTGCTCGCTGGGGTGGGATCGTCATGGGTGGGTTTCCGATCCATTCACTCAGCTCTGGCACGCCTTCCATCGAAGCAGCCAGCACCGGCCAGAGAGACTCCACTGTAATTTCGGGACGCTTCAGCATCTGCGCGTAGGTTTGCGTGGCGAGATCGCTCGCGTCGCCGCGAAGGGAGTGGACCAGCGCCGGCGGCAGAGCGTCAACATCCACGCGCGTCTTCGTCAGCAACTGTTCGAAGGCCGCCGCGCGGGCCTGCTTTGCCTCGTACGCCGCCCAGGCCGCGTCGTCGATGAGGCCAAGCCGGCGGCCATGCGGAGTGAGGCGGCGGTCGGCGTTGTCGATGCGCAGATGCAGGCGAAACTCCGCGCGCGAGGTGAACATGCGATAGGGTTCGTCGGTGCCCTTGGAGATGAGGTCGTCGATGAGGATTCCGGTGTAGGCCTCGGTGCGGTCCAGCGTGAAGTCGGAAAATTCGGGTGCCCCATCCATCGCGGCCTCATCGCGATGGGTGGGATGGAGCGCAGCCCGGGCCCACAGCGCTGCATTGATTCCGGCCATCAGTCCCTGGCAGGCGGCCTCCTCATACCCACTCGTCCCGTTGATCTGGCCGGCGAGATAAAGCCCCGCGAACTTCTTGACTGCGAGCGTGCGGTCCAGCTCGGTGGGGTCGATGGCGTCGTACTCGATGGCGTAGCCGGGGCGCAGCATCTCTGCGTTCTCCAGGCCGGGGATGGAATGCACCATGGCGGCCTGCACCTCCATGGGCAGGCTGGTGCTCATGCCGTTGATGTAGACCTCGTGGGTGTTCAGCCCCTCCGGCTCGAGGAAGAACTGGTGATGCGTCTTGTCCGGGAAGCGCACGATCTTGGTCTCGATGGACGGGCAGTAACGCGGCCCGATGGCGGAGATCTGCCCGGTATACATCGGCGAGCGATGCACGTTCTCGCGGATCAGGCGCAGCGTCTCCGGCGTGGTGGTGGCGATATAGCAACTGACCTGAGGCAACGCGGGGACCCACGTACCCGCCTCAGCATTGGGTGCCCCATCCATCGCAGTGACCGGGGTACCCGGCGAGCGTTCTTTGCTCGTTGGGGTGGCAGAGCGATGGGTGGGATGGATCGCCGCAGAACTTCGTGCTGCGCGAAAGCTGAACGGCGTCGGGTCCTCATCTCCCGGCTGCTCCACGAACTTCGTCCAGTCGATGGTGCGGCCGTCGAGGCGCGGCGGGGTTCCGGTCTTCAGGCGGCACTCGCGCAGGCCCAGCCGCTTCAGCGCCTCGCCGAGCAAGACGCTGGCCGGTTCGCCGCTGCGCCCCGCGGCATACTGCTGCTCGCCGCAGTGGATGATGCCATTGAGAAATGTCCCGGTGGTGACCACCACCGCCCTCGCGTGGACCACGCGCCCATCGCGCAGGCGCACGCCGGTCACACGCTTTTGTTTGTCATTCCGTAGCGCAGCGGAGGAATCTGCTGCTTCACCTTGAACCTCGAACCTCAAACCTTGGATCTCTACATCGACCACCTCGGCCTGCTTGATGAAGAGATTCTTCTGCCCCTCCAGGACCTCGCGCATCTTGACGCGGTAGAGGGCCTTGTCGCACTGCGCGCGCGGCGACCAGACGGCCGGGCCACGCGATGTGTTGAGCAGGCGGAACTGAATGCCGCAGGCGTCGGCGACCTCGCCCATGATGCCGCCCAGCGCGTCCACCTCGCGCACCAGGTGTCCCTTGGCGATGCCGCCGATGGCCGGGTTGCAGCTCATCTGCGCGATCAGGTCGAGGTTCAGCGTGAACAGCGCCGTGCGCAGGCCCATGCGCGCCGCCGCCATCGCCGCCTCGCAGCCCGCGTGCCCGGCGCCAACCACCACCACATCGAACTGTTCGGTAAACGCCACCCCTCCATTTTATGTGTCCAATCGCATCTTCTTGAAGCGCCTGGGGTCTAAGATGGGAGCGCGACTTATCGGCAATCACTTATAGCGTTGCAGCAGAGGCAGCAGCGAACGCACAGGAGAGTAGATAACGATGCGACTCCGCACAGCAAGCCTGATTGCACTTGGCCTGGCCCTAAGCCTACCTGCCTTGCTCGCAGCAGCAGCCCAGACCGACGACGGGCCCGCGCCACTGGTTGCGCCGCACTCCGTCGATCTGCCGCAGGACGCATCGCAGGCCATCGTTCCGACGCTGCACGTCACATCGCGCGAGATCGTCGTCGACGTGATGGTCACCGACGCCAACGGCAACGCCGTGCGCGGCCTCAAGCAGTCCGACTTCAGCATGAAGGAAGATGGCCACCCCCAGCCCATCCGGAGCTTCGCGGAGTTTGGCGCAGCGAAGCCGCTACCAGCCCATCGCCTGCCAGTACTCCCGCCCAACGTCTATACCAACTTTCAGGAAACGCCAGCCACTGGTCCAGTCAACATCATCCTGATCGATGCCTTGCACTCCAACTTTGTGGGCATCTATCACGCTCTACAGGGTGTTTCCCAGTATCTGAACGGGATGCCCCAGGGCACACAGCTCGCCATCTTCTGGCTCTCCGAGAGCGGGCTGCACATGCTACAGGGATTCACTACCGATCCGGCCTTGTTGCGCAGAGCCGTGCAGACCCTACGAATCGACATCGGATCGCTTCAGGATCGATACGCGATGGACCGTGTCACCATCGACGCACTCAACCAGATTGCCGCCTACGTCTCCTGGATCAAGGGAAGGAAGAACCTGCTGTGGTTCACCTCCGGCATGCCCGTCCATCTCATCCGCGATGGAGGCTATAGCTGGAGCAGCGGGTCCTCATCCGACCGTATCAGCGATTCCTTGTTCATGGGTACCAGCGCGGGCCCGGATATGGGCATGATCCATCGCCTGATGGACACCTACGAACTTTTCAGTGCCGAACAGATTGCAGTCTCTCCGATCGACCCAGGCGGAGTCGTCGGCCTGGGTACGGGGCAGATGATGGCTGAGGAGGTGGCGGAGCAAAGCGGCGGAGTGGCCTACTACAACAACAACGATCTGAAGTCGCTTGTCGCCGAGGCCATCAACGATGGCGCCCACTTCTATACACTCTCCTACGTCCCGCCGAGGAAGAAGAACGACGGCCACTACCACTCCATCAAAGTTGGACTCGATAAGCCCGACCTGCATCTTGTCTATCGTACGGGCTATAACTCCGAAGACCCCAAACCGCCTGAGCAATTCGCAGGGCCCGCACTCATCAAGGCCTCCCTTGAAGGCAAGGCGCCTATGGCCACCCAACTGCTGTTCGATGCCACAGTCCGGCCCGCTGCATCCACCGCCGCCGCACCAGCCCCGGTTCCGGCGGCGAAACACAAAAGCAAGAAACCCGTTCAGCGCACCCCCTACGACCTTCTCTACGCCATTCCGCAAAGCCAGATCACCTTCGCTGATGGCCCCGACAATACCCACAACGCAAACCTCGAGTTCGCCCTTACCGCCTACGACATCTACGGAAAATTCCTCGGCCGCCATAGCCAGAACGTCACACTTGCCCTAACCGACGAAAAGTACCTGCGCTTTATCCAGGCGCCGCTTCAATTCCACGAGTTGATTTACTTCTATCCAGGCCCACTCTTCCTGCGAGTTGGCGTCCTCGATGGGGTCTCCAACAAAGTCGGCACCCTCGAAGTCTCCGTCAACGTCCAGAAGGGTTCCATCGCTCCGTGTCCGCCCCGTTGCCCGCTGCCAAAGCCCGCACCAGCACCAGCGACGCACTAGAACTCCAGGCGAAGGCCGAGCTGGAGTTGGCGCTCGCGGGCCTGGCTGGTTGCGGCGGCGGTATATGCGCCGAAGGGCTGGACGTTCAGTCCCTCGGTAGCTACGGTTGCCGCATCCTGGAAGACCAGTGGAGTTACCCCATTGACAGCCGGGTCCACCAAGAACGCGCGCTGGGTGATCCCCGAATAGTTCGGACGATTGGTTAGGTTGAAGGCTTCGGCGGAGGCGCGCAGGCGCAGCCCCTCGCCCAGGCGGAAGGTGCGGCTCAGGCGCATGTCGAGGTTGACGAAGTCGGGCAGGTGCAGCGTGTTGCGTCCCACCGTGGGCAGCACAACCGAGCCGCCCGAGCCGTTGATGCTCTCGCGGCCGCCGGGCAGGCGCGTGCCGCCGAAGATGTCGTAGCTGTAGCCGCGCCCGCTCGATTCGGAGAAGATCCAGGCCATCGACCAGCCATCGGCCAGCCTCCCCACTGCGCGCTCGGCCGTCGCGGAGACTCCCGACCCACCGTTGCCGCTCAACTGGGGCGACCAGACGATTGTGGCCACTACGCGATGGGGAAAGTTCAGCGCCGAGAGGCCCTTGTCGTAGCGCACCGTGAAGGGGTCGAATTGCCCGTTGGTGCGAGGCACCGCGCCCGCGCTCTGGCCAAAGTCGATCGCCTTGGACCAGGTCCACGCCACGCGGAAGTCCAGCCCGCGCGCGCGCTCGCCATAGAAGCTCTCGCCGCCTGCTCCACGCCCCGCGCCCATCCCGCGCCGCGCCTCCAGCGTCAGCCCGTGGTAGCTGGCATTGGCGTTGGAAACCAGGTCCGTCACCGGGCCGAAGCTGGGAGTGACGCGCGCCGTGTACACCGGAATGGCGAAGGTCTCGCCGTCCCGCACGCCGACCGCGCCCGTCCCGCCCTGTAGCTGGAAGGTCTGCACCTCTGTCGAGGGAGCGATGTTGATGTCCACCGAGTTGGGCAGTTGCCGGTCGAGATTCAACACATAGCCCACATATCCCTGCACACCCGCGCCCAGCCCGTGCTCGATGGAAAACGTTCCCTGCTGAACTTCAGGCAGGCGAAAATTTCGATTGAAGACGACCGCCGAGGTCGTCGCGGCCACGACTCCCGTCGGCGGCGTGAGGAACGAGCACGCGTAGCCGAAGCCTACCGTCGTAACCTGCGGACAAGACGTCTCAGTCGTGGGCAGAATCCTGATCCGCGTTGTGGAGCTGGGTAGCGCCGTGTCCAGCAGGGCCGCGCGGATGGTCGCGCCGGGCAGCTTGCCGAAGTAGACGCCGTACCCCAAGCGAAGCACCCCGCGGCCAACTCCGAAGGGCTGCCACGCCACGCCCAGCCGCGGGCCGAAGTTGTTGCGGTCCTCGGGAAAGACGCTGGTCGCGCCCACCGCGCCGAATACCACGTCCAGCGCCGCGTTTGGCTGCTGCGGAAGCGGCAGGAACTGGTACTCGAAGCGCAGCCCTGCGTGGATGGTCAGGCGCTGGGTCACGCGCCAATCATCCTGAAAGAAGCCCGCCCAGTCCTGTGTGTGGAAGGTCAGGCCCGTCTGCCCGAAGCTCTGCGCATAGGAGCGGAACTTAAAGTAGTGCGGTGGCGTGTTAATCGGGGTGATCTGCTGACAGCCTCCGTTCGGATACGTGTTCACGTTGCACGTATAATCCGTGATCCAGTCCACCAGCCCGCCTAATACTACCGGCGTGACTTGCCCGCCCGTTACCGTAGTTGCGCTGCTGTCGTAGCTGAACGTCCCCTCGGCGTTGGTCAGTGAGTCGGTGTAGTCGCGGAGCGCGCTGAAGTCTCCGCCAAACTGCAGGAAGTGATGCCCGCGGACCCAGCCCGCAACGTCCGCCAGCTCGAAGCGCCTTTCGTCGGGATAGGCCTTCTGGCCCAGCGCCGACGGCGTTCCGAAGACCAGTCCCTGGGGCCCGATGGAGACCTCGGGCGGCATTCCTCCCGGGCCAACATTCGGCTCCTGCGCCAGCGGAGTCTGCGGTGACTCGTACTGCAACTGGCGCCCGTACTGCACGCGCAGCTCGTTGCTCAGCCTGCTGTTGATGAACTGGATCCAGCGCGCCACGCCCGCGTCCACCTTGCCGTAGCTCGATCCCAGGCTGGCCATACCGCGGTCCACCACTGGCTCCGAGCGCGCTCCCGCAGGCGAGCTCCAACGCGCCCGGTTGTACTCAAGAACCATCCGGCTGCCGCTTCCGCGCTGCCAGTCCACGCGCCCGAAGTTGACCGTCTGGTCTGCCCGGCGGGCGACGGTTCCGGTCAGGCTGTCGAGATAGTTCAGGGCCGCATTGGTCTGGGCTGGCGTCACTCCGCGATTGGCCAGCAGGGCCGTCTGGCTCGCGGTCAACGAATAAAAACCTGCGTAGCCGGGAGCGGAGATTGCGGGAAAGTTCCGCTGCTGCTGGTCGAACGCATAAAAATAGAAGAGCCGCTGTCCCTGGTTCGCGTTATTGTGCGACCAACCGGCCTCGTTTGTGCTGGTGAGAAACCCGGGAACCGGCCCGCCAATTCTGCCGCCAAACTGTTGCCGCTGGTCCTGCGGCTTCACCACCGCGCTGGTCACCACGCCATCCGCATAGCTCGACGCAATGGAGAAGGGATTGGCCGCCGCCCAGGCGCTGTCGCGCACGGTGTAGAAGGCCATTCCATGCAACCGCGTTCCACCCGAGCGCGAGACTGTGGTGACCACGCCGCCCACCCCGTGTCCATAGAGCGCCGAGCCATACGCCGTCGCATCTCCCTGCCCCAGTACGCGGAACTCGCGCACCACTGCCTGCGAAAAGACGTACGATGAACCCGCCCGCTGGCCGCCGTCGGCCACCGAACCCGCGCCACTTCCCACGCCCGACGCCCGGTCGTAGACCGCGTCCGAACCCGCCGCAACCTCCTCCTCCACACCCGCTCCCGCCGCCGCTCCGGAGAAGCTCTGGTCGCTGCTGGCTCCATCCGTGCGCGAGCTGTTCTCGGTTGCCGCGACCCCACGAAAGCTCACGTCGGTGGAGTCGCCATTGCCGCTCGCCGCGCTATTTGCACCAGCAACGGTCAGGGCCAGCGAACTCCACTGCCCGCCATTCACGGGCAGGCCTGCCAGATCCGCCTCGGGCAAATCCGTTCCGCCGCTGCCCGCCTGGTTCGCCCCACTCGGCGAATTCGACTGTCCAGAGACAGGCGGCCGCATCCGCGCAATAACCTCAGTCACCTCACCCAGCCCAACCTGCACCGGTTCCGGAAGCGTCACCTCCACCCCAGCTTTCTCCACCGACAGCTCATACTCGCCCACCGGCAGCCGCACGACCAGGAACTCACCCTTCGACCCCGAGCGCGCCCTCATCGCCAGCCCCGTCTCCAAATTGCGCGCCATCACAGACGCGCCATCCACCGGCGAGCCCGCAGCACCCACCACCTGCCCGCCGATCGCCCCATCCGTCCCGCTCTGCGCCCACACGCACCCACCCAGCCCGAAGGCCAGTCCCACGGCGCAGCAGCTCAACCAACTCAGCCTGCCGCGCCCAGACCCCATCTCATCCCCCTTTAAGCTCTGATTTCCGGGCAATGATTCCCGGACGAAAAGAAGACGACAGCAAGAGGTATTTCCGCGCAACACCACCCAAACCTGTTCCTGCGACCAAGCCCGTGGCCCTCAACGTGTGCCATTTCGGGAACACGCAGCGCGTAACCAACCAAGTAGCCGAAGACTAACTGACTTTTCCCGATTAGGGAATTCTAATCTCCATTTGGGAAGCCCGCCGCATCGCGCGAGATCCCCCCTCGCAGACGGATTGCCAGCCGCAACCACCCCCAACCGCCCGGCGCACTCACGTTCAGGATTCCACGCCGGCTCACATTTTTCTCTCATCTTCCGATAACAGATGTGAGGTCGTAAAATGCCCGCCGAGACTTATATAGCAAAGACGATCGAGAACGCTCCGGACGCCATCGCAAGCCATGTGCGATGGAAGATCACCCTGCTGCTGGCGGCGCGAATGCGCGAGCCGTTGAGCGAACGCGCCACCCGTTCCATCCAGCATCCCGACGAGGACGCCATCCGAAAATGGCTGCTCAGTGAATACACGCGGCACCTGCGGGGCACGCCGGAGTACCTGGCCGCGGTGGACCAGCACATGGCGTTTCATCAACAGATGCTCGCCATCGCCAACCTGATCAATGCCGGAGACTACGAGCAGGCTGAACGCCTGCTCAACTCGCCCGAACACTTCGAGAACCCCTCGGTCGCTCTGGCCAACGCCATCATGGCGCTGGACCGCACTCCGGCCGGGAAGCCCGCGCCTCAGAAAATAATTCCTGTTGTTGTGCGAAAGACGCCGACTTCATAGACGCGTGCAGCCCACGCGAACCCCGCAGGCCCCCGCAGCCTGCGCCAGCACGGAGTTCGGCGTCTTGCGCCGGGGTTATTTCTTGGGCGTGTACTCGCACCAGACCAGATTGTCGCGATAGTCGATGTGCAACACCAACTGGGTCAGCGCGGGCGCTCCGATAAACCCCGAAATGTCCACGCCGTCATCGTGCGAGATTTTGGTTGTATCGATCGACGTCATGCTGGGCGAATCCAGGCGCAGGCCGGCAAATGCCAGGGTGAACTTGCCCGCCTCATAGACCTTGTCCACCTCGCCCTGGATGCCGCGGATCTCCATGCTGTCATCGCGCGAGACTTTGGTCACCTCCCTGGCCGCAGCCGGTGAGATCAGGTTCGAATCCGCTCCCGTATCCAGGATGAAAAGCTTGTCCTTCCAGGCGCTGTCGTCCTTTATCCTCTTGGTGTCCACGAGTCCAGTGGGCATTATCAGGTCGTGTCTGTAGCGATAGACGCGCTGCCACTTTTCCATTCCCGGCGCGATATATGGGTCGTGCGCCTCCACAATCTCGTCGTCGTCCGCCGGGTCCGGCGTTGCTACGGCAGCCTTCTTTTCTCCCGGACGCTCGGGCAGCGGAGCGATGCGCAGCTCGTGTTTTGGGAAGTCCAGCGTCAGCAGGGAGGCGTCGAAGACATCGCCGCCAATCAGCCCGTCGGAGTCCAGCACGCTCCACTTCTCCAGAATCTCCACCGGGCAGTTGGTGAACTCGATGCCGCCGATCTTGACGCTCGCCACATGCGTAATCGAGGTCTTCACCTTAGCCTTGTCGCCGATCCCCCCCGTCTGTGTGGCGTCCTGGCGTTGGATTCCGAGAAACATCGCCGCCGCGCGCGAGATGGTGATGCCGCTGGCGCCGGTGTCGATCTGTAGTCTTCGCCCCTTGCCGTTGAACTTGACGTCTAGCCCCCAGCCCACGAAATGATTCGGCCCATCCATCACCGCTGTCATCGGCACCGTCGCTTCGCGCGGCGAGGTTGGCGCCATGCGGCAGTCCGACGCATGGTAGAGAGACTCCTTCTCCAGATTTGTCTTTAGCTTCGTTCTGTTCTCTTCACTGATCTGATCGCTGTGTTCGGCGTAGTCGGCCCACTTGGCCAGCCGCTCCTTGCGGGGTAGGGTATCGATCCACGCCGAATTGATATCGTCGTCGGTGGGATGCAGTTTGTACGCCTGCTCAATCATGCGCTTGCTGGACGCATGGAGTCCCGCAAGTCCATCAACCTCAGCAATCCCATAGTAGGCGCGCGCATTGCACAGGTCCGCCACCGCAGCCTTCTGAAACTGGAGAAATGCCACGCGCGGAACCCCCTGGCGCAGACGCACATCGCCCAGCGCGATCAAGGCCATCGAACTCGCCGGCTCAGCCGCGGCCCACGTCTCCGCATCCCGCGCAGCGTCGTCCACCTTGTTCTGCGCGAGCAGCGCGCGCACCAACCCCTCGTGCGCCGCCTCATTGTCCGCACTCTTGGCCAGCAGGGCGCGGAACAGAACCTCCGCCGGGGCGAAATCCCCTTTGTTCAGGGCCGTCTCCGCCGGGTTGGGCGCGAACGAGTTGACCGTGCAAGTCTTCCTCGCTGGCGCAACCGTTTGTCCCGGCGTCGCCGCCGCAGTCTGAGCCTGCGCGTGAGCTACAACGCCGCTGGCCCCCGAAACGACCAGCACAAACCACCCGACACACAACTCCGCCAGCAACCACCGGGCCCTCGCCACCGTTCTCTCCTGGAAAAACGCGATGGCGGAATCATATCCTCTCGGCCTTCAATTGCAATCGTTTTTCCATCACCGCTATCGCCTCGGCGCTCTGGTCCACCATGCAGAAGGCGCGACCGTTCTTGGCTGCCGCCTCGCCCGTGGTCCCGCTGCCGGCGAAGAAGTCCAGCACCAGGTCGCCGGGGTTGGAGTGAACGCGCACGATCCGCTCCAGGATTCCCAACGGCTTCTGCGTGGCGTAGCCGGTCTTCTCCCTGCCGGTGGGCGAGACGATGGTGTGCCACCAGACGTCGGTGGGCGTCTTGCCGCGCGCGGCCTTGCGGGCGCCTACCAGCCCTGGCGCCATGTACGGGATGCGGTCGCTCTCGCCCAGGTTGAAGGTGTAGCGCCGGGGATCGCGCGTGTACCAGAGGATGTTGTCGTGCTTGGCGGGCCAGCGTTTGGTTGCGCGCGCTCCGTAGTCGTATGCCCAGACGATCTCGTTCTGAAAACAATCGCGACCGAATATCTCGTCCAGCATCACCTTGCAGTAGTGGACCTCGCGGAAGTCGATGTGGAAGAAGAGGCTGCCGGTTGGGGTGAGGACGCGATAAGCCTCCAGCAGGCGCGGGCGCAGAAAACCGGGGAAGTCGTCGAACCGGTCGTCGTAGCCTGCGGTCTTTGCGGAACCGGCCTCGCACGCTGGCCCCGCCGCACTTTGCAGCAACTCCGTGCGGTACCTATGCCCGCCGAAGCCGACGCGGTCGCCCGCCGGGTCGCGCACCGTCTTCATTTGCAGACGTGTCTGCCGCCGGCCGGTGTTGAAGGGCGGATCGATGTAGACGAGCGCCACCGAGCCGGTCGCCATCCCTCGCAACACTTCCAGATTGTCGCCCTGCACGATGCGGTTCAATCTGTCCCCCTCTTTCGTTGCCACTCCAGAGTATCCCGAATGGCGCTTTGCAAACTGCAAACGGGACCAACGACCCGGGGCCAAGGCCTTTCGATTCCAGCGCGGCGAGGAGTATCGTTTCGACGGGCCCAAATTGCGGCGATCCGGGGTGGCAAAATGGCAGATGCTGCAACTGTGAAGCCTCCCAAGCCGCGACCCACAACCGCTGCCGCTGCGGGCGCACCGAGCCTTGCGCCCACACGCGCCTTCGCCATGCTCTCCCATCGCGGCCAGGTGCGCCGGGCCAACCAGGACGCATGCGCAACGCTGGCCGAGCATGGGGCCTTCGTCGTCTGCGACGGCATGGGAGGCGCGGCTGGCGGCGAGGTCGCCAGCCACCTGGCGACGGAGGTTTTTCTGGACTGCCTCGCGCAGCCCGGTTCCGCAACGCAAGCCCGCGCCCGGCTCGCCGAAGCCATCCGCGTTGCCAACCAGACCGTCTACCGGCACGCGCAGAAGTCCACCAGCCTGCACGGCATGGGCACTACGCTGGTTGCGCTGCTGTGGGAGGAAGACACGCAGCGGTCAAAGGATGCGCGAGTCAGCCCCACGCTCTGGATCGCCCATGTTGGCGACAGCCGCTGCTATCTCTTCCGCTCCGGCGGCCTCCAGATGCTCACCGAGGACCACTCGCTGGTGGAGGAACAGGTGCGCGCCGGGCTGCTCAGCCGCGCCCAGGCCGCCGCCTCGCCCATGCGCAACATCATCACCCGCGCCATCGGCACGCAGCCGACGGTCGAGCCGGAGATCGCCTCGCACTCCGCGCAGCCCGGCGACCTCTACCTGCTGGCCTCCGACGGCCTGAGCCGCGAGCTGGACAACGGCGAGATCGCACAGATTCTCGCCCGCACCGCTGGACCGGTAGCGCTCGCTACTGGCCGCCGCGACTCCGCTGCCCCAGACCTTGCGCTGCAATCCGCGCTCGATAGCGCCTGCCAAGCGCTGATCGACGCCGCCAACGCAAAGGGCGGCCACGACAATATCACCGTCCTGCTCGTCGCGTGCCCATAGAACGCTCGGAGAGGCTGGCCCTCTTCCAACGGCGAACTTCAGTCACAAATCGAACGGGCCTGCGTCGGTTAGACTCGTACACGAAAGGAGAGACGATTGCGCAACGGGAGTGCACGCCTCTTTCGCGTGGCGCTGGCCGCCAGCCTCAGCGTCTGTGCACTGCTGTTCTTTGTGTGGAGCTGGCACTGGCCGCTGGTGGGCGACGCGTCGTTGATCCACTACATCGGGTGGCTCATCGGGCGCGGCTGGGCTCCCTACCGCGAGATCGGCGACATGAATATGCCCGGCTCGTACCTGATCGAGCTGGCCGCCATGCACATGTTTGGCATGGGCGACCTGGCGTGGCGGCTCTTCGACTTCACGCTGATGGGCGCGGCGGGCGCGTCATTCTTTGTGATTACGCGATGCGTGGGTGCCCCATCCTTCGCGGCGCCATCGCGAAGGGTGGGATCGGAAGATGGATGGCTTGCCGGCCTCTTCGCCGCATGCCTCTTTATCCTGGTCCACGGACGCGACGGCCTGGCCGAGGGCGGACAGCGCGACCTGACCATGGCCGTCTGCCTGATCGTTGCGACGGCCTTCCTGTTTGTCGCAATCCGCAGAGACTGGCCGTGGGCGGCGGCGTCCTTCGGGCTCTTCTCCGGCGTGGCGCTGACCATCAAGCCCACCGCTCTGCCGCTGACTGTGGCGCAACTTCTGCTGGCGCTCTATGTTCTGCGAGGGAGTGGAACGCAGGGCCAATCGCCGAACCGTGGTTGGCTGCGCCATGCGGCGGCTGCCATTCTGAGTTATCTCATCGCACCGGGCATCGCCTTCGCTTTTCTGCTGCGGGAGCGAGCGCTTGCGGCCTTTTTTGAGAATCTTCACGGACTCGTCCTCTACTACTCCGGGCTGGGACATCGCCCGCTGGGATTCCTGCTGCTGCACAGCGTCTCGCCCCTGCTGCCTCTGGTTTTGCTCTGGTTGGCGGTGCTGGCGCTACACCGTCCGAAGCTGGACTGGGAGCGTGTAGCACTGGGCTGTGGCGCGCTCTTCGGACTCGTCTCCTACCTGGTTCAGGCGCGCGGATTTCCGTATTATCGCTACACGCTGCTTATCTTCCTGCTGCCGCTGATGGCTGTGGACTTTACCCGTGCCGCGCAGACGCGGCTCTCTGACCTGTGGCGCACGACGGCCCACATCCGGCGCACGAAGGCCGCACGCTGGCTTGCACTGGCCGCGCTCAGTTTTGGAGGGTTGGTTCTGGCGCCGCAGTCCGCCGTGCTGATCCATCGCTATCGCTGGTGGGAGACGGACTTCATCACTTCGCTGGAGCAGAACCTCGACGCTCTGGGCGGTCAGAGGCTCTCCGGCCACATCCAGTGCATCGACACGATCTCCGGCTGCGGCAATGTTCTCTATCGCATGAGGCTGGAGCCCGCAAACGGCCTGCTGGTGGACTTTCCGCTGTTCGGCGCGGACGATGTTTCCTTTGTGCGGCAGACGCGGGAACGATTTTTCACTGCAATGAACGCGTCTCCGCCACAGGTGCTCGTGGTTTCGAGCGCGCTCTACGTGGATGGGCCGGGAGAATTTCGGAAGCTCGATCGCTGGCCCGCATTTAAGGCCTTCCTCGCCGACGACTATACGCTCGAGACCGAGTGGACGCCGAGCCGCACCGCGCGCTGGTGGAGTCGCGAAGAGACGCCCGCAAGCTACCGCGTTTATGTTCTGCGCAGGTAGTGAATTCGGCAACTGGGCTTTCCCTCAGGGACTAAAGCCGTATTGCAAATAAAGCATTTTACGGCACGGGTGAACCCGTGCCCTTAAGCAAAATAGAGTTTTTCAGCACCCTCTGAAGCCCGTCCCCTTCAAGACAACCCAAGGCCCACAATTTCACATCCGTCCAGCGTATCTTTGAAGCTATGCGCATGACGGTCCTCGCCTCCGGCTCGAAGGGCAACTCGACGGTGATTGCCAGCGCCGAGACGCGTGTGCTGGTGGACGCGGGGCTCAGTTGCCGCGAACTGCTGAAGCGCTTGGCGATGGCCAACGAAGACCCCGCCGCGCTGGACGCCATCCTGATTACGCATGAGCATACGGATCATGTGGCGGGCCTGGCGGTGCTGGCGCGCAGGCTGCGCATTCCGGTGTACTTCAGCGAGCCGACGCACCGCGCCTGGGTGCGGCAGATGACCCCGCGAACCACCATGACCTACGCCAAGTGGCTGGAACATCTCCAGAGGGAGAAGGAAGCGCGCGCCGCGCAAGATGCATTGGAGAATGGCGCAGTTGGAGTCCTGACATATCTCGAAGCCGCATCCGGCGAAGACGATCCCGACGAAGACGTGCCGGAAGCAGCGACCCGGCGCGACCCGGCCAGCCTGCCCGCGGTGGAGTACTTCCAGCCGGGGACGAACTTTTCCATCGGCGACCTCATGATCACGCCCTTCACCACTCCGCACGACGCGGCCGACCCCTGTGGCTTCGTCTTCGAGTCGGCCTCGGAGTCCATCCGCATGGCCATCGCTACCGACCTCGGCTACATGCCTCCCAACGTCAAGCGCGCGCTGGAGCGGATCGACGTGCTGCTGCTGGAATCCAACCACGACCTGGAGATGCTGAAGGACGGCCCCTACCCGTGGGCGGTCAAGCAGCGCGTGCTCTCCCGCGTGGGGCATCTCTCGAACCACGCTACCGCCGAGTTTCTGGCCCGCGACTACGACGGAAATGCCACGTACATCGTCCTCGGCCATCTTTCGGAGACCAACAACGTTCCCGAGCTCGCGCTGCTCTCTGCCGAAGAGGCGATCCGGGAGCGAGGGAAGCTGTTGGGCAACCGTATTCTGCTCGCCCAGCAGTCTGCTCCGATTGCCTCAATCTGCCTATAACCGATTTTTATTCAACACTTTAGCAAAAAGAAGAGAGCGACCGGCAGGCCGCCGCTCACTGTTGAGCAGTTTCGACAGAATCCGGACCCAGTTGTTCTTTTCCCCGTTTTGCGCTATCAAGTCAAGTAGAATGGTGTCTATAACACTATGGTAACTTTTGCCTCACGAAGATCGCGATCGCGCCGCTTGGATGAACCGCGCTGCACAGACCCGGTCATTGGAGACATTCTGGCCGGCTGGCGATACGACATCTCCGGCCTCTCTCCGGCGATGCGCACGGACTACGATCATCACCTGTCGGAGTGCGCGCAATGCCGCCGCCGCCAACACCTGGCGCGCACCATCGATGTGCTGCTGATCTCCGTCAGTTCGCTGTCCATCCTTGCCTTTCTGCTGGCCGCGGCCGTGCTGCACCGTCTTGAGGCCATCGCCCACCTGGGCAGCAGCCTGCATGGCCACCTGTATCACACGCCGATCACCATCTCGCTGGAAGCGACCGCAATAGCCGGCCTGCTCATCTCGCTGACACTGTGGGTTCTGGTCGCCATTGCGACGCCGATCCCCGGCCTGGTTGCGGACGCGATCCAGCGCATCCCCCCCCATATCCGCGAACGCATCATGAAGAACGCCGCCTGATCCCGGACAACTTTCAAATTCATGTCAATCCTTGAGCGGTTCTGTCTCTGTCTTCCCACGCAGACGGCGGAAATGCGTTAGCGTAGAAGTAGCGCCATGTCTCCCACGCAATCGCATCCCGAAGGCGAGATCGTTCCGCCCGCAAACTCCACCGTCCCGGTCGAGGAGCACACTCCCGCCGAGGCCTACTCGCCCGAGCAGGTGCGGCGGCGGCGCGAGTACGGCGTCTGGAACCCGCGCTCCGCTCCCGGAACGTACTTGCTGCTGGCCATCAATTGCGCCGTCTACCTGTGGATGATCACGCACGGCGTAAGCCCGAAAGAACCCACCGAGGGCGACCTGCTGCGCTACGGCGCAAATGTCACCTGGCTGGTGCTGCACGGCCAGTGGTACCGCCTGCTTACCGCCACCTTCGTGCATGTCGGTTTCATCCATATCGCCTGCAACATGTGGTGCCTGTGGAACCTGGGCATTCTGGGCGAGCCGCTGATCGGCCCCTATGGCATGGTCGCCGTCTACATGATTACCGGGATCGCCGGGAACCTGCTCAGCATGGCCACCAACGTCGTCTTCGCCCTGAGGACCCATGATCCGGGCTATCTGATGCAGGTGGGCGCGGGAGCCTCGGGCGCGGTCTTCGGCATCGCCGGAATCCTGATCGTGCTGCTGAGCAACCGCCGCCTGCCGTTCCCCTGGGAGGAGCTGCGCCGGCTGCGCAGCATGGTCGTCAAGTTCGCGCTTATCAACCTGGTCATCGGGCTCAGCACTGCTCTGCCGTTCGTCAATGTCGGCATCCGCATAGACAATATGGCCCACATCGGAGGCTTCGTCAGCGGCCTGGCGCTGGGCGTTCCGCTGGCTCCGCGCATGACGGCCGGCCGGGAACGCTACCTCGGCCGCCAGAAGGTCACCTTCGCCGTGGCCTGCCTCGTCTTGGCCCTCGTCGGCTACTGGATCGCCAATCTGCTGTAGCGCAGTTGTGAGTTGCAGGTTGCAGGTTGTCAGTTGCGACCGGCTGGAATGCGGTGGGCGGACCTGAAGTTGCGAGATTCAATCAACGGATGTCGCAGGTCTTCAACTGGCAACCTGCAACTGACAACCTGTGACTCAAACCAGCGTGGTCTGCGCGAACTTGCGCACCATGGCCAGCAGCAGCTTGCGGTCGTTCTCCGAGAGCCGCGCCGAGTAGCGCTGGATCTGGGTGAGGAAGCGGATCTCGTCCTCGCCCAGGTGCAGCGCGGACATGTCCTGGCTGACGGTCTGATCGGAGAAGAACTGCGCCAGTTGCAGGTCCAGCGCAAAGGCGATCTTCTGCAGCGTCTCCAGTGACGGCACGGTGTGTCCGTTCTCGACCCGCGACAGATAGCAGCGCAGCAGCCCCGTCCGCTTCTCGATGTCACCCTGCGACATCCCCTTTTGCAGTCGATAGGCGCGGATCGTCGCCCCAATGCTCATCGCGATGGTGGCCACGGGAGGAAGGCTGTTCAGAGGTGTGGGTAGTGTTTGCATATCTGCCATTAGTCACAAAGTAAACATCGGGCGCGGACTGGTCAATGGCTAAATCGTGTGACGCCGCGATTCGCGTACCCGCCAAGGTTCACCGGGAGCCAGATAGAGCTTCTCCCTTGAAGCTCTACTTGAAGCCCGGGTCAGAGTTGAACCACGGAAGATACTATCGGCTAAGTTAATAGCACTGGAGTAAGTTGTCAGTTGCAGGTTACGGATTATTAGTTGAAAACAAAGACGATCCCACCGACAACTCGCAACCTGCAACTGACAACCTGCAACTACCCCATGTACATTCCGCCGTTTACGTCCAGCGTGTGGCCGGTGATGAAGCCGGCCTCCTCGGAGGCGAGGAAGGCGACCGCGGCGGCGATGTCACGGGCCGTGCCGGCGCGCGCCAGCGGGATCTGCGAGGTCATGGCGGTGCGCTGTTCGTCGGTCAGCACGGCGGTCATCGCGGTCTCGATGTATCCCGGCGCGACTGCGTTGACGGTAATCGTGCGGCTGGCCAGCTCGCGCGCCAGCGACCGCGTGAGGCCGATGAGGCCGGCCTTCGATGCGGCGTAGTTGGCCTGCCCCGCCTGGCCGGTCTGGCCGACCACCGATGTGATGTTGATGATGCGCCCCCAACGAGCCTTCAGCATAGAGCCCATGACGGCCTGGGTCATCAGGAAGGCGCCGGTGAGGTTGGTGGCGAGCACGTCGTCCCAGTCCTTGCGCTTCATGCGCAGGGTGAGGTTGTCGCGCGTGATGCCCGCGTTGTTGACCAGAATCTCCACCTTGCCGAGCTGCGCGATGACGGCCTTGGCGCAGGCCTGGATGGATTCTTCGCTGCTGAGGTCGAGCGCGAAGGGGTGCGCCACTCCGCCCGCCGCGGCGATCTCGGCGGCGACCTCGGCCAGCTTTGCCTCATTGCGCGCGACCAGCGCGACGGTCGCGCCCGCCTCCGCCAATGCCAACGCACACGCCCGCCCAATGCCCTGCGACGCTCCCGTTACCAACGCAACTTTGCCTGCCAGTGAACTCATATGTCTTCCTTCCGTCTGCCCGCCTCATTATACGAATCCATTTCGATTCATCCACAGGGATTGGAGTGCGCAGGTCGCCGGATGACATATCCTTGCAGGGTGATGCCCGATAAACTGCCAGCCGCCGCCGATCCGAAGCTATCCACTGAGCCCACCGCCGCGAACCAGACCGACGTCTACGCCATCCAGGGCGCGGACCCCGAGGTTCTCGCCTACGCGATGGCGAAGTACTCGCGCTCATCGCTGAGTATGAAGGAGTCGCTGGCGGAGATCAGCTCGCAGCGGGCTGAAGAGTTTTTGAACACGTTTTACTTCCAGTACGGCCATCGCTCCATCGCCGACCTGGCGCACATTGCGTTTGCCATCGAGCGGCTGTCGCTGCTGGCGGCCGTTGCGCTGGTGGACGAGCAGCGCTGGGACGGGCAGGAGCGCAGCACGCGCTACCAGAACTTCCGCAAGTCGGGCTGGTACACGCCGGCGCTGGGCGAACGGACGGCCGGCTACACGGCATCGATCGAGGCGCTCTTTGCCGCCTACGACCGCGTCGGCGCGGGTATGCTGGAGGCGCTGAAGCGAGCGATTGCGCAGCCCGCGGAGATGAAGGACGAGGCCTACCTGCGCACGCTGAAGGCGCGGGCCTTCGACGTGGCGCGCTACCTGCTGCCGCTGGCGACCAACACCTCGCTGGGGCAGATCGTCAGCGCGCGCACACTGGAGAACCAGATCTCGCGGCTGCTGGCGAGCGAGTTTGCCGAGGTGCGCAGCCTGGGCGAGAAGCTCAAGGCTGCGGCCGCCGAGCCGGCGTGGAATGTCACTCACGACGAGGCGCGCGTCCTCTGCGAGGAGGTCGGCTCGGTGGATAAAACTTGCGGCAGCAGGCTCCGCGATGTGCTGCTGCGCCCGGTGAAGACCGCGCCGACGCTGGTGAAGTACTCGGCGGCCAATGAGTATGCTATCGCCACGCGCGCCGAGATGCGCCAGGCCGCCGCCGAGCTTATGGCCGGTCAGGCGATCGAGGACGCACCGGTGGTCGATCTGGTGGAAGACTCTGGGTCGCTCGAGGTCGAGCTAGCCACTTCGCTGCTGTACGCGGAGAGCCACTACTCGTGGCGGCAGATCCAGCGCACGGTTGCATCGCTCAGCGCGGCGCGCGTGGCGAAGATTGTTGCGCTCGGCGTGAAGCATCGCGGCCGCCACGACGAGCTGCCGCGCGCATTTTCCGCCGGGCAGAGCTTCCGGTTCGACATCCTGATGGACATCGGCGGCTTCCGCGACATGCACCGCCATCGCCGCTGCGTGCAGCTCATTCAGCCATACATCGATGCGCACGGATACGAAACGCCGGTGTGCCCGGGCCAGCCCACGCTGGCCGAGGCTGGGCTCGACCAGACCTACATTGCCGCGATGGATGCCGCGCACGCAGCCTACCGTGCGCTGCGCGAGGCGGTTGGGCCGGAGGCTGCTGCGTATCTGCTGCCGCTGGGCACGCGGGTGCGGGCGGTGTTCAAGATGGACTTTGCCGAGGCGCTCTACATTGCCGAGCTGCGGAGCGGTGTTGCGGGTCACTTCAGCTATCGCCGCGTGGCGTGGGAGATGTACCGCGCCGTGGCCAGGCGGCATCCCGCGCTGGCCAGCTATTTTCGCATCGAAGATGTGAATGCGCCGGTCGATCTGCTGAAGAGATAGCAGTTCACGCGGCGACTTTCTGCGGTTCGGTCTAGGGAAGCTCTGCTCTCGTGTTTGAGATTCCCTCGGCGGCTAAGGCCGCATTGGAAATCGGCCGCTTGCGGCGGGACTAAAGTCCCGCCCATTCAAAACGGAGACTTCTTCAGAGATCCCCTAGACTTCGAGCACGCTGTCGAGGGCGTGTTCTCTGCGCGATTCGGGGTTGAATGGCTCGCGAGTGCGCGTGCCGAGCGCGTGGCAGAGGCCGGCCAGAGCGATCAATCCCAGCGCGAGCAGGCAGACGCCGTTCCACTGCCAGCGGTCCCAGGCCACGGTCGCGAGCGCCGATCCGACAGCCCCGCCGGCGAAGAAGAGGGTCATGTAGACGGTGTTCAACCGGCTGCGCGCCGAGGGGTCCAGGCCAAAGATACGCGTCTGATTGGCCACCTGCGCCATTTGCATGCCGATGTCGAGCACGAGGACGCCAGCCACCAGAGCGGCGATGTGCAGCGCCAACGGGAGGCTGGAGGCCACGCCGGCCCACAGCAACAGATAGGAGAAGGCGATTAGCGTCATGGCGACGGTGAGCACCCATCGCGTGCCGCGCTTGTCCGCCAGTCTGCCCGCGACCGGGGCGACCAGCGCGCCCGCCGCGCCGACCAGGCCGAAGCTGCCCGCAACACCCGCGCCGAGGCCGAAGCGGCTGCTGAGCAGATACGCCAGCGTGGTCCAAAAGCAACTGAAGGAGGCGAAGACGAGGGCGCTGGTCAGGCTCGATTCGCGCAACAACGGCTGGGTGCGGAAGAGCGTCCACAGAGAGCGCATCGCGTCGGCGTAGCGCATGTGCTGCTTGGGCGGCAGGCGCGGCATCACGCGGCCGAGCATAAGAAGAAAGACCGCATTGCCCAACGCCGCAATGATAAAGACGTAGCGCCAGCCGCCGGTGACCCAGAAGGCCCCCCTGGGAAAGAGGCGCGGCGCGTAGACGAAGAGCGCCGGGATGTGGCTGATCCATCCGGCGAAGGTCCGCGCCAGCAGAACGCCCAGCAGAAGGCCCATCATCACCGTTCCGATGGCGCGCCCGCGTTCTTTGTGGGGCACGAGGTCGGGCGCGATGGGGAGCACAATGTGGGTGACCGAGGCCACCACGCCCAGCAGAACGCTGCCCGCGATCAGCCATGCCAGCGTTGGCGCCATGGAGACCAGAAGCAGCGCCACAACGACAGCGGCGTACATCCGCCTCATCAGTGCGCGGCGCTCCAGCAGATCGCCCAGGGGCACAAAGAACAGCAATCCCAGCGCGTAGCCAACCTGCGTCGCGCTGGCGACATACATCACGCGGCCGGCGGGCGCGCCGTAGGTCTTGCCCATCTCCACCAGCAACGGCTGGTTGAAGTAGATGGTGGAGACGCCGATGGCGCAGGCCAGCCCGAGAAAGTGCAGCGGAGCGCGCGGCGCGGCGGAGTTGGAACGCGGAGTCATTCGCAGAGATGCCTGTACTCCAGTGTAAGTCCTGTCGCGCAGGTGTTTTCGATGCGGTCCATGCAGGTCCGGGCAGTTCTTCCGTCGCTGGCGTTTCCAAACGTCGTTCCGGGGATGTATAACGCTCTGCGGTGGGTTTGCAGAGTTTTCCCGCACGCTGGAGAGATCGAATCGCGTCGACATGAGGAGCACCCGATGAAAAAATTATTTGTAACGAAAGATGATCGCAAGAACCGCCGCGCGGCCTCTGGTTGGACCGCAATCGCCGCTTGTGCAGTCGGAGTGGTTGCATGCGCTCTGGTTTTGATGGGCCAACTGGGCTTTGCGCAGTCGACCGTCGCGCAACATCCGGCGACTTCAGCGCAGCATCCGACGACCGTAGCGCAGCATTCGTCAACCGTGGCGAAGTATGCCTTCCAGAAGGTGCAGATGCCAACCGCGGCTGAGGTGAAGCAGGCGTGGAAGACGCCTCCGTCGGAGTACGGGCCGGAGCCCTACTTCGGAATGAATGGCGCGGTGACCATCGAGAGCCTGGCGCACGACCTGGACACCATGAAGAGCCTGGGCTTCCATGCGGTGACGGCGCAGGCCGGCGGCGGCATGACGACAACCTACCTGACGCCGGAGTACTTTGCCTTCTTCAAGCAGTTCGCGCTAGAGGCCAAGAAGCGCGGCATGAAGGTGTGGATCGTGGACGACATCGGCTATCCCAGTGGATTTGCCGGCGGGTACTTCACCAAGGAGAAGCCAGAGCTGCGCATGCAGGCGCTCAGCATCGGCCAGCGGTTTCCGGTGAAGGGCGGCGAGACGCTGAACCAGATGGTGGGCACGAACGCGGTTGCTGCCGTGGCCACCAACGCCTCGGTCGAGCGCATCGTGGTGGGCACCAACGTCCCGGCCGAACGCGTCGCCGTTCCCATAAACAACGGCAGCATCTCCTGGACCGCGCCTGCCGGCCCTGACTGGACCGTCGCCGTCGTCGAGCACGTCTTCCGCACCTCGCCCACCCGAAGCGACGCCAACCCGACGCACGCGAAGGACGCGTCGAACTCGCTGGAGGACTATATGAATCCCGAGGCGACGGCGGCGTATCTGGAGCACACGCACCAGGGCTACTACAACGCCATGCCTGAGCTGTTCGGCACGACGATTCTGGGCTTCCGCGGCGACGAGCCGGACTACTCCATCGCCGGGTTGCCATGGACGCCGAAGTTCTTCGATACCTTCCAGAGGGTGAAGGGCTACGACATTCGGCCGTACCTGGGTGCCATCCTGCTCTCGCAGGGCGGCGGCCGCGCGAGGCCCCCGGCTGCCTCTCCCGGAGCCGCCGCCGCGCCCCAGTCCGATCCGGCATTCATCCCCGCCGGTCCGCCGATGCTCCCGGCTAAACTCACCGATGCCGAGCTGCGCGCCAAGGGCGACTACTATGACGTCTTCTCGCAGATGTTCCGCGACGGCTTCTTCAAGCCGCAGGGACTGTGGTGCGCGGCGCACGGCGTGGAGTACCAGGTGCACCTGAACCATGAAGAGATGGAGATGGATCTCACGCGGTCGGAGGGCGACTTCCTGCGCGACATGAAGTACGTCGAGGAGCCGGGGATCGACTCCATCTGGCACCAGATCTGGACCGACACGGTCTCGGATTTTCCGCGTTTGGCGTCGAGTGCGGCGCACGTGTATGGGCATCCACGCGCGTTTACCGAGACCTTCGCGGCGTACCGGCCGGAGCCCGATGTGACCATGGCGCGCTACATCCTGAACGAGGAGGTGGTGCGCGGCGTGAACGTGATCGAGACCATGTTCTATCCGGCGACATCCCCAGCTGACGCATTCGGGCCACCAGCAACCACGCCTGCGACGCCGGGAGCGCCGATGCGTCCGCGGGGAGGGCCTTCGGCGCTGATGCGCGATCCCGGCTGGCCCGCGCTGATGCAGTATCTCCAGCGGCTGACCTATGTGATGAGCATGGGTCGGCCGGCGGCGGCGGTTGCGCTGTACATCCCGTCGAGCTCGATGTGGCTGAATGATGCGGCCTCCGACATGGCGTTTGTGTCGAGCGAGCGGATGCTGGCGGAGCGGCAGATCGACTTCGACATCATCAACATCAACGCGCTGGCCGAGGACTTGAAGGCCGGGCCGGGATATCTGGAATCCATGAGCGGCAACCGGTATCGGACAGTCATTATTCCATCGGCGGAGATTCTCTCCCAGGCTGAGCTTGACCGTCTGAAGGCGCTGGCCAAGGGCGGCGGCAAAGTCCTCTTCCTGGGGCGGACGCCATCGCTGATCTATACAAAGACGATCCTGGATGCGCGCGCCGCGACGCCGGACGATTTCTCCTTCGCGACGGTGGAGACCTCGGCACAACTTCCGCCGACGCCGACTCCGCCGGCAGCGGCGCCAGCCGTAATGCCCGCTTCACTGGTCGTTCCCACAGCCATCGAGTCCGCTCTCAACAAAGTCTTCGGCACGCGCGCGGTTGCGCTCGACTCGCCCGACACCGCGCTGAAGGTGATGACGCGGCGACTGAAGGACGCCAGCGTCTACCTCTTCTTCAACGAAGGAGCGCAGGGCAGCTCGCACTCGGTGACGTTGAAGGCGGCGGGCAAGACGGTGGAGGCGTGGGACCCGGCGACCGGGACGGTCTCGCCCGTGGCCTGGACGGCGGGCAAGGGCGGGGTCACGGTGAAGCTCGACCTGAAGCCGTACGAGACGGAGCTGCTGACCGTGCGGTAGAGGCTGCGACGATTCACGGGTTGTGATTCCCTCCTTGACGCAGAAGACGCGTCAGGGAGGAGGCGCATTGGTCTGCTGGTTCGGAGAGCGTGGTTCAGGCGCAGAGCAATCGCATCGCCTGTTCGCATATTGTCCGCTATTTGTTCTCCCCCTCCCCCTTCCGGGGATTGGATTCGGCACGCGTAAAATCACCCCAGCGAGCAAGTTCGCCGGGGACCCCGATACGCGTGCCGATCCATGAGCATAGGCAGGTTGTTGCGCCAAGCAGACCCACTACGCTCGTTTGGCTCGCCGTGTCCGAACGGTTTCACGGAACTCGATTGCGCGAAGAGGGTGCGCGGTGAAGAGCGCTAGCTCACCTCGAAGCGGTCGCCGCGCTTGGGACAGACGACCTCCAGCTTGTAGCGTTCTTCGATTTTGGCTTTGAGCGCCTGCTGCGCCACCGGCTCGCCGTGGACAAGGAAGACCTTCTTGAGAGTGGGGGCGACGGGGGCCATCCAGTCCAGAAGCTCCTGCTGGTCGGCGTGGCCACTCAGCGATTCGATGGAGTCGACCTCGGCGCGCACGCGCATGGGTTCGCCCAGGATGTTGACCTCCGGCAGCTTGTCGAGGAGCTTGCGGCCCAGCGTGTTCTCCGCCTGGTAGCCGGTGATGAGGATGAAGTTGCGCGGGTCCTCGATGCCGTTCTTCAGATGGTGCAGGATGCGCCCGGCCTCGCACATGCCCGACGCCGACATCACAATGTATGGGACGCGCAGATCGTTGAGCGCCTTGCTCTCCTGCACGGTCTGGGTGTAGCGCAGGCGGTTCCAGTCGAAGGGGTCCTCGCCCTTCGCGGTGAATGCGCCGGGGTCCTGGTCCCACTCCTCGGTGTGCTTGCGGAAGACGCCGGTGACCGCGACGGCGAGCGGGCTGTCGACGTAGATGGGCAGCTCTGGAATTTGCTTGGCGTCGGTGAGTTCGTGCAGCAGAAGCACCAGTTGCTGGGTGCGCTCGACGGCGAAGGCGGGAACGATGATGTGTCCGCCGCGCGCGCAGACGCGCTGCACAATGGCGGCGATCTTCTGCTTCACGTCGCCGGCCGGAGGGTGCAGGCGGTCGCCGTAGGTGCTCTCCATGATGAGGTAGTCGGCGGCGGGTGCGGGGTCGGGATCGCGGATGATGGGCAGGTTCTTGCGGCCAACGTCGCCGGAGAAGAGCAGGCGCGTGTGCTGGCCGTTCTCCACCGCGTCGATCAGCACATTGGTTGAGCCGAGCATGTGGCCGGCGTTGGACGAGGTCATGGTGAAACCGGCGTCCTTGGTGGAACCGGCGAGCAGTTGCGGCTCATGCAGCTTGACCGGCTGGAACTGCTGGCAGACCTGCGCGGCGTCGTCCTGGGTGTAGAGCGGCTGCATGGGCGCGGGGCCGGGAGGCAGGCCGATGGAGCTTCGCCGGCCGCGAATCTTGCTGATGAACTCGGCGTCGTTCTCCTGGATGTGCGCGCTGTCCTTCAGCATGGGCGTGCAGAGGTCGATGGTGGCGGGCGTGGAGTAGATGGGCCCGCGATAGCCCTGCTTGGAGAGCAGGGGCAGCACGCCGCTGTGGTCGATGTGCGCGTGCGACAGGACGACCGCATTCAGGCCGCCCGCGGCAAGCTGCTGCGGCGTGAACGCCAGGTGCGAGTTGATGTCGGCTGCCTGCTGACGACGGCCCTGGAAGAGGCCGCAGTCCAGTAGGACATTCTGCCCCACGCATTCGATGTGGTGGCTCGACCCGGTGACGGTTTGGTCCGCACCCCAGAAATGCAAACGAATTGCCATGCGTTCTCCTTCGGCTGCCAGATTGGTTGTGCCAGCGTGTGCGCTCCCAGCTTATGCGACGGAGCTGTAGGTTGGCCAGCGGGAGTCGCGGCGCGCACATTCAGTGCGGCTTTGAAGGTTTCTTGATTTCGAGAAAATCTTTGTGCTGCAGTAGACGGTATTTGCCATTGCTGAACCGATAAATCTCCGTCCAGTTCACATCTTTCAGCCGACGACTGGTACCGGTATCAGGGATGTCATTGCCCCTCGAAATGACCTCGATGTCGTAATAGTCATAATGGCCATCGGTATTATCATCTCTGCCGATAAATTTGATCGCAGCCGACGATCGGTACTTTACATGTATTGCAAACTTGTCGGTAGGGTCGTACGCTCCGTAGTCGTCTTCTTCATCCTCAATACTCCAGACATCGCTGACTGTCTTATCTACGGGCACAAGCAAAACCATATAAGACGACGCGTAACCCTGCCCCTCATTATCGAGCGATAGCATAAGGCCATATTTACTCGGGCCAACAGTCACAAGATCAACATTTGGCGGATCGCCCAGTGCTCCATAGAACCCAGTTGCAGCATTGGAGCTTTGCAACATCCAATGATCCTTTTGCCAAGTGAAGACGGCCACACCGATTGCTGGCGCACATGCTTCGCAGTCATATCCAAGCGGGTCGCTAGCTGGCTTTGCGCTCGCCACAAGATATATCTTCTCCGCTTTGTCCTCCTGAACTTTCGCCATCAACGATACTGAAATGGAAACAGTCGTATCTTCTTTCCTGCATGGCCATCCTTCCTTATTAGGGGATTGAAGCTGGCCTTTTGTACATACCCACTGCGCGGTCACCTTCGCCGGATCGTAGTCATGATAGAGCTGCTTCAGTGCTTCGTCCTGCGACAGAGGCACTTGCGCTGGCATTGTTGTTAGTGAGCAACACAAGATCAGAAGGAACATCAGCGATTTCATCTAGAGTTTCCTCGGCGAAACTGATTCGCTCGAATTGTATCGCTCTCTATGAGGCAACGGTGGGCTAATTGCTGGGGAGTTGGGTGGTGGACCAGCCGCCGCCGAGGGCTAGCTGGAGCTGGGCGCTGGCGACGATGCGGCGGGCGACCAGGGCGGCTGCGGCGCGTTCGTCGTTCAACTGGATGGTCTGGTTGGTGAGGACTTCGAGGTAGGTGGCGAGGCCGCGCTGATAGCGTAGCGTCGAAAGCTCGGTGCTGTGGCGTGCGGCATCGACGGCGCGCTGCTGGATGGCGGCCTCCTGCTGGAGCACGCGCAGGGCGGAGAGCTGGTCCTCCACATCGCGGAAGGCGGACAATACCTGTTCCCGATAGAGCGCGGTGGCCTGGTCGCGCTGGGCGATGGCGTAGTCCACCTGCGCGCGGCGGCGGCCTGCGTCGTACAACAACTCGCTAGCCGACGGGCCTGCGTTCCACTGTGCGCTGCCGGAGCTGAAGATGCGGCTGACCCGGTCGCTCTCCATGCCGCCCTCCGCGCCCAGCGTGATGTTGGGGTAGTAGGCGGACTGAGCGACGCCGATGAGCGCGTTGGCGGCGGCGACGCGGCGCTCCGCGGCAGCAATGTCTGGCCGGCGCTGGAGCAGTTCGGAGGGAACGCCGGTGGGAATGGCGGGCGGACCGCCGGCCAGCGGCTGCTCGGGAATGTGGAACGCGGTTGCGGGCTCGCCGACGAGGACAGCAATGGCGTGCTCGTACTGCGCGCGGTCTACGCCGAGGTCGACGAGCTGCGCGCGCGCCTCTTCCAGTTGCGCCTGGGCCTCGGCGACATCGCTCTCCGTACTGAGGCCGCCCTTCAGGCGGACCTGGGTGAGATCGAGCGTCTGGGTGTACGCGTCGATGGTGGCGCGCAGGAGCTGGGCCTGCAGATCGAGGCCGCGCAGTTGGAGGTAAGTGACGGCGAGCAGACCTTGCAGGCTGAGGCGCGTGTTGGCGAGGTCGGCGGCGGAGGCCTGCGCGCTGGCCGAGGCGGACTCGATCTGGCGGCGAACGGCCCCCCAGAGGTCCGGCTCCCAGGAGATATTCAGAGGAATCAGGAACGCCCAGAAGTCGCGCACCGTGGACGAGGTGACCTGCGACGCGTTGGCGGCGATGCCATTGCGCGTGGCGGAGCCGCCGATGGAGACCGTGGGATAGAGCGATGCGTGGGCTTCGCGCACCAGGTCGTGGGCCTGCTGGTAGGCGTGCAGCGCGGCCGCGATATTTTGATTGGCATTGGCGCAACGAATTTCGAGATCGTTCAGCTCAGGATTTTGATAGACGGCCCACCATGCGCCGCGGTCGGCTGCGTCGGCGGGCGCGGCTGCGGCCCAATCGCCGTTGTGGCCCTGGTCGGAGAAGGACGGCGGCGCGGGGACGGGCGGGGCTTGATAGTTCGGGCCGACGGTCTTGCATCCGCACAGCGCGAGCGGGGCAAGCAACGCAATTGTGCGGAACGCCTTCATGGATTAGCTCCCGCATCCGGCGTCACTACGCGCACCAGCTCGCCGTCGGTGAGCGAGTCGGGCGGGTTGGCGATGACGGGCTGGCCGGGCGCGAGGCCGCTGAGGACCTCCATGGTCGAACCGGAGTCGCGTCCTGCAGTGACGCGCACGATGTGAGCGTGGTTGGTAGCGTCGACGGTGGCGACGTGAAGCCCGTCCGGCTCAAGAATCAGCGCGCTGACGGGAACGATCAACGCGGGAACATTGGTCGAGACGTTGAGATGGACCTCGGTGTAGCTGCCGGGGAGAAGCTCGCCGGAGCGGTTGTCCACGTCCACCTCGGCCAGCAGCGTGCGCGTCGTCGGATCCACCGCGCCGGAGGAACGCACCAGCCTGCCGTGGAAGATGCGGCCGGGATACTGGGGCAGGGTCAGCGTGGCCGTGACTCCATTCTTCGCGTCGGGCGCGTAGACCTGGGGGACGTTGACGAAGACGCGCAGCGTGCCGATGGCGGAGATGTCGAAGACCTCCTTGCTGGCGGAGACGGTGCCCGAGCCCGGCGTGGTCGTGCTTCCGGCGGGAGTGACCAACTGGCCGATGTCGAGGTTGCGCGCGGTGATGACGCCGTCGAAGGGCGCCTCGATGCGCTCGAAGGACTGCAGCTCTTCGAGGCGATGCACATTGGCCTGCGCGGAGTTCACCTCGGTCGAGCGCGCCTCAAGCTGCGAGATGGCGTTGTCGGTGTCCTGCTGCGAGACGGCGTTCTGCGCGATGAGGCCGCGATAACGGTCAGCTGTTACCTTGGCCAGCGCGGCGTTGCTCTGCGCGGTTGCCAGGTCCGCCTTTGCCTGGGCAAGCTGCTGGTCCAGCTCCGGCGTCTCGATCACAGCGAGCAGATCGCCCTTGTGCACATGCGAGCCGATGTCGTGCGACCAGGACTTGACGTAGCCGGTGGTGCGCGCGTAGATGGGCGCCAGGGTGAAGGCCTGCATGTTGCCCGGCAGGACGATCTCGCGGGCGTCTTTTTCGAAGACCGGCTGTGCCAGCGAGACCGGCGGAGCCGCATTGGCATCGGTGTATCGCACAAGTTCGCTATTGGCATGAATGCGGTGAACGATGCCGACGACGGCTGAGACGGCGGCCACGATGAGGACGACGATCAGCGCCACGAGAGAGCTGCGCGAGACCCGCGGCGTTGCGGCTTCATCGCGACTGGTTGCTGGCAACTTGGGATCTTCGGCATTCATCGTTGTCTCTCCGTGCGCGAGCTTCGCGCCAATTCCATCGATCTCATCCATGTGCGATGGTTCATGCAAGGGCCTCATTCGCGTCCTCAGCCTCGGTCCTTGCGAGAGGCGGATCGTTGCGGTGCATCAGCGAGAAGAAGACCGGAACAAAGGTCAGCGTGCCAAAGGTGGCCAGCAGCAGACCACCGATGACAGCGCGTCCCAGGGGCGCATTCTGCTCGCCGCCATCGCCCAGGCCAAGCGCCATGGGAACCATTCCGATGATCATTGCCAGGGCCGTCATAATGACCGGGCGGAAGCGCGTGAAGCCGGCGGAGAGCGCCGCCTGTGTCGCGCTCATGCCATGCTCCATCTGCTCCTTGGCGAAGCTGACCACAAGGATCGAGTTGGCCGTGGCCACGCCCATGCACATGATGGCGCCGGTAAGCGCGGGGACGCTGATGTGGGTCCCGGTCAGAAAGAGTAGCCACACAATCCCAGCCAACGCGCCGGGCAGAGCGGCGATGATGATGAACGGGTCGAGCCAGCTCTGGAAGTTCACCACGATGAGCGCGTAGACCAGCACGATGGAGAAGAGCAGCCCGTATGACAGTCCCTGGAAGGAACTGTGCATGGTCTGGATCTGGCCGCGCAGATTGATCTCGGTCCCGCGCGGAAGCGTAGCTTTGCTGTCGCTCAGGATCGTTTCGATCTTGCCTGCCACGCTGGCCAGATCGGTGCCTTCGACCGAGCCATAGATGTCGATGACCGGCTGCGCGTTGAAGTGGCTTAGCGTTCCCGGCTCGACGCCGCGCTCAAACGATGCGAGGTTGCCGAGGATCTGCGGCTGCTGGGCGGAGCCATTGGTTGCGATGGGAAAGTTTTCGAGCTCCTGCAGGTCCTTCACCTCGTACTGCGGGGTCTCGACGGCGATGTTGTAGCTGACATGGTTCTGCGGATTGAGATAGAAGCTCGGGGAGGTTTGAAAGCTGCCGCTCAAGCTGGTGAGCAGGTCCTGCGCCACTTCCCGCTGGCTGTAGCCGACCTGCTGGGCGCGCGTGCGGTCGACGTCGACCGTCCACTTCGGCTGGTTGAAGGGCTGCTGGATGCGCAGATCGGTGGTGCCGGGGACGCGGCCGATCTGCTGCATCAACTGCTCGGCGATCTGACGGTTCTGGTCCACCAGCAAGCCTGTCACCTGCACGTCGATCTGCGCTGGCAGGCCGAAGTTCAGGATCTGGCTCACCATGTCGGTCGGCAGGTAGTAGAACTCTGTGCCGGGGAAGTCCTGCGTCAGCTTGTCGCGCAACGCACGCGTGTACTCCGCTGTGGGCCGATGCTTCCCCGCCAGCGAGACCAGGATGTCGGCGTCGCCGGTGCCCACGGGGGCCGAGTTGGTGTAGGAGAGATTCAAGCCCGAGTAGGGAAGGCCGATGTTATCGATGATGGTGCCCAGCTCGGTCGCAGGAATCTCGCGACGGATCACGTCTTCAATCTGATCGCATAGCCGCGCCGTATCCTCAATGCGGGTCCCGGTGTGCGCGCGCACATGCAGCTTGAACTGGCCGCCGTCCACCGACGGGAAGAAGTCCTGTCCCAGCCATGGATAGAGCAGTGCCAGCGAGACCACCCAGAACGCGACGATCGAGAGCAGAAACGCAGGCCGATTCTCCAGGAAGAGCCTCAGGACTCCGTGGTACCAGTCGCGCAGCCGCTCGAAATAATGTTCAAACGTAATCTGGAATCGCACGAATGGATTGCGGCTGGCGCGCGCCTGCTGCACGCGGTCGTGCTCGTGCCCCTTGAGCAGATACTTGGCCATGGTCGGCACAACGGTCAGCGACAGAAAGTACGACGCAAGCACGGCGAAGACGACCGCCTCGGCCAATGGGACGAAGAGGTAGCGCGCGACGCCGCCGAGGAAGAACATCGGTACAAACACAATGCAGATGGCGAAGGTCGAGACCAGGATTGGCAGGACGATCTGCGCGGCGCCGTCCAGAATGGCCGGCTCGACCTGCTCGCCCAGTTCCAGAAAGCGATTGATGTTTTCGATGACGACGGTGGCATTGTCCACCAGGATGCCGACCGCCAGCGCCAGTCCGCCCAGGGTCATGATGTTGATGGTCTCGCCCAGCGCCGAGAGCATCAGCAGCGAGCAGAGGATGGAGAGCGGAATCGACACCGCGATGATGAGGGTCGAGCGCCAGCTTCCGAGAAAGATCAGGATCATGGCCGCCGTCAGACAGCCGGCGATGATGGCCTCGCGCGCCACCCCGCTGATGGCCGATTTGACGAAGACCGACTGGTCGGAGATCGGCCGGATCCGCAACGCCTGGGGCAGTTGCGCGGCAATCAGCGGCAGTTGCTTACGCACATTGGAGATGATGTCCAGCGTGGAGGCGTTGCCCGTCTTCAGGATGGTCATCAGAGAGGCGCGCTGGCCGTCGACGCGGACGATGTTGGTCTGCGGAGGAAAGCCGTCGCGCACATTGCCGATGTCGTGGATGTAGACCGTCGAGCCGTTTACAGTCTTGATCGGCAGGTCGTTCAACGCCGCAACCGAGTCCGGCGCGCTATTGGTCTCGATCTGGTAGTCGACATGGCCCATCTTCACATCGCCGGCGGGCAGGATGATGTTCTGTGCTCCCATGGTGTTCACCACGTCGGCAGCGGAGACCCCATGCGCCTGCAGCTTCTGGGTGTCGATGTCCACCTGAATCTGTCGCAGCTTGCCCCCATAGGCCGAGGGCACTGCGGCGCCCTGGACGGTGGCCAGCCGGGTGCGAATGAAGTTCGTCCCAAAGTCGTTCAACTGCTGCTCGGTCAGCCCGGCTCCGGAGAGCCCGAGTTGCAGCACCGGAACGCTGGATGCGCTGTACTGGATCACCAGCGGAGGCGTCGTGCCCGGGGGATACGTCCGCAGCGCCGTCTGCGCGATCGCCGTGACCTGCGCCACGGCCTGCGAGATGTTGACATTGGGCTGGAAGTAGACCTTGATGACGGCGATGCCGTTCAGCGTCTGCGACTCGGTATGCTCGATGTCGTTGACCGTGGTGGTCAGGCTGCGCTCGAACTGCACCGTAATCCGGTCGCTCAGTTGTTGCGGCGAGAGGCCGGCATACTGCCAGATCACCGACACAACCGGTATATCGATATCTGGGAAGATGTCGACCGGCGTGCGCTCAATCACCACCGGGCCGAGGAAGAACAGCAGCAGCGACAGCACGACGAATGTGTAGGGTCTCCTAAGTGCGAGACGGACGATCCACATCAAAACTCCTTCGGCCGGGAGCCCGGTCAGCATCGACCACGTGGAATCTGCGGCAAACAGCTCAGTGGTCCGCACCAGCAAACGAGAGCTTCAGCGAGAGGGGTTGCCGAATCATTCGCTGCCTATTAAACGATAGCAGTTTCCCGCAAGACGCACCGCTGCTTTATGTCTGCGCCGCAATCCGAAGCATACCGTTGCGTCCTCGCGTGCAAAGTGACTGCGACTGCGTTGAGTTCGGTATTCTGTATGAAATGGCTTTTCTTCCGTCCGTGATGCAATCGAAGAGGTCCACACTCCGCACAGCTCGCCCGCCGCTCCCGTGCAGGATGGGCCTCGGCGCCGGTTTCTTTTTAACTCTACTGGCCATTGTGTTGGCGTCGATCTGCGCAGCGCAGAGCTTGCCGCCCGAGTCGATGGACGCCACGGCCCTGGTGCGCCGCGCCGTGCAGCACAGGCTCGATGCGGAGAAGAACCATCACCCGGTGCGCTATCTCATTCACCGGACCGACGAGCGCCACGACACGACCAAGGAGATCATCGAGACCGTGGACGGCGACGTCGCGCGCCTGGTCGCCATCAACGGCAAGCCGCTCAGCGCCGAAGCCGACCGCGCCGAGCTGGACCGCCTGGACACCCTGGCCAACCACCCCGATATGCAGGAGCATCGCCACAAGAGCGAGCAGAAAGACGCAGAGCGCATCGACCGCCTGCTGGCCCTGCTGCCGGACGCGTTCCTGTACCGGTTTGAAGGGATGGCCGCCTGCGCCGCGGGCCAGTGCTATCGGTTGAGCTTCACTCCCAATCCGCAGTTCACTCCGCCCAACATGGAGGCGGACCTGCTGCGCGGCATCGCGGGCGAGGTGTGGATCGATCCGGCGCAGGAACGGCTGACCCGGCTGGATGGCCACTTCATCGCGGACGTCGAGTTCGGATTCGGGATTATCGGCAAACTGAACAAGGGCGGAACCGTCCTGCTGGAACAGACCGACGTTGGCGGGCACGACTGGGAGCTGACGCGCCTGACCTTGCATGTGACCGGCAAGGCGCTGATGGTGAAGCCGTTGAGCTATCAGATTAACGAAGAGGCGAGCGGGTTCGCGCCGGTCGCACCCGGACTGAAGTACAGAGAGGCGATCCAGATGTTGAAGCAGGCTGGCCCTTAGAGCGGCTGCGCCGTGATGGTGACGGAGGCGCCGGTCAGGGACGGGGACGAGGCGGTGAGCCGCATCTCGCCTGGCCGACCGTTGGACTGCACCAGCGCCAGCGCGCGGCCCGCGAAGGCCTTGCGGCGATCGCTCTGGTAGCTTTCATGGCTGTCGGCCTGGCCGTTGTCCAGACCGAGGATTCGTCCGGGGCCGGTCAGTGAGAAGACGATTTCGTTGTCGGCGGTGGGCACGACGCGCCCCTGGCTGTCGACGATCTCGACCGTGACGAGGGAGAGATCGTCCCAGCGGGTGCGGATATGGTCCCGGTCCGCGGTAAGGCGAATGGCCGCCGGAGCGCCGGTTGTGCTCTGCTCCACGGTCATAATGATCTGGCCGTCCTTGGTGCCGACGGCGCGCAGCGTGCCAGACTGGTACGGGACGAACCACGTGAGATGAAGGTCGCCGGTGGTCTGCGTGACTCTGGTCCGCGCGGGGAAGTTGGAGTACCTGCCCTCCATGCCCATCTCCGGGAACATATAGCCCTCGACGCCGAGGCTCTTGCCGTTCAGGAAGAGCTCGACCGTGTCGCAGTTGGTGAAGCAGATGACGGGAATGATCTGGCCCTCGTTGCCGGCCCAGTTCCAATGCGGGGACAGGTGCAGCACGGGGGACTTGGTCCAGAGGCTCTGGTAGAAGTAGAAGCCGTCCTTGGCAAATCCGCAGGTATCGATGACTCCGGAGCGCGAGGCCTTGGCGGGCCAGCGCGCCTCGCCGAGGTAGTCCACGCCGGTCCACATGAAGTCGCCGCAGACGTAGTCGTAGACCTGGGTGAACCGCTGCAACTGCTCGACCTCGATGCGCTGGTTGGAGGGGGAACGAAACTCGCTGGGCGAGTTGCTTCTGCCGGGAATGAAGCTGGGCATGGCGCCGTTCTCGGTGCCGATGAAGCGGCGCTGCGGAAAGTCGTGGCGATCGATGCTGTAAAACTTTTCGCGGCGGTCGCGCCAACGGCCAACGTAGTTGTACCCCACCACGTCGAGTTCGGCGAGGAACTCGGGCAGCGCGCCATGGGGCTCGGCGACGATCTGGTCGCAGGCCACGGTGACCAGCCGCGTCGGGTCGTTGTCGTGCAGTATCTTATTCAATGCGCGCAGCGTCTCGACGCCGCGGGGAACGTCCTGATCGGGCACCTCGTTGCCCGCGCTCCAGATGACGATGGAGGGATGGTTGCGGTCGCGCGCAATCATGTCGGCCAGGTCGCGGGCAGCCCACTCGTCGAAGTAGCGGTGGTAGCCGAACTCCGGCGTCTGCGACTTGGGCTCGCGCCACTCGTCGAAGGCTTCGGCCATCACCAGGAATCCCATACTGTCGCAGAGGTCGAAGAACTCCGGTGTGTGCGGATTGTGGCTGGCGCGGATGGCGTTGCAACCCATCTCTTTCAGCAGCGCGAAGCGCCGCTCCCAGATCCGCTGCGGCACTGCCGTGCCCACCGAGCCTCCATCGTCGTGCAGGCAGACACCGTTCAGCTTGACGCGCTCGCCATTCAGGAGAAAACCCTTGTCTGCATCGAACTGGATGGATCGAATGCCGAGGGGAGTGGTTGTGGCGTCAACATCTGCATTGTTGTGGCGCAGTACCTGGCGAACGGAGTAGAGCGTCGGCGTAGTGTGCGACCAGAGTTTGGGTTGGGGCACGGCGATGCGCTGCACGAAGAGATGGTCGCCACCGGCGGGAATCTCCGCCGTTGCCTCCACCGACTGCACCACTGCACCGCTCTGTTCGAGGACTTCCGTTCTCAACGTGCAGGATGCGGTTTGCGCAAGCTCGTTGCGCACGCGCGTTGTGACCTCGACGGTGGCACTCTGTGCAGTGATCTGCGGAGTTGTGACGCCGGTGCCCCACTGCTCGATGTAGACCGGGCCGGTGTTGATGAGCCAGGCGTGGCGATTGATTCCGGAGCCGGAGTACCAGCGCAGGTTGGGCTGGTGCGAGTTGTCCACGCGCACGGCGACGAGGTTCGGCTCGCTGCCAAAGTGAAGATGCGGAGTGAGGTCGTAGTAGAACGTCGTGAATCCGTAGGGCCGCGTGCCAAGATGTTGTCCGTTGATCCACACATCGCTGCACTGGTATACGCCGTCGAACTGCAGCAGGATGCGGCGTCCCGCCTCGCTGCGGGGAAGCTGGAAGGATTTGCGGTACCAGCCAATGCCGGTGGGCAGGTAGGCGCCCTCGCTGCCGCAGGGCTCCGTCTCGTTGAAGGGGCCATTGATGCTCCAGTCGTGAGGAATAAGGACGGGCGTCCAGTTGCCGGCAGTCAACTGCGGCATCTGCGCATCGGGTATATCACCCTTGGCAAAGCTCCACCCATCGTCGAAGCTGGATCGGCGTTCGCGGGGCGGAGTGGCTGACGCGTTCGCCTGGCTGGCCAGGGCATTTTGTATCCCGATTGCGGATGCAACACCAACCAGGGCTGCGTCGCCCAGGAAGTCTCTTCGCGTCAGTTCTCGGCTCATAATGCAGTTCTCCTGTACAGCCTGACTTCAAGTTCAACTCGACCTCAATACGTTGCGACCGAAACGCGCAGGACCAGGGGCGCGGAGGAGAAGTTGAGTCCGTAGTCCGTCTGGTCGCCGTTGAGGATTCGCCGGAACTTGAAGGCGCCATTTTCATAGGTCCCCTCTTCGACTTTCAGGAATTGACGGTGAATCCACTTGCCATCGATCTGGGCCGAGGGGGTCTGTCCGGACCCATTCACGATCTGCTGGGACTTGCGTTGCTGTTCGGTACCGGCTGGGCGGAAGTCCACATGGGCGTTGATCCCGGTGACCAGAAACTGGTTGTCCTTGAGTTGCGCAACCAGGGCGCGGCCGGTCGGCTCGGAGCCTTGCCTGGGCGCGGCGCCACGACCGGAGCCGTAGGTAACGAACGCGTCCCAGTCGCCGAAGTGGAGCGTCTGGGTGGGCTTGCCCTGCTCTTCTGCCACGGCCTGTAGCTTGCCCTCGAAGTTGAGGCGGGCGATGTCGCGCATCATGGGGCCGATCAGGATGTAGTTCTGCGCGGTCGGTTGCAGGAAGCTGTCCTGCGCGGCGGTCGCTGCGCCGGGCTGCGGCGCGGGAGTTCGCGTGTAGTCCAGGCCGAAGGGCGAGTAGCCGATGGCCTGCAGTCCGAGAGCGGAGAAGAAGAAGCGCGCGTTGGCGACGGAGCCGCTGGTCTCCGGCACGAACAGGGCATTGTCCGGCCGATGGTAGAGCTCCAGCACCTTCAGATATGTTGCGGTGTCGTTGCTGTAGATGTCGGGCGCGAGAACGTCGATGGCGGGCGCTTCGGCCTTCCAGATGTTGAGCACGTTGTCGGTGGGGCCTCCCGACTCGTAGCTGCCGGGCGCGCCGGGCTTGATGGGGTCGCGCAGTGCGGCGTTGACATAGAGCGGCAGCGGGTAGACCGCCTTGCCCGCGGCTGCAATCTGTCCGACGTAGCGGGCGATGGCCCAGGCGTGGAAGTTCACCTCGGCCTCCGTGCCGAAGACATCCTGCCAGTTCGCCGAGGCCGAGCCGGGCGATACGTTCATCGCCTTGAGAACTTCGGCAGGGACTGGCGCGGCGAAGAGCTTCTCCGCCTGCGGCGAGTAGTCGCGCAGCGTTCCCCATGTTCCGGTCTCGTTCTCCACCTGCACCATCAATACCGTGTGCTGGGGATCGGCAGCCTTCAGGTGCTTCATGAACGCGGTGAATGCGTGGATGTCGGCATCGAGCGATGCCTGGGCAAAGGGCGAGGGCGAATCGACCGGCTCGCCGCGCTTGTTGACGACGTGGGAGTACTTCTCAGGCTCGAGCTTCATCCACTCGGGCATGTAGTGCTGGCTGCCGTTCTTCCATGTTCCGAACCAGAGAATCACCAGATGCAGGTGGTGCGCGCGCGCCTGGGCGAGGACCGTGTCGATCTGCGAATAGTCGAACTGGCCAGGCTTGGGCTCGAACTGCTCCCAGTAGATGGGCGTCTCGACCGTATTGACGTGCAGGGCCTCGGCGGCGGGCCACACCTGCGGCAGCGTGGCCGGCCAGTCGCTGGAGTTGTTGGTCTGCATGCCCAGCATGAGATAGGGCGCGCCATCCACCATGAGGGCGTACCGGCCATCTTTCTGCACGATGCTTGGGACTGGATTGGCTTTCGTCTGCGCCTTCTCCTGCGCCTGCACTGCGAAGCCTGCAAACGATGCCACTAGAACTGCCGCGATTACGAAGTTCTTCTTCATTATTCAGCCCTCATCTCTCCCGCGTTCTGCGCGCGGATTTTAACCATTTGTCGATGACGGAGTTGCCGTCCGGCAACCGTCAATTTGAACACACCGAAACATCTAGAAATAAACCTTCCATTCCACGTCGTTTCCGGTCGGAGCCGTAAAATCCACCGTGAGCAGGTTGCCGTCGGTCTGCATGGTGGCGGGCGGAACGCCATCGGGGAGTTCAACGGACTTCGAGCTGAAGCCGTCCGGCAAAAAGATGCGCAACTGGTAGGGGTCTCCGGCCACGGCCCGCGAGAGGCCACGCAGCATCCTGCGCTGCTCATCATAGCTCAGCTCCTTCACGTCGAAGGCCATCTGCCGGATGTGCCGGCTGGTGGAGACGAGCACTGGATGGTTTTGCTTTTCGACGATGCTGTAGACGTCGCAATCGTACGGCTGCAACGGTCGCGTCGCGAAGCTCCCTTTGAAGCTGCCGATCAGCTTCCTGGTCCAGAACTCGTAGACGATGTACTCCTTGTCGGGGTCGAGGCGGAGGTCTTTCGCCGCATCCAGCTTGGTGGTGAACGCGTCGCGGCCCGGCCTGCCGGTGAAGTTGAAGACCGCGACGACGTTCCACCTGCCGAAGGCGCGCTCCACCGGCATATTCCAGACGTGCGCCGGCTTGCGCGTGAAGAGGTCCACCGGGTAGGCCACGTCCATGGTGGGCGGGCTGATGCGCTTCATCAGCTCGACCCGGTCGTCGGGGTAGCGCACGTCGAAGGCCTCGGAGATGAAGAGCGTGCTTCCGGCGATGGCGTGAAATACCGCGGTCACCTTGGCCTGGCCGTAGGTGTAGAACTGGCCATCGGACAGGCTGAACTTGTAGATGTGGAATCCGTCGCCATCGTTCCAGAAGACGCGGCCGTTGTAGAAGGCGCGGTTGGTTGAGCCGAGGACCGATTCGGTGAAGAGTCCGGTGAACTCGGTCTGCGTCAGCGGCGATACGCCGGTCTCGTAGCCGTGGTCCGCGTCCTCGGAGATGCGGCAGATATCGACGATGCCGTAGGAGTGGTCGACCGGCTGCATGTTGGAGCGGACGACCCTGCGCGGCGCCCTCTGGTCGATGGCCTCGCGCCAGGGCAGGCCGCCCGCATGATAGGTCTCCATCGCGCTCATGTATGGGTTGTGCTGCCCCGGCCACTTGTCCCACCAGTCGGCGAAGTCCATCTCGGCGCGGCCGGTCTGGTCGGGGTGGTCGGAGGCCCAGGCAAAGGCGCGCTCGCGCTCCAGCTTGACGGTAAGCGGATTGGAGAAGTCGATGACGCGTTCGCCGCCGTACTTCGGCGTGTGCACCGGCAGATAGCACTCTGCGGGATAGTTGATGCGCGCGGGCCGTCCCTGCGTCCCTCCGCCTGAACCATAGAAGCCGAATGTCCCCTGCGCGCCGGGCCCGCCCATGCCCCAGTAGAAGTCGCCGAGGCCGTGGTCCTGAAAGAACGTCTGCGCGTGGGCGTTGCTGCCGCCCGACATCCATCCGTGAAAGCGGCTGTAGTTGTTGGCCACCAGTTCGCGGTCGTCGAGGTTGATGGGCCGCCGCTGCTTCAGCCGGATGTCGTGCGCGATGGCGATCAGGTCCGCCTGGTGCTCCATCGCGCGCAACCCGTCGTTGCTGAAGAGGAGCAGCAGCTTCTCGCCGGCGAGGCTCGCTCCCGCAGGCATCGTGATCTTGTAGCTACAGCTCCCGTGGACCTGCATCCGGTCCGCCGTCCTGCCTTGCCAGCCCTCCGAGACCTCGAAGCGCGATGCGCCCTTCAGGGTTGTGACGTGGCCCATCAGCAGCGTGTTGCCGGTGGTTGGATCGTGGACCACGTGGTTTACCGCGTACATCTTGGGCGTAATCAGGCTCTCCACCGGCAACAGCTCGTAGTAGTCGCGGTTGCGCGAGTGCGTGCCCAGGCTGACCCATTTGTCGGTGGTTCCACCCAACCGCGCGTCGGAGGAGACGAAATAATCCATCTCCTGTAGGTCGACCGGCTTGCCCGTGTGATTTGCGCGGCCCAGGCTTACCAGAATGTCATTGCCGGTCTTGCTTGCGGAGATGCGGTACTCGAAGTCGAGCTGCCCATGCTTTGTGCCGTGCAGCGTCACGGTCTCAAACGATCCCAGGTTACTGCTGTCGTTGCGATTCACGGTGCTGGTCACCGTCCAGCCCGACGGGTCGTCGGCGGGAAGGAAGTGCACGTCGTTGAGTTGCATCTCGCTGCCCTTGAGTTGCGCCGACCAGCGGCAGTTCGCGGAGTCCACGGAGAGCTTGAGCTTCTCAGTCTCCAGCGCGATGAGCTTCGCCGTCGGGTGGCCGGGCTTGGTACTCTGCGCACCCGTCTTCGCGCCCTGCAACTGCGTAGTCTCCGCAAGCAGCGTCTGCGTGGAAGTAAGCGGCACCAGCGAGGCCAGGGCCGCGCCCTTGGCGGTCTGCGCAAGCATTCGCCGCCGCGTGATCGGCGGTCCCGGGCCTTCCTTCTTCTGTGACATGCGATCTTCTCCTGCCCGGAACTCTCTGGAAACGCCAAAATCAACGTGTTTTGATCCGCGCCAGCTTACCACTCAGCCCGATGCGTCCGCCACGATCATTGTGAGTCTAAGCGGATGGATTTCGCGGTTGTGTACACTAGACTCAACTCAACACTCGGTTTCACGGGGCTTCAGCTTGGATTCTCATCGGCAACAGAACGCGTTGTCACTGCTGAGCGGTGACGAGGCGGTTGCCATGGCCGCCTACGACTGCGGGGTGCGGCTTGGCACCGGTTATCCCGGCACTCCCTCGACCGAGATACTGGAGGCCTTCGCGGCCTTGGGCGGACGGGCGCAGTGGTCGCCCAACGAAAAAGTTGCGCTGGAGGTTGCCATTGGCGTCGCCTTTGCCGGCGCGCGCGCCATTGTGACGATGAAGCACGTGGGGCTAAACGTGGCCGCGGACCCGTTGTTCACGGTGGCGGCGGCCCGACTGGACGGGGCGCTGGTGGTGGTGTCGGCCGACGATCCGGGGATGGCCTCCAGCCAGAACGAACAGGACAACCGGCGCTATGCGCTGGCCGCGGGCGTGGCGATGCTGGAGCCCTCGGACTCGCAGGAGGCGTACGAGTTCACAGTGCGCGCCATCGAGATCTCCGAACGCTGGCAGGCGCCGGTGCTGCTGCGCCTGACCACGCGCGTCTGCCATTCCAAGGGCCTTGTGCGGCGCGGCACGGTCACGGTCCCGCCACCGGGCGCGGCGCACTTCGAGCACGACCTTCCCTCGCGCGCCATGATTCCGACCTACGCGCGCCCGGCGCATCCGCGGCTGCGCAAGAAGCTGGCTGAGATGGCCGCGTGGAACGACGAGGCGGGGCCGAACCAGCTCATTTCCGGATCGACCAAGCTGGGAATCATCACCTCCGGCGTGAGCTTCCTTCATGTGCGCGAGGTTGCGCCCGAGGCCAGCGTGCTGAAGATTGGAATGACTTACCCGCTGCCCTTGGAGCGAATGCGCGCGTTTGCCGCCAGCGTGGAGCGCTGCATCGTGATCGAAGAGGGAGAGCCCTACCTGGTGGAGGGAGCGCGCGCCGCGTGCATCGCGGTGGAGGGCAAGCCGGAGAGCTTCCGCTTCGGCGAACTGAACAGCGCGCGGGTGCGCCGCATTCTGGAAGGCGACAGCTCGCCGGAGCCGAAGCGCGTGGCCGGCAAGCCGCCCGCCTTCTGCCCCGGCTGTCCGCATCGCAACGTCTATACGGCGCTGAAGAACCTGGACTGCATCGTGCAGGGCGACATCGGCTGCTACGCGCTGGGGGCCCTGCCGCCGTTCGAGGCGATGGACTCGATGATATGCATGGGCGCGTCCATCGGGATGGGACTGGGGCTGCGCTACTCGCTGCCGCCCGAGCAGGCGAAGCGCGTGGTGAGCGTCATCGGCGACAGCACCTTCGTGCATAGCGGAATTACGGGTTTGGTTGAGATGGTCTACAACCCACCGGAGAACGGCCACGTGGTGGTGATCCTGGACAACGGGACCACGGCCATGACGGGACTGCAGGAGCATCCCGGCACCGGGCGCACGCTGGCCCACACGAAGACGGGCAAGGTGGTCTTCGAGGAGCTGGCGCGCACGCTGGGTATACGCAATGTCTACGTGATCGATCCCACGGCGGAGCCGGAGAAGTTTCAGGAGACGATTCGATCCTGCCTGGACCGGGCGGAGCTCTCGGTGGTGATCTCCCGCCGGAACTGCCTGCTGGCAAACCGCTGGATCCGCGAGTACGAGAGGTGCAATGAGCAGCCAACCGAATAACGCGGCGAGCAGCCGGCCGACCAACGTGGTGGTCGCGGGACTCGGCGGACAGGGAGTGCTGAAGGCCTCCGACATTCTGGCCGACGTTGCCTTCAGCGCCGGGCTGGACGTGAAGAAGAGCGAGCTGCATGGGATGAGCCAGCGCGGCGGCTCGGTCTCCAGTGATGTGCGCTTCGGCGAGCGCGTCTTCAGCCCCATGGTGCCGGAGGGCGAGGCGGATTTCCTGGTTGTCATCGCGGCCGACCAGGTGCCGGTGAATACATGGGTGCTGCGTCCCGGCGGCGTCCTGATTGACGCTTCCATGATCGACGAGTCCAGCCTGCCCAACAAGAGGAGCATCAACGTGGCGCTGCTGGGGATGTTGAGCCGCCACTTGCAATTCTCCGTCGAGGCATGGAACGCCGCGATCGGGCGCAACCTGCCGGAGAAGCTGCACGAGGCGAATCTGCGGGCGTTTTCCATGGGCCGGGCCATCGGGCAGAAATGATCAGTTCAGTTCTGGAATCGAGTGTCGCCGACTGTCATCCAGCCAACGCGCCGGATTACACGCCGGTCGCGCAGTTGCGCGAGCTGCAGTTGAAGCGCCTGCAGGCCGTGGTTGTGCGCGCGTGGCAGCAGGTCGAGCTCTTCCGCTCGCGCATGGACGAGCGCAGGCTTGCGCCGCAGGACACTCGCTCGCTGGAAGACATCGGCAAGCTGCCGTTCACCGAGAAGAGCGACCTGCGCGACACCTATCCGTTCGGACTCTTTGCCAGCCCCATGAAGGACGTCGTCCGGCTGCACGTCTCCAGCGGGACCACGGGAAAACCCATCGTCGTGGCGTACACCAAGGAGGATGTGGACGTGTGGACCTCGGTGATGGTCCGCTGCCTGGCCGGCTGCGGGCTGCATCATGGAGACATCGTTCAGGTCGCCTATGGCTACGGCCTCTTCACCGGCGGGCTGGGCGCGCACTACGGCGCCGAAGCGCTGGGCGCGACGGTCGTCCCAACCTCGGGCGGCAACGCCGATCGGCAAATCATGCTGATGAAGGACTTCGGCGTCACCGCCATCTGCTGCACTCCCACCTATTTTCTGCACCTCATCGACCGCGCCGCCGAGCTTGGCGTGGAGTTGAAGGAGCTGCCGCTGCGCGCCGGGGTCTTCGGCGCCGAGCCGTGGACCGACTCCATGCGCAGGCACATTGAATCCATGAGCAGCATCGAGGCCTTCGACATCTACGGGCTTTCGGAGATCATTGGGCCGGGCGTGGGCTGCGAGTGCCGCCGTCATCAAGGCCTGCACATCTTCGAGGACCACTTCTATCCCGAGATCGTCGATCCTGCCACGGGCGAGCCGCTGGCCGACGGCAACGAGGGCGAGCTGGTGCTGACCACCCTGAGCAAGCAGGCGATGCCCATGGTCCGTTATCGCACGCGCGACATCACAAGCATCATGTCCGGCCGGTGCGAGTGCGGGCGCACGCTGCGGAGGATCGCCCGCATCGGACGGCGCAGCGACGACATGCTCATCATTCGCGGCGTCAATATATTTCCATCGCAGGTGGAGGCGGCGCTGCTCGAGATCGAGGGGACGCTGCCGCACTACCAGATCGTGCTGACCCGCGAGCAGGGACTGGACGAGATGGAGGTGCAGGTGGAGGTGACGCAGCAGATGTTCACCGACAAGATCGGGGCGCTGCAGGGGCTGCACGACAGGCTGCAGGGCGCGCTCGATCACGTGCTTGGTATCCGGGTGCGGGTCGCGCTGGTCGAGGCGAATACCATCGAGCGAAGCCAGGGCAAGGCAAGACGAGTCATCGACAGGAGGACATCGTGAAGATCCATCAGATCTCTCTGTTTGTCGAAAACAAGCCGGGCCACATCGCCGCTCCGGCGCGCCTGCTGGCGCAGGAGGGCATCGACATCCGCGCCCTGTACCTGGCGGACACGCAGCAGTACGGCATTCTGCGCATGATCGTCTCCGACTGGGAGAAGGCCGCGCAGACGCTGGAGGCCCATGGCTTCGTGGTGAAGGTGACGGAGGTCCTCGCCATCCTTGTGATCGACCGTCCGGGAGGCCTGGCCGACGTGCTGGGCGCGCTGGACGGCACCGGAATCAATATCGAATACATGTACGCCTTCTCCGATGTTCGCGGCGACCAGGCCATCCTCATCTTTCGCTTCGCCGATCCCGACGCGGCCATCGCGCGTCTGCAGGCGGCGGGCATCAGCCTGCTGGCCAGCGAAGAACTCCTGAAGAATTAGAAGGCGCGCATTATGCCCGTTGCAAATTCCATCGCCCGGCAGCTCGAGAACGCCTCCTGGATTCGGCGCATGTTCGAGGAGGGCGTGCGGCTGAAGCGTGAGCGCGGGGCCGATGCGGTCTTCGATTTTTCGCTGGGCAATCCCGATGTCGAACCTCCGCCCGCCGTGCTGGATGCGCTGCGCCGCGTCGTGGCCGGCAACCGCGCAGGCTCGCACGGCTATATGCCGAACCCCGGCTTCGCCGAGGTACGCGAGGCCGTCGCCGGCAAGCTGCGGCACGAGACCGGCCTGGACTTCACCGCCGAAGACGTCTTCATGACGGTCGGCGCCGCGGGCGCATGCAACGTGATCCTGAAGTCGATTCTCGATCCCAGCGATGAGGTGCTCGTCCTGGCGCCCTACTTTGCCGAGTACCAGTTCTACATCGCCAACCACGGCGGGCGCATGGTCATTGTTGAAACCGACGATTCATTTCTGCCCGATGTGGAGAGGATCGCCGCGGCCATCACTCCGCGCACGCGCGCGCTGATCCTCAACACGCCCAACAATCCCACCGGCCGCGTTTATCCCGAATCCACTCTGCGCGATCTGGACGAGATGCTCTCGCGCGCCGGCCAGCCCATCGCCGTCCTCAGCGACGAGCCGTACAAGTCCTTCGTCTACGACGGAGGGCGGCAGCCGGAGGTGGCGTCGAGCATCGCCCATACGGCGATCTGCAACTCCTGGTCGAAGTCGCTGGGACTGGCGGGCGAGCGCATCGGCTACCTGGCGCTCTCGCCGCGGCTGGAGGATGGAGCAACTCTGCGCAGCGCCTGCGCCTTCAGCAATCGCACCCTGGGCTTTGTCAACGCGCCCGCGATTTGGCAGCGAGTGATATTGGAGTCGATGGACGAGACGATCGGCCCGGCAATCTACGAGCAGAGGCGGAACGTTCTCTGCGACGCGCTGGAGGCAATCGGATACGAGGTGCGCCGGCCCGAAGGCGCGTTTTACGTCTTCCTCAAGACGCCCATCCCCGACGACATCGCGTTCACCCGGCGGCTTGCCGAGGAGGGCGTACTCGCCGTCCCCGGCACAGGATTTGGACGTTCGGGTTACATTCGCCTCTCGCTGACGGTTCCGCTGGAGAAGATCGAGGGATCGATCGGCGGGTTCCGGGGCGCATTTCTCTCATCGCGAGGGGATAATCAGGGTTAGCAGGAATCGCCGCACCGCTGCGATACTGAAGAGTGTCTAATTGCTGTATCGGGCACGGATTTCCGGACGGACCTTCGCTGGACGATCAACCTGGCGAAGACCTGATTCCGGCGCGCCCGGACCGATGGATAAACCATGGCGACCACAATCGTTCCCAAGCCGGAACTCGAAACGAAGTCGTTCGACAGCACGCTGGCGAGCGCGAACACCACGATGATCTTCAGCGAGGTGATCTCGCTGGCCGTGGACAGTTTCCGCGCCAGCAAGGCCCGGTTTTTGCTCACCATGCTGGGCATGGTGATCGGCTCGGCGTCGATCATCCTGGTGGTGACGGTGGGGATGACGGGCAAGCAATACGCGCTGGACACCATCTCCAGCCTGGGGCCGAACAAGATCGAGATGCAGTACAGCGGTGGCAGCATCATTGGCCCCGACAACACCACCACGCCGGACTACATGACCCGCGAAGACATGCAGGCGGTGGTCGATTCAGTGCCCGGCATCGTTGCCTACTCGCCCATGCTGGAGGACCACGACCGCATCAGCATCGGCGGCGGCGTCACCGAGGACGCCATGCTGCTGGGCGTTTCACCGCAGTATAAGGAGGTGCGCGGGCTGGTGGTCCTGGCCGGGCGGTTCTTCGACGATCAGGACGCCGGAGCGCACGCCAAGGTTGCGGTGCTCAACAAACCATTGGCGATCAAGCTCTTCGGCAGCGAGCAGGCCGCAGTGGACAAAAACATCACGATCCGCGGCATTCCGCTCACCATCGTCGGCGTCTTCAAGGAGAGCATCGACACCTACGGCACGTCCGAGATCAACGACCATACCATCCTCATCCCCTACGAGGTGGCGCGCTACTTCACCGGAACCGACAACCTCAAGGAGATCTTCTTCAAGATGGCCGACCCCACGATGGTCGAGCCTGGTGCTGTGCAGATCACCGCGCTGATCAAGAGCCGCCACCGGCCAAACAGCATCTATCGCGCGCTGACCCTGACTGACGTCCTGCACGATATGGCGAAGGTGGCCACCATCCTTACGTGGGTGTTGCTGCTTGCTGCATCGATCACTCTGATTGTCAGCGGCGTGGGCATCATGAACAGCATGTTGGCCAACGTGCAGGCGCGCATCCGCGAGATCGGAATCCGCAAGGCGCTGGGCGCGACGCGACGCGAGATCCGCTTGCAGTTCCTCACCGAGGCGGTCTTCCTGTCGCTGGCCGGCGGCGTTCTCGGCACCCTCGTCGGCCTTGGCATCCCGATCCTGCTGGGCCTTCTGACGCCGTACAAGATCCCCGTGGGCTGGCTGGCGGCGCCGATCGCCCTGGCCACCTCCGTGATCGTCGGCGTGATCTTCGGCACCGTTCCGGCCAACCGCGCCGCGCGGCTCGATCCGGTTGAGACCCTGAAGTACGAGTGATCGCTTCGTGGCGTCCTCGACTCTTCGCGTAAAGGCAAATACAGGCACCGATCTCCTGGATGGTAGATCGGTGCCTGTCGGTGTGAATCGGTGTTAGGCCGTTTTACGCGGCGGTCTCGATCGAGTCGCCCGGCAGTTCTTCGCCCTTGATGGTGACCTTGATGTGGCTGGTGACCTCGCGGTGCAGCTTGATCGGCACGTGGAACTCGCCCAGCGACCTGAGCGGCTCTTCCAGCGAGATCTTGCGTCGGTCGATGGTGTAGCCCTTCTCCCCGAGCTGGTGCGCGATGTCGCCCGATGTGACCGAGCCGAAGAGGTGGTCGTTCTCGCCCACCTTGCGCTCGAAGACCAGCTCGACCGACTCCAGCTTCTTCGAGAGGTCCTCGGCGATGACCTTCTCCCTGGCCAGCCTGCGGATCGCCGAGCCCTTCATCTGCTCAATGACGGCCTTGTTGGCGGGGGTCGCCTCTATGGCGAGCTTGCCGGGCAGCAGGTAGTTGCGGCCGTAGCCGTCGGCGATCTTAACCACATCGCCGCGGTGGCCGAGCTTGTTGACGTCTTCCTTGAGTATGACTTCCATTGCATTTCTCCGGGATTTCTGTCGCCGTCCGGCATCACCGGCGGCGCATAGGTTAGAAGCGCGCGGCGAAGGCAAGCAGGGCGATGTTGCGTGCCTGCTTGATGGCGAGCGAGACGCGACGCTGGTGGCGGGTGCAGACGCCGGTCAACCGGCGCGGAACGATCTTGCCCCGCTCGGCGACGAAGCCCTGCAGCAGGCGGACATCGCGGTAGCTGATGGCGTCGATCTTCTCGGTGCAGAACTTGCAGACCTTCTTGCGGCGGAAGAACTTTCGTCCGCCTGGGCCGCCCGCGGGGCGAGGCGGGCGTGGGCCGCCGGGACCGGCGTATGCGGGACGCGGCGTGTAGGGTCTTGTTTCCGGTGAGGACTGCGGTGCGCCGGTGGATTGCGGTGCGCTTGTTTCGTCAGCCATTGTGGTTCCTCTCATCTCTTTCGAGTTGTGCCGAACCAGCTCCGGGCTCACGCTGGAGTCTGGGAACGCCCGCGCTGGTGGCCGGGTTGGGAAGCGGGTGCGGCGGTTGATTCGTTCGCTGCGAGGCGGCAGATGCCGCTGCGCAGATCTTGTATGGCGCGGCGGCGGTTAGACCACTGCGGTGGTGGGCTCGGCGGCGACAACCGCTTCCGGTTCGGTGGCGGCGGGAGCTTCTGCAACTGCGGTCGGCTCGGACGCTTCGGCGGCGGAGATGGCGACCGGCGGCTGGGCGATGGACTGCGCGCTGCGCTTCACCTTGGAGTCGCGCAGGGCCTTGACCTTGGCCAGGCGTTTCTCTTCCTCGTCCATGCGCACGGTGATGAACTTGATCACCGGCTCGGAGACGCGCAGGCGGCGCTCGATCTCGCCAATCAGGCTGCCCGCGGCTGCGATGTTCAGCAGAACATAAAAGCCGTCGTTGAACTTGCGGACCGTGTAGGCGAGACGCCGGCGTCCCATCTTCTCCACGCTCTTGACCTCGCCGCCGCCGGATGTAATGTTGGCCGAGAAGCCTTCGATCAGCTTGTCGAGGTCGGCCTCCTCCACGTCGGGACGAACAATAAACATGATTTCGTAGCTGCGGTTCATTCGGTTACTTCTTTCTGCGAAGTTCTGCTTCGCACCGTGCGGGCGTGTGCTCTGCCAACCCGGTCTGGAATGGTCCTCAGGGGCTATAGCCCCCTTGGGATTCTTGCCTCGTTCGGCACGGCTGAAGCCGTGCCCTTCCGATCTTGCTACCTCTAAACCCTTCCGACTACTCTCCGCCCGGTGGGCGGTTGAACTCATTCATCGCGGCGCTCAACCCCTGGCCGAGGACCGCCTCGACTGCGCTTCCGACGCGGTCGAGCACTTCATCCAGCACGGCAAGCTCTGCCTTGCGCATCGGCGAGAGCAGGTAGTCCGTGCCGCCTGCCTTCACCTCCGTGCCATCCGCAAGAGGCGGCTTGCCGACCCCGATGCGAATCCTCAGCCACTCCTGGGTACCGAGCGCGCCGGAGACCGAGATCGCTCCGTTGTGCCCGTTCTCCGAGCCGCGCTCGCGAATGCGAAGCGTGCCCAGCGGAAGGTCCAGCTCGTCGTAGATCACAATCAGGTCATGCGACGGGACCGTGATTTCCAGCTCACGGACCAGCGCGGCCACCGAGAGCCCGCTCAGGTTCATGAACGTCTCCGGCTTGGCCAGCAGGACCTCTTGTCCTGCAAGCCGCGCCTTCGCCGTAAGCGCCCTGCTCCGGCGGTTCGCGAGGGCCACACCGCAGTGTTCGGCGATGCGGTCCAGCGCGAGAAAGCCGGCATTGTGCGGGGTGAACTGATATTCGATACCGGGGTTGCCGAGACCAACAATCAGTTTCACGCCGCGCTTCCTTTGTGCGAACACTCCGGGGCCAAAGCCCCATCGGTGTCGCGCCTGTTGCGGCAGGGCTAAAGCCCTGCCCTATGCAAAACGTACCGTCCCGCTGCTCTTTACTTCTTCCGGGCGTCCGCCTTGGCGTCCGGCTTGGCATCCGGCTTGGCATCGGACTTGGCTTCCGGTTTGGCATCGGGCGCGGCTTCCATCTCGCCCTTGCCCTTCTTGACGACCTCCGGTTCGACCGGCGCTTCGACCACCTCTTCAACCGGAACGACCTCTTCCTTGATCATGGAGACATGCGCGACGGTCAAGCCCTCGTCGTCGAGGAACTTGATGGTGCCGGAGTGCGGCAGATCGGAGACGTGGACGGCCTGGTTGATCTCCAGCAAGGAGACATCGGCGTCCAGATGGCTCGGGATGTCGCTGGGCAGGCACTCGATCTCAACCTCGCGCAGCACATGCTCCAGGATTCCGCCCTGGGTCTTGACGCCGACCGGAATGCCGATCAACTGGACGGGTACCGAGACGCGAATCGCCTTGTCCATCGCAATGCGCTTCAGGTCGATGTGCAGCAGCGCGCCCTTAATCGGCTCATTCTGCCAGTCCACAACCATCGCCTTGACCGTGGGTGCTCCGGTCACGTCGAGGTCGAAGATGGTGTTGTGGCCGGAGTCGGAGTGCAGAATCCGCGTGATGATGCGTGGGTCCACGGTGACGGCGACGGCAGCCTGCCCGGCCCCGTAGACAACGGCGGGAATCTTGCCCGCGGCGCGCACGCGGCGTGCTGCGTTCTTGTTGAACTTGCCCTCGCGGGGCGTTGCGACAACGGCTGAAATAGTGGATGTTGCCATGTTCTTTTCCTTTCGGGCACGAAGTGCAGGGAACAGGGATCAGGGAACAGGGACCAGAAATCCGCCGCTACCGTCTCATCAGTTCGTCTGTGTCTCGCTCCCTTTGCGGATGAACCGCTGTTTCGTTGCGTTGGTGGCGGAGTTCCTGGATAGAGCGGGTGGCCTCGGCAGTTGCCGGTTGTTCCCTGTTCCCTGTTCCCTGCCGTTAGTTGAACAGCGTGCTGACGCTGGTCTCCATGTGGATACTCTCGATGGCGCGGCCTAATAGCCCGGCGATCGATAGAACCTTGATCTTCGGCACCCGCAGCGCGTCTTCGCGCAGCGGTATGGTGTTGGTGACGACCAACTCTTCCAGCCGCGATGCCGCAATGCGTTCCACCGCCGGGCCCGATAGCACCGGATGCGAAGCGCACGCATAAACTTTCTTTGCGCCCTGGGCCAGCAGCGCCTCCACCGTTCCCACAAGCGTTCCGGCGGTGTCGATGATGTCGTCGAGGATGAGGCATGTGCGGTCGCGCACATCGCCGATCACGTTCATCACCTCGGTCACGTTCATGTCGGTCCGCCGCTTGTCGACGATGGCCAACGGAACTTCCAGCTTCTTGGCGAAGAAGCGCGCGCGCTCCACGCCTCCCGCGTCCGGTGAAACCACGGTCAGATCGGGCAGTTCAAGCTCCCGAAAGTAGCTCACCAGCACCGGGCTGGCGAAGAGGTGGTCCACTGGGATGTTGAAGAAGCCCTGAATCTGCGCCGCGTGCAGATCGACCAGCAGGGCCCGGTTTGCGCCGGCCGTGCTCAGCAGGTCTGCCACCAGCTTGGCCGTAATCGCCACCCTCGGCCGGTCCTTGCGGTCCTGCCTTGCGTAGCCGTAGTACGGCATGACAACCGTAATCCTGCCGGCCGAGGCGCGCTTCAGCGCGTCCATCATGATCAGCAGCTCCATCAGGTGCTCATCCACGGGGT